>NZ_FSRC01000001.1:2145903-2861205 GCF_900129785.1 Algoriphagus halophilus
GTCGGGCTGAAGAACGAGAAATTATCAACCGGTCCTACTTTACCAATGGCAGGTCCCACATTCCCCAAACAAGTGGCGGTTGCCCCCAGCGAAGTCTCCAGATCATATCCCATAATGGATAGGACAAATGCTCCAAATACGAAGATCAGCAGGTACAACAACAGGAAGTTCATGATGTGGGTTACAATTCTTCCGGTCACGCGATCTCCATTGATGATCAGAGGTACGATGGCCCTGGGGTGAACCAATCTTTTAAATTCCAGGTAGGAGTTTTTGAAAAAGGTGAGGTGCCTTACGAACTTGATACCACCCGCGGTTGAACCTGCAGAACCACCCACGAATAACAAAATAAAACAAATGAAGGTCATTCCCTGGCCATATTGGGTATAATCATCTGACACAAAACCAGTGGTAGTAATGAGCGAAACGACCTGAAAAGCAGATTTACGGAATGCCAATTCGGCATCTGATCCAATTTTGGTGAATATTGGGAAAAACAAGACCACAGAGGTAGCGAGCACAATGAAAGCATAGGCCTTAAATTCATCGCTTTTAAGCACTCTTCTAAACTTTCCTACCAATCCGAAATAAATCACCGTAAAGTTGGTACCCGCCAAAAACATAAAGAAGATGGCAGTATACTGGATAAATGCAGAGTCGTAATAGGCCATACTTGCGTTCTTGGTGGAGAAACCACCTGTTGCCAACGTGGTTAGCGCATGATTGATGGCATCATAGAACGTCATCCCCCCCACCCAATACAACAAGGTAGCCGCGATGGTCAAACCTACATAAACATACCATAATCGCTTGGCAGTTTCTGAAATCCTGGGATGTACCTTGTCAGAAGTAGGTCCGGGGGATTCAGCCACAAACAATTCAATTCCACCAATACCCAATAAGGGAAAGATCGCGACGGTCAATACGATGATCCCTAAACCTCCTATCCACTGCAGCATGCTTCTCCAGAACAAAAGCCCTTTGGGCATGGCTTCTATGTCGTTCAGGATGGAAGCTCCTGTGGTGGTGATCCCGGAGGTGGTTTCAAATAAGGCATCTGAAAAAGAATAGATTTCATGGCTGAGGATGAATGGAAGCATTCCAAATCCCGCCATAAAAATCCAACTCAAGGAGACGATTAAATAACCTTCCCGCTTCCGGATATTTTGATCCTGCTTGGAGAAGGAAAAAAACAGAATCCCTCCGATGACCATGGTGATCACCGCAGAACTTAAAACCGGCCAGGGATCTTCATTAAAATGCAATGAAAAACCAACTCCAGGAAGCATCAACAGTGATATCAGCACCAAGAGGGCTCCCATGATTTTGGCGATCTCTTTAAAGTGAATCATAGTTAATGAAAAAGTTTTTCGAGCGGAAGTTTTGCTTCAGGAAGGGCCAGTACAATCGCCTTGTCGTCCATTTGAAGTAAAAAGTCTCCATCCGGAATAAATACTTTATCCCCTCTGATGACCCCGGCTACGATGGCGGAATCTGGAAAATGGAGTTCTCTTAACGGTTTTTTTACCAATCGATTGGTTTTACATACCGAATACTGGATAAACTCTGCATCCACCCCATAGATCCCGGATACTGCATCCACCGTTCCTTTTTTCAGGTACCTTGAAATCTCATTCGCTGCTACCAGCTTCTTGTTGATCAGTGAATCCACTCCGATACTATGGGAAATATGAATGTATTCACGGGTGTCCACATGGGCGATGGTTTTGTATACTCCGTGATTTTTGGCAGTCAGAGAGGTAATGATATTGGTTTCTGAAGACTCCGTCAATGCCAAAAATGCATCCATTTGCTCCAATCCTTCCTCTACCAGTAATTCAATGTTTTTATAATCCCCATTGATGACCAGTGTATTGCTAAGGTTCTCTGCCAACCATTTACATCTTTCTTTATCCTTATTGACCAAGGTCACTCTAAAGTGGTCTTCCAAACGCAATGCAGTGGTCAAGGCCATGTCATCACCTCCAATGATCATCACGTTCTTGATGGTCACCTTCTTTTGGCCCAATACGTCCATGATGCTTTCAGTATTCTTTTTATTGGAAATAAAGAACACATGGTCATTGTTTCGGATGATGGTACTTCCTCTTGGAATGATCGTTTTTTGATCCCGTAGAATGGCGATAATCCGGATATCTTCAAATATGGGATTCGTCTTGGTATCCATGATCCTCTGGTTTACCAGGGGATTGGATTGGTCCAAGGTAATCCCAACGATATTCAATTTACCTCCACCAAAGTCAAATACTTCGGTGAAGCTGGAATTCTCGATCATGTTAAAGATTTCCCTGCTGCATAGCATGGTGGGAGAAATCAGATTATCGATTCCTAGATTATTGAAATAGTTTACGTTTTCAGGATTCAAATAGGAGTGGTTTCTTACCCTGGCCATGACTCTTTTGGCCCCCAACTGTTTTGCCAAGACTGCAGTCACAATGTTGGTCTTTTCTGAGGTGGTCACACACAGTACCATGCTTGCCCGCTCCACATTTGCTTGTTGAAGGACTTCAAAAGAGGTAGAATCTCCCTGTACTGTCAATACATCCAACTTCGAAGCCACATATTCCAGCACTTCCCGATCTGTATCAATCAGTGTAATATCCTTATTATCATAGCTTAATTGCTCGGCCAAGTGATATCCCATATCTCCTGCGCCTGCAATCACGATATTCATCCCCATAGAGGTAATTCGAGTGATTTAAACAGCTGCAAAATTAACACCTTTCTACATGGCAATCAGCCATATATCCTAAATCTTTTGCAATTCAGGTTTCAAAGTAGTTAATATGATCTTTTCTGTTAAATATATTCCCAACTTTTTCTTTAAAAATTCGGCTTTCTGGTTTTACTCCTCCAATAATTTGGAGCTTTCAATTTCCGGAAGTTCTTCCACATCTTTCAATTTCCGTTGAATGGCCCGAGTTCTTGCTCCAACTAATTTATCGAGTTCAGAATTGGCCTCTCCCAATTTCTTCTGGGTTTTCTCTATCAAGGCTCCAAACTTCCCGAATTCCGTCTTGATACCGCCCAACACCTGCCAGACCTCAGAACTCCTCTTTTGGATCGCCAAGGTTCTAAAGCCCATCTGTAGGCTGTTTAAAATCGCTGACAAAGTGGTCGGTCCGGTGATCAATACTTTATATTCCTGTTGGATCTGTTGGGACAACCCTGGTTCTCTTAGTATTTCAGCATATAAACTTTCGACCGGTAAAAATAAAATGGCAAAATCGGTGGTATGTGGGACCTGTATGTACTTGTTGCTGATATCCGATGCCGCTTTTCTCACTGCTTTGATCAATTCAGCTCTTGCAAAATCAATCGCTGACTTATCGACTAAATCGTAAGCATCTACCAATCTTAAATAAGATTCCTGTGGGAATTTGGAATCCACGGGCAATAGCACTTGGGATTCATTTCCCGGCATTTTCACGGCAAACTCCACCCGTTCTCTTCCAGTTTGCCCAATGGCCGCATTCAAGATATACTGATCCGGTGTCAATACATTGTCCAAAATGGCCTGAAGCTGATATTCACCCAACACACCCCGGCTTTTCACATTGCTCAGCACCCTTTTCAAATCTCCGACCCCATTGGCTAAACTCTGCATCTCCCCTAGGCCTTTTTGCACGGATTGCAATTGCTTACTGACCATTTCAAAAGACTGACCCAGTCTGGTTTCCAAGGTCTTCTGAAGCTTTTCATCTACTGTTTCCCTGATTTTTTCCAGCCGAAGTTCAGTCGTCTTCATCAATTCATCCTGCCTGCGGTTGAGGTCTCCAAACTTTTCTTTTTGCAGGGTATTAAATTCCTGGACATTCCTTCTAAAAACCTCGCCAAAAGTCTTCAACGCTTCATTCTGATCCCTCGATGTGGCGCGTTGATTGTCAAATACCAACCGAAATTGAGCCGTTAGGTTTTCATTGGCTTCCTTTCTGGATTGAATCAATGCCAACTCCACCTCCCGGCTAACCCGTTGCAGTTCCGATTGCAAGAGCTCCTTTTGGGAGGAGTCGTTCCTTCTATAAAAAATCAGTACAAGGATGATCACTTGGGCAACTAGGACCAAGATCAGCAAAGATTCAGTAGACATGGGTTAAGTAATTTGGCCCCTTAATGTAGTCCTTCCTGATTTCTACCCCCAAAAACGATAGATATTCTGCGACAGTTTCGGTCGGTAATTCTTCCATTGGAACATGCCCCGCTTCCTCAAATACCACTAAATGGGAACCGGGAATTGCATTTTCGATGAGGTATGCTTGTTTTAACGGGATCCATTTATCTTCTTTTCCCCACATGATCAGCGTAGGCATTTTGACCACATCGAAGTCAAAATCATATTCCCTGGGGATGGACAAACGGTCCAAAGTAGCCTGCCTGTTTCCATCCCGAAGCATCAGCTCATAGTACCGGTCAATTTTATCACTGGTGATTTTATCAGAATCAAAATACACCTCTTTCATGTTCATGGCAAAGAGGAACTTGGGGGTACATTTCAGCAATAGTTTTGAAAAAATAGGATTGGAAGTCAGCCTGAAAATCAATCCTTGACCTTGACTTTCTTCCTCCTCATCCAGACTCCGGATAGAAGGCATAGGAGCTCCTGAAGCATCAATCAAGTTCAGGCTCAACACTTTATCGGGCCTGGTCGAGGCCATTTGTAAGGCCACAGCCCCTCCCATAGAATTACCCGCGACATGGAATTTATCCAGCCCTAAGTTCTCTGCTAAGGTCAGGGCCAAATGGCTGTAATCTTTAATCGAATAACGTTGTAAGTCATCAGGTCCTGTCAACCCATGGCCAGGAAAATCAAGGGAAATGGTCATAAAATAAGGGCTTAATTCCTCCTGCCAACTTTCCCAGGTATGGAGGGAGGAAAAGCTCCCATGAAGTAACAGGATAGGATCCCCTTCCCCCATGATTCGTACATGGACATTTTGACCGTTTACATTGATAAAGTGGGATTGAGGGGTGGCATACTTTTGATCCACTTCCTCACGGGAAATGTCATTTCTATATAAAAGCAATAAAAAGAACACCAATGCCAACAGCAGGGTAAGAATTACTTTTCCGATTCTTTTTATCCAAACCATCATTTATTTTAAGCTTTTATTTGCTTTCAATTAAAATCTACAAAAAATCTCTTAAATCTCTATTTTGCAGAAAACTTTCAATTTGTCTATTTCCCGATTTTTCAAAAACCTTGGTCCCGGACCGGTCATTGCCGCAGCATTCATTGGGCCAGGAACTGTAACGGTCTGCACCCTTGCCGGAGTAAATTTTGGGTACTCCCTGCTTTGGGCCTTGATTTTATCCATTTGTGCCACACTTGCACTCCAGGAAATTTCCGGAAGAATAGGCATCAGTACAGGACAAGATTTGAGCCAATTGCTACGAAACAGCAAATCCAATACTTTTTTTAAACTTATTTCTATGGTTTTAGTTTTGTTGGCCATCGTATTGGGGAATGCTGCCTACGAATCAGGAAATATTACCGGTGCCAATTTAGGACTGGAAATATTTTGGAAAGCTCCCACCCTGCAGTTTGGAGTATTCACGCTACAGACCGGGAATTTTCTAATCGGAGCCGTTTCGTTGGCACTCTTGTATGTAGGAAACTACAAAAGTCTCGAGAAGTTATTCATTGCGCTGGTCATTTTAATGTCCATTGCTTTCACGGTAACGGCCCTACTTACGAAACCAGATTGGTCTATGGTTTTCAAAGGGTTTATTCCCAGCTGGAACAACCAGGAATTCCTGACCATCGTTTCTTTGATAGGGACTACCGTGGTCCCTTACAATCTCTTTTTGTATGCCAGTCTAGCCAATAAAAGATGGAAAAAAGAAGAAGGGATCTCTTGGATGAGAAAGGATATCGGGATTTCTGTGATCTTGGGAGGTCTGGTTTCCATGGCCATACTTCTGGTAGGTGCAAGTAGCATGAGCACGGAAGTGAGCAATGCCATGGATGTTTCCAAAGGATTGGAACCCGTCTTTGGTGCCACTGCAAAATACCTGATGGGCATAGGCTTTATGGCCGCGGGTTTAACATCCTCGCTAACGGCCCCCTTAGCCGCTGCTTTGGTAGTTTGCGGGATATTTGGATGGGATCAGGATCTAAAATCCAAAACCATGAGGATCTCCATGAGCTTGGTCCTGATACTAGGTTTGACCTTTGCCTCCTTTGGAATCAAACCGGTCCAACTAATCACCTTGTCCCAATTGGCAAACGGGATTTTATTACCACTGATCAGTGGATGGATTATCTGGGTCGGTGCTCAAAAATCCATCATGGGAAACCTCCAGAGCAGCTTCAGAAGCAATCTTGTATACCTGGCCATTTGGATCATCACCCTGGTCCTTGGGCTAAAAAGTATCGGAACAGTTTTCGGGATCTGGTAAGGTCTTTTATAAGTCCGTAGCACTGAAGGTATCCCCTTGGGATAAATCCCCGGTATCAAATCCTTTCTTAAACCATCTCATCCGCTGGGCCGAGGTGCCATGGGTGAAGGAATCCGGAACAACTCTTCCTCCCGATTGTCTCTGTAATCGGTCATCCCCTATCGCATTGGCGGCATTGAGGGCTTCCTCCAAATCACCTGCATCCAACCAGTCCATGGATTCCTGGCTATGATGCGCCCATACTCCCGCCAGAAAATCAGCCTGGAGTTCCAATCTAACGGAATATTGATTGTATTCCTTCTCGCTTAGTTGACCTCTCAATTGGTGGACCTCATCGGTGATCCCCATTATTTTTTGGATATGGTGTCCTACTTCATGAGCGATCACGTAAGCTTGGGCAAAATCACCCGGGGCATTTAATTTTCGCTCCATATCCTCAAAAAAACTTAAATCCAGGTATAGCTTCTCATCTGCCGGGCAATAAAAGGGGCCGGTTGCAGCAGAAGCATTTCCACAGGCAGATGAAACAGCATTCGTGAACAACACCAGGGTGGGGTTACGGTAATTTTCCAATTCCCGGTTCCATACTTCCTCTGTATTGGCCAAAATCGTGGCACTGAACTCTTTCAACAATTCCTCTTCCGCTGTGGGCTCATACGTGCTTTCTGTGGCAAATCCCTGACCTCCCCCATTCATCATCCCTCCAATAAAAGTCAAGGGGTTGGTTCCTGTTGCAATGGAAAATACCACCAGGATCCCCACGATGATTAAGCCGGTCTTTGAAAAAAGTATTTTTAACAGAGGGCCGATCAGAAGTGGATTGAATCCTCCTCCCCCCATTCCTGAACCACTTTTTCCCCTTCTGTCATCTATATTGGAGCTTTGTCTTTTTCCTTGCCATTTCATTGGGTAAAAATTTGTTGGTTAAACATACAATTGGACCGGTATCGTCCTTTGAACAGATTAGGTAAATTGGACTACTGGGAATAGATTCGGTAAGACTATTCACCATTCAATAGTTAAAAATAGCTATTTTTCATATTCACAATCGTGGCTTAAATCAATTAATTTAAATTCAATCATACCCAGCACATGCTTTTAAAACCTACAATCCAACGATTCCTGACAAATTCAGCGATGGCAATACTCCTGATAGTTGCCATTTCAATTTCTGCTTATGCCCAAACAGGAGTTGGGGTCAAGCCCATTAAAGGGGCAAAACTTTTACTGGACGGCACCGAAAAAATGTTGCATAAAAACTGGGAATACTGGGAAGGTCCTAGGTTTTCCAGTACCCTGCCCATCAAATGGCCTGCTACCACGGATCCAGTAGACGGAGGACCAGTCATCAGCAGCAACGACCCTGCCGGTGCTGGAGGAAAATACGGAGCTGCCGATATCGTGACGAAAACCAAATACAGGGATTTCAGGGCACATGTGGAGTTTTTTGTAAAAGATCCAGGAGGAAACAGCGGGGTATATTTGCAGAACAGGTATGAAATCCAAATTCTTGACGGAGACAATACCAATCATGGAATGGCGGCCATCATCAATGAAAAAACACCATCTACTGATGCCTACAACGGTACAGGGAAATGGAATGCATATGACATTGTCTTCAAAGCGGCAAGATTTGAAAATGGCGTGTTGACAGAAAAGGCCAGAACCACCATTTATTTCAATGGCGTCAAAATCCATGAAGACGAACCCATCCAACAAGTGTGGGGAGGCCCCAATTCTGGCATCGACGGAGGAAATGACGGAGGGAAAGGAATTACTGACACTCCGGGAGGCTTAAAGCTACAGGCAGAGGGACATGATGTTTTTTATAGAAATATCTGGATCAAAAAATTGGATTTAGATGGAAAAAGTACCGATTTCTAAAAGGTACACCCACCAAAAAAAGCCCCAGACAAACGTCCGGGGCTTTTGCAAATTAATCAATAATCAAACCCATTGTTATGATCTGCTTTCAGCAGAACTGTCTTTCAATTCCTTTTGATCTAAAAAAGGAATGGTAAATTCTAAATTTCTTATCCAAGAGAATACTCTGGGAATCAATGGAACCAAAATCATGACGCTTCCTACAGTCAATACATGTAAGGGAACGGTGAAATAACTACCAGAGCTGAACACTCCCAGAATCAACACCGTGCTCATTGGCAAGGAAACCGCCAGAATATTGATCCCCAACCCCAGGTCAAAGGTCCCATGTTCAACCTCGATCTCCTTATCCCTTTCCAGGTGACGTACGGCCGACATATGTGCAAAGGGCCAAAAAGAACAAGCCGAAAGAGGGAATACCACCGCTAATAATACGGCCGCTTCACTTGGCAAATCCACCAATGCAATAAATCCGGCACTCAGGACCAAGCTAAAGCCTGCTCTTAAGATCAATACAGAGGCGATGGACTGGATCTGTTCTCTCTTCAGGATTACCGAAACCCCTATGAATAGCAGTACCAGGGGAGTCATCACATCTTTCAACATCAGAATAGATTCACTGATAAAACCAGGAAGGTTCTCCAGTCTCAGGCCAAAAGAAAGCAATAGTAAGGCTACCAAGATCACCAAGTTGATCGGCTCCTGAAACATGGATAGAATCAATTCTTTTACTTTTTGCCCGTTGGACCGGGATCCCAATCCCATGTGCTTGTAATACCAGCTCATGGCCAGGAGGTAAGAAAAGATCAATACATATACTTTGTTTCCAATATCTGCCAAGGCGCCCCAGGCCAAGGCATCCTCTCCAAGATATTCCAGTAAAAACGGGAAACAGGACAATCCCGGGGCCAGGGATGGAATCATCAACAACCAAGTCCGCATCTCGGCACTATCTTTTGAGAACCCAAGTAATGGCAAGGTGAACTTACTGGTTAAAAGCATGGTCACATTCCATACTAGAATCAATAGAGGGAGAAACATCAACTCTGAATCAACCTCTATTTTTAATAAGGCAACAAAGATCATGGCAGGTAATGCCAAGTCAAGAATAATCGTTTTAAGGCCTTTTTTATGTTCATCTTTTACCAGCCTGTTTTTCAACAGGAACCCGATTAGGATAAGCAGTAAAAGCGAACATGTTTTTTGTAAGGCGATGGACATATAAAGGCTGTCTTAGGCGGTTACTTTCTTGAATGTTTCGACGAAAATTTCCATTTCGGATTTGGTTCCCATACTTACGCGGCACCAGTCCTTATTATTAATGTCAAACACCCGGATCCCAACCCCTGAATCATACATGGCTTTCAAAAACTCCTTGCCATTCATTTCGATAGGGAAAATCATGAAACTGGTATAAGATGGAATGATGTCATAGCCCAAAGAAGCAATCGCATTCCTGGTAAATTCACGGCATTCTGAATTATATCCTCTGCATTCTCCCATAAACTGGGTTTCCTTCATACTTGCAATGGCTCCTTTTAAAGAAGTAGAACAAAGTCCCATGGTGCTCCTTACCATACTGGTAATACTTTCAATTCTTTCTGGGGTAGCCACGATGTATCCGATTCTTAATCCGGCCATTCCGTGGATTTTACTGAATGTTCTCGCAACAATTACATCCTTTCCTTCGGCTACAAGGCCCACCATGCTTTGAGAAGCCGCATCATCCAAGAATTCCAGATAGGCCTCATCGACGAAAATCGGGGTCTTTTCTGAAGCAGATGCACAAAACTTCTTCAGATCAGCTGCATGGGTGATAGAACCTGTAGGGTTGTTTGGATTACACACATAAATAAGCTTGGTCTCTGAATCGATGGCACTTTCCATGGCAGGAAGATCATGCGCATAATCATCAGTAAGAGGTACGGGTTTCCACGTTCCTCCCATGGACTGAGCCGTATTGATCAGTGACATGTAAGAAGGATCTGCTGCAATTATATTTCCTCCATGCTGGAATCTCGTAATGGCCACTTTCTCCAAAAGATCCGTAGATCCAGGGCCCAACATGATATGATCCGGGGTCACTCCTTCTTTTTCTGCGATCATGCTGATCAAGGTATTGGCATCTCCATGCGCATAACGGTTTCCTGAAGCTGCTGCTTCAGCAATTGCTTTGATTACTTGGGGAGCTGGTCCATAAGGATTTTCATTCGCATTTAATCGGGCGACCATTTTAGGTTCTGCAATCGGAAAATCCGGTAAATATTCTCCGAGTATACTCTCTGGAGCGTAAGAAAATGCAGTGCCTGCTTTTCTGCTCGGCATCGCAAAAGATGGAGCTGCTATCAAGGATCCTGCAGATAGCAAACTCGTTTTCATCCAATCTCTTCTGTTCATTGATTTAAACATGGTTTCAATGGTTAGGGTATATATTTCTTTGAAGGGTATTCGATTTCAAGTACCGCTCTTCCCCTATAGGAAGGAGGTCACAGGTATTCTTAAGGGAGCACTTTCCTTTAGGCTCTGGTAATCGTATCCGGGATTAAATGCTTCCGGTCAGGTGGGTCTATTGTAAAAATCATTGGATTATGCAGTTTTTAAAACAACAAGGTGTTTTAAAAAGCATTTACTCCAATTTTTTTGTGAATTTATAGAAAATAGGTTTAAAAAGAAATCACTAATCAGTGATATTTTGATAAAATTTAATTTATAGGTTAAAAAATATACTAGAATAAGCAGGTAATCATGACAATCCTCAAAAAGCAGTTCATTGGAGGATTTCAATCAAAGAACCGGTGTTCACTCCTACCATGTTCCAATCAGAGATTTCCAGATCCAGGCATGCCAACATTCCCGGTTGCATATTAATATAGTTCTCCCCAGAAATATGAGAGACCAACAGACTCAGGATCGGATTGTGACCTATGATTAAACAAGACTCCGCATGTGTAGGACATCCTTCCAGGATATGGATCAAACCACCCAAATTACTTTCGTAAATATCCTTTAAGAATACCTCTTCTTTGATCGAAATATACTGTTGGATAATTCCTGCTGTTTGCATGGTTCGTTCAGCTGTGGAACAAAACATGAAATCAATAGAAAGCGATCTACTTTGGAGTTCTTTTCCCAATTGATTCAACTTTTCTTTGCCTTTGTTTGTCAATTGTCTTTGAAAATCTGTTCCTTCAGAAAAACCTGCTTCTCCATGCCTTAATAAAAATAAACGCTTCATATTGATAAGATTAGGTCCTTTGTTTACACCGATATTTCATCAAAAATCCCTCCAATTCTTCCTTCATATTTTTTATTTATTTGGAACAAAAAAGTATGCCCTCTATTTTTAGCAATCCAAATCGGGCATAAGAGCCCAAAATAAAATTGATTTTTATGTCGAAAAACCTTGTCATTGTCGAGTCCCCTGCCAAAGCCAAAACCATTGAAGGCTACCTAGGTAGTGATTATAAGGTTGTTTCCAGCTATGGCCATGTGAGAGATCTCCCAAAAGGAGATAAAGCAATTGATATCAAGAATAGGTTTGAACCTACTTATGAGGTTACTGCCGATAAAAAAGAGGTCATCAAAAACCTTAAATCATTGGTCAAAGATTCTGATATGATCTACCTGGCAAGTGATGATGACCGTGAAGGAGAAGCTATTTCTTGGCACTTAAAAGAGGTGCTGAAACTGAAAGATGAGCAAACGAAAAGAATTGTATTTAGGGAAATCACCAAAAATGCAATCACCAAAGCCATCGAAAACCCACGTGGAATTGACATCGATTTAGTCAATGCACAACAGGCACGAAGAATCCTCGATAGATTGGTGGGTTTTGAGCTATCCCCTATCCTATGGAAGAAAATAAAAACAGGACTTTCAGCGGGAAGGGTTCAGTCTGTGGCCGTTCGGTTAATAGTGGATAGAGAACGTGAAATAGAACACTTCAAAGCGAAGTCCAGCTTTAGGATTACCGCTATTTTTGAGGTTTCCGGAAAAACCTTTAAAGCTGAGCTTCCTAAACGGTTTGAGACAAAAGCGGAAGCAGAGGAATTTTTAAAATCCTGCTTGGCAGCAGATTTCTCCGTAGGTAATCTGGAAAAAAAACCAGGTAAGAAATCCCCTGCGGCACCATTTACTACTTCTACCCTACAGCAGGAAGCAAGTAGGAAGTTGTATTTCTCGGTGGCCCAAACCATGTCTGTGGCCCAAAAGTTATATGAAGCGGGTAAAATCACCTACATGAGAACCGATAGTACCAATCTATCTGATGACGCCATGAATTCCGCAAAAAATGCGATTCATGATTCTTATGGTGAACAATACCATCAATCCAGAAAATATGCTACGAAATCGGAAGGGGCTCAAGAAGCACACGAAGCCATTCGTCCAACCGACTTTTCCGTCAACCAAATTTCGGGAGACAGAAACGAGCAGAGACTGTATGATTTAATCTGGAAGCGAGCCATTGCTTCCCAAATGTCGGATGCACAGCTGGAGAAAACCACGATCACGATCGACATTTCCAATTCAGATTTGAATCTTGTGGCTACTGGGGAAATCATCAAATTTGACGGATTCTTAAAAGTATACCTGGAAGACACAGATGATGAGCCGGAAGATGATGACAATGCCAACAAATCACTACTTCCTCCGCTTACGGTGGGGCAAGAACTGGCTTTGCAGGAGATGAAAGGGAAAGAAACCTTCTCCAGACCGGCACCACGATATACGGAAGCTTCTTTGGTGAAGAAATTGGAAGAACTGGGAATCGGAAGACCTTCCACCTATGCGCCGACGATTTCTACGATTCAAAGAAGAGAGTATGTCATCAAAGAATCCAGAGATGGCGTGTCCAGAAATTATGTGGAACTGTCCATTGCAGATGGTCAATTCAAAGATGAAACCAAGACTGAGATCACCGGGGCCGAAAAACAGAAATTATTCCCTACCAATATTGCAATGGTAGTCAATGATTTTCTGGTGGAGCATTTTCCAAATGTCATTGATTTCAGCTTTACCGCCCGTGTGGAAAAAGAATTTGACGACATTGCCTCGGGAGGTCAAGTCTGGCAGGACATGATCGACTCCTTTTATGGCAATTTCCACCATAGCGTAGAAGAAACAGAACAGGTTTCCCGTCAAGACATCAATACCAGCCGAGTGATCGGCACGCACCCTGAAAACGGTAAAACCATCACCGCCCGACTGGGAAAATTTGGACCTTTGGTGCAGATCGGTGACAATGAAGACGAGGACAAACAATTCGCAAGTCTGAAAAAAGGACAATTTATTGAAAACATTACCCTTGAAGAGGCTTTGGAATTATTTAAGCTTCCAAGAGACGTAGGAATGTTTGAAGATAAAAAGATGGTGGCTGCCATCGGAAGGTTCGGTCCTTACATTCGACATGATGGTGCTTTCTTCTCGTTGGGCAAAGAACAAGACCCACTGAGCATCAATGAAGAGGAAGCCATTCAACTGATTAAGGATAAGCGAGAGGCTGATGCGAAAAAACACATCAAATCTTTTGATGAAAACCCTGAAATCCAGGTATTAAATGGTAGATGGGGACCTTATATCAAAATGGGTAAGAAAAATTACAAAATCCCGAAAGATAAGGTAGCAGAAGACCTGACCTATGAGGAAACCATTGACATTATAGAAAATCAACCGGAACCAAAGAAAAAAGGGAGATTCGCTAAAAAGAAAAGCTAAGAAATTATCGCTTTATGCCTTTCAATAGGATCATTTTATCCAAGCCAAAATCAGTTCATAGTCTACTGATTTTGGCTTTTTTGTTGGTAGTATTCACCACCTACTCCGAAGCCCAAAACACCTTGAAAGGTAGAGTGATTGAATACAGCACAGAAACTCCCATTCCCTATGCCAGCATCTTTTTAACCAATACCACCCTGGGAATCACCGCAGATGAACAGGGAGAATTCACCTTGTCCATACCCGATGGAAGTTATGATGTGCTTGTTCGGATGCTAGGCTATGAACCCTTGACATTTTCAATCAATACCAATCGTCTCCCCAAAAAAGGCTTTCAGGTTCAACTTAATTCCGAGGATCAGGAGCTGGAGGAAATAGATGTGGAAGAAGAACGGGATCCGATCTGGTATCAGAACCTGGAACTGTTCAAAAAATATTTTTTAGGCACTTCAAAAAACGGGCAATCCGTACAAATCAACAATGAAAAAGACTTACTTCTGGACAGAGAGTCCCACCCGGATATCCTTCAAGTGAGTGCCAAAAATCCCATTCTACTGGACAACCCCAATTTGGGTTATCAAGTGGAGTTTTTATTGGTTGATTTTGACTATCATTTTAAAAAAGAAACCATACTATATAAGGGATATCCTTTATTCATTCCCTATAAAGATGTAAAAAGGGCAAAGGCTAAAAAACTCCAGAAAAACAGGGGTCTTGCCTACCGGGGTAGTTTGCAGCATCTCATTCACTGCCTTTATTTAGGAATCAGCGAAGAGGAAGGGTATGTCCTCCAAAAAATGAAGCCTATTCCCAACCCCGACAAACCCAGCCCAGCGATAATGGAGGAGGCCAGATCCTTATTTAAAACAAGCACCTCCACCGCTCTTAAGGACAGCATCCAAGTGCATGTCTTGTCCAAATCCACCATTCCGGATTCCGTGTTAGTCCTACAGCAACAAGCACTTGATCCAGAATCTCTATTGGATAGAGAAAAAGAAGCAGGTAGGGTATTTCTGAATTTTTCTGACCACATCCACATAACCTACACCAAGGAACCTATGGCAAGAGAATACCCCGGAGCCCCAATAGGTAGCTACAGAAAATCCAACCAGATTTCCAAAATAAAACTGAATGATCCTAAGGTGGAATTGTTTGCATCAGGAAGCTTTGATGATCCTTTAGGGATCATGGTAGAAGGGTACATGGCTTGGGAAAGAGTCGGCGATTTAATGCCTATTGATTATGTTCCCACCGATGAGAAATAGTCCTTGGGGTTCCCTGCCTATGGATTTTTTTGAAGAAATTTGATTACCTACTATTTTTACCAAACCATGGAGAAAAAAAAACTGGTCGTTTTATCAGGTGCAGGGATATCCCAGGAAAGTGGAATAAAAACTTTCAGAGATAGCAATGGACTTTGGGAAAACCATGACATTATGGAAGTCGCTTCTCCAGAAGGCTGGAGAAGGAACCGGGCGCTGGTCCAGGAGTTTTACAATCAACGGAGAAAGCAAGCCAGGGCATGTCAGCCCAATGAGGCACATAAGGTATTGGCAAGATTAGAGCAGCGGTTTAACGTCACCATCATTACCCAAAATGTGGATGACCTTCATGAACGGGGTGGATCCTCCCATGTCATTCATTTGCATGGGGAACTATCCAAAGCCCAAAGCAGCAAAAACCCGGATCTAGTGTATCCGATGGAAGGATGGGAAATCAAAGAAGGTGATTGCTGTGAACTGGGAAGTCAGCTCAGACCACATATCGTTTGGTTTGGGGAGCCTGTACCGAAGATGGAAGAGGCAATTGATCATGCAGCAACTGCCGATTATTTTATAGTCGTTGGAACCTCATTACAGGTTTACCCGGCTGCAGGTCTCATTGATTATGTCCCCAAAAAAGCAAAAAAGTTCTTGGTAGACGTGGTCATCCCAAACTCTCCTTTGACTAAAGATGTCTTTTGTTTAGAAAAAAGGGCCAGTGAGGGATTGAAACATTTGGAAAGTGTTATTTTAGGAGAATTATAGAAATTCAGTTTTTCATTTTCATATCTTGAATAAAATATTTTTACTATGGCAACTAAAAAGTCTCCTTGGCCAGTTTTTCAATTTGAGGAATGTAAAGAAACAATCACGCTTGTTCATCTATGGACCCAGATTGTCGGTAAGGTAAGGCTAAAAAAAACACCATGGCAGAACCATTCCTGGCATGTATCGCTCTACGTGGATCACCAAGGGCTGACTACCGGAAATATCCCCTATGAACACGGGCTTTTTGAAATCATGTTTGATTTCATCCACCATGAACTAAAAATAAAAACCAGTTCCGGTACCAGAGACCGGTTCTCACTGGGCGGGCAAACTGTTTCCAGTTTCTATGAATTGTTGATGGAAAAACTCAAGTTCTTGGGAATTGAGGTGAAAATCCATGATATGCCAAATGAAATAGCTGGTGCCATTCCTTTTTCAAAAAACTCCCAACGAATCCCCTACCAAGCAAACCAAGCCCAAAACTTCTGGAAAATATTGGTTCAAACTCAAAATGTATTCTTGAAATTCAGAAGTAAATTCACCGGTAAACAAAGCCCTATTCATTTCTTTTGGGGTTCATTTGACCTGGCGTATACCAGATTCTCCGGAAGAAAAGCCCCTACATTCCAAGGAGAAATGCCCAATATGCCGCTAGAAGTCATGCAGGAAGCGTATTCCCATGAGGTTTGTAGCTTTGGTTTTTGGCCTGGAGGTAATGCATACCCTACCCCAGTTTATTACGCTTATATTTATCCCAATTCACCAGATTTTCAGAATCAGCAAATTCAGCCCAGCACTGCCTATTGGAACGAAAGCATGGGGGAATTTATGTTGAATTATGAGGATGTTCGGACCTCCGCCAATCCGGCTGAAACACTGCTTTCCTTTTTGCAAAGCTCCTATGAGGCGGCCTGTAAAGTAGCAGATTGGGATCGTGAAAATTTAGATTGCGATTTTTCGCATTTAGAAAAAAAGTCATGAAAAACGGGTTCATTTTAGTTCTAAAAAACACGTAAAGTGTTACATTAATGAATTGACACCAACCCATTGATAATGAAAAATAAAACTAGAATTATCCTTTCGGCAATTGCCTTGTGGTTTGTTCTTTTTTTAATTCTGGATTGGTGGAACAGTTATCCAAAAGTCAAAGTAATTCCCATTGTTACGGTAGAGACGGTACAGGATAAAATTGATTCCTTGCTTCAAAACTCATTAAGGGAATATACGCTTGCAGGAATTGGAGTGGGAATTGTAAAAGATCGAAAAATCATCTATCAGAATGCATTTGGCTATCAAAACCTACAAACCCTGGATTCTTTTTCAGTCAATACCTTAGTCCCAACTGCATCCATTTCAAAACTATTCACCGCCCTTGCGATCGCAAATTTTCTATCCTCTAAAGAAATCAAGGCAGACCAACGGGTTTCAAGTTTAAGCGTTCCAACATCCTCTGAAAGTCAACTGGGGCAATTAACTTTTAGGGATTTTCTGGAACATCAAACGGGCTTGAAGAATCCGGGACTGGTCAAGAAACTATTTTCTCCAGATGTAGCAAAGCCTCTGAAAGAATATGGAAACCATTTATGGAGGGAGGATCATCAGATCCCTGACAGTCTTCCGTATGAGTACCATGATGGGAATTTTGATATGCTTGGATTTTTCCTTCAGGAATCGTCGCAGCAATCCTTTGAAAACTACCTGAGGACCAATATTCTTATTCCTTCAGGAATGACTCACTCGTTCTTTACCAAGCAATGGCCCATCGACACCATCCCCGCTGTGGGATACCAGGAAACATTGGTTTGGAGGAGAATGGAACCCCGCCCCATCACTTTTGAAAGAAGCCCGTCCCCCTCTTCAGGTCTCATTAGTTCCATTGAAGATTTAAACCTGTTTCTCATTCATCTTCTACGGGGAGAAATGGGAATATTTCAGGAAGAGCTGAACTGGCTTACCCCTGAAAGTGGAGAGGCTCCTTTGGGCTTCCAGAAAATTCAGCTGGCAACCGGTGAATGGTACGGGCATTATGGGGGTCAAGCCGGGTATAGCTCCCTTTTGATTTATTCTCCTACCCAGAACCTGGGACTGATCCTTCTTGTGAACACCCGTGATTCAAAGAATTTCAGAAAAAAAATCATGGATCAATTAGTTCAAATCCTCTCATCTATCCCCCCTTCCACATGAAAAGAAACTTCCCCCATCCGCTGATCATCATGTTGGTATTTATAGTAATCGCAGGGATCAGCACTTATTTCATTGATTCAGGTGTGTTTGAAAGGGAAATTGATGAAAGTACCGGTAGGGAAATTGTCATCGCAGGAAGTTTTCATGCAGTGGAGGATCAAAATGCAAGTGTATACGACATCCTATTGGCCGTTCCGGAAGGAATCATAGAAGGTGCGGATATATTGGTGTTGATCTTATTGATCGGAGGGGCATTCTATGTAATTGAAAAAACGGGAGCACTACATATTGGCATTGAGGCATTGATCTACACGTTTCGAAAACGACAATTTCTGTTGCTCCTTTTCCTGGGATTGGTATTCGCCTTATGTGGTGCCACTTTTGGAATGCAAGAAGAAGTCATTGCCTTAGCCCCTGTCTTATTGATTTTAGCCAAAAAGTTGCATTACGATATCCGGTCCATCTTAGCGTTGAGTTTGGGGACGGCATTGGTGGGAGGAGCTTGCTCTCCGATCAATCCTTTTGGCTCATTGCTTTCTCTAAAAATTGCCAACCTAGAGTTAGGTGAGGGTCTTTGGTTTAGAAGCTTCCTATTTATTTTCATTGTTTTATCCTGGATATTATATCATATCTGGAATGGAAAAATCAAACATGTAGAACAAGCCACCATCTCATTTAAGCCGGTTTTTATCTCTACCAGAAAGAAAATCATTCTATTCATCATGACACTGGGGATTCTTTCAATGGGTTGGGGCATCACCCAAAAAGATTGGGGGTTCAATGAAATGTCTGCCTTGTTTTTCCTGGTGGGATTTAGCTGTGGCATCATCGGCAACCTGGGAGTTAACGGAACAGCAAAGGCCTTTACCGAAGGTTTTGGAGAGTTGATTTTTGCCGGAGTGATTGTAGGACTCGCAAGAAGCATTTATATCATCCTTGAAAATTCTGCGATCATCGACCCATTGATTCAGGGACTCTTTTCCCCTTTGGAAGGACTCCCTACCCAATTGGCAGCCATTGGGATGTTTCTGGCGCAGGGAGTGGTCCATATTCCGGTACCCAGTACATCGGGTCAAGCCGTACTAACCACTCCTTTGACAGCCCCCCTCACGGATTTGCTTGGGATCTCCAGGCATATTGCAGTCATGAGCTATCAATATCCCGCAGGATTTATGGATTTAGTAACCCCCACCAATGGGGGGATGATGGCAGTGATCGCCGCTGCAGGGGTGAATTACAACCAATGGTTTTCCTATATTTTGAAAAGCTGGTTGCTTTTGATGGTTTTGGGGTTGATTTCTGTTATTTTAGGCATAGTTTATTTTGCTTAGAACCTTTTAAAACCCAAAAAAACACGGATGAAAATCAACGATCACAATCCATTGCCTACCTATCATGCTGATTCTGAAAGGTATGATCACATGAAATTCAGAAAATGTGGAAACAGTGGATTAAAATTACCTGAAATAAGTCTTGGACTCTGGCATAACTTCGGCCATAATGCGGACTTTACGTTGGGTAGAAAAATATTGAGAAGAGCCTTTGACCTTGGAATCACCCACTTTGATTTGGCCAACAATTATGGCCCTCCTTATGGTTCAGCAGAAGAGAATTTTGGAAGAATTTTCCAGAAAGACTTTAAAGCTTATCGGGACGAATTATTGATTTCCAGCAAAGCAGGATGGGATATGTGGCCGGGTCCTTACGGGAATTTCGGATCAAAAAAGTATTTGATCGCAAGTTTAGACCAAAGCCTCCAAAGAATGGGACTGGATTATGTGGATATTTTCTATCACCATAGACCTGATCCAGAAACACCCTTGGAGGAAACAATGGGGGCCTTGGATCAAATCGTCAGGCAAGGAAAAGCCTTATATGTAGGGATTTCTCAATACAGTGCAGAAGATACCATCAAAGCGTATGATATCCTGAAGAAAATGGGGACACCACTTCTGATCCATCAGCCAAGATATAGCATGCTAGACCGCTGGGTAGAAGGAGGTTTATTGGATGCCATTGGAGAAAGAGGAATAGGAAGCATCGCTTTCTCTCCCTTAGAACAAGGAATGCTGACCAGCAAATACTTAAAAGGTATTCCTGAGGATTCCAGGGCTGCAAAAGATGGCAGGTATTTAAAGGCTGAACAGATCTCTGAAGAAAAGCTTTCCATGATCAGTAAACTCAATGGAATTGCAAAGACCAGGGATCAGTCCTTGGCTCAAATGGCGATTGCCTGGTTACTGAAAGACCCAAGAATCACTTCGGTTTTGGTGGGAGTTTCCAAACCTGAACAACTCGATGACAATGTGGCGGCCATCAACAATACTGTTTTTGGTCCCGCTGAAATTGAACAAATAAAATCAATCATCGGGGCTTCATGAAATTGATTTCCAGCAGAAGTGCCTTGATTTTGATCGTCATCGCTCAATTTCTTGGCACTTCTTTATGGTTTGCCGGCAATGCGGTGGCACCTGAAATTGGAGCCTTATTAGGCGAACCTGAATTAATTGCCTCCATCACCTCTACGGTCCAGTTTGGTTTTATCATAGGCACATTTTTTTATGCTTTTTTTGCAATTCCCGATCGGTTTCCTCCAGGAGATGTGTTTTTCTTCAGCGCGGTATTAGCGGCCTGTTTCAATATTCTGGTAGTCCTTCTCCCCTTTCAGCTCCCCTACATCTTGTTCTGCAGATTTCTGGTGGGTTTCTTCCTGGCAGGGATTTATCCCGTAGGGATGAAAATAGCCGCCGATTATTTTGAAAAAGGATTGGGAGCTGCCTTAGGGTTCCTCGTGGGTGCCTTGGTGCTTGGAACCGCTTTCCCCCATCTTATTAATGGTCTCGGACTTCAACTTTCCTGGAAAATCATCTTTTGGATTACCTCTGCATTGGCAATACTGGGAGGGGCACTTGTAGGCTTCTTTGTACCAGATGGTCCTTACCGAAAATCAAACCCCAAATTCGACGTCAGCCTTTTACCTAAACTCAGCAAAATAAATGCCCTTAAAAGTGCTGCTTCGGGCTATTTTGGTCATATGTGGGAGCTGTATACCTTCTGGGCTTTTGCGCCGATGGTGATCGCATTTCTATCTGAGGGGAGCTTCTCCTCCTCTAAGATCTCTTTATTATCTTTTTCAGTCATCGCTATAGGGGGAATTTCCTGTGCGGTGGGCGGAGTCATTTCCCAAAAAACAGGAAGTAAAAAAGTGGCTTTATTTTCATTATTGGGTTCAGGGGTATGCTGTATTTTCTTGGTAATTGCCCCCAGTGTTCCGAGCTCAATTTGGATGATCTTTCTATTGATTTGGGGAATACTCGTGACTGCCGACTCTCCTCAATTCTCCACCCTGGTTTCCCAGTCTGTCCCTGCTGAATTCAAAGGGACGGCCCTAACGTTGGTAAATAGTATGGGGTTTGCCTTAAGTATCGTCAGTATTCAATTCGCTCAGTTATTACTAACCTGGTTACCCATAGACCAAGCTTTGGCATTGTTGGTGGTAGGACCATTGACCGGAATCCTCCTTTTCAGATTTTTTGCAAAAAAAAAGAGGCCTCAACCTGAAGCCTCCTAGCGTAAAGTCAAACCGGACTATCGCACTACATTTTCTAAAGTGGCCAAGTACACCCACTTTTGATCTCTTGAATTTAAACCTTCATTGACAGCCTTTTGTTGCGCAGCAGTTTGATTTAAATCTTCATACGCCTGCGCATTAAAGAATTGCATGTAATCCTTATACATATTCAGGGTTAAATGTGTTGATTTTGCTTCTGATCCAAGGGGTAATGCAGTTCTCAGAAAGCTCCAATGCCCCATCAGCCCTTGTTCAATCCTACTTTGATGGATCGGTCTAAATACCTCCGTTTCCGCCTCTTCATATTGCTGAAATTTTCCCTCATAGGCTTTCATCAGGTCAAAGGAAGCCAGCACCCCTGGTTTCATTTGGAAATTATCATCTGTAGAGACTATTTCCTGCATGTAAAGCCTCATGGGAGTATCCTTGATAGCCAGAGCATTCTGAAACAGTTTAGCTACCTGGGCATCGTTTAAATGAGGATAAGCAATTTTTGTATAGTCAATCAGCGTGGACTCATCCAGGCCATTCATCATCTTGACAGGATCATTGTAATAGGTGATGGTAATGTATTGAAAGGTACTTTGATCTGCACCTGATTGTAATGCCCAAAAATCCCATCCTTTGATTTTATCATCATTTAATGCTTGACGGTAAACTTTCTCCATTAAATCTTTATACTCGATGTAATCGAAAATCTGATCATTTTCGACTTTGATGAAATCGAATACCATGTACTGAGTTTGCTGAGCCCGAATACCACTTGCCATGAGCAGGACAAAAAACAAGAATATTATAATCTTTTTCATATTACTTTGGGTTTAGGGTAAATTGTGCTTTGCTTTAATTTAAAAAATAATTTCGTTGAATTATTAATATGAGAGAGATTATTTTATTTTATTGATTTTTTCAGCAAAAAAGCTAATTTTAATAAAGTAATGGAGAAAATGTAATATTTATAAAGTATTGCGCTTCTACTTAAAATATCAACAAATAAACCCTCAAATAAATGACAGGATTATCAAGAAGATCATGGTTAAAAAGAGCAACTCTAGGGAGCAGTTTTGCATTGTTGGGAGGAGCTGGACTCACCAATTCCCTTTCCGCAGAGGAAATCAGGAAGTTTAATCCTAGGCCAATGGATGGTCCCATCATGTTGGGATCGAATGAAAACCCCTATGGACCTTCAGAATTAGTCCGAAAATCCATGAGCAGTGGATTTGATTTGGGCTGTAGATATCCCTGGAGATATAACTCAGACCTGGTGAAAATGATTGCCGCAAAAGAGGGGGTTCCTGAAGACCACATCGTCATGGTGGCAGGTTCAACAGAAGGACTGAAGATCACCGGACTGACTTTTGGAGGAGGAGGAGAAATCATTTCCTGCGAACCCACTTTCCTGGCGATGATGGATTATGCCAAGTTATGGGGTACTTCCATCAATTGGGTTCCCCTCAATAAGGACTATGATTTTGATTTGGATGAAATAGAAAAAAGAGTCTCTTCCAAGACCAAGCTCATCTTCCTTTGTAACCCGAATAACCCTACCGGAAAATTGCTTCCGGCTCAGAAAGTCCTCGATTTTTGTAATTCTGTCAGCAATAAGGCCATCGTGTTTTCTGATGAAGCCTATTACGATTACATCACTACCCCCAATTACCCCTCCATGGTGGAGTTGGTCAAGCAGGGCAAAAACGTCATTGTTTCAAAAACATTTTCAAAAGTGTATGGACTGGCAGGAATTAGATTAGGCTATTTAATTGCAAAACCTGAATTGGCAGAAAAGCTCTCCGAAAGAGTAGTGGCCAACTTAAACATCATGGCCATAGAAGCGGGAAAAGCTGCATTGCAAGACCAGGAATTTTATGATTTTTCAGTCAGTAAAGCGAAAGAGGCAAAATCCATGATCATCCAAACCTTGGATGAGCTGAAACTCCCCTATTTGGAGTCGCATACCAACTTTGTCTTCTTTCAAACAGGGAGAGATATCGTGGAATTAAATAAACAAATGGCCGATAAAGGGTTTATCATTGGCAGGCCTTTTCCACCATTAATGGATTGGTGTAGAATCTCGACGGGTACCATCGAGGAAGTTGCCTTATATAATCAAGCCATTCGAGAAGTTTTAGGCTAAATGTTGGATCATCATCTGATTTTAGAAAATGACAAAGTCCTGCTTCGACCACTTCAGAAGCAGGACTTTCCAATACTCAGGGCTTTATGCACGGACCCTAAGATGTGGACCTGGTTCACTTTTGACTTGAGTACAGAAGAGGGATTTACGAATTGGGCGGATCCTGCTTTACGTGGGGAAAGGCTTCAATTTACCGTGGTAGATAAATTTACCGGTCAACTCGTTGGATCCACTGCGTTTGGAAACTACGTCCCGAGGGACCAACGTATAGAAATTGGTTGGACCTGGCTAGGAAAAGCAGCCCAAGGAACGGGGATCAACCAGGCGATGAAAAAGGTCATGCTGCAGTATTGCTTTGAAAAATTGAATCTAAAAAGGGTAGAGATCAAAACCGATGTACTGAACCTGCCTGCAAGACATGCCTTGTTGAAGTTGGGAGCAGTGGAAGAAGGGGTACTTCGCAGCCATACCTTGATGGTACATGGCAGAAGAAGGGATACGATCTATTATAGTGTGCTTCCGGAAGAATGGGAGAAAATCAAAAAAAGATCAGGAAACAGGGTTTAAAACCTGGATTTGTTCCGGAGCAAGTGAGGGAAGGAATTGTTTCAGAATGTAAAAAGTTTCCGGAACAGTGGGAACTGGCTCCAGTTGTTCCAATATGGATTCCAACTCGGTCATTTCGTTGAAATATCCATAGCTTTTTAAAACTCCCCGGTCAAAAACACATACGGCAATTTCCTGGTCAACCCTCCCCTTAAACCTCACTAGAATCTCACGCTTACTCTCTTCTATCAAATGGATGAATTTCTTGGCATTCCGACTATATTCCTGAGGGGGAAGTTGTGAATTACAGGTACCCTGACAGCTTAAAAAACCTCCTTCATGGCAAGGAGCTTTTCTCAATCCACATAGTCTTGGACATAGGCCAAACGATTTTATTCCTTCCTTCAAAAATGCATGGGCTTCTTCAGAAGAAAGGAATGATTCCAAAGGCCGTAAGTGCTTTGTTACTTTGGCGATTTGAAACCGGATAAAGCCGGAACCATCTGTGTATTGAAACAAGCCCCACATGGTTTTTGGCAATTTGAGTGCGGAGTTATACTTAGGCCATAAGCGCTTTATTTCCAAGGCCTCTACCAATAATGCCATCATTTCAGAACCGGTCAATTCCCATTTCAAATCAAATACCTCCGATTTTAGCTTTTGTTTGAGACCAGGCAAAAGGTTACCAGAGAAATGGTTCTTAAACCGCTCCTTGATATTGATGGCTTTGCCCACATAAATCACTTTTCCACGCTCATTCAGCATGTAATAAACCCCGCATTTTTCGGGGAGTTGCCTGAATTTTGAAAGAGAAATATTCGGTGGCAAGAAGGCTTCGCCTGAATTCTTTTTTAGGGAAGCAGCAATGATATCAGGCCTTTCCTTGACCATTTCATCAAACAAGATGGCAGTGGCCCTGGCATCTCCCATCGCACGGTGCCTTGCTAAAATCGGGATATTTCTATGCTCGCAAATTCTTCCCAAGCTATAGGAACTTAGACCCGGAATGACTTTTCTGGCCAACCGCACGGTACAGAGTTTATCGGCTTTGAACTCCCTACCGAATCTTGCGAAGCTTTCTCTGACAAAGCCATAATCAAAATTGACCGAATGGGCCACAAACACCCTTCCGTGAAGGAGGTCCCATAATTTCTCCCCAACCTCTTCAAAAGTGGGAGCATTCTGAACCATTCCATTATCTATTCCCGTAAGACCCGTGATGTAAATGGGAATGTCTTGCTCTGGATTTAGGAGGGTTTCAAATTCGGCTATGATCTTATCGCCATCATGGATCAATATCGCTATTTCAGTGATCCCGCAATTTTTGGCGGTACCTCCTGTAGTTTCTATATCCACGATTGCATATTCCATAGCCCAAGATAAAGAATTGGTAGGAGCTCTTAAGGATCTATGTCAGGGATTGACACAATCAGTTTACTTTCCTACGATAGGTTTCAATTAATTTTTCGGCACATCGTTCACCATCCATGGCCGCAGAAACGATCCCCCCAGCATATCCTGCCCCTTCCCCGCAAGGGTACAGGCGCTTGATCTGAACATGCTCAAAACTCTCCCGATCTCTTGGAATCCTTACGGGAGAAGAGGTTCGGCTTTCTACACCAATCAACTGGGATTCATTGGTATAATAACCTTTCATTTTTTGGCCAAATGCCTTAAAAGCCATCGCCAGTCTTTCAGCTATAAAATCAGGTAAAACTTCCCTCATTTCCACCGAGGCCAAGCCCGGCTGGTAGGAAGTATCCAAAAGCGTCGAGCTATTCTTTTTAGTTACAAAATCAATCATTCTCTGCGCCGGGGCCACTTGGGTTTTACCCCCTAGTTCCCAAGCTTTCCTCTCCACCTCAGCCTGGAACTCCATGGCGGCCAATGGCCCAAAATGCTGATAGGCTGGTAAATCTTCCAACTCCACTGACACCACGATTCCTGAATTGGCAAACTTACTATCTCTCCTACTTGGACTCATGCCATTGACTACTAGCTCTCCGGGAGCAGTTGCAGCAGGTACAATGTATCCTCCTGGACACATGCAAAAACTAAATACTCCTCGTTGTTTTCCTTTATAGGAAGTTTGTGTGACCAGTGAATAAGCAGAGGCAGGTAAATAAGGACCTCGATCCACTTCACAATGATATTGAATTCGGTCGATCAAATTCTGGGAATGTTCAATTCGAACCCCTAGGGCAAAAGGCTTTGCCTCTATCGTGATTTTTTTATGATGAAGTAAATGGAAGATATCCCGGGCTGAATGTCCGGTAGCCAGGATTACTCCAAGACCTTTGATTTTTTCCTGATGTTGGGTAATTACCCCTTTGATTTCATTGCCTTCCAGGATGAAGTCATCCACTCTACAATCAAAATGGATTTCCCCTCCTGCATCCAAGATGGTAGTTCTAAGGTCCGCAACCAGCTTCGGCAATTTATTGGTGCCAATATGGGGATGTGCATCTACCAAGATCTCTTCCGTGGCGCCGTGGGCTACCAAAATCTCCATGATACGCCGTACATCTCCACGTTTCTTGGATCGGGTATACAGCTTTCCATCTGAATAGGTACCGGCCCCACCTTCTCCGAAGCAATAGTTTGAATCTGGATTTACCAGGTGATGTTTCGTAATCGCTGCCAGATCCCTTCGCCGGGCCCTGACATCTTTTCCTCTTTCCAGGATGATGGGCCTGACACCAAGTTCAATGGCTCTTAAGGCAGCAAACAAACCAGCAGGACCAGCTCCCACGATAAGGATGGGATCTTTGGAACTGACATTTTGATAGGTAGGAATATGATCAATTAAGGAAGGTGCCTTCTCTTTTATAAAAAGTTCTGCTTGGACATTGATTTTAACTTTCCTGCCTCTTGCATCAATGGATCGCTTTACCTGCCGGGCAACCACATCAGTGGAGTCAATTGGAATCCCTGCCTTCTTTAAAATTGTTTCTTGAAATAGCTGAGGATCATAAGCCTGCTCAGGGCTCAATTGAAGATTGAAATCTTTTTTCATGGTAAGGTATTTATCCTTAAATAGCCCACAAAGATAGCTATTCAGCCAAGCTTATACCAAGTAATTCCATGCACTGAATCAAAAAATAGGGAATTATGAAAATGCATGGCTCAAGACCATAAAAAAAAGGAAAACGCTAATGCACATTTTCCTTTCATAAGATTCCTTTCAATTGAACGATCAATTCAATCGATCCAGCACTTCAAACCTGGATGAATTGGAAATAAATTCCGGTACAATCACTTTTAAATGACCTACCAGATCATTTTCAGAGTTTTTACCGATCAAATTCATAAATAGTTCTATTTGCCCATCGATTTTGTGGTAAGCAGCTGGAGCCACCTGGGCAATCTTGATTTTCGGATGGTGTGTAATTTTCACTGTCTCAAAATCGTTTAACAGCTCCTCATACAACTTCTCTCCTTCTCTTAAGCCAGAGAATACAATTTTGATATCCTCATCCACTTTTTTCCCTGAAAGCTGGATCATTTTCTTGGCCAAATCCAGAATTTTCACCGGCTGCCCCATGTCAAAGACATAAATCTCTCCCCCTTCACCCATCACACCTGCTTCCAACACCAATTGACAGGCCTCTGGAATAGTCATGAAATACCGAGTGATATCAGGGTGAGTCACCGTAATTGGCCCCCCATGGAGAATCTGTTTTTTAAACAGGGGAATTACCGATCCATTGGAACCTAAAACATTTCCGAAACGGGTGGTTATAAACTTGGTATGGTATTTTTTGTGGTTTCTTTCCAGATACTCATTCAAAGCTTGGACATACATTTCCGCAGTCCGCTTACTGGCCCCCATCACATTGGTAGGATTCACCGCTTTATCTGTAGATACAAAAACGAATTTATCTACTTGGGAAAGTACGGAAAGATCAGCTAAAATCTTGGTGCCGATTACATTGGCATGAACCGCCTCTTCTGGATAATTTTCCATCATCGGCACATGTTTATAGGCGGCGGCATGGAAAACCACCTGAGGTTTGTAAGTTCTGAAAACCTCTTTCATTTTCTTCTTATTCCTTACATCACCAAGAATGATCTTGATAGGACAATTAGGCCATTTTTCTTTGAACTCTTGTTCCACATCATATAGTGCAGACTCAGCGATGTCCAATAAGATCAACAGTTTAGGTTCATAATGGGAAATCTGTCTACAAAGCTCTGAGCCAATGGAACCTGCAGCTCCTGTCACTAAAACCACCTTATCGATGAGATCTTCCTGAATTCTTGGATTATCCAAACGAATTTGTTCCCTGCTGAGAAGGTCCTCAATTTTTATTTCACGGATAGCCCCGGCAGTCAACCCTCCATTGATCCATTGGTCCACGGGTGGAACGATAGAAACTGAGACCTTTAATCGGAGGCACTCATCGATGATCTCATTTTTTCGCTGAACAGAAAGATCCCTTACAGCAATAATCAACTCAGTGATATGATTATCCTTAACTAATTTCTCTAATTCAGTTAAGCCTCTGAAAATCCTTTTTCCATCAATGTTTTTCCCTTCCTTTTTGGGATCATCATCCAAGAAAGCTACCGTATTGAACAAGCTTTTACTGTCTCTTTTAATAGCCTCCTGCGCAATAATACCAGCTTCTCCAGCACCGAAAATGATCCCGTTTTTCATCTCCCGGGCGGTAATCCCATTTTTCAGATAAACAAATAGCTCTTTGACCAACAGGCGATAGAATATCAGCATGAACATAGCCGATAAACTGGCGATGATCAATACGGAAGTTGGAAGTAAGAACCTATCATTTAGGAAATTGCCATGGAAAAAATTCAAGAAAAGGAATAATACGAAGTTGATGATGACCGTTTTAAAGATATTCGAACCATCTCTGAATCCCGTATGTCTCACAATTCCCTCATAACTTCTTGTGTTTTGCATCACCAGAAGACCGCCTACCATAAATGTAAAGGAGCCTGCAAAAGCGTCGTTTTGCTCGATTAGTGCTAATTCAAAATTGAATCGGACTAAGTATCCAAAAAGGGCACACTGCAATAAGATAAAAGAGTCAAGGGTGGCTATAATCCATCGAGGAAGAATTTTTAGCCTTGTTAAAAAATTCATAGTAAAACTTTTGTCAAATGATCAATATTTGAATTCAAACATTTTTTAACCAGAGTAAGCAAATATATAATTATTTCTTAAGAAAATTACCATTCCGCCAAAGGACCTTCAGTATTTTTCATTTAAATCCAATAATATTTTGCATTATTCGTATAATTAAAAATGGTTCTGATGACATTGCAAACTTACCACCTTTCAACTTAGAAATTAATCTTATTGTTCTAAGTACGAAAAATTTTATTGGAGTGGATTGTTCACCACACGTTTTGCTGGGGATCCGGTAAACTTTTCCGAACTGACATGCCCCTTTTGGGTGATTCCTTTTCCAGCCAGTACATTAAAAAATGTCTCAAATAAAATCCTCATATCCAGCTGAAAAGAGCAATTAGTTACATATTCTACATCGTACTCAAATTTCTTTTCCCAGGAAATGGCATTTCTACCATTAATTTGAGCCCAGCCAGTAACTCCTGGTCTTAGTTCATGCCGCTTACTTTGCTCTTCTGAATACAAATACAGATACTCTCTAAGTAAAGGTCTCGGCCCTATCATACTCATGTCTCCCTTCAGCACATTAATCAATTGGGGAATTTCATCCAATGAACTAGCCCTGACCCATTTTCCCAATGGATTGATTCTTTGATTATCCGGTAATAAGAAACCAGATTCATCATAGGCATCATTCATTGTTTTGAACTTGAGTATATAAAATAGTTTGCCGTTGAGGCCTGGTCTGACTTGTGAAAAAATGGGAGAGGATCTATAATACACCCCTAATACAAGATAGAGTAGGATAAAAACTGGAGAAAGTGCAATAAGCATTAAAAAGGATATGAGAATATCCAATGGCCTCTTTATGTACTTCTTATAAATCACTCTAGAAATAACTTTTTTGAATTTCCTTCTCGATGATTCCAACAATTTCCTGTTGCTGGTCCATAGTCAAACTGGATGAACTGGGTAGGCAAAGCCCATTACTAAATAATTTCTCAGCTACTCTCCCTCCATAAAATGGAGCTCTTTTAAATACAGGCTGCAAATGAAGAGGTTTCCACAAAAACCTGGTTTCAATTCCATTATTCAATAAAACAGACCTTATTCGATCATTAGAAAAACCTGTTTTCTCCTCATCGATTAATATAGTGGTCAGCCAATAATTGGATTCACTTTCACTTCTTTCCTGATGAAAGGATATCCCAGGAAAATCAGCTAATAAATTTCTATATCGAGTATTGATTTCTCTTCTTCTCTTGACAAAACTTTCCAGCTTTTCAAGCTGAGCCAATCCTACGGCTGCCGTCAAGTTGTTCATCTTGTAATTGTATCCAATCTCAAGATGCTGGTAATAGGGCAGGTCTTCTCTTGCTTGAGTAGATAAGTGTGCAGCTTTTTGAATTAACTCCGTATTGTTGGCGATAATCGCTCCTCCCCCACCTGAAGTAATGATTTTGTTTCCATTAAAGGAAAAGATCCCAATATCTGCGAAAGTACCACAGGATTTTCCTTCGTATTTACTGCCCACTGCCTCTGCCGCATCTTCTATCACTGGGATATTGTACTTATTGGCAACCTCCATCAGTTCATTGATTTTGGCAGGCATTCCAAATAGGTGCACCAATACAATGGCTTTCGGCTTTTTCCCTAAGGCAATACGAGACAGAATGGCATCTTCCAATATCTCCGGAGAGATATTCCAGGTATCTATTTCACTATCCACGAAAATAGGTTGAGCTCCCAAATAAACGATTGGGTTTGCGGAGGCACAAAAAGTAAAAGACTGGCAGATCACCTCATCCCCAGGTTCTACCCCTACTAATACCATGGCTAAATGGAGCGCAGAAGTACCTGAGTTCAGGGCTACAGCCTGATGTGTCTTGATCTTTTTGGAAAGTTTGTTTTGAAATTTATTAATAAAGGCCCCAAAAGTAGCCAAGTTACCCGATGCTATAGCCTGTTCAGTATAACACTTTTCATTACCTTCAAATACCGGAAAGGAAAGAGGGATTCTGTACGCCATGTATTAATATAGTGTAAAACTTTTCTAAACATACTACTTAAAGTACAAAATCCCAACACTGAATAATGAATGTACAGCTACTATAAAGGCAGATTTGCTAAAAAATTAAGTAAATCGGAGGTTCGAATCCATTAATTTAAATTGATAGTACTGTCCTTAAGACCTTCTCTATCTACCGTAGCTTTTCTTTTTTTCTTAGTTCCTTTCTCTCTGATTTCCAATACCCTAGGAGAAAGATCCACTTTTTTCTTCACATATTTGATAGTGACTTGATCCAGCCTCCAACCCAAAATAATTACGATACACGAGATCAATGGAAGAACTAAATTATCTGAGAAATCTTTTAAAACAAAAACCAATAAAATTATTGTAAACTGCAAAAAACCTAATAGCAAAGCGACTTGATTATGCTTAAGGCCCATTCTCATTAAGAAATGGTGCACATGGGATTTGTCGGGGCTCATGGGGCCTTTTCCTTGAGATATCCTTCTGGCAAAAACTCTTGCCATATCATACAAAGGATAAATCATCAAGGCGACAGAGATGCCAAAAGTAGGCTCAAATTTCATAAAAGCTCCTTCCGGTAAGCCTTCATTGATTTCCATAAAAGCAATTATTAAGGTTCCTAAGGTAAAGCCTAAAGTCAATGAACCCGTATCACCCATAAATATTTTGGCAGGATGCCAATTGAAAACCAAAAAGGCGAGAATACCTCCCAAAAATGTAAAACTTATCAAGGCATAACTTTCCACCCCTTGAATATAAAACCAGGATCCTAGCAAGCTGAGTGAAATAACAGCAATAGTTCCTGCCAGGCCATCCAATCCGTCGATTAGATTGAATCCATTTGTTAATGCCAATAGAACCAAGGTAGAAAAGGAATAACTTGCAAATAGATTCAATTCTTGAATCCCAAGGAAGCCATGAAAACTTCGGATACGAATATCCGCAACCACCACGACTAATAAAACAGAGATCAATTGGCCTAGCAATTTCTTGGAAGCTCTCAATTCCACAAAATCATCCCTCAACCCTACAAAAAACATCAATAAGATTCCACCATACACATATCGAATATCAGGTAATGAAAATTGCCAGATCCAGATTCCCAAAGAAATGGTCGCCGCCATAAAGAACCCGATCCCCCCCATGGATGGAACCACATGTTGATGAATTTTTCTACCACCTGGGGAATCTGACAACTTATATTTGGTAAAAAGTTGAATCAGTACCGGGAAAAATAAGACTGCTGTGGCAAAAGATGATAAAAATGCGAGTATATAATACATGTAAATTGGTTTAGACTGACAAAAAAACAAAAATAAGGCCCATTTATGAAAACATTTCCAACTTTAAACGGATTTAACTATAAAATGGCAACAGATTTGAACTGTTTTTTTTTGAAATAATTTTAAAAAAGAAAGTCAGAAGCTATTTAAAACACCAACTGCAATTTTATGTATTTACAAATATTCAGCCTTTCTTTTTGAAATAATTTCAATAATCCCGAATTTTATTGTTTTAATTTATTAAAAATATTAAAAACAGGTTTTTTTACTATGACCGAAAATACTATCAAAAAATCTGAAGAATTTGAGGTTTACGTTAGTCCCACAAAGCCCAAAAATGAAAGTAATGATTCAGTTCAATCGCCAAATTATAATTGGTATAACCTTACTTTCAAGAGAATTATTGATCTAGGTGGAGCTTTTGGTTTTATGATCTTTTTTGGATGGTGGATGTTTCCTATTGTTGCAATCTTAATCAAATTGGATTCAAAAGGACCTGTTTTTTTTAAGCAGACAAGAGGAGGAATAAACGGCACAACCTTCAATTGCTATAAATTTCGATCTATGGTTATTGAAGGCAAGGAAAATTTAAAGCAAGCGACTAGAAATGATCCTAGGGTAACTAGAGTTGGAAAATACTTAAGAACGACAAGCATTGATGAATTACCCCAGGTCTTGAACGTCATCTATGGGAATATGTCTATTGTAGGTCCGCGACCTTTAATTGTTTCTCAAAATGAAGAATATTCAAAAAAAATAAAAGGATATGAAAATAGGCATTTGGTTAAACCAGGAATTACTGGTTTAGCACAAATTAAAGGTTACCGAGGAGAAACAGTTATCTCCCATTCAATTTATTTCAGATACAAGCTTGATATGTATTACATCAAAAATTGGCATCCTTTATTTGATATAAAAATAATGCTATCCACGATAAAATCTTTGTTCCAAGGGGATTCTAATGCTTATTAAATAAACCCAATTACTTATGAAAGACTTTTAAATTCAATTTTCTACAGAAATGAACCAGCTACAACAACTAAATCAGTTTAAAATATTTACTTCAAAATCAATTTTATCGAATGATTTTTTAGAAGATAACGATATACAGATGTCTGATCATTTTAATTGGATGAATTTAATATTAAAAAGGGCCATTGATTTATTAGGTGCATTTATTTTTATGGCAACTATCGGGTTTTGGCTATTTCCTATTATAGCCATCTTGATCAAATTAGAATCTCCAGGGCCTGTATTTTTTCGACAGGAAAGGGGGGGTATTTACAATTCTAGATTTCGCTGCTATAAATTCCGATCTATGGTAGTAAACAAAGAAGCCGACATCAAACAGGCAACTAAAAATGACCCTAGAATTACAAAAGTAGGAAGGTTTATTAGGAGAACAAGTATAGATGAACTACCACAAATTTTAAATGTCATTTATGGAAATATGTCATTAGTTGGACCTAGACCTCATCCCATAAAATTAAACGAAATGAGTGCAGCTACAATTCCAGGGTTTAATAATAGGCATTTAGTTAAACCAGGAATAACTGGACTTGCGCAGGCTAAAGGATATAGAGGTGAAACTCAAACATTCCACCAAATGTATTTTAGATATAAACTTGACTTACATTATATTAAAACTTGGAGTCCGATTATGGATTTGAAGATAATCTGGATGACTTTTATATCCATTTTAACAGATAACGAAAATGCCCATTAGAAAAAAATCATTATTTTCACTTAGAGAAAAAGCATTTCATTCGAAATGTTTTTTTTTTAGCAAACTCCAATATTTGAAATGAATTCCATGAAAAAATTCAGCCTTCTATTAATTTTTTTCATTTTTGGGTTCCAATCTTTTTGCCAAAACCTTCCTCTTTCCTTTAGTCAACTCTACGAATATTTAAGGAGAGAGCAAGTCCAAGGCCATGTTGACAGTTCTCTTAGTTTTAATGTAAGACCAATTGCAATCCCGAAATCATTTCCTAAATACAATTCTGCTTATTTAGGAGACTCAACATCAAGATACCCTTACTCACCTTCTTCGTTTCAAAAAAAGAATAGTAAATTAAAACTAACACTAATCCCGATTCATTTACTTACGACCTATAATTCATCCATACCAAATGGTTGGGAAAACTCTGAATTACTTTCTAATGTGGGTTTGCAAATTATGGTTTCACCTGGATTTCATTTTAACTTTGGAAAGCTTTCGTTTCAATTTAATCCCAACTTCCACTTTGCTCAAAACAAAAGGTTTGAAGAATATCCAACAGAAGCTCCGAATGAGTATTTCGGCCTTTTGAGAAGAAGTGTTTTCGGAATAGAAAAGCCTGTAAGGTACGGGACGGGTTCAATTTCAAGTTTTAATCTAGGCAATTCCCATATTGGTGCCTACCTAGGAGGGATATTCCTAGGCGTTTCTTCTGAAAACATTTGGGCAGGCCCGGGACAATTTACTTCCCTTGTCATTAGTGATAATGCTCCTGGCTTTTACCATTTCAGGCTCCAAAGTACCAGGCCTTTAAAAACGTTTTTAGGTAACTTTGAAGGTATCTATTGGGCTGGACAATTAAATTCATCCAATAAAACACATTTTTCTGATGGCAATTACCAAACTATATTTGGTGAGAAAGAAGAATCCAGTTGGAGGTATTTTACAGGCTTGACTATTTCTTATAGCCCTAAATGGATTCCGGGATTCTCATTGGGAGGGACTAGAGGTTTTCAGGTCTATAGAGAGGATATGGAAAATAATTTTAAAGCTTTTTTCCCTTTATTCGCCCCATTCCAAAAAGAAGAAGAGGGCCTGATTGAAAGCCGGGATTTGAGACAAGATCAAAATGTATCTATCTTTTCCCGATATTTAATTCCTTCTGCTAAGGCTGAAATTTACTTTGAATTTTCTAGAAATGATCATCCTCTTAACTGGAGAGATTTACTTCTTAACCCAGAACATAGCCGAGCATTTCAATTAGGTTTTAGTAAATATTTCAAACTACCTAGCCGATATTCTTTAGGATTCCAAGGAGAAATAACGCAAAGTGAATTTAGTATAAATAATATCGTAAGATGGCCAAATGTACTGGGAATAAGTAATAGTGGACTAGGATCCTTTGATAATTTCCAAGTGAAACACGGTTGGACCAATGAGGGTCAATTATTGGGAGCCAATACCGGAATCAGTGGCAACTCCTATTTAATCAAAGTAGGAATCTATGACGGATTTGAGGAAATATCTTTCAAGATAGAAAGATTTCAAAACCAACCTAACTTCTATGAATTTGCCAATACAGCAGGAATGGATGTGGATCCCTGGGTAGACAATTCATTTTTTGTGAACTATTCAAATGCATTTGAGAGATTCTTATTTAAAAGCTCCATAGGAATAACTTCCTCTTACAATTATAATTTCCTAAAAGAAAATCAAAATCAGGACGGGTTTTCAACAGGAACAAACAAGAAAAGTAATTTTTCCTTAAATCTTTCATTGATCTATTCTCTTTAAAATAAAAAACCCTTCCATATATTTATCGGGAGGGTTTTACTTTCTTCAAAATTGCCTAAGAGAGATAAAAATTATATTCGTTCTGGATTATATAGGCTATTGTAATTCGGTTCCTTAACTTGTAATTTATTTTAGCAGTTTTCTTTAAAGAAACAGATATTCTCAAAGTTTGGAAATCCTTTCAAACCATGCTTCAAATTGTTTACTGATCATCGAAAACTATCATGCTTTCCCAATTGCGTAAACTCTAAATCCTATGGTCCTTAGAGCATCGTGGTCCAAAATATTTCTACCATCAAAAACTTGAGCTGGTTTCAACATAGAGTCATAGATTTTTTGCCAATCGTATGTTTTAAATTCATCCCATTCTGTTAAAATAGCCACTGCATGGGAATCTCTACAAGCTCCATAAGGATCAGTATCAATAGAAAGAAGCGATTCGTTTTCCTCCTGGTTTCTGGATTGAAGGTAGTTGATATCACTTTGAATCTGGGGAGCCTTCACCTTTGGATCAAAAACGTGAACATTAGCCTTTTCGCACAGTAAATGATCTGCAACATAGATGGCTGCTGACTCTCGGGTATCGTTGGTATCTTTTTTAAAGGCCCATCCCAAAAAAGCTATCTTCTTTCCGCTTACTGTATTGTAAAGGGATTTGATTATTTTTTTTGCAAACCTGCCTTTTTGGTGATCATTCATCTTGATAACCTGTTCCCAATAATCCGCAACTTCAGTCAATCCATAGGATCTGCTTATATATACCAGATTTAAGATATCCTTTTGAAAGCAAGATCCACCAAAACCAACAGATGCCTTCAAAAACTTACCACCGATTCGACTATCTGCACCAATAGCGCGGGAAACCTCATCAATGTCTGCTTCAGTAACCTCACAAAGCTCAGAAAGCGCATTGATGGAGGATACACGCTGGGCCAGATAGGCGTTAGCCGTCAACTTGGAGAGTTCGGAAGACCATACATTAGTAGTCAGGATTCTATCCCGAGGAATCCAATGGGAATAAACTCCCACTAAAGCTTCAATAGCCTCTCTTCCACCCTGGGTATTTAGATCACCTCCAATAAGCACGCGATCAGCCTTATGCAAGTCTTCTATTGCTGTACCTTCAGCTAAAAACTCAGGATTGGAAAGGATCTGGAATTTCACTCCATTTCCGGCATTGTCCAGAATATCCGTTACAGCCTCAGCGGTACGGACTGGAAGAGTTGATTTCTCCACTACGATTTTATCCGTATCAGAAGCAGCAGCGATCTGCCGAGCGCAAAGTTCTATCCATTTCAAATCCGCAGCCTGTCCCTTACCCTCCCCGTATGTTTTGGTAGGAGTATTCACAGAGATAAAGATCATCTCAGCTTCATGGATCGCCTTGTCAACAGCCGTGGAGAAAAACAGATTTCTCCCCCTGGCTTCGGCTACTACCTGATCTAAGCCAGGTTCATAAACCGGCAGATTGTCCAGGTTCTCATCATTCCAAGCGTCTATTCTGGCTTGGTTAAAATCCACTACAGTTACTTTGATTTCCGGACATTTTTGGGCGATAACAGCCATAGTAGGCCCCCCCACATACCCTGCTCCAATACAGCAGATTTTTCTGATTTTCATAAATGTTAAATTGCAACTCCCCAATATAAAAACCTAAGTTCATCTATTCCTTCATTATGTAGAGAATGAAGAACGCCTGCGGGGATTTCTAATAGTAAGCCATTGTAAATTTTAATATCCTCTCCTCCAACGCGATATGTACCTTCACCATTTAGGAAATAAAAATACTCAAACATTGTAGGATGCATATGCTCTTCGCAAGATTCATCTGGTTGAAAAACACCAATTGCAATTTGAGTCAATGAATTGTCAAGCTCATCATTCTTTTTAAAAACTAGCTTTTTTCCAAAGCCATGAGCATTATCTACAGGAACTAAACTCTTTAAATCTACACAATAATTAGACATTTTCAGTGACTTTGATCTGATCAAGTATCCAATTATATGTTTTCTCAACACCATTTCTTAATGGGATTGAAGGGGCCCACCCCAATTTTTCTTTGATTAGTTTATTATCGGAATTTCTACCTTTTACACCGGTCGGACCTTCAATATTTTTTATAGACAAATCTTTGCCAGATATGTCCATTACTAATCTGGTAAAGTTTTGAATAGAGATCATTTCTTCGGATCCAATATTTACTGGTCCGGCAAAGTCTGATTCCATTAATCTTCTAATACCATCAACACATTCATCAACAATCAAAAATGACCTAGTCTGGGTTCCGTCTCCCCAAACCTCTATAACATCCCCATTCTGTGCCATTGCTACTTTTCTGCAAATGGCAGCAGGAGCTTTTTCTCTACCACCTTTCCAGGTTCCCTGTGGTCCGAATATATTATGAAACCTGCCAATTTTTGAATTGAAACCATGGTTTCTATTGTAGGTTAAATATAAACGCTCACTAAACAGTTTTTCCCATCCATATTCACTATCTGGAGCTGCTGGATATGCACTATCCTCAGAACATTTAGGATTGTCTGGATCCATTTGATTGTATTCGGGATACATACAGGCGGAAGAAGAATAAAAGACATTCTTAACTCCCTTTCTCTTCATTTCTTCAAGAACATTCAAATTACAAAGCGCACTATTATGCATAATATCGGCATCATTGTCACCCGTAAATACAAAGCCTGCTCCTCCCATATCAGCTGCTAGCTGATAGATTTCATCCAGATCAGAAGTTACTACCTGCTTTACCAAATTAACATCCCGTAGATCTCCTAAAACAAATTCATCTGAATTCGTATTACCATACTCATTCTCTTTGATATCTACCCCACGAACCCAATAACCTTCACTCTTTAATCTGTTTACTAAATGTCCGCCGATGAATCCACCAGCACCACAAACTAATGCTTTTTTCATAATCATTTATTTAATTTAAGTTTATAATTTATTAAATCTTTTACTCCGTAAAATGCGAATTTTGGTACGATGCTCACATACCTTTTGTAGAGTCTTTTTGGTTCTACACTTAATCTGAATAACCACTCCAACCCCGACTTTTGGATCCATTTTGGGGCTTGCTTAACATTACCAATATGAAAATCGAATGCAGCACCAACTGTAATTAAAAAATCCACTTGCGTAAATTGTGAAAGATATTTGGCGAACTTCTCCTGCTTTGGACTGCTAATCCCAACCCAAACAATATTTGCACCCGAAGAGTTTATTAGATCGGAAATAGACTCATAGTCATAATCTTTGACATCCATAAATGGAGGACAAAACGTCCCTACTACATTATTATTTTCAAACTTCTCACTACATGCCTGTTTTAATTTATCAGCTACCCCTTCCATACCTCCACAAAAAAAATGTTTAATATTTGTGTTACATGATTTGACCATCATAGCTTCAAAAAAGTCCGGCCCATAGCACCTCTCCATAGCTTTTGCTCCTTTAGCCCTTCCTACCCATACTCCAGGCATACCGTCAGGCAAATTGATATAAAACTCATTTAAAACCTTGTTGAAATTTGCATCTGTTTTTGCTTCCATGATGCCATGTGCACCTGTTGCACTGATGCACCTGTTTGTCCCGCTACTCTCCCTGTGAATAATCTCTGACAAAACAAGATCAACAGCTGAATCAAATCCATCTTTAAAAAGTGGTATATCTACCACAGTAATAGCTCTATTTATCATGACTGGTCCATTGCTAGTTTAAAGGCACTTATGTGAATTCGGGCGCACTCAGACACATCGTATTTTTCTAAAGCTTCGCACTTATTTAATTCTCCTATTCTCTCTATTTCATTTTGGTTCAAACTAAGTTGTATAAGATAATCTACAGCCTTATCCAAATCGTCTAACTGATATAAACAGCCATTCTCCATATCTTTTACCACCTCAGAAATTGCACCAACATCAGAAGTCACTATAGGCAATGAAGAAGCCATTGATTCCAAGATGACCGTGGGCACTCCTTCTGCTTTGGAAGACAATAAAAACACATCAAACGCAGATAAATAATCTGATATCTCAAACTTAGGTATTGAAACAGTAAGGAAGCCATCTCTACCTAAGCCTTTAGCTTCTATCAGGTCAATTACATTACTTTTGTAGTAAGTCCATTGGGATTCTGTCTTATTTCCGATGACCCTGAAAAACACACCGTCTTTACCAGCTTTTTGCTTAAATCTATCGCATATTTTTACAAAATTTTCATGGGCCTTTTGCCTGTTTTGATTCCCGATAGTGCCGATCAGAAAAGCATCATTCGGAACATCTAAATAGCCACGCATCATTTTTTTTTTGTCTTCATCGAATTTGAATGAATTGCAATCAACAGGTGGGTAAAACGGTATCAAATTGTTGAATTTTGCAATATCTCCATGTTCTTTTGCTATTTGCAAACCTGTCGTCATGATCACATCCGAATGTTTCTTAACGAAGGGTGACAAAAGGTTTCGCAACCACTTAGGTGCAAAATTACTTAATAACTGCCACACAACTGGTTTATTGCTACGATTGGCAGCTATAGCACCTTGGATATTAAATAGACCACAAAGCTGGACCAAGTCAATCTTATTACTAACAATTACTTCCTGAATAAACTTTATATCAGAAAAAAAATTAGTAAAATATTGAAAATGAATGGCTAAGTTTAATGACTTTCTCGGCCTGTGCAATTCTCGATTGATGACTTTTATTCCCTTCTCTTTCAACCTTCTTGTTCCAGTCCCATTTGGGTCAGGAGTTAATACAATGTATTGATATCCCGCTTTTTTAAGAGAATCATTTAATCTGAAAATCTGATTATGAGGCCCACCAAAAGTTGGAGTCAGAATTATAGCTAGAATATATTTCATTAGTTTTTTAGTCTCATTAAATCTTTCAAAAAATGAATATTTTCAAGCGATTTCTCCACCATTACGTTAGGGGTTACTTCTGCAATAAACCTTTGATCATTACCAATAGATAATTCGTAAATGCTATTTTTAATTTTATCAGTCCCCAAATAACTTTTATTCAAAGGGACACATGCGTCAGGATGAAGTTTTACATCAAAGGCCAAGTCCTCAAGCTTCCTGTGGTAAGCCAGAAACAATAAGGGCAATGAAGAAATATAGCCTAACATCGCTGAATGATATCTAGAAGCGATAAAGCCACCTCTACATTCTGCAATTTCATTTAAGGTGGAGATTGGATTATAATTAAAGTTAGACAGTGCCACTCTACTCTCAGAGAATATACCAATAAGTCTATTAAAAAGAAGACGAGAGATATCCACATCTGACTCTCTTTCACCACCTCTAATAACAAATATTTTAACCTTCAAATTTGCATTGGCTACCATTGCCTTATTAAGCCCATCAAAGACCTGATCCTGATAGAGTTGATTTAAATCTTCTCCTTCGGCATTATAATAATGCAAGGGAGTCAAAGAAACTCCTATTAGGCTTGAATCAATCTCAGAACGGCTCAAGGGCAATAATGCAGCCAAATCAAAAGTCAAAAAAGTATTACTTGATACCATTCCCAAGGTTTTAATTTCTTCATAGGAAGCCATATCTCTTACCGTAGTAAGATTAGATAATCTAATTGCAGCTTGGGTCAATACTTTCGTAAAAGAATATTTAAACGGTCCCAATCCATTTCCAATCAAACATACTTTTTTACCGGAGATTCTTGCCAAGGTAAAAATACCCAAATAACGGAAAAGGTATCGTACATGTCGAAGATACCTAGAAAACACATAATCATCATGGAAATGAGTACCACCACATAAAATAACAAAATCTGAATTTTTAAGAGATGATAAAATTTGCTTAACACCAGGCTTAACAATTTTAACGGGAAAGTTAAAAAAATAATCAGAACTACTTCCCTTAGACACCAGTTCGATTCTAAAATCCGAATTAACATTCAATTGAGTAAGCAACCCATATAACATTGCTTCATCTCCAGTATTATGACCACCAAAGTGACCTAATATTAAAAGATTCATAATTTACTTTAAATAAATATCATATACTTGATCTCCTTTAGAAGGATTGCCTGCCATACTATGATTTAAATTAATAATTTTCATATGACGATCCTCAAAATAAGGAATTGACATATCCGTCATTTTATTAAATTGAGAAATATAAAAATTAGGGTCTTTCCGAAAATTATTGAAATTTAAGAATAACCGGTTTTTAGATTTGGTAGTATAATAAGCTAAAAAACTCCAAAATACTTCAATTGCAAATAATTTAGCAGAAGAAAAATAAGATTTACTACCCAAATAAGATTTTTCTTTACTCCAAGAATCAACAACTTCTTTATAAGGTCTATAAACCCAAATAAAATAAGATTCGGAATGAAATAATTTGAGAATTTTATAAAGTTTACCCATTTTACTACTATCTACAAAAAAAGTAGAATCTTTAAACTTATTAAAAATATAATAGTTATAATTTCGAATATAATCTAAATCATTTTTATTTAATTTATAAAAGAAATTAGACATTCTTACCTTAGAATAAAGATTAGGATTATAAGGAAAATCATGAATTAAATTATTATAAACATTATAAGGACACTTATATACTGGTACACCACAACCGCAAGAAGTGTGTTCTGAAGGAACTTTCCGAGAATCATCATTATTTCTATAGATAAAAAATCGAAACAATTCACCTAAGAATACAGCATTAGCACAATTAGAAAAAACATTTCCTATCAAAGTAGTACCAGATCTACTCGCTCCTCCTATAAATATTAATTTTTTCTTCACTTTGAGAAATAAAATAAATTAGAAAATAAATAAACTGAATTGTATTATAAATAAATACATTATCCGAAATCAGAATTATTACAAATGTAAATGTAAACATAAACAATAACAAGAAATTATAACCAAAAAAATAAAAAAACTTAAGGTAATATATAAAAAATAAAACACCTAAAATAATACCAAATTCAACAAAAATCTTTAAAATATCGGAATGCACTAAAGTCAAATTAGTAAAACTCAAAGAGGAAGTATAAATTGACAATTCACCAAGATTATAACCGAATAATGAAATTACATTATATTCTTTAAAAAGATTATAATAAATTAAATAACGTCCTGCGCTAAATTGATTAGGAGAAACCATTAAATTATTATATATAAAATCATCATAAACCCCATATCCAAAATTAATTATAATGAAATAAATAAAAAAAATAGATAAAAAATATAAAACTTTAAGGGATTTTAAATTAACTATTTTATAAATTTTAAAATATGCTAAAAAAAGCATAAATAAAACAATAAAAATAGGCAATCTTTTACCGACTACTAACATCATGAAGATAGAAATAATTAAATAAGAATACTTTTTATTATATATAAAATAAAGACAATACGGTATATATAAAAAACAGATTATTGACTCAGAAGCTGAATTAAATCCATGAGAAATAAAATTATTAAGATTATTTAGAATTAAAAAATCAAAATTATGAGTTAGAAAAGTAAATAAAATTAATATATAAAAACTGTAAATAATGAAAATCCTAGGAAAAGATTTAAAATAAGGGTGCATACTGAAAAAATAAAGAATAGAAGAAAAGATCCCTGAGAAAACTAAGAAAAGTTCTTTAAAAGCCATAAATCCATCTTTATAATTTAAATTAGTCAAAGATTTTAAGCAAATAAATAATAAAATTATCATAAAAAAACCCAAAAATGATTTTAAAAAACGAACATCAGAACAAGATAATGACGGTTTTCTTTTAATAAAAAGAATAGCAACAAATATAAATAAAAAATTCTTAAGGTATGACGAAAATCCCATATAAGGTATAAAAATAAAGAAAAAAATAGTAGAAATTTCAGCAATTGCTAATAACTTACTATATCTAGAATACACTGTTAAGGAAGTCAACTTATATAAATTTAAATAGAACTATATTATATTTCTCTCTAAGTATTCGTAAATAAAAAATATTTATAATAAGTAAAGACATAGAAGATAATACGGTCAAAATAATAGCTAAATCTAATTGATTAACATGGAAATATAATGATAAATAACCAGACAACAATATAATGAACGTGGAGATTAAATAATAAATACTTTGAAATCTTGCAACAGAATTAAGATTTCCAAAAATTTTAATCAAAGTAAATGTAGGTCCTGTAAGACCATTTAAAGCTTTTGATAAAAATAGAATAAAGGACAATACATAAAATAAATTAATAAATTTTTCCGGTATTAACAAAATATCGATTAGAAAGAAAACTAAAAAATAGGAAAAAATTGGAAATAAAAACCCAAAAATAAAAAATAATTTTATTTGTTTTTTCAGAAACACTCTAAATTCAAATGAAAAATTTCTTAAATTAGAGTATACTGGGGCATTTGAAATATTTAATATTTGATATGGTAATTCAACTCCATTACTTAATTTTTTACAAATACTAAAAACTCCTAGAATATCATTTGTGGTAAAAAAAGAAAATATATATGTAATTCCATGAGAATTAAAAGAGTTAGAAACTTCCAAAACACTTGCATTAAAATAAGTTCTTATAACAGAAAAAGGTATTATTGATGGAGAAACTAGTATTAATTGTTTATACCACGAAAAAACTAATTTTACAACAATTATAAAATTTATAAAATAAGAAATAAAAAAAATAAACGGTAAGTGACTTGACCCAACAAATATAATTAATAAAAATTGAATTAAAAGAAAAAATGAATTGGTAAATAATAGATACAAACCTACCTTATTATCTCTTCTGAGTAACTCAGAAAACACAAACGAAAGTGAAAACAAGTGTGCAGAAATCACAACATAGAAGGGAATTTTTAACGAGATATATAAAATTATATTTAAAAAAAATTGAAATATATTAATGAAATAAAAATATGAGAATTTTTTACGTATTAAATCTACATCGTTCATATCTACCCTTAATATCATAGTATCAAAACCAAACTTAAGAAATATTGAATATATTGCGATAAATGAAAAAAAATATGAAAATTCTCCATACTTAGAAACACCACCATCATAGTTAGTCATATAATAAAGTATTAAATAACTTAAACCTATACTTGATAGTCTAATTATTAGAAGAACTAATTTTTTTTCAAAAAATTCGCCTTTTGATCTCATTAATTTTCGAAATAAAATTTCAATATTTTTTTATTAGAATAATATTATACTACCAAAAAAATTCATTTCTTCTTATTCAAATTTATCTCTAACAAAAAAGTTATAAAATATGGATTTAATAAATCAATTTTATTATAGTTTATTATATGATTATTAGGCCATTGTAACATATGCCCATTCATCGCTAATATCACACCATGAGCTGCTGCAGTATCCCACTCCATTGTAGGGGCAAACCGAGGATAAACCTGAGCTTTTCCTTCAGCGACCAACATAAATTTCAGTGAAGAGCCCATAGAAATCACTTCTACTCCAGGGTATTGATCGATAAAATCTTGAGTTTCGGGACTAAGATGGGAGCGACTGGCAACAATTGTTTTAACTTCTGAAGAAAATCTTTTTTTCAATTGAAAGGCAGTGGCAGACCCTTCTTGTTTCCAAGCTCCCTCCTCTTTATTACCCCAATACAACCATCCCAAAACAGGTGCATAAACGACACCTAGTATAGGCTGCCCTTCATGAATTAAAGCAATATTTACCGTAAACTCTCCATTCTTTTTAATAAACTCTTTGGTTCCATCCAGTGGATCTACCATCCAAAAATAATCCCAAACTTTTCTTACTTCGTAGGGAATGTCCTTTCCCTCTTCAGATAAAATAGGAAGTCCCGTTTTTTCGAGAAAGTTTTCAATTACTTGATGCGCTGCTTGATCTGCTTTGGTGAGTGGAGAATTATCACCTTTCATTTCAACACCAAAATCAGCCGAATTGTAGATTTCAAGAATTGCTTTGCCTGCGACTACAGAAGCTTCTTTGGCAAGAGAGGTAAGTTGTTTTATGTTGATTTTTGAATTCAATGCTGTCTTATTAATCCTCCTTAGCCCCCTTTGAAAAAGGGGGAATTGATTGGGAGTAAATTTGTATTCTATTTGTAAATTGTAAATAAATATCTTGACTCTAGGATCTAAAATCTTGACTCTTAGATTATCATTCCAGCTCCGACCGTCTCATTTGTATTTGGATCAATTAGGATAATGGAACCGGTTTGTCTATTTTTACTATAGGAGTCAAAGAAAACAGGTTGTGCTGTTCGTATAGAAATTCTTGCAATGTCATTCATACCTATCTTCTGAATATTTTCTATTCTATGTAGTGTATTCACATCGACTTTATATTGAATATCCTTTACCATGGCCTGGCACTCCTTCGTAGTATGCTTCACAATCAACTTGGTTCTATTTTGAAGGGACTTTTGATTCATCCAACAAACCATCACTTCTAAATCTTGCTCGACTTTCGGTTGATTATTAGGTCTAACTATCATATCCCCTCTACTGATATCTATCTCATCTTCAAGTGTCATAGTGACTGACATTGGAGCATAGGCCTCATCAATGGCTTCCCCATTCAGTTCTATACTTTCAACCTTGGAAGTAAATCCAGAAGGTAAAATCTTCACTTCATCACCTGGCTTAAAAATTCCTCCATCTATTCTACCTGCATACCCCCTAAAATCCTGGAAATCCAAGGTATGGGGACGAATTACCATTTGCACAGGAAATCTGCAATCTATATGGTTGAAATCAGAGGCTATATGAACATGTTCTAAATGATACAATAAAGTGGAGCCTTCATACCAATGCATGTTCTCAGATCTGTCTACAACATTATCTCCTTTCAAAGCAGAAATGGGTACAAATTGAACATCTTTGATATCCAACTTGGATGAAAAAGCCTCATAATCTGCAACAATTTTGTTATAGACATCTTCAGAATAATCTACCAAATCCATTTTGTTCACACAAACTACCACATGTGGGATATTCAAAAGCGAGGCGATGAAAGAGTGCCTATAAGTTTGTTCTAATAAACCCTTACGTGCATCTACCAAAATAATGGCAAGGTTAGCAGTGGATGCTCCCGTTACCATATTTCGAGTGTATTGAGTATGACCAGGAGTATCTGCTATGATAAATTTCCTCTTAGGGGTGGCAAAGTATCGGTAGGCTACATCAATAGTGATTCCCTGTTCTCTTTCGGACTTTAATCCATCAGTGAGAAGTGATAGGTCTACATAATCAAAGCCTTTTTTTTCAGAAGAAGACTTTACAGCCTCAATTTGATCCTCAAAAATTGATTTGGAATCGAATAGAAGTCTTCCGATTAATGTGCTTTTCCCATCATCTACTGAGCCTGCGGTAGTAAATCGAAGTAATTGATTGTTTTCTTGTATAGACATTATTATGAATTCTTATTGATCAATTGAATTTGTTGTCATTGCAAACGCAGAGAGAAATATTATTTTTATTTAAACTTACAAATAGATTTCTCTTTGTACCTCGTCTAAATGACTATAAAATCTAGATACTAAATACTATGTACTAGATACTATTCTAAAAATACCCCGCCTTCTTTCTATCTTCCATAGCGGTTTCTCCTCGTTTATCATCAGCCCTTGTCCCACGCTCTGTAGTCCTAGTTGTTGCAACCTCTTCAATGATCAATTCAAGAGTATCTGCATTCGAAAGAACAGCTCCTGTAATAGGCATATCTCCACAAGTTCTATAACGAACAACCAATTTCTGAATCTCTTCCCCTTCTTTCAATGGCAAATATTCTGACTTCGCTAAAATCACTTCATCACGTACCACACATTCTCTTTCGTGAGAGAAGTACAAGGATGGCAAAGCAATATTCTCTTCCTTGATGTACTGCCAAACATCCATTTCTGTCCAGTTAGAAATTGGAAAAACCCTAAAATGTTCCCCATGATGCTTTCTACCATTAAACAAATTCCAAAGCTCAGGTCTTTGGTTTTTAGGATCCCACTGACCAAATTCATCTCTATGGGAAAAGAAACGCTCCTTCGCTCTAGCCTTTTCTTCATCTCTTCGGGCACCGCCCATAGCAGCATCAATTTTCAAATCCTCTAAAGTATCTAATAAAGTTATCGTCTGAAGTGAATTTCTACTAGCATTTACCCCAGTCTCTTCTCTAACTCTCCCTTTGTCAATACTTTCTTGCACTGACCCCACTACTAATTGTACTCCCAATTCTTTAACCAAAGCATCCCGAAATTCCAAGGTTTCTGGGAAGTTATGACCGGTATCAATGTGAACTAATGGAAATGGAATTTTTGCAGGATAAAATGCCTTTTTGGCAAGGTGCGCCAAGAGAATACTATCTTTTCCTCCTGAAAATAGTAGAGCCGGCTTCTCAAACTGAGAAACAACTTCGCGTATGATGAAAATTGCCTCTGCTTCCAGTTCTTTTAAATGTGATAAATAGTATTGTCCCATTGTTTATTTCTGGATTGTGGATTAATGGCAAATGTTTGCCGAAATTGTTTTGATTACTTTTTGAACAGAATCTTTCAATTCTTCTTGATCAGAATGCACATGAACCGCTGGGTTTAAGGGCTCTTCATAAGGAGAATCAATTCCTGTAAAGTTTTTGATAATACCTTTTCTTGCCTTAGCATATAGCCCTTTTACATCCCGTTTTTCACAAACCTCAATAGGACAGTCCACAAATACTTCCAAGAAGTTTTCTTCCCCGACCAATTTTGCTATCATCTCTCTTTCCTCCCGAAAAGGAGAAATAAATGCGGAAACAACTAAGAGCCCTGCATTCATCATCAACTTAGCCACCTCTGCGATTCTTCGAATATTTTCAATTCTATCTTCATCCGAAAAGCCTAAATCTTTATTCAGACCGGTTCTAATATTATCCCCATCTAACAAATAGGTCATATAACCGTCCTCAAAAAGTTGGGTTTCTACTGCATTTGCCAATGTTGATTTTCCCGAACCTGATAAGCCAGTAAACCAAATCAACTTTGGTTGTTGCTTCAAGCGCTCTTTTCTCTGTTGTCCTGAAATTTTAAATACAGTAGGATGTATATGGTTTTCCATATTAGAAATAATATAAATATATAAAACTGATCACTATACTGGAGTAGATGATAGTTAATGGCAAGCCTATTCTTGTATAGTCAGAGAATTTATAGTTCCCTGGTCCTAATACCATCAAATTCGTTTGATAGCCAATTGGAGTCATAAAGTCTGCAGAAGCAGCAAAGGCTATGGCAATAAAATAAGGGGTTAAATTTTCTCCAAGACCTAAACCCATTTCATAGGCCACCGGAAACATAATAGATACTGCTGCAGCATTAGTAATCAAAGTTGTTAAACCTAAAGTCAGTAAAAACAAAATACTTATTTCACCAATAGGACTCAATCGTGGAAATATTCCAGAGATTTGCTGAACTAAAAATGAAGCCGAACCTGATTTTTGGATTGCCACTCCTACAGCTAAGGCTGAAACCAAAATTATCAAAAGATCCACATCTATGGCAGATTTAATCTGATTCAGATTAATTACTTTAGACAAAGTCATTACTAAAATCCCAATAAAGGCAGCAAGAAATAAATCTATGAATCCAAAAATACCAATCAATAGTATTCCAATTGAGAGTATGCTCGGTAAAGTCTTTTTAAATGACAGATCAGTTTGAACCTCGCCTGATTTGGATAGCACAATCAAGTCCCTAATAGAAATTACTCTGGAAAAATCCTTAGAACAAAGAAGTAATAATAAATCACCCTCCTTCAATTTAATCTCACCAAGATTCTCTTTTACTTTTTCCCCTTTTCTATAAACCGAAATTACTGAGGCCTTATATTTGTCTCGAAATCCTAAATCTTTTAGGGACACACCTACCAAATCACTTCCTGATGGAATTACAGCTTCTGTCAATGCCGAGAAGCCATTGCTTACTAGGTGTGTTGTTTCAGGAAGTTCCAATCCATTATTATCATTGATTAAATCTAAAATAGAATGTGTATTCCCTGCAAAAAAAAGCACATCATCGGCATGAATTATTCGATCAGAGGATACTGCAGCAATGCTTCTTTCTCCTCTTTTGATTTCAACCAAAAACAAATCCTTTAAATGCCTTAACCCTGCCTCTTCTATGGTTTTTCCAATCAAAGCTGAGCTTGAATTTACTTTGGTTTCCACTAAATACTCATTGAGATGCTCCAACAAACTTTCTTTTTTTGTGGTGGTGTTTGGCAATAACTTTTCAGAAAAAAAGGCCAAATAGCTTAATCCCAAAACGGTAACTATTCCTCCTAAAAATAAGAAATCAGAGTAGTTTAGAGAAGGAAGTCCTGATTGAACAATCAACCCATTTAAGACCAAATTGGTGGAAGTACCAACTATCGTGATCATCCCACCTAATATGGTTGCGAAAGAAAGTGGAATCAAGAATTTTGATGCAGAATACCCGTTGCTTTCTGACCAGTTCTTAACGTAGGGGATCATAAATGCCACCACAGGAGTATTATTAAGCATACTGGACAATCCTGAAACTGTTAACATCATCCTCAATCGAAACTGAAAAGGTGAAAGCATCTTATTGAAAAGGGTGTAAAAAAAGCCTTTTCCAAGATTTTGCTGAATTCCAGAAGTAAGAATTATCAGTAAGAAAATTAAGATAATTTGCTTATTAGCTAGTCCTAGTAAAAAATCCTCTATAGAAATCACTTTTAAAATTACAAAAGCAAAAACTACAAGCACAAATGCCAAAGAAGGTTTTAGCCAGTTTTTGTAAAGGGTGATGACTAACCCAGTTACCAAACAAATCGTACTAAAAATTTGGATTGACAAAAAAAATAAATTAATAACTTTTATATTAAAGATTCAAAGTAACTTATAGTTTTCTTTAAGCCATCTTCTAGCTGTATTCTTGGATCCCAATCCAATTCTTTCTTAGCCAGCTCAATGACAGGTTGTCTCTGTAATGGATCATCCTGAGGTAGCGGAAGAGAAACCAGTTTGCTTTTACTATTGGTTAATTCCAAAATCAGCTGAGCTAATTCCAACATAGTAAATTCACCAGGGTTCCCAATATTAACAGGACCAGTAAATCCATTTCGGGAATTCATCAATTTGTACATTCCCTCAATATTATCATCTACATAGCAAAAGCTTCGAGTCTGAGAACCATCTCCGAAAATAGTGATGTCTTCTCCTTTTAACGCTTGTACAATAAAATTACTTACCACTCGTCCATCTTCCGGATCCATCCTTGGTCCATAGGTGTTAAAAATTCGCATTACCTTAATTTCCAATCCATGTTGTCGGTGGTAATCAAAAAACAAAGTCTCTGCACACCTTTTCCCCTCATCATAGCAAGCTCGAATTCCAGTGGTACTCACTGAACCTTTGTAAGATTCAGGTTGAGGATGTACCTCAGGGTCTCCATATACCTCAGAAGTACTGGCTTGCAAAATCTTGATTTTTAACCGCTTTGCCAATCCCAACATGTTGATCGCTCCCATCACAGATGTTTTGGTAGTCTGGACTGGATCAAACTGGTAATGAATCGGGCTTGCGGGACATGCCAAATTGTAAATCTCATCCACTTCTACATACAATGGGAAGGTAATGTCGTGCCGCATAAATTCAAAATTCTTATAATCCATTAAATGATGAATATTCGACTTACTACCTGTATAGAGATTATCCACACATAATACCTCATTCCCTTCTGTAATCAGTTTGTCACAAAGATGGGAACCTAAAAACCCTGCACCACCAGTAACCAAAACTCTTTTCATAAATTATTTACTGCTATTTTATTTAAAAATATTATCAACTTTTTAATATTTTTATAAGGAATAACTCTCCTAATTAAATATTAAACTATTTCGAACCCGTGAGTAACCAACTGCTGGACTGAATTTTCTCACCCAAACCATCGATCAATTTTATTCCGAGCTCTTCACATACCGGAACTTCAGGAATAGATTGATTATTCTGATCACCTCCATTGGCGAATGCTAAATGATAAGAATCCGAAAGTTCTTGATGAATTTGTCTAATCGTGTTACAAACAGTCCTATCCTGGTCAATTGATAAATAGACCCTGTCTACACTTTTAATATTGGATACGATAAAATGCCGCTCTTCTTCCTTTTGGAATTCTTTAGAGCCTTTTAATGCCCGCTGTAAATCATTGTTGACAATTACAATCAACTCATCTCCAACTGCCTTGGCATGGTTAAAATATTCAATATGACCTTTATGTAGCGGATTGAAATACCCTGAGACGATAATGGCTTTTTTCATTCTATTTAACTTTTCAAGAAACATTTTGGTTGATAGCATGTCCAGAATAAGACATTTAATTTACAGCTTCGCCCTTTCAGTCCCATTTTTATCGAATTGGAATAAAGATTTATTTCAACTGAAATTAAATCCAATCCTATTTTTCAATGGAACTTAGCTTAGAAAATCAGGTTCATCCATTTTGATGAACATTTTGGGTTAATTGTTAAAAAAACAGCCTCTTTTTTAATAATAAGGCAATATTTCATCAAAGATAATGAAAGCGAGTAGTTTTTGTACTCATTTTTTATCCTATTTTTAAATGGAATTTTTATATACTTAAAACTGCATTTGATATTTTAATGGGCGATTTCTGTTCCCCTACTTAATCAAAAAGGCGACCAATTTTTAATTCCTTGGAAACCTGATGTTTGAAGTAATGTTCATAAATTAAGGATGTACAAGGGATAGTCAGGTTGGGGAAAATGGAAACAGATGTATGTTAAAAGATGCATGATGTATGATGTTAGATGTCAGATGTTTGATTCATATTTCTAAATTCAGACTTCTTACTTTAATTTCAGATTTCTGACTTTATATTTCTGACTTTTTCCCTGCCCTGCAATTTGGCCACTTTGCTTTCGATCTTTTTTTAATTTCCTTATGTAATCCCCCCGCCCCTTTTTAAAGGGGGAGTTGATGCGTTCTCAATTCAAAATCTCATTTCAGACTTCTGAATTCATACTTCTTACTTAAGCTATTATTTCCTTCTCAGCGCCCTTTTCCACCAAGGAAGTGGTGTAGCTTCTTCATGGTACCCATAGGAGTTTCCTCCGTATCCATAGCCATAGCCATACCCATAGCCATACCCATAGCCTTTGTCAATGTGCATATCATTCAAAATCCCATAAATCTTGGTTACCCCTCCTTTTTCCACCAAATTATTTAAAATTTGTGTATTCCCTTTCATAGAATACCCCTGACGGAATACATAGAATGAAATGTCGGCTAAGGCGAATAATTCCTTGGTTTCAGAAACTAATCCTACAGGAGGACAATCAAACACCACCACATCGTATGATTGCTTAATCTCATTGATAATTTGTGTAAACTTATCCTGAAGTAATAACTCTGCAGGATTAGGCGGAATGGGACCCGACAATATCACATCAAAATCTTGATGGCCTGAAGATTTTACTACCGACTGCCAAGGGGTATCTGAACTCAAACAGGTACTCATTCCCTTATCATTCGGCAATCCAAAATCCTCCGCAATTTTAGGTTTCCTTAAATCCAAACCTATTAAAATTGTTTTCTTACCCATCAAGGCATAAACGGAAGCCATATTAATAGAAACAAAGGTTTTACCTTCTCCAGATATACTTGAGGTAAATAAGATCGTCAAATTATCCTTTTGCTGACTTAAATAAGTCATATCTGCTCGAAGGGAACGAAATGATTCAGTAACTGTGGACCTAGGATTATTTAATACAGGTAATGCATCATAAGAGGTATTTCTTCCTACCATCCCAATTAATGGTACTTTAATTTGATTCTCTAAATCTTTTGGATCCTCGATTTTAGTATTCAAAAAATCTTTAACTGTGATAAATCCAATTGGCACAATCAATCCTAAAATCAACCCGATCAATAAATTTAAAGAACGCTTCGGTGCAACAGGTTCTTGACCAGCTTTTGCAAAATCTAAAATCGTATTTTTAGGCATATTTGAGGCTTTGGTAATTTCAGCTTCTGCCTTTTTCTGCAATAAATACACGTAAATATTTTCATTGATTGAAAATTGCCTTTGAATCCCCAATAAATCCCGCTCAGTTTTAGGCAAAGAATTGATGTCTGATTCAATCATCCGAATTCTATTGCGGATATCTGCCAACACATTTTTAGTATTATTTAAAGCTAAATTGGTGTTTTCTTGCAATTGCTTTTTGGTACTTGCAATACGGCTTGCATTTTCTCTAACAGCAGGAGCTTGTTCGGTAAAATTTGAACGTAATTTAATTTGTTCTGCCTGTAATTCTGCTAATGCATTTACCAATGAATTCAGCAAGGGATCCGTAATTCCAATAATAGAAGGAGCTACTAAATCTCCACCTTGATTACTTTCCAAATATTCATTTAATGTTTCATAGTATTTTAAGCTAATTTCTGTCTCACTTTCCTCTTTCTCCAATTCGGTCAGCCTTTCAAAAATTACTGAACCTTCTTCTGATAAATTGAAAATATTATTATCTGAACGATATTCCTGCAACTTATTTTCTGAAAAAGCTAAAGAGTCTGAAATACCTGCCAATTGTTGATCAATAAAACGAATGGTACTTTCTGACGCACGATTTTTTTCATCTAACTCAAGTTTCAGATACATTTCCATTAGCTTATTGATGTATTCCTCACCTAGTTTTCTTACGGGAGTTTCAATGCTTAATAAGAGTATCGAGGCTTGTTTGTTAATAGGCGAAACCGATAACTCCTCCCGAAATGATAATGCCAAAGTGGGTACATCAACTAGACGAACTTCAAATTTATCTCCAGGCTCAGCCTTAATATTATTGACTTTAAAAGACAAGTAATCTGATTCAATTTGCTCTCCAAAAGAATAAACTGATTTATTAAGAACTGGGTCGAAGTCCAATTCCTCAGGGTATTTTTTATAAAAAGGATCGTCTGGATTAAAAACCCTAAAATCATTATCCTCAATAGATATTTCAAAGGAATTGTCATTTATAATTTCAATTTCAAATAGACCTCCAACCCATTGAGAGTGGTTCCAATCAACTGAAACGATAATAGGCAAATTACCATATAATTGACTTGAGGTGATTATTCCATCCTCAAAATATTCAACTTGTAAATTTAATTGGGAAATGGTTTCCTCTGCTAAAGAATAAGATTTTAAAATACCAATTTCATCCTCAATGTTGCTTTTTCCTTGAAGTCCAAAACCAGCAGATTCAAACAAATCCATACCCAACGCAGGCTCTTCATCCTCCACCAAAACACTAGATTCAACTTTATATATCGGAGTAGAATATCTATTAAATAAAAAAGCACCTACAACCCCTACTACCATAAATGCTAAAATAAGCGGCCAATATTGTAAATAATTAAACAATAAAACTTTCAGGTCGATTTCATCTTCCTTTTGTACCATATATGAATTCTGGTTGGAGTTACCAGGAGATGGAGTATTTGGGTACATATAACTTATTTGATTAAATTAAGAATTAGAGCCATGGCTGATATTCCGGAAAAGATCAGAGCAAGAGATTGGGCTGTATTTTCACCAGTTCCAGTTTCTCTTACTTTCATGGGTTCTACATAGATCTGATCATTGGGTTGGATAAAATAGTAGGGAGATTTCACAATTTCTCTATCCAAAAGGTCAATTCGATGCAATTTAGTCCCTTCAGGATATTGTCTTATTAACAAAACATCACTCCTCTTTGCAACAGTTGTCAAATCGCCAGCGTTAGCAATCGCTTCAAAAATGGTCATTCTGTCCTGTAGTACCACAAATTTGCCAGGTCTTCTAAATTCCCCTAACGCAGAATAACGAATTCCCCCTAACTTGACTTTCACATAAAGCTCTGAGGTCACATAGACCCTTAATTTTTCTTCAATAGCAATTCGTGCTTCTTCCAAAGTTTTATCTTTCACCTCTACCTCCCCCACTATTGGCAATCTAATTTTCCCTTCATTATCAACAGTATAACCTGTTGTGTAATACAAATCACCACCTGTTTGACTTGCGATGTTTCCCATTTGATTCATTCCAGCCATGGAAGTTGATTTATTATTAAATCCATTTTGAATCATATCATCCACAGTTTGAATATTCACATCTACGATATCGTTGTATTGGAGCTTGTATTCTGGGATTTCGTAAGTAATTAATTCTCCATCAGGTATAGAGTCATTACCTTCTAAATTTTGTAAGTAAATAATCTTCTCATTGGAAATACATGATGAGGCAGCTATAAGGGCAATAATAAATACTAACCCAAGTCGGATTCTCCGCATAAATGAATTTTTAATAATCTTCGTCAAAAACTGGGCAAACTTAAACATTTTAACAGAAAAGAAGGATAAAATTTACGAATTCACAATAGGAAATGGGTAAATTACAGTTTTATCAGGATGTATATCAAGAATTTTGCTTTAACCTAAATACGGAATTAGTCCTAAGGATTGATATGTAATGAGCTTTTCTTGAGGTTTTTTCACTAAAGCCAATAGGTTATTTCAGTCCCAAAATACTCCTCGCTCTTGCCAAATCTTCTGCCGTATCTATAGCTACTGCTTTATGGTTGGTTTCTACCATCCTTATTTTTATCCCATGCTCCAACAATCTTAACTGTTCAAGCATTTCTATCTCTTCTAATTCTCCTCTATTCATTTCAGTATAGGCCAATAAGGCATTCCTGCGGTAGGCATACACCCCTATATGTTTCCAATACAATAAATCCTTGACCTTATCCCGATTGTAAGGAATTGCCGATCTTGAAAAATATAGCGCGTCTTCTTTGACATCTGTCACCACTTTGACAAAGTTGGGGTTCTGTGCCTCATCCTCTGAAATCCTTGTCTTTAAAGAGGCAATCTGTACTTCTTTTTCTACAAAAACTTCCACTAAATCACTTAGTGATTTTTTATCCTGAAAAGGTTCATCTCCCTGAACGTTCACAATAATCTCAGCATCTACTTTGGATAATGCTTCAGCGATTCGATCAGACCCAGAATTATGCTCTTTTTTGCTGAAGAACACCAATCCATTCAATTCATCTATTTGACTTGCAATATCTTCATGGTCCGTCACCACCCACACTTCATCAAAAACCCCGGTGGCAAGTGTACTTAAAAAGGTTCTTTGAATCACTGATTTCCCCCCAAGATCCTGAATTAACTTGGCCGGGAGTCTGGTGGATGCATACCTCGCAGGAATTAATGCTGCACTTTTCAATTGATATTGATTTTAATAGTTATACTGTAAAAAGGACCTATTCAAGGTCCCTTGTATTGCTGAGATTACTAATACATGATTTATCAAGGACCAGTTGGTTCTTCAATGCAAGTTGAAGAAAGCATGTCCAACTAGTTATTTGACACGAAAGGCTTTCTTTATTTTCTTCCAGACACTCGTATCTATTTTCTTGATACGCTTCCTTTTGGCATCGAGGTCCTCTCCATAGTAATTGTACATGTACTTATTATTCTGGGAATAAAGATAGGTATTACCATAGCCATAGTTATATCCCTCATAGTGGTAGCCAGAATTGATGATGCCATTAAAGACCCCATACACATTTTTGACTTGTTTATTATTGAACAAATCATTGATCATGACCAAATGGTCCTTCACCGTGTAACTTTGCCTTACCACATATAAATTGATGTCAAACAACCGCATTAAATCGATCGTTTCAGAAACCAATCCCATTGGTGGTGTATCAAAAATCACTACATCAAAGCTGTTTTCCAGATAGGCCAGGAAATCTTTTAATCGTTGAGTCTGTAAAAGTTCCGCTGGATTGGGTGGAATCACCCCAGAAGGTACAAAATACAGGTTTTCATGTTGGCTTTTAAATACAATTTCCTCTGCCTCCACTTTTCCAATAAGATAGGTTGAAAGACCTACTTTATCTGAATGTCCAAAATAGGATGCCAACTTTGGCCTCCTTAAATCCCCTCCTACTACCACCGTCTTTTTGGAGCCCAACGCCATCGCCGATGCCAAATTCAATGAGGTAAATGTTTTACCCTCCCCGGAAACTGAAGAAGTTACCAGGATTTTCTTGGTGTTTTTTCCACTGGCCAAGTAGGTGATGGCTGATCTTAAGGATCTAAATGATTCCGCCACCGCTGACTTAGGATGTTCTAAAACGACCTGATTGGTGTCTTTTTGACTATATCCGATAATCCCTAATTGAGGGATCATAAAGTTCTTTTTTAAATCCCGCTGATCTTTGATGGTATCGTCAAAAATATCTCGCACGACAATAAACCCAAATGGCAATAAAAATCCCAACACCACCGCTAAACCGTAGTTTTGTTGCTTTTTAGGGAAAATCAACGTCCCTCTTTTGGCAGGGTCCAAAATGGAGTTATCTGAAACATTGGAGGCCATGGCAATTCCTGCCTCCGCTCTTTTCTCCAGCAGGTAAGTGTATAAAGATTCTCTTAATTTAAATTCCCTGAATATCCCCGTGTATTGGGATTCAGATTCGGGTAAAGTAGAAAACTGGGAATCATAGAAATCGATATCATCCTGGATATCTCTCTTTTTTTGTTTGGTGTTTTCAATCAAATTCACCACGTTTTCAAACAGGGCTTCTTGTGCCTTCTCCATTTGAACGTCTATTTTCAATACCTCGGGATGGTTCTCATTGACGGTGGCCAGGAGCTTTCTTCTGTCTTGTGACAAGGTCACCAACGTTTGGATTAACCCATTTAACAAAGGGTCAGGAACGCCAATGACAGAAGGAGCAATTACGTCCGAGAAATCCTTGCTTTTGAGCTCCATGTACTTTTTAATCTGCTCAAAATAATTGAGCTGATAATCTAGCTCGGCACTCATTTCATCCAAGGAATTCATCTTGGTTAAAATATTGGCAAACTCCGCAGAGACATCCAACATCTTATTTTCAACCTTGAAATTTTGTAGTTCCTGCTCTTTGTTTTTTAAGGAGTCTTCTAAAAAGCCTAATTGCTCCTCAATAAACTTGATGGTGTTCTCTTGAATCCTGTTTTTTTCATTCAGATCATAATCAATGTAGGAAGTCATGAGGGCATTGATATAGTCCCTACCCTTTTCCACCACCTTGGTATTGGTACTTAATTTTAATACAGAACTGTATTCATTTACCAAGCTCACATTGATTGAACGAGCAAGTTGTTCTTCTAAAACGGTTGGGTTTTTAAGTTTAAAGACGATTGCCTCTCCTATTCGAGCTGGATTCACCAAAAAAACAGTAAACTTGGATCTAGCCGTTTCAATTTCTTCTCCAAAAGTGAAGGTTTTATCAAAAATTGATTCATCTCCAGCCGCCATAGCTGAATTGAAATCCATGAAACCCGAGGCCTCTGGTACAATTTTAAAATTCTCCTCTGAAAGTACCTGCAATTCAGCGGGCGTATCCGTCACTTGAAGATGGTCCCAATCCACATCAATTCGAATCGGGGAACGATCATATAGTTCTATGGCTTTGATGTTGGTTTTGGCATAATATTCCACATCAAAATGCACCTTCTTCAATGCCTCATGGGCCAGATTTTTCGATCGAAGCCGGAGAATGTCATTCTCCAAATTGATCCCTGAAGAAAAAATATTGGATCGGTCCAATATCCTTGCCTCTGGAGAGGTATTGGTCTTGATGATCATCGACCCAGTTACCTCGTATTCATCCACGGTATATCGATGAAATAAAAAGGTAGCTCCCAAAAAGAGGGCTATAAACAAAACATACCAAGGCCAGTACCTGATATATTTGGCAACAACATACCTTATTTCTAAGGCTTTCTCCTCATTATCGAGTTGACTTAAGTCTAATTTCTCCATGCTCCTTAATTACCCGTAACCAAATTAATAATTAATAAGGTAGATGCTAATAGGCCCGCAAATAAAGCCATTGAAGCCGTTAAATTATCAGCTGTACCGATTTGTCTGATTTTCATCGGCTCCATATACAATATATCATTAGGCTGTATGAAATAAAAGGGACTTCCTAACAAGGCACGATCGTTCAAATTTATTTGATGGATTTTAGTCCCCCCATCATATTGTCTGATGATAAATAATTTATTCTTTTTCCCCAGTAAGGTGGTCTCTCCAGAATTAGCCAATGCATCGAAAATAGTAGCTCTGTTTTTGTAAATCACCTTTACCCCAACACTATTAAATTCTCCTAAGGTAGTATACCGAATACCCGCAATTCTTAATCTCACATATACTTCTTCTTTAAAGAATTTATTGATTTCAGCCTGAACTTTGTTTTTCGCATCCTCTTCGGTCATTCCAGCTATTTTGATCTTTCCCAACTTGGGTACCTCTACTCTCCCCTCCTGATCTATACTATAACCTCTGAAATACAAGGGATCGGATCCTTGGCCTCCTCCACCTCCGCCTCCACCAATTCCGGACATACCTCCAGCCGTTGTGTTTTGATAACTAAATGCTTTGGTCAACTCTTCGTCAGAGGAAGCAAAATCTATTTCAACAATATCAAATGGTTGCAAAACATATTTGTAATCCACCTCAGCAAAGGGTATAAACTCATTTAATTCAATTGGTTCATTTTCAGGCAAATTCTGTAAATAGGTAATTCTTTTATTACTGATACATCCCCAAGAAATCAGAATCAATAATAATATGGGTATACGTTTTCTCATATTTTTCTTTAGCAGAAGTATCGTAAATATATGGAAATTGATGTTGGAGAATTAGCTTTTTAAAGAATGAATCAAGAATCAAGACAATTTATAAAAAATCAGTTTAATCCAATTTTAAAATGTAAAAACTTAAAATACTTCCAAATCCCCCAATGACCACCTCCAATCCAAATTCTGAAGATCCAGATCTTGCTTCACTTTTCTTAAGGTCACATAAGGACCTGCGTTGAAAATAGGTAATGCTCCAAGGTTCAATGCTTTTTGCTCAGGATATTGAAGTCCTGAAAAAGAGGTAAATCTTGCTCCCGATAACTTTTGAAAATAAGAAAGCGATTTATTTAAATGGATTTTCTGCTCTTTTTCTAATCCATCCAAAATGAATAGATCGGTTATTCTTAGCTCTCTTCCCATTTTGCTTTCTTTGATTCGATAAAAAAGCAGAAAGCTTTTATAATCACTGATATAGTAATAGGGGAATAGTGGACAGTCTAAATATCTCCATTTTAAATAACCTGGTTTCAAGTTGGTTTGATTAGCGCCAGAAAAATTCCCGAGATGCTCAATTTGTTCTACCAGATGAAGAATTTTACTCCAACTTTCTGGCTGGATAGGATGCTTATTTTTCCCAATACTTAAATGGAAATCTAATTTTAATGGGAGTTTCCCCCATTTCTCCCAGCCCATCTTTAAGTAACCGGGCATACTGTCTGCATTAGGGGTATTAAAGATTAAATCAAATCCCTCCCGCTTTAATTGATCAATCAACGTAAGGGTAAGCTTGGTAAAAATACCTTTGCCTTGAAAATCTGGATGGATGGCAGTATCTACCGCTCGGCATGCTTTTACAAGTGTACTGCCAAGCAGAAACTCCCATTGAAGGAATGCCCTTACTCCGATGATTTCTCCATCTACTTCGGCTACCAATACTGGTGAGGGGCCAAAAGGATTGTTTTCATGCTTCCATTTCCAAAGTGCTTCTGACTTAGGGATAAGAGACTCTCCTAATGAGATTCTCAGCAAAGAAATAATTTTTGGCAAATCTGAATCGGTCCCTTTTCTTAGTAACATGTAGTAAGTATAAGTAAATCATCTTTCAAAATTCATCTTTACCCTCTTTTCACCAAAGGAATGACCTCATTTCCAATCAGCTCAATGGCTTCCATCAACTGCCCATGTGTCAATCCTGCATTATCCATCTGGAACGTAAATCTTGAAATTCCTCCCAGTGCTTCACTGTGTCTGAGGATCTTTTCAGCCACTTCCTCTGGACTCCCTATCACCAATGCCCCTGTCTTTCCGGTCTGTGCATAAAAATGATTCCAGGTGACCGGTGGCCAACCTCTTTCTTTCCCAATTCTGGTAAATGTCTCGGCATACCCAGGATAATAATTTTCTAGTGCCACTTCCTTAGTTTTTGCTACATACCCCAAAGAATGTAAGCCTACTTTCAGATTCTCCTCGGCATGACCTGCTTTGATGCCAGCCTCTCTATATAAATCGATCAATGGCCTAAAACGATGGGTTTCTCCCCCAATCACCGCCACCATCAATGGCATCCCCAATTGACCTGCACGGACAAAAGAACCTGGAGTACCACCTACCCCTAACCAAATAGGAAGCTTCTTTTGAAGCGGCCTGGGGTAAATGCTTTGATTGTTTAAGGCAGGTCTGAACTGTCCCTGCCAAGTGACAGTCTCCTGATCCCTGATCTGAAGCAACAGACCTAACTTTTCAGAAAAAAGTTTATCATAATCATTCAGTCTTAATCCAAACAAGGGAAAAGCCTCGGTAAAAGACCCTCTGCCAGCCACTATTTCTGCTCGCCCTTTGGATATCAAATCCAGGGTTGCGAACTCTTGAAATACTCGTACAGGATCAGCTGCACTGATCACAGAAACAGCGGAAGTCAATTTGATACGTTGGGTTCTTGAGGCTGCAGCAGCCAAAATTATTGCTGTAGCTGAATCCAAAAACTCTTTTCGGTGATGCTCTCCTATCCCAAACACATCCAAACCCATCTGGTCTGCATATTCTATTCTTGCTAAAAGTTGTTCCAATGACAATACGCTCTTTTGTCCGTCTATTTGTACATCACCTGCTTCTGTGGCAGCAAAACTATCTATTCCTATTTCCATTTTTTTCCAAATCTATTTGGCATTAAACCAAATTCCTTCGCACTAAATTCCCTTCCTCCACACAATAATTGAGTGAATTCCTTAGTTAAAAAATTTTAAGTCAATTTTCTCTTTATCAATTTTCAATAGTTTTGATTTTATTTTTTTCTCAACGCTTATGAACAACTCCAATCCAATCAAGCAGTTTGCTTTACTTTCACTGGGAGTCTATATCCTTTCCTATGGGTTTCCTTTTCCGCTGGACAACATCCCTTTTACTCATGAGGTCTTTTCAAAATATGTCCTCTCACTCCAGGAAAAGTACATTCTGTTTTTCGGCAAATCTTTCTTGGGTCTTCCTGAGCTGGAAAAAATCCAGAGAACGGGAAGTGGGGACACTACCTTTGATTATGTGAAAATCCCAGCCTTGATGACCTTTTCATTTTTAGTGGCCATCGGGCTATTCTCCCTCAAAAAAGTACGCATCCATGCGGTTGATTTCTACCAATTGATATTGATTTATGCCAGGTATTATGTGGGCTTAACGCTCATTTCCTATGGCATCGCAAAATTTCTAATAGGCCAATTCCCTGGACCAAGTTTCTATTCCATGGATATTTTGGTAGGAGACATATCCCCCATGGGCTTGGCCTGGAGATTTTTTGGATATTCAGACACCTACAAAATATTTATGGGCTTATCAGAGTTGATCGCGGGATTTCTATTACTCTTTAGAAGGACAGCCATCTTAGGTGCACTGGTAGCTATTTCGGTTTGTCTCAACATTGTATTGGTCAACTTCTCCTTTGATGTACCGGTAAAGTTATTTTCCTCTCATCTATTGTTCTTTTCCATTCTAATTCTTCTCCCTGGAGCGAAAGCATTGTTTGACTTTCTGATTCTCCACAAGCCCAGCAAATTAGAGTTGATGTCTCCTCTTTTTACCTCGAAAAAGTGGAAAACAGCATGGGTTATAGTCAATATCTATTTGGTAGGAGTAATTCCCTTGTCAAGAATGTATGGGCATTACAGCAGCCAGGAATTTAGAGCCATGGAAAATGAATGGGAAGGTTTGTATACTGGATTTGAAAATGAGGCTGCCAGCCCTTGGACCAAAATCATTGTTGAAAAAAACTACCTGGTCTTAAAACCTGAAGAAGGAACCCAAGATTTTTATACCATTCTGGAAATAAAGGAGGGTGGAATGGTTTTGTTGAAAAACACCGAGGATGAGGATAACCCCCATGAACTATCCATAAAAGCACTGCCCACCCAGCAATACGAACTGAAAATCCGAATTGGAGAAAAGGAAAACACCCTTGTAGGAAGTAAAAAGTCAGTATCCGATTATCAATTAACGAAGCGAGGCTTTCATTGGATCAATGAATACCCTTTCAATCGGTGATTTATTGAACTTTCAGCGTTTCCACTTTTTCACTTACCCCGTTTTCATTAATGGCTTCAATGGTGAAATAGTAATCTTTCATCCGGTCCATGGTCTTGAGCCAATATTCATTGTTGCCAAGAACCATGATGCTGGTATAGAGTTTATCGGGAGCAGTGCCGTAATGGATGTTGTAGGCATAGGCATCATCTACCGGTTGCCATTTGATAAATGCACTTCGTTTGTCTTTCTCGGTTCTCAATACCACAAATCCATTGACTTTTTCAGGGGCCTTACCGGCTCCTTTTCCAAATACCCTCAAACCACTCAATGCAAACTTCCCGGTGGGCATGTGGACATTTTCCAATCGGATGAACCGCGCCTTCACAGGATTTTTGAGTTCAATATACTCATGTGGAACATCTGTTTGGTTTTTGCTTTTGTCTTTCAAAACCTTCCAGTTTTTACCGTCCTCTGAATACTTCAATACATATTGGTGATACTGATCATTGTATTTCCCCAATCGGTTGGCTGCCACATCCTGGTCTGCATAATTAATCTGTACCGCATGCACGGTACTCACATCCCCTAAATCTGATTGGATCCACTCTCCTGCATCCCCCGTCTTGGCAGACCAATAGGTTTTCAGATCCTCATCGTTGGCTTTGTTCGCAGTATAACTCCCCAAGGTAGAAGAGACTTGCATGGGTTTATCATAATTCAGGAGCATCCAACCCGTAAATGCTCCCGGCTTATCCGTAGCAGGCAAATAGTGGGGGTAATCGCCAAAGGCGGTATTGGCCCACATCACATCATCTTGATCAAATCCCGCAGGCCAAATCCCCAATCTTCTTTCAAAGGTATTTTTGACCGAAATCATGATGGTACTGACATGCCAATAATTCCCTTGATTATCCAGAAAGGTTGCTCCATGCCCGGCTCCCCGGGCAAAGCCTCCCAGCTTCATACTTAGGGGATCGGATTGGGGTGCAAAAGGTCCCAAAGGGGAATCTCCCACTACCACTCCATCGGAATAGCCACTGAATTCTGTTCCAGGAGCCCCATATTGCAAGTAATACTTGCCATTGTGCTTGGTCATATGTGCTCCTTCCATAAATGGGTCCAGAAAGGTATTGTCCATATGTTCTCCAAATCTTTGCCAGCCGTATCTCCAAGGCTCCAGCAGATACATTTCTTTTCTAGTGCCAATCGGATCCAGCGTATTGGTATTCAGTTCGATCCCATACAGGGGGTATCGATTGGAGCTTCCGTTGTACATATACAATCTACCGTCGTCATCTGTGAAAAAATCAGGGTCCCAGCCTCCTATTTCAAATTTCTCCACCAATGGTTTCCATTCATTCGCCAGAGGATCTGTACTCATCCAAATGGTAAAATCCTGTTCGTACGTAGAGCCCATCACCAGGACGGTATCGCCTTTTATGCCTACTGCAGGTGCACAAAGTTCATCGTAGACTTGATTCCATGGATTCAGAAAAAACCTGGAATGAAAGGTCCAGCGATACATATCCGGACTGGTCCAATATCCCCATTGGTTGGTACTGAAAAGGATGTAATCCCCTTTGTAATTGACGATGACCGGATCTGCCGTGGCCCTGTGACGGCCCCACTCGGTAAAATTCGGGATGGGCGTATACCCATAGTCCAGGTTGATGGGATTGCAATAGGTTAACTGCTGGGAAAACACAGGAGAAATACCTTTTATAAACAAGGCGAGCAATAGAAGAAAACGGTTCATTTGGGCTGAATTAATCTTCTACAAGATAAAAAAAAGAAAAATCCCCTAGGTAGTGCAGGGGATTTGGATTGGTTTATAATTTCCGGAGTGAAACTGCATTGATGCAATATCGAAGTCCACTGGGCTTCGGCCCATCTGGAAAGACATGTCCCAAATGAGCATCACAAACATTGCAGGTCACTTCCACCCGGATCATTCCAAAACTTACATCCTTGGTGTAGGCCACATGGGACAAGTCAATAGGTTGTGTAAAAGATGGCCATCCTGTGCCACTTTCAAACTTTACGGTAGCATCAAAAAGCTCCGTACCACAACATACACAGGCATATTTACCGGGTTCAAATAAACTGCAAAGTTCAGAACTATGTGCCCTTTCAGTTCCTTTTTGTCTGGCAACTCTGAATTCTTCAGGGCTTAACAATTCCCTCCATTCCGCATCCGTTTTCTCCACTCTCCTTGGAGGCTTGGGATTGCCCTGATTCGTAAACTTGATTACATCATTCCAATTAATCATCATTCGTATTCTTCTTATTTTTTTGTTGAAACGGAAACAGGTCTAAGTAACAGCAGATTCTTTTAATTAATTCTGAATGGCATCAAATTGTTTTTGAATATGTTCCAAACCAGGTTCCTTTCTCATCCAAACCATTGCCTCGTCCTGGTCTTCCATCCATCTATAAAACCAGGACACTCCCCACTTTTTATCGTAATAATTGGTCTGATGGTATGCAGGATCAGCCAATGCTTCCTCTACCCCAACAAATTCATAGCCTTGATCTCCGAGTTCTTTGATGATCGCCGGCAAATAGGCTTCATTGATGGAATTATCATGGCAAAGGTAGATCTGAGGAATCAACCTCCCGTATTCTTCCATCGAAAGCACTTCAAAGAATTCAAATAAGGCCAGGGTCTGGGACACATATTCCTCCCCAATTGCGACCGCCTTCGAGCGATCTCCTTGTTCAAGGAAATGCTCAAACACGGCATTATACATCCAGTCCGCACTTTCAACTGTAAAAGGCATGATTTCATACCCCAAGGTATCCAATCGTGCTTTAAAGGCATTTTGCTGCAGGGAATCCTTCCCTAAGTCATTGAAAGGAAACCGAAAGTATTTCAGGTCCTTTCCATAATACCTGGCAAGTTCCCTGGAAATGGCCTCCCCTTTCACCACTTCCTGTTCCAAGTCCTCCACGGAAAATCCGGAAGACCTTTTATGGTTGAAAGAATGATTTCCTAAGGTGGTATATGGTCTTTCTGTCCATTCCATTAGAAGGGAATAGTTTTTTGAAATGGAATCGGTTTTATAGAGTAAGCCCTCAATCACAAAAATTGAAATGGGAATTTGGATTTCATCCAACTTGGAAAGAAGTCCCAATTGGAAGTCATCCTTTTCATACTTTTTGGTATTTGGAATATCATCAATGCTGATGGCTACTTTCTTTTGAGCTGAAACCGAGAAGGTAAAGATCAAGCAAAGCAAAAAAGTAAAACTGTTTTTCCAGGTAAAGAACATTCGAAGGACACTGAACATGATACTCAAAATTGACATTTAACATGAAGTTTATGTAAAGAAACCAAAAACAGGACCCCTTTTTCTATTTGAAAACTTATTTTTAAGGAAATAAAAACTGATTACCGTTCATGAAGTTGTCCCTCACACTTTTCCTGTTAGCAATGCTCGTTCAAATTCCTTCTGGTTTTGCTCAAAAATCCTTCCATCAAAACAAAGTAATTGCCCACCGGGGCGCTTGGAAGTCAAAAGGACACCCACAAAATAGTCTTGCATCCTTGAATGAAGCGGTGGCCTTGGGTTGTGAGGGGTCGGAATTTGATGTTTGGATGACAGCGGATGGAATACTCGTGGTCAACCATGATACAGACTTCATGGGAATGCCGATAGAAACCAGCACCTATGATCAACTGTTGTCCAAAACACATGAAAATGGTGAAAAACTGGCGACGGTCGAGGAATACCTTGCCGAAGGGAAAAAGCAAAAAGGCACCAAACTGATTTTTGAAATCAAACCATCCAAAATTAGTGTGGAAAGATCGGAGGAAGTAGCGATCAAATCTGTGAAAGCCGTGAAAAAAATGAAAGCCAGTAAATGGGTGGATTACATCACTTTTAGCTACGAAGGGGGACTGAAAGCCATTGAAACAGATCCTAAGGCAAACGTTGCCTATTTAAGCGGGGATAAAACTCCAAAAGAACTCAAAGAGGCCGGTTTTTTTGGTTTTGATTACAATATTGGGGTGTTAAAGAAAAACCCTCATTGGATTCAAGAAGCACAGGAACTGGGGCTCACCGTCAATTCCTGGACGGTCAATAAAGAGGAAGATATGAAATGGCTCTTGGAACAAGGGGCAGACTTTATAACTACTGACGAACCTGAATTACTGCTGGAACTGATCCAATCCAAATGATATCCTTTTTTGGGTTGAGCAATCCTATCTATGCTATTTTTTTTAGGTTTGCACCACTTATTTTTTGATGCGTTGGTTCGGTCTATATCTTTTATCCCCCCTCAGACCGCATTAAACAAGGGTTTTCAATTTTTTCTAATCCATTCGTCTACAGATAGCTGCAATTCATCGATAGATAATTCAGTGTGACCGAATAGTTCAGTTTCATGGTTTTCAAAATGATGAAATTTGAAGAAAAAAGGATGTGAAAGTCTTGTTACTGGAAGATGTTTTATTGGAACAACTCAGATTTCAAAGGACCATAGAAATTCTGGATCTCAAGATTGACCTGACTATTGCTAATAATGGCAAGGAAGGAATCCTCCTTTTGAAAAATGAAAAAACCATACCTGACCTGATTTTGATCGATCTCAATATGCCTGGTCAAAATGGAATTGAATTTCTGAAAGAACTTAAAACCTTACCCAATCTAAAAAATATAAGAACCATTGCTTTTACCACATCCAATGATCCCCAAGACATTGACATGTGTTATGAAAATGGAGTCTCGAGTTTTATTCACAAACCTATGAACCCCAGCCTCTATAAAGAAACAGTAAAGTTGCTAATCACCTATTGGAAGATGAACATCCAATAAAAACAAAAAAGGAGAGTAAGTTGTTTGTCACCCAAGCCTTGCCCCCCACTACAAAAAACCAGGATCAATCATGACAAATCCAAACGACTTATATATAACTTTCTCCGGATTTGCCAATAATGATCAAATCATAGATAGCTATGAATTGATTCATTCCTTGATCACTGAATTTGGGGGGCAGGCTACTTTCCGTTTTCTGTTGGACCCAACACTCCCTATGATCAAAGGAGATCCCAATTTTATTTCTGGAGTTTTCAAGGATTTCATTCTTAAAACCATTGTAGAATTTAAACATCACCTAGGGATCGTCAAGGTCGTTCATATCAAAGACCCAAAATCCTGGATTTTCGCATTCTCCATTGATCAGAAATCAATGCCATCCGAAAAACAATCAGCTCCAGAATTAACCGAACCCATTCAGGAATTTAATCTGGCCATTTCCAAAAAAGCATTACAAAATTTAAGTGAGGTGCCTTCGGCAATAGCCTATCTTTAAATAGCATGACTATGGAAACTCCATCTTTACACTATCTCAAAGAGTTGTCCTGTGGAAATAAACTATTTGAAAAAAAGATCCTGAAGCTTTTGATAGAGGAGTTGCCAATGGAGTATAACACCTATCAGCAGGCAATCGACTCCAATAATTATTTCTGGGCGTCTGAAACGGTACATCGGATCAAACATAAAATTGCCTTTTTCCAAATGCAAAACGCTCTAAATGTCACTGAAAAGCATGAATTAGCATTACGATCGGGAAAACTAAATTTTCAAGAAGAATTTCAGGATATAGTAGCTAAAATACTTAAATTTCTACCTGAACGACCAGAGTAGACATGACCTGCATAATTGTTGACGATGAAAATGTGTCAAGAGAAATATTAAACTTTTTGTGTGAAAAAGAGCCCGGTGTAGAAGTAGTTGGTAATTTTTCTAATGCAATGGATGCTTTTCGTTTCCTCAATAAGGAAGATGTAGACCTGATTTTTTTGGATGTCCACATGCCTGGCTTTACTGGTTTTGATTTTATCCAAACCTTAAAAAACTCTCCCTATGTCATCTTGACCACTTCTGATCAGAATTCTGCGCTTAAAGCATTTGAATACGAAAGCATTATTGATTTTTTAACCAAGCCCATAGACCCGGATCGATTTAAAAAATCCGTCAAAAAGGTGGCTAAATTACTTGAAACAGGAAATTCCAATCCCAGTAACCCTAAAAAGTCAAAGGCCAGTAAAAATCAATTATTCATCAATATTGACAAGCGCCTTATTAAAATCAATACCGAAGAAATTGATCTGGTAGAAGCAAGTGGAGACTATGTAGTTATTAAATTGGAGAACACGGACTATAGAGTGCACATCTCCTTGACAAAACTCAAAGAAAAACTACCGTCAGACACTTTTTTTCAGGTTCATCGCTCCTATATCATCAATCTCAAAAAGATCGTAGATATCCAAGACAATACGGTACTGATCCATAAGTCAGTGATCCCGATTAGTAGATCCAAGCGGGGAGAACTCATGGGAAAACTAAACTTGATTTAAGTTGAGGGAGTGGGACTATTATCCCATCGAATCCTCCTGGGTATGAATTTGATGTAGGATCAGCTTTATCTCTTTTTCCACTTCAGCTAATTGATGCTCTAAAGCAGGTTTGTCCAATAACTTAAGCTTTTCAATTTCAGCAGCCATTTCCGATAAATAAAACATCCCTGAAGAGACTGCTGTGCCATATAATTTATGTCCAGCCTCTTTCAATCCAACCAAATCCTCATTCAGCAGTTTTTCCTTAAGGTCAGTAAAAGAAGTGGTTAATTCCGACTTGACGATCTTCAAAATCCCCTTCAAAATCTCTACATTATTATCCGTGTAAGCAATCAAGACTTCCTGATCATAATGACTTTTTGTGGATACTTCTGGTTTATCAAAGTCTAAAGAATCCAGCTTTTGAAGTGGCAACCATTTTTGAAAAATTTCATGAAGAGTCTCCTCAACTACAGGCTTCACCACGAAGTCATTCATTCCTGCTTCTAAACATTTCTCACGTTCTCCCTTTACATTGCCAGCGGTCAATGCCACAATGGGAATCCGGTCACCATTTTTTAAGCGTCGGATTTGCTTGGTTGCTTCATACCCATTCATTTCTGGCATTTGAACATCCATCAATATGATGTCTGGAATTTCTTCTTTACAATAATGCAAGGCCTCCTTGCCATCCTTCGCCTTGATCAAAATTGCATTTGGAAAGGATCGTTTGATGATGGTTTCTGCCAACATCATGTTGACCATATTATCCTCCGCTACCAACACTTTATAATCTACATCCAGTGGCAGAATATCATTTTCAACTTCTTTTACTAAGTCAAAATCCTTGGTATGGAGCCTTGAAAGTGCATGGTAGAAATCCTGTAATTTGAGTGGCTTAATCAAACGATGTTTCACACCCAGTTCTTGGCAGGCTTGTATAATTTTCTGGTCATCAGAAGAACTATGTAATAGAATGATCGGCATCTCTTCCAGACTATCCATGAAACTTTCCTTGATCTTACGAATGGTTTCCAAGCCATCCATGAATGGCATGTGGTAATCCATCAACACCACATCAAATTTTTCTCCCTTAGACAAGAGTTGAAGGGCTTCAAAGCCATTAGTCGCTTCGGTAGCATGAATGTTCTTCAACAACAACATCTGATTGACAATCAATCTATTATTGTCATTATCATCCACTACCAACACATTTTTGATTTGATCTACATCAAACCATTCAATGGCTTCTCCTTTTTCAGTTTTAAAGGTGACGTCAAAGAAAAATGTACTCCCTTTTCCCACTTCTGATACCAATTGCAGATTTGATCCCATCAATCCTAAAAGTCTATTGGAAATGGTCAAGCCAAGGCCTGTTCCCCCGTATTTCTTGGTTGTGGAACTATCCTCCTGGGAAAATGCCTCAAAGATCTTTTTCTGCTTGGCAGGATTAATCCCGATTCCAGTATCCCGAACAGAAAACCGAATTCGATTGAAATCACCATCCGAATGCAGGTTTTCTATTTTCAACTCTATTTCTCCTTTTTCTGTAAACTTGGAGGCATTGCCCAGTAGATTCACCAGCACTTGTTTTAACCGTACAGAATCGGCATAAATAAATCTTGGTAAATCGGTTCCAATATTCAAAAGCATTTCCAGGCCTTTGTTTTGGATTTGGTAGGTAATGATATCCGTTGCTTGGGAACTCATTTCATAGAGATCGCACTTATCAATATCAATTTCCAACTTCCCTGCCTCAATTTTTGAAAAGTCCAGAATATCATTGATGATACTTAAAAGGGCATTGGCAGACTGGTTGACAATCGATAGATATTGATGTTGGGTTTCATTTAAATTGGTTTTCAACACCAAGTCCGTAAATCCTATCACCCCATTGAGTGGCGTCCTGATTTCATGACTCATATTGGCCAAAAACTCAGATTTGGCTTTACTTGCTTCTTCTGCCTGCAACTTGGCCTGTTTGAGCTCTTCCCGCTGGGCAATCAAAGACGTGATATTTTGTGTAAAGACCATCATCCCACCAATTTCTCCATTGTGAAGGTACCAAGGCCTCATTTCCCAGGATATATATCTAGGTTCAGTTTCTCCAGGAAATAAGATTTTCTCTTCCTTATTGGTTAACACTTCCCCACTTAATACCCGATTATAATTAGCAATTCTTTCTTCATTCATCAGTTCACCAAAGAGCTCATAATGGGAATTTCCTAACACCTCTTCGGCTTTAAAGTGATATTCCTCTTCCCATCTATTACTCACTGCGATATATCGCATCTGATTATCCAACATGGATACCGCTGCCGGGGTATGCTGTACAAATGCCGCTAGCCGGCTTTTTTCATTGACCAGATCAATTTCAATGTTCCTCTTTTCTGTGAAATCAATCGCAATGCCCAAATAGCCGATACTGGTTTGGTCAGGGTCCTTGATCGGGGTAACTACCAAAGAAACCAAGCGTTCTTCCCTATCTTTTCGAATGTAGGTCCAATCCCGTTGCTCCGAACCATCTCTTTCCGGTCTGGCGATAAAGGTTTCAAATCCAGAAATAGGCCTTCCAAATTCCTCCGAAAGTTCTGAAGCTGCTTTCTCTACCTCCTCTTGAGAATGAATGATACTGGGAGTATGCTTGCCAACCATTTCCTCAGCTGAATAGCCTAGCATCTTTTCTGCTCCCTTATTAAAAACTGTAATTACTCCTTCTAAATCTGTGGCGATCACGCTTACTTCCGAAGAGGCATTGAACACATCATCCAATACTTTCCTAGCCCTAGATGCCTCCAATTCAGCTCTTTTGGTTTCGTCGATATCTTGAAAAGTCCCAAATAACCTGACACATTCCCCATTTTTGAATTCTGGTTTTCCAATTGCTCTTACCCAGATTTCCTTTCCTTTATGGGTAATCAATTGCAAATCCAAACTCCATGGGGTGCCATGCTGGATCGCTTCTTCCAAGGCCTTGGTAACCTTGTATCGGCTCTCTCCCTCTTTATAAAATTCTATGCCTGTAGTCAAATCCGGCTCAAAGTCTTCAGGAACTTCATGGATCATTTTTGTAACAGGTGTCCAGGATATTTTTTGATTTACTAAATCAAAGTTCCAGCCCCCCACTCTGGCTACCTTTCCCGTCTCCTCTAGCAATTGTTTGGTTTCTTTGAGGTCTTCTTCCAGCTTCGCCCGAGTGGTGATATCTATTGCATTTCCGATGACATATTGTGATTGGTCCACCCCACTTTTCTCAAGGACATTATTGAATAACCAAGTTCGGAGCGTCCCATTTTTATGCTTGGTCAACATTTGACCGTTGGCTTTTCCGTTTGTGGAAATGACCTTTAAATACCCATAGACCTCATGATGTCTCTCCTGAGGTACGATATCAAATAAACTTCGAGAAAGTATCTCTTCTACGGTATAGCCTAATATTCCTGCCCCCGAAGAATTTACAGAAAGGAAATTCCCTTCTAAGTCATGGGTACACATCAAACCTTGAGAATTTTCAAAGAAAACTCTCAATTTCTCCTCACTCTCAGCCAGTTTTAATTCGCGATTTCTTTCATAGGTGATATCTCTCCCTATCGCGAATATGCTTCCCGTTTCGGGCTCTGGAGAGGCAGTCCATTGTAAATATTTGAAGGAGCCATCATGGGTATTAAATCGATGTGTGAAATTGATGGTAGGATGTCCTTCTGAAAGTTTTTCTATTTCTTGTTGAGTCTTCTTTAAATCCTCTGGATAAATCATTTCAAAAAATGATTTGGTCAGTAAGGTCTTTTCATCCCATCCCAAAATCTTTTTAAATGAAGGACTTACTTTTTTAAAAAAACCATCCACACCAGCCAAACACACCAAGTCTGAGGATAACTGGAATAGTTTTTCAAAATGATCCAGTTCAATATTCTTTTTTCGATCCTTCAACAAACTCTGCAATCCCCCAAAAAGCGTAATCAAACTGGATTTTTGATCTTCATTGATCTCAACCACCTGATGATTCAAAATTGCCAAAGCTCCTAAAACAAAACCATCCTGATCCTTTACTGGACATGCAGCATAGTATTCAAAACCCCTTTCTTTTAAAGAGGATGGAAAGTTTTCATCCTTTGAATTGAATGAGATAAACGAAGCCTCTAGATGAGCACCAAAAATTGAACTTAAATCCAGTGACTCTATCGCATCAATACTTCCAAAAACTGATTTGATAAAGGTCTTTTTCTCATCAAAAAAATAGATCAAGCCAACCGGCACATTACATAACTTACAGGCAAGCTTTGCGATTCCGTCAAATTCCCTCTCTTTTTCAGTAGTTGAAATCTGATAACTCTTTAATGAGTTTAATCTGGAACTATCTCCGAGTAGAGATGGGGTATTCATCATTTTTGAGGGATTACAATAAAATTAATCAAAAAAGAGATGGAACATATACTTCCTAACTAACAGGTAAATTATTGGGTTAATCTTACATTAAAAAGCCCATGCCCCTAAAAAATAAAGAGAATTACATTGAATTTTTCATCCCTGAATTTTCACTCCACCATATCCAAATTACACACTTACAATAATGTATTTCACCTAAAAAAATTGCTCAGGTATTTTTTGAGAATACTAATTGTTTCTCCCACTATTTTTTGACAGCGCAGTAATTTCGGGATAACTTCAGTCCTTATTCCTTATATTTCTCCTGATAGAATCAACCCATCAGATAGCCAAATTTTCAACTATGAAATCTTCTTTTAAAGTTAAGCTGTTCATCATCTCACTTTTTACTGTCCTTTCTACTCCTGGTTTCATTTCCGCCCAGGACAAAAAACCTAATTTCATCATCATTTTCACCGATGACCAAGGGTATGGAGATGTGGGAGTTTTTGGACATCCGACCATCAAAACCCCAAACCTGGATCAAATGGCCATGGAGGGACAAAAGTGGACCAATTTCTATGTGGCAGCAAATGTCTGTACCCCCAGCCGTTCCGCAATTATGACGGGAAGACTTCCTGTAAGAACAGGGATGTATAGTAATACCAGAAGGGTTCTTTTTCCAGACTCGGATGGAGGACTTCCAAGTTCTGAAAACACCATCGCAACCTTGCTAAAAACCTCTGGCTATGCCACCAAAGCAATCGGGAAATGGCACTTGGGTCATCTGCCCCCCTACCTCCCCACGAACCATGGGTTCGATTCTTACTTTGGCATCCCCTATAGCAATGACATGGACCGAATCAACGATGTTTCTGCTAAAGAGGCCTTCGCAAATCCAAAACACAATTATTTCAACGTTCCTCTGATGAGGGACACGGAAATTGTGGAAAGACCCGCCGACCAAAATACGATTACCAAACGCTATACAGAAGAAGCCATCCAATACATCCAGGAAAATAAAGACCGACCTTTCTTTATCTACCTGGCTCACTCTCTTCCCCACGTGCCTTTATTTGCAAGCCAAGGATTCTTAGGAAGCAGTGAGAGAGGGTTATATGGAGATGTCATTGAGGAAATTGATTGGAGCGTGGGTCAGATCCTAACGACACTTAAAAAAGAAGGCTTAGATACCAACACCTACGTAGTCTTTACTTCAGACAATGGTCCCTGGCTTGTCTACAATGAACAAGGAGGAAGCAATGGAGGCCTTTTCGGGGGAAAAGGCACCAGTTATGAAGGCGGAGTTCGTGTGCCCACCATCATTTGGGGCCCGGGAAATGTGCAACCAGGGGTCGTATCAAAAATTGGAAGTACCCTGGATTTGTTGCCTACCTTTTGCAGTTTATCCAACACGGTCAAACCAAACGATCGGGTTTATGACGGGTTTGACTTAAGCCCTGTATTGGCAGGAAAAGACGAAACCCCAAGAAATGAACTGTTTTATTACCATGGAGACCGGTTATTTGCCGTAAGAAAAGGGGATTACAAACTCTATTTTTACCAAAACAACCCCATGGGCTATCCTGCCAAAGTCGAAAAACTGGATACGCTTCAACTCTTTAACCTGGCACATGACCCTTCCGAGAGGTTTAATATCGCTTCAGAAAACAATCAGATCATCGAGGAAATCCAGGCCTTGATCCAGACACATCAATCCAATATGACCTTTGGTCCCACACAATTGGAAAAACGAATTGAAAAGAATTAAGTACTGATTCGTTTCTTAGGTTTGGGGGTATTATTTGGACGTGTCAAGGCTGTTTAGCTTTGACACGTTTTTTTTTGTCCGCCTTCCTGCTTCTTTATTCACTTCATCACCCTTGTGTCTGTCGATTGACTATTCTTTTTAGAAAAAGCACTTCTAAAAAACTCGTTCTATTTTTATTTAGATTTTTTCTAAACAATTGTTTTAGAATTAATCTAAATAAATAACTTTGCAGTCGAAATCAATTACCCAATCAACTATAAAATGATGAAGTTTTTAAAAAGCCCTCAATTCCTTTTGGGGTTCGTCTTATTAGCTGCAACATCTTGTGAAAATGAAACTGCAGAACCCAATCTGAGATCGGAAATCGGCTATGGTGAATTAAACACCAATGAGTCCTACTCTACTCAATTTTTGGATCAATCGGGGAATTCAACGGTGGATCTAACCGAAGGGACTATTTCATTAAGTATGTTTCAGTCGATGGATAATTACATAAAATCCAGCGTCAGTACTAATTCAAGAATTGATCAAAGCCTTTTATCAAACCTATTCAACAATACTGGATCTTCTTTTACTCAAATTGAGGTAAAAGGAGGCTTATTCAATGCTTCTGACCTAGTTAATTCTGAAGTAAGTATAAGTGAAAGAGTGGCACCATCAAGATCACAAGCTGAAATTCTTGCCACCCAGGCCTATTTTGAATCTCTATTTGAGGAAATAGATGCAAACAGTTTATCCATCAATGAAGAAGCATCCATCAACCAAGCAGGTAAACTCGGAAGTTACCTGTTGAATGACAAGGGGATTGAAGTAGCACAGGTCATCCAAAAATCTCTTTTAGGGGCATTTCAGTTGGACTATATAGGAAACGTCCTTCTAAACGCTGGGCTGAATGCAGATAACTTCACGCTTGTTTCGGATAAAAACTATACCCAACTGGAACACAATTGGGACTTGGCCTATGGCACACTTACGCTGAACCCTATCTATTTAGAAGGATTTTCTGATACTGAGAAAGGATCTGTTTCTGAATTCGGAGCAGGAGCTTACATCTGGGAATATAATAAAAGCGGCTATGCGAAAATCTATCCTGCATTTCTGAAAGGAAGAGCTGCCATCGTTAACAACGACTTGGCTGAAATGGAAAACCAGGCGCTTATCATCAGACAGGAATTCGAAAAATCAATTGCAAATGCAGCCCTTGGCTATTTGGGTAAATGGAGATCCAGTACCACAGAAGACAAAAGAGCACATGCAATCGGTGAAGCCTTGGGATTCATTTATTCCCTGAGATTTGCCAGTACTTATCAAGCAGATGCAAATTTCTCTGATTCTGTGATCGCTGCTCTAATCAATAGTGAGAATGGTTTCTGGGATATAGATGCAGCTAAAATCAATGCTGCAGAAGCTGCCATCAAATCAAAATTCAACTTGTAAGAATTCATATCATCGGGCCGGAGGAGTTCCGGCCTTTTATTCCACCTTAAATACATTGGAGATGAATTACGGAAAGTACCCTATTATTCTCTTTTTGTTGGCTTTGCTTTTCGGTTGTGTTGACTCAACTGATGATCAGGATATTCCTGAAGAAAACAGCGATCGAAAAGAAATGCTGAAGTTTTGGGCAGAGGAAATGATCATCCCTTCTTATGCAGCCTTTGATCAAGACCTGCAAAACATGGTAATCAGTGCCGATCAATTTGTGAACAGCCCCACCGAGTCCAACCTTCAAACGTTAAGAAACACCTGGGTGCAGGCCTATGTTTCCTGGCAACATGTAGAATTATTTGAAGTAGGTCCTGCGGAAAAATATACCTTAAGGAACTTTTACAACATTTATCCCACCAATGTATCAGGAATTGAATCCAACATCGCTTCCTCCACATTAAATTTGAATCTGCCCTCTACCTATGACCAGCAGGGATTTCCAGCCTTGGATTACCTGATCAATGGTGTGGCAGAAGAGGATAGCAAAATCCTGGAATTTTATACGGACTCAGACAAGGGCGAAGATAGACGTGCTTACCTGAACTCGTTGGTTACCAGAATGGAAGTTCTACTCAATCAGGTAATCACAGATTGGAATGGTCCTGCCAAAGAAGAGTTCATATCAAAGACTGGATTGGATATAGGTTCTTCCACAGCTTCCATGGTCAATGCTTATGTGCTTTATTATGAAAGACATGTGCGTAGCGGTAAATTTGGTATTCCTTCCGGAGCAACTTTGGCAAGTTCCGGCACCCCGAACCCAGAAAAAATTGAGGCTTTCTATAAGCAGGATATCTCTCTTCAATTGGCGAAAACTGCTCATCAGGCATTCACTGATTTCTTTAACGGGAATGCCAATGGCAAACAAGGCCGTTCCCTGAAATCCTATTTGGTAGCGATCGGCGCCAAAGACCCAAATACAGGGAAATTATTGTCTGAATACATCAATGAACAATTGACAGTCATCAGCAATCTCCTCAATGGATTATCCGAAAACCTTTACCAGCAAATCATCACGGATAATGATGCCATGATCCAAGTGTACCAGGAAATGCAAAAAGCTGTAAGACTTCTGAAAGTAGATATGACTTCAGCAATGAGTATTACGATCACCTACTCGGACAACGATGGTGACTGATTTGAAAACAAGGTTTTCATCTTATTTAAACCAAACATCTTCTCCAGCAGCCTTAGTTGTTTTCAGAATGATGTTTGGTTTATTGATGTTTCTAAGCCTCTTGCGATTTTGGCTCAAAGGCTGGATACACCAATTATATATTGCACCAAAACACCATTTTAGCTACTACGGATTCGAATGGGTACAACCCTTGGGGCAATATACTTACCTCCTGTTTTTAGTAGGGATGATTGCTGCTTTGTTGATAAGCATAGGGCTTTACTACCGATGGGCTGCCCTCCTCTTTTTTTTAAGCTTCACCTACATTGAATTGATGGATAAGACGACTTATCTAAACCATTATTATTTTATTTCCCTCTTAAGCTTCTTATTGATTTTTCTTCCTGCAAATGCCTACTTTTCTGTAGATGCTTGGAGGAAACCCAGTCTCAATTCTTCCAAAATCCCCTCTTGGTGTACTGATTCCATCAAGTTCATGGTCATCATTCTCTATTTTTTTGCAGGGTTGGCAAAACTCAACAGTGATTGGCTGTTCCTGGCTTTGCCCATGAAGATTTGGCTACCGGCTAAAAATGACCTTCCTCTGATCGGAACGCTATTGAATGAAACTTGGGTTGCATACCTCTTTAGTTGGATCGGATGTATCTATGATTTAAGTATCGGTTTTCTTTTACTCTATACTCCAACCAGGAAATTGGCCTATGCCTCTGTCATTGTATTCCACCTGCTCACTTCTTTGCTTTTTCCGATAGGGATGTTTCCTTATATCATGATAGGTACGGCACTGATTTTTTTCTCTCAGGACTTTCACCTTCGTATCATTCATAAAATTGGAGGAATACTGCATGCCTCTTCCTCCTTTTTAAATCCCCAAAGATCTTTCAGCTATTCCAAAAATTTGACTGGTCTATTAACCGGCTTTTTGATCCTGTTCTTTGCCATTCAAATCCTCCTTCCCTTCAGATACTTCCTATACCCGGGAGAATTGTTCTGGACCGAGGAAGGATACCGATTCAGTTGGAGGGTGATGCTCATGGAAAAAATGGGATCAGCCACCTTCTTGGTCAAAGGGGAAAACGGAGAAATCAAGGAAGTGGATAACAAGGAGTTTCTTACTCCCCAACAAGAAAAGATGATGGCAACACAGCCGGATATGATACTGGAATTTGCACATATCCTTCAACATCATTTTGAAAAAACAGGAATTGAAAATCCACAGATCTTTGTGGACAGTTATGTTTCCTTAAATGGAAGATTAGGAAAAGCATTGGTTGACCCAACAATTGACCTTTCCAAAGAAAAAGAATCGCTCGCTCCAAAAAACTGGATTTTAAAATTTGAAGATGAAATTAAAGGTTTTTAATACATTCCTAATAGGGTTATTTCCAATGCTCTTGGTGGCTCAATCCAAATTGAGCGGTACCATCAGATCATCTGAAAACAACCAGGCTGTTTCTTCCTGCATCGTCTATTTAAATGATGGGTCAAAATTGGTAGAAGCCTCTTCCAAAGGTGAATTCCATTTTGAAGACCTGGCCAATGGCTCCTACACCGTTCATTTCACCAGCGAATTTTTTGAGTACAAGAAAATTCAGATTTCCATCGCCAATAAAGACCAGAACCTGGAAGTGTTTCTTGAGCCTAAAAGCATGAATCTGGCAGAAGCGGTGGTCACAGAATCCGCCTCAGATTTTGGCCTTTCCCGGATGAATGCGGTGGATAACATGGGCCTGTATGAAGCCAAAAAATCAGAAGTGATCCTGCCTGAAAATATGACGGCCAACCTGTCTACCAATAACGCAAGACAGGTCTATTCCAAGGTAGTAGGATTAAATATTTGGGAAAATGATGGAGCCGGTCTTCAGTTAAGCATTGGAGGAAGAGGGTTGGACCCTAACCGCTCCTCCAATTTCAACACCAGGCAAAACGGGTACGATATCAGTGCGGATGCACTTGGTTATCCTGAAAGCTACTACACTCCCCCATTGGAAGGAATTGGTAAAATCCAGATCGTAAGAGGAGCGGCCTCTCTGCAATATGGAACTCAATTCGGAGGACTGGTGAATTTTCAGATGAAGCGTCCGGTGGAACATAAAAAAATGGAATTAACAGCCCGGCAAACCCTTGGATCATTCGGCTTCTACAATGCCTTCACCAGTCTTAGCGGGACCCATAAAAAATTCAGCTACTATACCTTTTTTCAATACAAAAAAGGGAATGGTTGGAGACCCAACTCTGAATTTAACAGCTATAATTTCTATACTAATCTTAATTACCAAGTCACAGAAAACACCAAAGTCGGTATTGACATCACAAAAATGACCTACCTCTCCCAACAGCCTGGGGGTCTAACCGATGAGATGTTTGAACAAGACCCCAGACAAAGTAATCGATCAAGAAACTGGTTCAATGTGGACTGGAATTTATATGCTTTCCATTTGGACCATAAATTCAACCAGAATAATTCGGTCAATCTTAGATTCTTTGGATTGAATGCCAATCGCTATTCCGTTGGTTTCAGACCCAATAGGGTGGCCACCATAGACGATAATTCAGAAAGGGATCTCATCAAAGGTGATTTTGAAAATTGGGGCACTGAGTTTCGATACCTCAAAAGGTATTCGCTGGGCAACATCCAATCCATAGGAATCACAGGAATCCGTTATTACCATGGATATAATCATAGTACGCAAGGGTTTGGCAGTACTGGGTCAGATGCGAACTTTAATTATTTGCCAGGGGAAGACAACCTGCTCAATGACTATGAATTTCCAAACAAAAACCTCTCCCTGTTTTGGGAAAATATCTTCTTCCTGAATGATAAACTATCCATTACTCCCGGGGTCAGGTTTGAAAACATCAAAACTTCTGCGGAAGGATATTATGCGATCGTTTATAGAGATCTGGCAGGGAATATCCTTGAACGAAATGTGGTGGAAGAATCCAGAAAAAATAACCGGAGCTTTCTGTTGGGGGGTGTAGGCCTGAGTTTCAAGCCAAATGAGAAATTAGAGGCCTATTCCAACATTTCGCAGAACTACCGTTCCATCACATTTAGTGACATGCGAATCTCCAACCCTTCCGCCACCATTGATCCGGATCTGGAAGATGAAAAAGGATACTCCATCGATCTTGGAATCCGTTCTGATCAAAACAGGTTAATCAATTATGACCTGAGCCTCTTCTACCTTAACTATAACAACAGAATAGGGGAAGTCCAGTATTATGATGAAAGCAATCGGGTATTAAGACAGAGAACCAATATCGGTCAGGCCATCATCAGTGGCTTTGAGAGTTATGTAGAATGGGATTTCCTATCTACTTTATTCCCCGACAATGAGTCATGGAGAGGCACTGTATTTAGTAACCTCGCAATTATTAACTCCACCTATAAAGCCAGCGATATTAATGGAATTGAAGGCAATGAGGTAGAATTTGTCCCAAATGTCAATTTCAAAACCGGACTTTCGGTGGCCTATAAAAACTTTAAATCTTCGCTTCAATTCAGTCATCTCAGTGATCAATTCAGTGATGCCACCAATGCCATCGATGGGGGTGTTTCAGCAGTGGTCGGTTTAATTCCTGCTTATTCAATCATGGATTTCAGTTTATCCTATGAGTACAAAAAATTCAAGTTGGAAGGATCTGTCAACAACTTGACCAATGCGATTTACTTTACCAGAAGAGCGACAGGGTACCCTGGCCCTGGTATTTTACCCTCAGATGGAAGGGGAATTTATTTGACTGTACAGTTTCAACTCTAGTCAACTACTCGCTTGGCTTTACGCTGATTTATTCAGACAAAAAACAAAAAGCCGATTTTTTTCAAAATCGGCTTTTTGTTTTTAAGAGTTAATTAATTCAACGTCCAATAGTCCTTCATGACTACCGCTTCCTTGGTGGAAGATTGACCATTCATTTCAACCTCCACGGTGTAAGTACCAGGGTTCACGGTACGGGTAATGAATCTCATCGATTCAATTCTCCTCTGGATGTCTTCCTCTTCCATTCCAAATCCACGGAACCGTTCAGCGGTTTGATCCAACTGCTTCTGGGTCCGCTCTCCAGTAACTTCCTCAAATTCCCAAACAAACTTATTTAATCCCGCTTTTGCATCCATAGATTTGGTGAAAATCTCTTTGGCACCTTTATAGATTTTAATCGTTGCTTGACCCGCATTCTTGGCGTAGAATTGAATATGGTTACCTGGGCTTCTGCTCTCTCCATCAAAGTTGGTATAGGCAGTCACATTACTCAAACCTTCGATGTATTGCACGGCAGGTTGGATATCAAATAAAGTCAATTCCGTGTCCAGCACAGTTTGATCCAATCCCTGAAGAGGACTGATATCCGCGATAAAAATACCTCTACCATGGGTAGCAACCACCAGTTCATTTTCTCTTGGATGTATCACCATATCATAGGCAGGATTACTTGGCATATTGGTCATGAACCTGGTCCAATTGGCTCCCCCATCGATACTAGCATAGGTTCCCAATTCTGTTCCCACAAATAACAAATCGGGATTTTTAGAATCCTCTCTGATTACATTTATTCCTCCTGCTGGGATACCCGCGGCAATAGAAGTCCAGGTTTCACCCCAATCGGTTGTTTTGTATAAGAATGAACTAAAGTCATCTCTTCTCATTCCATTATAAGAAAGGTAAGCGGTACCCGGATAATGTGCGGAAGCCTCAATTCTTGTTACCCAATACTCCGGATTGTTTGGAATGTTCTCATTTAATAAGGTCCAGGTTTTCCCACCATCTCTCGTGACTTGGACGTTTCCGTCATCCGTACCTGCCCAAAGCTCATTGGGATCCAATGGAGATTCCTCCAAAGTGGTAATCGTTCCATACTGGATATTTCCGGTTCCTAATGCCTTGATAGAATCATTTTTAGATAAGTCAGGACTGATTTCAGTCCAATTCTCGCCTCTGAAGCTGGATCTTAGCACTTTGTTGCCTGCATGATAGATCACATCTGTGTCATGTTGTGAAACTACGATGGGTGAATTCCAATTCCAGCGCATCTCTCTTGCCCCAGAATATCGAATGCTCTTTGATTCTCCGGTTTCCAGATCCAAGCGTTGAATTGGCCCGAATTGAGACTCGTTGTACAGGTATCGATTATTGGATCGATCAATGACATTATACATTCCATCTCCTCCTCCTACTCTTTGCCAAGCTTCAAAAGGAATGGAGCTTCCGTCTTTCATGGAACTTGGACCTCTCACAGAACCATTGTCCTGTAATCCTCCATACACATTATAAGGATAAGCCATGTCCACATCTACCGCATAGAACTGAGCCAAAGGCAGTTCATCCGGGTGATACCAGGTCGCCCCTGCATCATAGGTGATGCCCATTCCATGGTCGTAGCCAAGCAACATATGCTCAGAATCCGCTGGGTCAATCCACATCGCATGGTTGTCTCCTCCGAATCTGAAAGGCATTCCCCAGGTTTTACCCCCGTCTTTGGTTTCCCAAACACGAATTCCCAAGACATACACATGGTCTTCATCGTTCGGATCCACGATTACCTGTTGATAGTAATAGGAAGGGTAACCTCCTACATCCTCCCCTTCTGGGCTTATTTTTCTCCAGCTTTCTCCTCCATCATCAGATCGATACATTTCTGTTCCTGCTGTTTTTTGATCGTTGCCCAAAGGAAGTCCGATCTCAAGCATTCTTTTTCTCTCTTCCTCAGAAATCCCTTCCACATTGACGTTTTCAACATTGGCATAGACCACATTTGCATTGTTAGGCGCATAGGCAAGTCCTATTCTACCTAAAAATCCACCGGGGAACCCATTGCTTAGCTTATTCCAGGACTTCCCTCCATCCGTGGATTTGTACACTGCACTTCCTTCTCCTCCTTCATTGAAAGTCCAAGGTCTTCTGATTTTATCATAAGCTGCGGCGATCAAAGTATTGGGATCTTCAGGACTCATGATTACATCCACCACTCCAATATATTTCCCGTCTTCACGCTGGATATCCAACACCTTCTTCCAGGTTTTACCTCCATTGGTTGTCTTGTAAAGTCCTCGTTCTTCATTCTCAGAATACAAATGGCCCAATGCCGCCACGTAGACCACGTCAGAATCTGTGGGATCAATGACGATTCTGCCAATATGATGAGACTCTGGAAGCCCCATGTTTGTCCAGGTCTTTCCGGCATCCGTAGATTTATAGATCCCATCTCCCCAATAGGAACTTCTGGAGTTGTTTGCTTCTCCAGAACCCACCCAAACCACATCGGGATTTTTTTGGTCAACGGCTACCGAACCAATGGAAATCACTGATTCATTGTCAAAAATCGGAGTCCAGGACTGTCCATTGTTCACGGATTTCCAAAGTCCCCCTGAAGCAGTAGCGGCATAGATTACTTTCGTTGAATTGGCCACTACAGCGAATTCAACATAGCGACCCCCTTGCCTGGTAGGACCTATTTCCCTGAATTTAATAGCCTCCACGACTTGGTCAGGGATTTTCTGCGCATGAGCATTGGGAAGTGAAACCGCTGAAATCAACAGTCCCATTGCCAAAACACTCTTTAATTTTTTTGTAGATTGTTTGATCATAGAATTAAGGTTGTGCCACTTAAATTAAGGTAAAAAGCAAGCACCACAAAACCCCATGAACTCAATTATGTAAGTGGTGGGAATGCATGGCTTTTTGGCAATGCCAACCGGTAATCCCGGACTAAAAACAAGATAAGCCTGACTATTCTTTGATTTTTTCGAAAAGGACTCCTTCCTTTTGAATTCGATAACCCCTGACTTTCCCCTTGCTATCACGCTCAAAATAAACCAAATCCCCGTCCACATCAGAAAAGATGTTTTCTGTTTCAAAGAACAGCGGGAATTTCACCCCCTTGATGATCGCATGCAAATCAGGAGAATGATCCACTAAAACAAATTCCAAAGTCGCTCCCTCCTTGTATTCAAAGACTCCCGTATATTCTGACAGGCCAAAATCGGCATCCAGAAATTCATAGGGATCTTCCTCCGTTAAAATCAACCCGTCTCCCGGAACCCAATTGTCATACTCCATATAAAATGCAGTCCGCTTCGCTTTGGTCAGCCCCTGGAATTTGGCTACCAAATGCAAAGCCCCATCTATTCCTGCAGAAATTCCGGCAGTGGTGACCACCTTTCCATTATCTACAAAACGAACATCCTTCCGGACATCTATAGTTGGATAATTTTCTTCCAGGTTGTCTAATGCGTCATGAAAAGTAGTGGCCGTCTGACCATCCAGGATCCCGGACTCAGCCAATAAAAACGCACCCGTACAAACAGAAAAATAATAGTCGGTATCAGCTTGCTGTTTGATCCAATCGATCACCGCTGGATCCTGGTAGGCGCTGGCAGCATTCCCCCCGAAAAAAGCAAGTACATCCGCTTTGGGGGCATCTTCAATGGAATAATCAGGGGTCACCTTTAATACGCCTTGTGATTTTATGGGATTTTTGCTTTTGGAAACAGTAAATACCCGATAGCCGGCATACGAAAATACTTCCAAAGGGCCGGCAAAGTCCAACACCTCTACTCCATCCTGAAGGTAAAATGCAATGGTTTTCACCTCCTCTTTACGAATCAAAGGCATGTGACAATGAGGGCAAATACCCGGTCCCTCATAAATCAGGGAATCACATGCAGCTCCACATGGGGGACAAATGTACTGGGCGGGGTTATTGGGTAATCCTGGAACTAATAACATCAAACTAAAAAGAAGGGATAAAATAGGTTTGAGCATAATTCTTTTTTCTCAAAGCTAGCTTAACCATGGGCAAGTCGAAAGGACAAAACAACTCACTTTTGGGACAGTTGATGGGGTAAAACCCCTTCAAACTTCCTGATTAGGGAACGAAGTTGATTGCTGCTTTTTAACCCGCAGCTGGTGCTGATCACCTCCAGCTTCTGACCACTTGCCAACATTTTCACCGCTTTTTCCACCCGTAGTTTATCTCGATACTCCCCCAGGGTGATGCCTGTCGTCTTTTTGAAATTCCTACTTAAACTTCTTGGACTCATGCAGGCCTGTTCCCCCAATCTTTCTAAGCTCAAATCCTGATCCAGATTCCCTGCCATAAAATCCTGGATTTCATGGATCCGGGTATCCAGGTGATTTCGGAACTGAAGAAACACACTCAATTGAGGGTCTTCTTTCGACCTTCTCACATACAAAACCAATTCCTTTGCAACCTTCATGGCCAGGATGGGCCCATACATTTCTTCCAACACATACAAAGACAAATCAATCCCTGAGGTAACCCCCGCACTGGAATAGATATTCTCATCTTTGACAAACAGCCGATCCTCCAACCAGTTGGTATTCGGGAATCGCTTTTGAAATTGTTTCAGGTATTTCCAATGTGTGGTACAACTTTTCCCTTCCAGAATCCCGGAAAGTGCCAGGATTAAGGTACCGGTGCAGACAGAACAAATCTTGGCATTTCGGTCATGTTGCTGCTTTAACCATTCCAAAAATGGGACAGCGGCTTGTGCAAATCCCCTGCTCAGAAGAAGTTCGGAATCAATCCCGGGAATAAACACCCAATCCTCCGAGTGGAGCTGAAAGTCAGCAAAATCCACCAATCCAGAAAGAGCAAGTCCCGCACTTGATTGCTGGGTTTCCCCTCCCTCTGTGCTGATAAAGTAAGTCTCTAAACCCTGCTCCATCATTCCTGCCTCGTAAAAAGCATGGATTGGACCACTGATATCCAACAAATGAACTTGGGGAGGCACCGCAAAAAAGACCCGCTTGACTTTTTCCATGGTCCTAACCTAAGCTTTTATAAAGAAATTTGACAAGCGATTGGAATGAAAAAACAGGTAAATGAGGATTTCAATCCAAGGTAGTCCACCCCCAACAAGGGAGCATTTCAGATCAACTTGTGATCCCTCGCTTCTCGTATGCTATTTTTTTTCCTTTCCCCCATCCATTCCACCCTAAACCCTTGCCAAAGTCCATTCAACATTTTTTTATAAAATTAATCTTATCTCTATTTGGATTAAATCTAAATAAATCTACTTTTGTCATGTATTTATAATTGATCTAAATAATGATAAGGAAAATAATTCTGGTATTCTTAGCAGGGGCCCTGGTGTCTTGTGGATCTCCTGAACAATCCAAAGAGACGAACTCGGATCAACCCTCCAAAAAAATAATTACAGCCGGAGGCACGATCACGGAGATGGTGAACGCATTAGGCCATGGAGATGAAATCATTGCAACGGATTTAACCTCCACTTATCCGGAGGCAATGAAGGAATTGCCTTCCATCGGGTATAGAAATCAAATAAAAGCAGAAGGGATTTTAGCTTTTGGACCTGATTTGGTCCTGATAGAAGAGGGGTACTTAAATGCAGATGTCATCACCCAATTAAAAGCTGCACAGGTTGAACTGGAGGTGTTTACCAAACCCAAGTCCATCGCAGAGACCAAAATTCTGATCACAGCGCTTTCTGAATTTTTTCAGGAAGAGGATAAAGGTCTCCAACTCATTTCAGAAATAGAGGATGATTTAGAGCAATTAAACGGGTTTTTGGCCACCCAAGACCGCAAGCCCAAGGCTTTGTTTGTCATGGCAAGGGGACCGGAAACCCTATTCATGGCAGGAGAAAAAACCTTTGCTTCTGAAATGTTTAAACTGGCTCAGTTAGAAAGTACAGCTACTGGCTTTGATGAGTTCGCCCCTTTGAGTCCTGAATCCTTGCCCACATTAAACCCAGACTTCATTGTGCTTTTCACATCAGGTGTCCAAAGTTTGGGCGGATGGGAAGGCTTATCAAAAATTCAGGGAATGGATCAAACTACCGCCTTCCAGAAAAACCGAGTTATTTCAATGGATGGTCATTACTTATCCAGCTTTGGACCCCGCGTAGGGAAAGCTGCCTTGGACCTTGCTAAAGCTGCCAGACCCTAATGCTGATTTCAACTTCACATAGGGATAAGTCCAAGTGGCAAAACCTCATCCTATTGGCTTTTGCACTCTGCTTGACTGTATTATTTGTCCTCTCCCTTTCTCTGGGAGCCTATTCCATTTCCCTGCCACAAAGTTTTTCCATTTTGATGGATCAAGTAGGTATTCGTATTGGGTCCCATCACATACAGCAGGAAAATGTGCTGCTTCAGATCAGGTTACCCAGGGTTATGATGGCTACCCTAGTAGGAGGAGGATTGGGAATTGCCGGGGCCTCCCTACAGGGAATGTTCAGGAACCCCCTGGTAGAACCCGGTCTAATCGGAGTCAGTAGCGGTAGCGCACTCTTCGCGGTCATCTTTATGGTGTTCATCCCTGTCACGTCTGGTCTTTTCGAAGCTTTGCAACTCATAGGACTGCCCTTGTTCGCGTTTTTGGGTGGATTAATACATGTCCTCGGGGTCTATAAACTTTCCAAAAGCCAGGGAAAGTCTGAATCGGGAATGTTGATATTGGCTGGAGTTGCCATCAATGCTTTAGCAGGGGCCTTGATTGGACTCGTGCTATTCTTTGCGGATGATACGGCCTTAAGAAGTTTTACCTTTTGGAGCTTGGGGGACCTGGGAGGTTCCGTCTGGAATAAAATCCCAATCAGCATCCTATTTATCGGGGGACCTTCCCTCCTGCTGCTCTTTCAACATCAAGCCTTGAATGCATTGGCACTGGGAGAGCAAGAAGCCTTTCATATGGGGGTCAATGTACAGAGAATCAAGCTGCAGCTTTTAATCTGCTGTGCATTAATTGTAGGAACCGGAGTATCCATGGTAGGAATGGTCGGTTTTGTTGGATTGGTGGTTCCCCATCTGATTCGGATTCTTTTTGGGGCTGATCATCGACTCGTCTTACCGGGATCCTTCTTGCTTGGAGCCATCTTGATGAATGTCGCAGACCTCATAGCCAGAATCATCGTAATCCCTGCAGAGATGCCCATTGGGGTCATTACCGCCTTAATCGGAGCACCATTCTTTATCTGGTTGATTTTCAATCTAAACCATTCCAAAACCTATGCTTAGAGCTTCAAACATTCATTTTTGCATCAAAAACAGAGCGATCATAGATCAGATGAATCTGGAATTGAACCCAGGGGAAATCCTGGCTGTATTAGGCCCGAATGGGGCAGGAAAGTCCACTTTTTTCAAAATCCTATCCGGAGAAATTGCTTGTAAGCAGGGTACTGTTCACTACAATGGAAAATTGGTTCATCACCTGCAACCAAAGCAATTGGCAGCGATCCGATCGGTGATGCCCCAACATTCCCAGTTGAATTTTCCTTTTTCTGCTGAAGAAGTGGTTCGGCTGGGTTTGATCAGTTCCAGTGCAAGGTCCCCGGAACACCTGATTTCCGAACTGATGGAAGTAACCAATACTGCACATCTCAAAGAAAAAGCCTTTAACCATCTCTCTGGTGGAGAAAAGCAACGGGTTCATTTGGCAAGGGTCCTGGTTCAAATCTGGGAAAACAAACCCTTTCCAAGATTTCTGCTGTTGGATGAACCTACTTCCAGTCTGGACATTGCCCAGCAACATGCAGTCTTAAAAATACTGGACCGCTTAAAATCCAGAAACATTGGCATTCTGGTGATTTTACACGAACTGAACCTGGCTATTCAATACGCGGATAAAATAGCCCTGCTAAAGAACGGAACCCTTGTAAAAACCGGAGAAGTGCATGCAGTCATGGAAAAAGAAACCTTGGCCCATGTGTTTGACCACCCCATCCAACTGATCAAAAACCCTTATACCGGAGGACTGATAGTCTCGTCCTCCCCTGAAATAATGTCAACAATATCCTCTTCAAAACTAAGCTACTATGGAAATCTTTAATGAAGCTACCATTTCCCTAAAGCAAAACTGGGAAGCATTAAAAACAGAATCGCCTCAATTGAGAATCAGGGATGCCGCAAAAAGACTTGGGGTTTCTGAAGCCGAACTTTTGGCAACCGGGATCGGTGAGCAGGTGATTAGACTGCAAGACAATTTTGAATCGCAGGTACTTGATTTCCCTCAGCTTGGGAAAGTCATGGCTTTGACCAGAAATGAAGCATGTGTCCTGGAGCATAAAGGTCCTTTTCAAAAAATCGAACTACATGCTGCCGGTCCTTCCACCATCGCTACCGTGATTGGCCCCATAGAACAACGTGTGTTTTTCAAAAGCTGGAAATTCGGTTTTGCCGTGACTACCCCCTCTCCAAAGGGAATATTAAAAAGCCTCCAATATTTTGACCAGACGGGAGAGGCCATTTTAAAAGTTTATTTACAGGAGCAATCCAATCCTGCCGCTTATGAACGAATGCTGGAAAAATACGCATCGGAAAACCAACATAGCACGCTGGACATAGAAACACCTGAAATACCCTCCTACTCCTCCTTCAATGAGCTGGATATGGATGCGTTTCAATCTGATTGGGCCACTATGAGAGATACCCATGACTTTTTCGGGATGCTTCGAAAGCACCGGCTGAACCGATTGGATGCTGTAAAATGGATTGGGGATAGATGGGCTTACGAAGTAAACAAGCTTTCGGTGAGGAAAGTACTTTCTGTTGCCTCTGATACACAATTACCCATCATGATTTTTGCGGGCAATAAAGGGAACATTCAAATCCATCAGGGAAAAATAAGAACCATCAGACAGATGGGAAATTGGATCAATGTACTGGATCCTGACTTCAATATGCATCTCAACGAATCGGAGGTGGATTCCGCTTATGTGGTACATAAAAACACCACAGATGGATATGTATCCGCACTTGAACTCTTTGACAAAAACGGGGAATTGGCAGTTCAATTCTTTGGTCTTAGAAAACCAGGATTGCCCCAAAAACCCGCCTGGAAAGAATTATTGGATCAATTGACTTAATACGGATGGGGAGGTAATACTCCCCAAAAAAATTTAACCCTATGTTTAGATTTAGTCTAAATAAAATTATCGCTTCAATCCTATCTATCCTCTTCTGGTTTCCTCCCGTGCTGGCACAGGAAAAAGCTAGGGTGATCAGTAATTCCGGAGAGACTATTCCCTTCGCGACGATTCAGGTAATGAATGGAAAAGGGATCACAACTGACCTGGAGGGGAGGTTTGATTTGGATCAAGAATTGAGAAATAAACGGTTCCAGATTTTGGCATTAGGCCACCAGTCCAAATGGTATTATTTAACTGATCATGATACGATTACAGTATTTAAGCTCAAGGAGGAAATCAATGAACTGGACCCCGTGGTGGTCACAGGAAATTACGAACCACAATCTGCCAGAAATTCGGTATACCAAGTTCGGTCGATTGAAAAAGAAACGCTTCAAAACAGGGCCTCCACTACCATTCAGGAAGCTTTAAATACCCAACTGGGAATTCGGTTTAGCCAGGACAATGCATTGGGATCCTCGAATATGGAACTTCTTGGATTGTCCGGACAAAATGTGAAAATCCTTGTCGATGGAGTACCCATGGTGGGAAGACAAGGAACTTCCAACGAAATCAATATCAATCAAATTGATGTAAACCGAATTGAACGCATCGAAATTGTAGAGGGGCCCATGTCGGTGGTATACGGAGCGGATGCACTGGCCGGAGTAATCAACATCATCACCAAGAAAGACCTGGGAAACACCTGGAGTTTGTCGGCTAGAATCCAGGAGGAAACTGTCGGATCGGAATACCAACCCTTTACCCGCAAAGGCAACCACACCCGCAGTGTTTCCGGGAATTATGGGATGAATAAATGGAACTTCGGAGCATCTTTCTCCCAAAACAATTTCGGGGGCTGGAAAGGCAAAAAAACAGGTCGGGACTATGAATGGCTGCCAAAAGATCAGATTTTTTTGAATCTGAGCGCTTCCTGGACAGGTAAATCTTTCTATGCGGACTATCAATTGGACTACCTGGATGAAACGGTATTTTCTTATGGTGCAGATGCACGGTTTGAAATTTTAGATCAACAGTTCATCACCTCCAGATGGATGCACAGAATAAGTGGAAGATGGGAATCCTCAAACGGCATTGGCCTTACCTGGCAAGGTGCCTATACCGATTATTCCCGGGACTCTGAGACCTGGGTGACCCAGGTCTACAGTGGCGAAAAATACCAATCCCAAGCAGAAGGGGCCAATTCCACCATCCATTACCAAGGCTTCACCTGGAGAATGATGGTGGATTGGAAATTAGGAAACACGCTACGGCTAAATCCAGGGGTAGACATTCATCTTGAAAAAGGAGCAGGAGAACGGATTGTATCCAATGATGGAATCCGGGATTATGCAGTTTTCCTTTCTGCAGAATGGGTACCCAACCCAAAAATCAGTATCAAACCTGGAATTCGGAAAACCTGGAATTCGGCTTATGAGGCACCTCCGATCATCCCTTCGATCAACAGCAAATGGAATCTCTCAGATCAGTTGGCCATTCGGTTTGCCTATGCTTATGGCTTTAGGGCCCCTTCCACCAGAGAATTATATTTTAATTTCTTCGATGCCAGTCATCGCATCTCTGGCAACCCAAACCTCAAAGCAGAAAACTCCAATAGCTTCAACGGTTCCCTGGATTGGAAAAAGCAAGTTTCTCAAGGGATTCAATTGAAAACGGTACTCAGTGGGTTCTATAATGACCTCTCCAATAGAATCGCCTATGCTCAGGATCCTGACAATATGCAGGTCACTACCTTGATCAATGTAGATAGGTACAAAACGACTGGACTTACCCTAGGAGAAAGCCTTTCCATGAAAAACTGGAATTTCAACCTAGGCTTTTCCTACATAGGCAGGTACAATCAACTATCCCAAGAGGAATCCAACCTTCCTGCTTTTGTTTGGACTCCAGAAATCACCTCTGACATTTCCTACCAGATTAAACCATGGAAAACCACGGCCAGTCTTTTTTACAAATGGACGGGAAGCCTGCCAGGGTATGAAATCTCTTTAGATGAAAATGGAAATCCCCAACCAAAAGAAATAGAATTGGACGGATACCAATGGATGGATCTCACCTTCAAAAAAGAGATCCGAACAAACCTGAACGTCCATATGGGCATAAAAAACCTGTTCAACATTACCCAAATCAACAGCAGTTCGGAATCCGGCGCTGCGCATGGCATGGGGTCGCAAAGACCCATAGGCTATGGAAGATCCTATTTTCTGGGGCTTACTTATCAATTAAAAAACTAACCAATTTTCAATATTCTATACCATGAAAAACAATCGATTACTCACCATCTGCTCATTATTCATAGGAGCCAGTCTATTTTCATCTTGCAAAGATGATTCAGCTCCAATGGTCATTCCCCCGGATGAATCCGGATGGATGGAGGTAAATGGCGGTGGAGCTACCTATCCTAATACTGCTTTTATCAAATTGAGATCAAGTGAACAAACTGCCGTCAAAAGAACGGATTGGGACCTGGCATTTTATACCGGATCCGACTTCAAGGTGTTGATCAATGGAACGACAGGAGCCATGGCCTCTGCCACTGGAAAAACCTCATTGGAGGAGGTTGGAGCCGAAGAAATCTCAGCGGCTGAATCATCTGGAGAACTCCTGCTCTCCTTTACCAACCTGGAGGGGATTCTTCATGTAGATGACCCTTCTAATCCCTTGGAAAACCCCATTATAGCCCCAATCAGTGCATCAGATGATGAAAATGAAGTATACCTCTTAAACAGAGGAACCAGTGGAGCCACTGAAAGAACCTGGAAAAAAATCAAAATCACGAGAGCTGATTCCGGATACCTTTTGGAGCATGCTGATGCAACTGGAAACAGCTCTTCCTCCCTTGAAATCCCCAAAGATGATTCATACAATTTTGTGTACGTTTCCTTCGAGCATGGACTAGTGGAAGTAGAACCCGCCAAAGCAGATTGGGACATTGCCTGGACAGCAGGTACCTCCTCCACTCCTTACCCTCAAGCATCCAATGGAACCTTGGCTTATTTTTTCCAAGATTTGGTTTACCACAACATCTACGGTGGAACCACCACGGCAGAAGTACTGGAAGAGGCTATTCCTTATGAAAACTTTCTCCACTCAGATATCGCTTCCCTGGACTTCAATTCAGACAACAGATTAACCATTGGCTCTTCTTGGAGAGGAGGAGGAGGTCCAAACTCAAGTCCCGCAGTTCTTGAAGACCGGTATTACATTGTCAAAGATTCAGAAGACAATTATTACAAATTAAGATTCCTCTCATTGACGAAAGATGGAGAAAGAGGAAGACCCTCTTTTGAATACGAATTGGTGAAGGAAGATGTATAGTAATGGGTAGTTAACTATTCACTCAGAGGCTGCTTTTGCAGCCTTTGTTGATGTATTCCTACTCCCCACTATACTTTTAAAAAAAGAATCTTTTCCTACCTTAGAAACTGAAATCACAATTCTTTTTAGATCGTTCTAAGCATGTTTCAGAAAAGACCAATCTTTATCATAGTCCTCTTCCTTCCTCTTCTCTTTTTAATCCTGGCTTTTACTTCGCTGAATACAGAAGAATCCCTTCCCAAAACGCTCTATTTAATCGGAGATTCAACGGTTCGAAATGGCGGAGAGGGAAACCTTCAGAGAGGATGGGGAAACTTTTTACAGGAGTTCTTCGATAGCAGCAGATTGAACGTCAGCAATCAGGCCATGGCAGGAAGAAGTACCAGAACCTTCCTGAAAGAAGGAAGGTGGGACAAGGTCTTGAGTACGCTCCAGCCCGGGGATTATGTGATCATGCAATTTGGTCATAATGAAGGATCAGTCCCTGATACAACGAGAGCAGGTTACCGGGGAGTTTTGAGAGGCATGGGAGAGGAAACCAAAGAGCTGATTTGGCCAGATGGTACCATAGAAACGGTGCATACCTATGGGTGGTACCTGGAAAAGTTCATCCAAGATACCAAAGCGAAAGGAGCCACTCCCATTGTGGCATCCATGATCCCTAGAAATAAGTTTCAACATGGTGAAGTGGAAAGGGCCAACCAAGATTTTGGAAAATGGGCAAGGGAAGCTGCAAGAAGACATGGGGTTCCTTTCCTGGACTTAAATACCCTTATTGGGGACCTATACGACACCTGGGGACCAGAGGTCGTGAAAGGGCTATTTGAAAAAGATCACACGCATACCAATGAAGCGGGTGCCAGAATCAATGCCTGGTCAGTGACCCAGGGAATAAAAAAACTGAACAATACTGATTTGAAAGAATACCTGAAAAAAGATCAACCTACGTTGTTCCTGATTGGGGATTCTACCGTGAAGAATGGTCAAGGTGATGGAGCAGGCGGGCTTTGGGGTTGGGGAGATTTTTTAGCTCCTTACTTTGATTCTGATCAGATAAAAGTTCAAAACCATGCCCTTGGAGGCACCAGTAGCAGAACCTTTCAGACGTATGGGCTTTGGGAAAAAGTGTTGGATAAAATGGAGCCGGGAGATTTTTTGATCATGCAATTTGGCCATAATGACTCCAGCCCATTGGATGACACCTTAAGAGCCAGGGGAACCATCAAAAGTGCAGGGCTGGAAGCCGAGCATATTTACAACCCGATCACAAAGCAACAGGAAACCGTTTACTCCTATGGCCAATATTTAAGACAGATGATCTTGGCAGCCAAAGCCAAAGAGGTAACTCCCATCGTCTGCTCCTTGATTCCAAGAAATAATTGGGAGAACGGAAAAGTGGTTCGTGCGGACCAAGGATACGGGCTTTGGGCTAAACAAGTAGCTGAAGACACCCACACTGCTTTTATTGATTTAAACACGTTAGTGGCAAACCAATACGATAGCTTAGGTGAAGAATACGTGAGAACTCATTATTTTAACGAGACTGACCATACACATACCATTCAAAAAGGTGCTGAACTAAACGCCCAACTAGTGGCAAAAGCAATTGATGAGCTGACGGAAATTGCTTTGAAGGAATATTTAATGAAGTAAAGTTCGTCTTGATTCGTCTTGAACAATGTATCAAGAGCAGGACATGGAGCTCCTCATGAATGGTTTGAAAACAAATTCTCCTATCTGAAATCTCACATCAAAAATTACCTATGTTGAAAAAATTAGCTTTCCGAATGAAATTGATTCCAGGATTTGAGGAAGAATATGAAAGGCGTCATCAAGAAATCTGGCCTGAATTGGTTGGTTTGTTAAAAGACACAGGAATCGTGGATTACCATATATTTCTGGATAGGGAAACCTCCAATCTGTTCGCTTTTCAAATAATTGAGGGAGATGCAAATTCACAGGACCTTGGAAACACTGAAATTGTTCAGCGCTGGTGGAAATACATGGCGGATATTATGGAAACCAATCCAGACAACTCCCCTGTGTCTATTCCTCTTTTACCGGTTTTCAACTTAAATGAAGCTCAATCCCATGAATAGATTTTTACTTTTTACCTATTTGGCTTTCTCCTCGGTCTTTTTGTGCTGTGCTCCCGATAATAAAAACGCAATAGGCACTGCTGATTGGCCTGAAATCACCCCTACTTCAAAGCCCTGGACAAGATGGTGGTGGATGGGAAGTGCTGTAGATCAACAAAACCTCTCTTCCCTACTGGAACAGTATCAGGAAGCAGGGTTGGGAGGCGTGGAAATCGCTCCTATCTATGGAGCGAAAGGGTATGAAGATCGCTATCTGGATTACCTGTCGGAGGATTGGTTGGAGGTGCTGGAGTTCACCATACAAAAAGCAGATTCCTTGGGTATGGGAGTGGATTTTACCCAAGGTACAGGCTGGCCTTTTGGCGGTCCTCAGGTAAACTTGGAGGAAGCTGCCAGTGCCATGAACATACAGGATTATGAAATTCATGATGGCAAGAGGCTTTCCGACCCGATAATCTTCCAAAGAAGGAATGAAAACCAACCCCTTGCCAAACTGGTTGCCATCATGGCTTATGATGAACATATGCATGCGAAAGAGGTGACCGAATTCTTAAAGGAGGATGGGATGTTAGAATGGGCAGAACCTGGAAACTGGAACATCAAAGCAATCTTTTTAGATAAAACTGGGCAAAAAGTAAAAAGAGCCGCCCCTGGGGGAGTGGGATTTACCTTGGATCATTTCAGCAAGGCTGCAGTAGACTCCTATAACAGCTATTTTGAAACTGCACTGAGCGGAAAGGATTATGGATTCAGGGCTTTTTACAATGATAGTTTCGAGGTATATGGTGCTGATTTCACCGCTGGTTTTTTTGAGGAGTTTGAACAATTAAGAGGATACGACCTGAAGGAATATTTACCTTATTTGGAAATGGAAGAGGGTTCTGAAATCGTCCGCAGGGTAAAATCGGACTATAGGGAAACCATCAACGATCTTCTCCTGGGTAATTTCACAAAAAACTGGACTACCTGGGCGCATACCCAAGGAAAGATCACGAAAAATCAAGCACATGGTTCTCCGGGAAATTTATTGGATTTATATGCTGCGGTGGACATTCCTGAATGCGAAACGTTCGGGTCCAGTTATTTCCCTATCCCAGGATTGAGGAGAGATAGTGCCGATATCCGCAATGTGGACCCAGATCCCATCATGTTGAAGTTTGCTTCTTCAGCAGCACATATCACCGGAAAAAACCTCGTTTCTTCTGAAACCTTTACCTGGCTGGGAGAGCATTTCAAATCCTCCTTTTCCCAAATGAAGCCTGAAGTGGAACAGGCCTTTTTAGCTGGTGTCAATCATATATTTTACCATGGAGTCACCTACAGCCCCGAAGATGTCTCTTACCCGGGATGGCTTTTTTATGCTTCCTTAAACCTCACCCAGCAGAATAGTCTTTGGCCACATATTGATGAATTCAATCAGTTCATCACCAGAACCCAATCCATTCTCCAAACAGGTAAACCTGACAATGAATTATTGGTCTATTGGCCCGTGTATGATGTTTGGTCGGCGCCAAAAGGAAAGATGGAAATGATTACCGTGCATGCAGTGGATGAATGGCTTCACCCGACCGAATTTTACAAACAGTCCAAAAACCTGATGGATTCTGGATATTCCCTGGATTTTATTTCAGATGACATGATTTCAACATCAAGGGTGGAGCAAGGAAGAATTCAAACTTCCGAACAGAACCAGGCTCAGGTATTAATCATTCCCTCAACGGAATTCATGCCCATTGAAACCCTCAAGAATATCTTAAAACTGGCGGAACAAGGGGCACATGTGATCTTTCAGTCAAAACCCAAGTCCACCCCAGGTTATCCTATCGATCAAGCTGCAATGCAAGCAGAACTGGATCAATTATGGGAAACGCTCAATTTTGAAAATGGAAAATCCGAGCATGGAAATGGACAAGTAATTTTGTCCAACTCCATCCAATCTGCCTTGGAAGAACTAGAGATAGAAAGAGAAACCTTGGTAGACTCAGGGCTGGATTTTATACGTAGGAAAACGGAAGATGGTACGTATTACTTTCTTGTCAACCATAGTCCCCATGAAATCAACCAAACTATATCACTGAATGTCACTGCGGAACAATTGGTGGCAATGGATCCATTGACCGGAAGCAGGGGAATCTTGGAATCGAATATTCTAGGCAGCAAAACCAATACGTCAATCTTCTTAAAATCTGGCGAGTCCATTTTTATCAAAGCATTGGAGGAATCTATAGAAACTTCGCTGCCAAGTTGGCCCGATTACAGCAAGGCTGAAAGAAAACAAGACCTCTCTACCAATTGGAGCTTAACATTTAAGGAGGGTCAACCCCACCTTCCTCCCTCCCAACAAATGGACACCATCCAACCATGGACCAACCAGGGAGATCCTAGTGCGGATGATTTTTCCGGACAAGCAGAATACACTTCCAATTTTGATTTGGAAAAAAATGAAGGGAAACGCTATGTATTACAGGTGGATCAAGTGTATGAAAGTGCCAAGGTTTGGATCAATGGGGAGTACGCTGGAGCCATCTGGAGTATTCCTTTTCAACTGGATGTAACCGAGCATCTTAAAAACGGTTCAAACAGCATCAAAATAGAAGTGGCGAATTTGATGGCCAATAGCATCCGTTATTTAGACAGGAATGGAATTCAATGGAGGAATTACCATGAAATCAATTTTGTAAATATTGATTACCAACCCTTTGATGCAAGCAACTGGAATACCATGCCTTCTGGAATTGGAGGAAAAGTTCAACTATTGGAATTTTAAATCTCAGCAACCTTAATCTTCTCTGTCACCTACTCTTTCATTTCCATGACTGGAGGCAAGCCATGGTCAAAATCAATAAGCTGATTTTCTTTTGGGAAATCCCAACTTCCCTGGGGTAATAATCCATGGCATTGCCCTCTTCAACTTATTATGGTAAGTCTTTCTTCTCATAGGTCTTTTTGAGGATAAACCAGATGATGTAACAACCTATGATCAGGCCTGGAACAAAAGACACAATAATTACGGTAATTCCTGTTGACTCACTTCCTGCGCCTATAATATCGAAATTCCCATTAAAGAAGAGAGATAAGGAAATGGTGAAAAAACACAGGATTAAAAACACCAAAAACAAAATTTCCCTGTAAATCATATAGGGCCAATTATCTCCGTAATTCACCAATATCACATATTGGCTCAAAAACAAAACCACTATAACAATCAACAAGATCAGGGAAATCACCATAAATCCATCTCTATAAACATCCCATCTGTCTAGTAAGCAAGCACACTCCGCATCATTTTGAAGTTTATTTTCATATGGACTGATCTTGAAATTATAGGCAGCGACTGAATCCCAAGGACTTGAAATTGAATCTATTCTCATAATTAGATTCTTTCGGGTAAACATAAAATTGGAATCCAGTTCACTCTTGGCTTTTCTATCTAGGGGTGAATAATAGGGATCCGTTTCAAGATCTGAAATTGGGATGACGGCAGTATACTCGGAATACTCACAATAACTATTGAAATCCAACGGGTAGTCCCGGTTATATTTCCCCTGAATGATTTGAATGTCATTACTGGATGCCCAATATAGATCTGAATAAATATAGTTCAAGTTCCCCAAGAGTTTCCCGAGATTGGCAATCCCACTTTTTAGATCAAATGAAAAAATAGTGGACCATAGGGATTTTTCTTCTGAAGACGCTTCATTGTTTAAAGCATAAAAGGATGAATTGAGCAATGGAATGGTGTCTACCTCAAACATAGCCGCAGCCAGTGCATCCTGGAACTCAAAGTTAAAGTCATCATTGCCATACCCCCATACAGCCACTCCGCCCAGTTGTTGCTCCATGGCCCAAACGTATTTTAAATAGAGGCTCTGGCCATCCTCAAACCACACTTGCCTCAATTGATCATGATCCTGGTAATTTATATAGGGAGAGGCTTGCTCTGGATCAAACCCGGAAATATAGATGGAATCATTGCTAAAGGAAATTTCGGACTGAATCCTATTCAGGGTCATTTCTCTTCCGGACCCCGAAGATTTGGAATAGGGTTCAAAGTCCTGCTTAGGCCAAGTAATCCCAAGATATCCTACCGTCATGATCACTTTACTTAATGGCAAGTTCGAGTTCAAATAAAAATTGATGGTTTGCTCAATAGACCCTCGGCTTACTTTGGGATCATGATATAATGGGCTTGGAGAAAATGGGACATAGGAGGCCGTTACATTCAACTCGTTGGTATGAATTAAGTAATAATCAATCACTTGGTTGAGCGCTGCAAAATCATAGGAATAAGACTTTTCCCTGAATTTCAAGGTTCTTAATGCAGGCAAACTCAGACTCAATTCAAACTCCTCAATCCCACTCAATTGACTCTTTAACTTACCGATAAATGAAGAAAATCTACCTGAATATTGCTCTCCGAATTCTTCAAAGTAAATAGTAGCCCCTTTGAGGTGATAGCTTTTGGCATACTGGCTTAAATTCTTTATTAAGGTATTTTGAGCGCTAGTATCCTGAAGGAACCTATTGACTACATAGGCTGATTCACTGAAAATAGACAGGGATAGGTTTTTTCCTTCATTGATGGCATTTTGAAGAATCTGATCAGTTAGGAGAGCAGTTAACTCTCTGGAATTTCTTGGGGATCCATCTGCATTTAAATCGTATCCATACAGAATTAAATCTGTCAAATAACCCAGGTTTTTATTCCTAAGTTGGGACCCCTCTCTATTTGAATACCACCCAAACACTTTTCCCTTGGGTTGAAGGCAGTAAATTTGATTGGTTTCTAAAACCAAGGAATCTAAAATTTCTGAATCGCACCACATGTTCACTTGACGGAGTTGTTGCAATTTATTGGAAACAGCAGTAGCATTTTCCTTGGATTCCTGTTGAGCCTGATCTGACAATCCTTTTAGAACGGACTCCAGCTTAAATTGGATGGAATCAATTTTCTCTTTGGAAGCCTTTGTATCCAATAGGCTGATCGCTTGTTGAATCTGATTCCCCAACTCCATTCCTGTAGTATCATTTGCAGAGATTTCTTGGGCCATTTTCACCAATTCATCAGAGATTGCCGAAATCGTCGCTGTATCAATGCCTAGGTCCTGTTCAGTTGTCAATTCCTTCAGAAAGTCATAAACTGTCTGCCGCTCTCTCTTGATTCTATTATCACGGAATCGAATAGGCTGAATGATTTTTTGTATCAGGGATTTTTTGGTGGTGTCTGCTAAGTTGACGGAATCCAAAACAATTTTAGATGGTGGGATTTCGGTCTGGGCATAATTCTTCGTCGAAACACAAAAAAACATGATCAAAAACCCAACCCAAAAAATAGAATAGGAGCATTTCATACGATAAAATTTAGCCGTTGCTTTCATAGTAATATCATCTCCAGTTTATCTCGATTCCTTTCTTCATCCAGGGTAGTTTGACCATAGATATTCCCCAAGGAATACTATCCAATAATACATCCACGCTCTTCTTTTCCACTACCAAAATCAGTGAACTAAAGCCATGTTCAAGTCTTCCTTCCCGTTGTAAAAATGTTTCCCTTACTGCATCATGAGACACGTTTTTCATTTTTTCCCAATTACTTTTCATGCCTCCCAACATGGCTTCTCCCATGCTTTTTTCATGCTCCGTTAGTTCAATCTCTGCCTCCAAATGCTCCTCCGGAGAAATCCCGGTCAAAAACTTATTGAGAACGAGTTCGTATTCCGGAAAATCTGTATGCCCATATGCGATGTATTGTAAGAGGTGGCAGGCCCTATGTTGTGCCTCTTGAGAAACAAAGCCTGTATTTTCAAGCCATTCCAATTTGGTGAGGAGCATCGTTAAAAATGGCCAGCAAAGTACCAGTCCACCATTTTTTACAAACATTTGATCCCCTTCTTTTAGGTCAACACTGTTATTTTCTTCCATTAATTCAACCTTTAAAAATTGTTCTACCGAAGTTACCACTAGTGAGTCTACCCTACTTTTAAAAGAATCCTGCTTATAGGCCTGGTGAAGAATTGATTTCCAAGGGTAGCCGGAAAAATTCTTGAGTAAATAATGATAGAATAGCAAATAATACCGGGAATCAATCTGCGAATTACCTGACCTGACCTGAAACCATGCAAATGAATAAACTAACCACCGCCACTTGGCAGGGTTGACATTTTTAATGTAAACAAAAGGAGCCAACTCTAAGAGTTTAAGGATGTATTCCTTTTGCCTGGAATCGGAAAAGAGCGATTCAAAAACTCTTCGATCTCCAAACTTCAAAAGCATTTCACGAAGAGGTTCCAAATATTCATCCCCTGCATCCTGTAAAGTCTCAAATAGATTAGGATTTGTATTTTGATAGGAGTTTACTTCCTCGCCCTTAGAGTATTTTTGGATATCTAAATTCTTCTTTAATTCATTCTTGGAATTACCCTGATCATCGAATGAAGCAATTAACTGCTGAAAACCTGGTATTTCCTGACTGAGCTTTTTGGTACTTTTAAGTAGCAATAGAATTGAGTTCCTCTGTGTCAGCCCTTGTTTTGAAAGTAGGCTTTCCAAGGTCCTTGAGTCCAGTTGATATCCCAATAATTTTCGTTGAGAATCAGTGGCATGATCAACCAGGGAGATATATTCCATTAAAAACACTGAAAGGTTTTTGATGGGGCTCCACCAAGGCAAAAACCCTCTCTCTTTTATAAAACCAAAAGTTTCACTCCATCGAAGTAACTCTGCCACTTTGTTTACTGAAGCGGCATCCTGAATGGACTCTAAATGTTTTAAGAAATGTGACTTAATCCTTGAATCCAATTGACTTGATTGCTCGACTTTTATCTTCAGGTAGGTTTGACTAATCACTTCCTTGTTTTCCCAAATCAATCTATTGACTACTTTCTTGGTGAAAAAATCCAGGTATCCGTCCAAAGAAATCTGATCGGAAAGCGCCCTCCCTTCCCTCAAGAAATCGAGCATTAATTCCTCCAGGTTGGATGGTAGGATAATGTTTGTAGATAAGAAGTCTAAAAAAAATGAATGCACACGAAGTAAGCTGTTAGCCAGCTCCTGCTTAAAAGGTCTGTTTTCCAATAAAGCTGAAACCTGTTCATGAAAAGATAGGGGCCTCTTTTGAGGAATGATGGATGGAGGAGGCAATTCCAAAGACTTCTTTTTTGACTCGAGAAAAAGTCTAGTTTCATTGGGAAAAACAGTGGTCAATTGTTGCCATTCCTTGGGCTTAAGATGGGTGAAAAACACTTCTAAAAGGGCTATACTAATTTTCCCTATGGTCATTTGATCGCCCTGGTTTAGGAGCTGTGCTTCATAAATCAAGGCCCAAATTCTTCTTACCTCTAACCGTACTTTCTGTGAATCAACCATCGAATGCTCACCTTTCTTAACCAAATCAGTAAGATCACCGAGACTCGAATTGATGCGTTTCGAAATGATTGCTCCAAGAACCCCTTTCACCTCTCCATCACTTGCTGCATCTCTCAGAAAAGGATAAAACAAAGCCTGCAACTCAGCCAGATCTTTTCTGGCGGTAAATTTCACCGCTGATAAAAATGGGAGTTTAGCATCCTTGGCAAAAAATGTTTTTGGGTAATTTCTGAAGTTCCTCACCTGTGAAAGAGGAACCAGACTTAAAAATAGTTGCAAATGGAATGTCTTTGATTCCAGTGCATTTTGGGGATGGATTACTTCTAAGATCCGTCTCCACAAAAATTGATTTTGATGATTTCGCTTTGCATGGGAAAGGACTATTTTGTTAATCAAGGTCAATCCTGCCTTGAGCTTTTCCACTGTATGTTCGGAGCTGACTTTATGGAGCTCTCCAAATTCGGAAACCACTAGTTTAAGTTGATCTTCTTTACTGATGGAACGCCCTTGAAACAAAGATTTTAATTCTTCAAAATAACTCCCCATCTGTGGCAAGGAGCGGGATAAGGCCTTTAATAAATCATCCAAATCAACGGTTCCCAGTAAGCCGAGTAACCGTTCTTTTGCCGCTGTAGACTGCGTGTGATAACTGGATAATATTGATGTCACGAACGCATGGTTTGTTGCAACCAATAAATTCATTCCCTGCTGGAGATCAGAGAGACTTAAGTCTTGATGATCGGTCGGTAAAACACCAATTTTTAAATAGCTCTCAATAAGATTTAAATAATTTCTCCATAGGAGTTCATTGGATAAATTCTCTATCTGTTTCCTATTTTCTTGGTGTGGCTTTTGAATATGATTCTGGGGTTCCTCAGGCATCAAAGTGGCTGCTAACAAGATTGTTTCAGGGTTTTTCAGATTTACTTTCTCCGCTATTTTCATTACCTCGCCCCATACCTGAAATGGACTAGATGATACATTGGTGAACGCCTTTGCCAATCCCCCAAACCAGGCTCGGATCGATTCATCATTAATTCTAGTACTAAATGAAATATAGGATCTTATCCCATTGATTATCAATTGGTTTTTACTTTCAATAAAATCAATTCCTTTCAAGGGATGAAGCAGTATGCTATCCAGCAAAAATGACCAAGAGTCGGACTGATCTCCAGCAAGCATAGAAATGATCTGTTGAAGCTGAGTTTCAGAAAGTCGCTCTAAAAAATCAGGATGTGTTGAAATCACATACTTCAATTTAGAGGCATTGGACAAAGCATCCCACCCTTTAAGATCTGTCAAATATGCCAATTGATAGGAATCCAATAATTCAACCCACTCATCTGACACTTGAGTTTCTGGTTTAACAACATCCTCCTGATTAATTGAATTTTTCTTAATTAAGGATACCACCTCCTTCAAGTCTTTGAGCACAAAACTTTGGTCCGCATAGGTTTCTATCGCTGCCTCCAACCTTTTTAATAAAGTGGAAAAACTCAGGTTGTAATGAGCAGCGATCTGTTCTAGCATCTTCTGGGAAAATGCGACTCGGTTCATTTTTGGACCACTGTTCTTTAGGATAAAATTTAAAATAAAGTAGTTAAGTGCCTTCTCAGTGAGATTGATTTGGGTCTCCTCTTTTTCCTCTTTTAATCGAACCTTCCTGATATGGTGCTTATAAGATATAATCCAAGCTCCTTCAACCGGCTCTAAAATCCGGATTAGTTTTTCAACCTGCTCATTATCCATCCCGTAGGCAATCCGTTTCCTTGCATTTTCATTGGAGGCACCCAGATTCAATACAATGGATTTAAGTGATTCTGGTTCCTGCTCAATTAATTGATCTACCAATTCCATCAATTCAAGCTGATTACCCAGCCAGGAAGGGAAATACCCTTTTTGGAGAAATTGGAAAAATGCCTCGAGTAAAAATTCGATATTACTTCCACCGGTACGGTTTATGGATTTGATAGAGGAGGCGTATTTAGAACTCAATATGCCCGATAAGCTTTGTTTTAATGCTTTCTGAATTAGCTCATCCAACGAGTTCTCAAGTTCAAATGGAGTAATCTTTCCTAAATCAATGGATAGTTCATCTAGCTCCAATAAAACTTTTCCGGGCAAAACCTCCTCCAAAACAGTTTCGATGCATTGAGATAATTTGCTGAAAAACACGCTTTCTAAAAACTCATTGGATTTTTTGGCCTGATTCAAGTTGGAATAAGAAAAATCCAACGCTAGGTGTTCGATGATATGAGATGAGGAGTTTTGCATCATTTATCTTTCCTCCTCCCATTTGTGAAGCAATCGAAACAAACTTAAAGAAGTGGAATACAGCTTTTCGCTTTTTTGAATGAGCGCCTCTTTCCAAGCAAAGAATCTTTTTTGAAACTCTTTCATCTCATCCAGGTTTTTCCAATAAACCGATAAATTCAAGTGTGCTGGGATTCTGTTTTTGGCCAAGGTCTCCACATAATGCCTGAAATGAATCTCTTGGAATCTTGCGGGCCAATCTGGTAAAATCAGACTTGTCTTTAGATTGAAAAATGATTCTCCGATAATATCTTTTGAGGGAAGCCTTCTTGCTAAAACCAGTTTGTTCTGCTGCACTCTCCCTTCCTTACTGAGCGTCCCCGTCAATCTGATCTTTTCTACCTCTTTTAACGCTAACACCCCTTGTAACTCCACATCCCCATTCATTAAATAAACCAATCGACGGGTTTCTTCCCATAAATTCTCCACCAATTGATTTTTGGGAAGGGATCCTACCAGCATAGCAGTGGCCAAGGCTTTGCCTTCCTCACTTTTTAGGGTTACTTGAATACCATCGACCTGATAGTTTGAAATGGAAATAGCTGCTTGAAAAAATTCATTTAGCAATTGATTTCTATCTTTTAACGCTTGGTTCCAGTTGGAAGTAAAGGTAACCTCCCCTTTTTCATTGCTCAGATAAAACCCATATTCGGAACCCTTTAGCATCTCTTTCAACAGAATATGATCTACTAAGAAGAGTCCTTCCGAATCCAGATTCATCATCCGGATATGCTGAATGGTAGCTCCAATCCTCCTAAATCCTTCATTCAGTTTTTTGCCTTCCCAGATTCTTACCCAATTAGTAGAAGTCTTTTGGAATAAAATTTCCCAGTTTCTCAACAGTGATTTCTTTTGAGAAATCATATAACTATCCGATTGAAGGGGATTTGCAAAGAGAGTCTTGACTGGTATTTTACCAAAACTCAATCGTTCAGAATTGGAAGGTTCGTTGATCTTCTCCCATTCGTGTTGATTTAAAGAACGATAGGTATTCGTTAATTTGCTCTTATCAAGGTGGGTTTTGGAGGTGGAAAGCTGCTCATCATAGGAAGATGGGTGATGCTTTTCAATCTCTCCTATTAAAGACTCCTGAATTTTACTGATACCAGCCTTCAGGGCAATCAATTTTTCAATCCCATAGGTCTCAGAAGCTTTTTTGCCAGAAAATCTTTGACCAATTCCACGGTAATAATTAAAGCGATCAATTTTTTCCAGTAGGCTTGCTTTGGCGTTTATCAACGATTCCTGAAAACGCTGTTCAGAGGATATCAGGTTTACCTGCCTTGCTACTTTAAAGGGAACTTCACTCAAGTCCTCGCCAAACCTCCCCAGAAAATGATCTAAAATCCTATTCTTCCGGTCATACTTTTGTTGAATTTTCTCTCCTGAAAAATGATTCAAGGATTCGTTGGTCCCTGTCATCTCATCAGGAACACCAGAAGTATCCAGCAATTCTGAAAGGCCAACCACCGAACTTATCTTCTGGGAAAAGTAAGTAGGGCCATCTACGCCTGATTTAGGATCTATTAATTCTGAAAAATTGGATAATTGAGACAGGTAATTGCCCATCAATTGCTCCATCAACAATAAGTATCCTTTCAGCTGATTTGCTTTTGCTTTTCGTTCCTCCGGATCTTGAGAGGACAATCCCTCTTTCCCAATGCCATAGATTCTTGGAAAGTGATGGGATATGGATGTGTAGTTTCCCAAATTCCTAAATCTCCCCTTCAACTTGCTATCAAGGAAACTGTCCTTATACAAATCATGCTGATACTGCCGGAAATTTTTAGACCACAATTCCAATAAAAATTCATCTACCATAGATTGGTTAATCAACTGTGGGTTTTCGTTGACTCGGATTTTCAGTGTATGGTAAATCGCATCAGGATTGGTGATTTTGGTAATCAGATTGAAATATTTCCCTTCCCCAACCTGTTGGGGATCTTCTCCATTTGCAAGTTTTAACTCTAGGTTCCAAGTTTTTTTTACCCCGGCTATCTTTGAAAAAATGCTTTGAAAATTATCTTCGAGTAAGCCTCTCGCTCTAGGTTTCAATTCTTTTGATTTAATAAAACCGCCTTGAAGCTTTGGCCCAGAAAAAATCTCCTTCAAGCTGAGCCCTTCTATCATCAACTCTTCAAAACTGGAATAGGCAACGGTTTGATAGAGGTACTTTTCCAATTCAAAGAGGATTTCTGCCATCACCTTATTGGGCTCAAGCTCCTCTTTAATTTCTATCTCCGCACTCAAGACAAAAGGTTCGGGTTTTAATAAAACCACCTCTTCAAAATACTCTCCCAGATTCCTAACTCCCTCCAAATACGCACGCAGGGATTTTAAAAAACCTTCCTCCCTACTTGGGTTTTGTTCCAGTTCTTTGGAAAATGCCAATGAGGGCATAATCTCCAATTTATAGAGGCCATTTAAGGATTCTGCTTTATACTCCTCTTGAAGAGGAATCAACCAGGCATTTTGAATCTCCTCAAAAGAATCAATGATCAACTTTCTAAAATCTACTAGCGTAACCGGGTGATTACTAAAAACAGCTGAGGGTGAATGGAATGAATTTTTACGGGGGCTAATGAGGCCTTTGGGAGGGGTAGCAAGAATATCCTCGATTGGGAAATTTGTCCGAAAAGCAATATCTGTGAGACCAAAGCATAGTTGCTCTAAAATGGTTACTCCTGGGTCATGGGCGTTATAGTCTGTCCACTCCTCCCCACTTAGTTTTTGGACATAACTTAGCCCCAATTTTTTCAATTCAAAAAAATCTTCAGCAATCGCAAGTTTCTCGTTTTTTAAAAGGGGTTTGCTTTTGGCCATTTAAAAATTAGTTAAAAAATCATCATCCCAAATTTTTGATATCTGATAATATATTTCACAATCGCCCCCATAATTACTAAGGGTTCTGATTTGAAGTCCATAGTCAAAAGTATCCCCCACCCATTTCAGACTGATTTTGTTCCACCAATACCCGTAATAAGCACATGTCTTTGTGATTTTAGGTTTGGACTTCCCATAGGTACTCAAAGCAGTTGCATGAAGTAGTGCATACTTTCCTTGTTGCTTCTTTCCTGCATAGGCCATGATTTCAAATCCTTGGCAACCTGTCAGGCCACTGAGGATCTGATGCCATTTTCCATCGGCTGGGACCCGATCACTTTTGAAACTTCCAACTCTTCCCTTGGAAGCTATTAAGCCGTTGACATCTAATTTTTGGGTTGGAAACATGGTGCCGATTCCTATGTTTCCTTCTTTTTGAAAGTATATAGTGGGAAGATCCGAATCTCCTTCCCGAAGGATCAAGCCCTTGGTTTCTCCCTTTCCATTGGAAATAATCCAACTCGACTTCTTGTCTTTGAGACTATCATAAAAACTGAGTAATTTTTCCTCATTTCCAACTGGAAAAATCATCAATCCATCCTCCTCCGTTTTGTTGATTCCATCATCTACTTTATTGAACATAGAATCAATCAAAATCACAAAATGATTTTCTAAGGGAAGGGCTCCACCTCTAAAATACTTTTTAAGCTGCTCCCGATTATTAATTACTATTCTACCAGAATTTAGTTCTTCCATGGAGGGTTCTTTTTCTTATTTATTTAATAATAAAGTCCGAGTCTATCGTCAAATCACCAATCCCAGCCAATTTGGGCTCTTCCAATCGGTCTTCAGTGATAATTTCAATGAGGTGATCTTCCGCTGAAGTGAGTATGGCGTAAGGAGTAATCGTCCTGAGTAACTCTATTTTGAATTCTGATTTTGCTGTATCTATAATTTTGTGATTCCCCTGAACATCAATAATCTGCAATACCGACAATCTGGTTACAAACTCCACATAGGGTCTATTCTCTATAAATCTCTGGATTTCAGATATATAAATCGAATTGATAAAACCTTTACCACTGATATCCTTGACCGGATCAGGAGCGAGAAATGCAATCAGCTCTTTTTCTAAAAGATCTCTAAAATATCCTGCTCTTAAATCATCTGTAAAGTTTACCGCACACCTTACTTTTAGTTTTTCAAACACTGGATTACATACCTCCACCTTGGAAAATGCGGATAGGAAACCTTTGAGATAGGACTTAATATCCTGAAGTAATCCAAAAGGCACCCTGAGTGATGAAACAATATCCTGAGAAGAATCAAATGAAGCAGGAACCACTACCACCTGCACATTGCTTCCACAAACGATGCTTTCAGGATAATCACTTCGGCCGTAGACCATCACTCTCCCTATTTCGGGAAATTCTTCCAAGATTAACCGTTCCATATCCCAGCCATCAATGGCCCTATTTCGATGTCTAAGCAACTCACTGGTTGAGGCCTTCAGTTGATCTTCTATCAGAAAATCCGAAAGGAACCGAAGGCCAAATGGACCTGAAACTTTATCAATGGCTTTCACACTTGGAATGGCAATTTTGGTCACTTCCCTTTTGACAACTCCCTGCTGTTTAATCAAACCATCGGATTCCTGAATCTTACAAGCATTGATAAAAATTGATTTGATCCGTGCATTCAGGTCTGAATTCCCTTCGTTGGAAATCCTTAGCCAAAATTTTCCCCGGGGTAGTTTTGTATTTTCGGTACTGATTTGGGAAGGAAATTTAATGCGGATGATTCCAGGATGGATCAATCCCTTGGTACTGTCCTCCAACAACATATTCCCTAGTTGATACCATACATTATCCTCCAAATATTCCCAGGTTATTTTTGGGGCTTTGGTAATGGTATGAAGAAAAAAGGCCGGTATGAGGTCTATTCCTATGCTGATTATTTCATTCGGCTGCACATTTGTTAAGCCCAACAGCAAATTCCCTTTCTGGTTTATTTGAGGCAATAAATAGGCGAAATCCTTTTTCTTTCCTGGATACACCTGATCATATCCAAAAGGATAAACATGAAATAATTTAACTGCCTCTTGGGTATTTGGACTATACCGAGCTAAATTTTCTTTGGCTCGATTAGAATAAGAAATATCAAAATGGTCAATTACCGGGGTATAGGGCACATTCGGAATTTCCTTATGCTTTCTAAAAAACAAACCTGTACGAACTGAAGCAGCTGTGTACAATTCCGGATAAATATCATGACCAAATGCCAAGTCTTTAGGTTCGGAAAATTTGAGGTAGAAAGAAGGTTCTAAAAGATTGGTTTGATCTCTTCCTAAGGCCGGAAAAATGGAAGGGTTCAATAAATCCAAATTCACATCCACCTGCTTTTTGGAAACCAGATACAATCCATCTACTTTCTTTTCAGTTTCAAATAAGTTGAAAACCTGTGTTTTTTGATCACTTTTTTTTCCTTTCAAATGGCCATCCACTGAAAGTATTTCTGCCTTAAAACTATCATTTTTGATTTCTCCAGGATATACTTCGTACAGGGTTTCAAAACCTCCTCGGGCAAGCGGCAATCCGGACCAGTAAATAGTAATGGAAAGTTTTTCCAAAAAACTGGATAAAATAAGAGGGCTTTTCACCTTTAGGTAGGAGTCATAAGAAGGTATAGGCCCGAACGGTTGAAATGGATTGCTTGTGTCTAAATTCCCTAATTGGTTAGAAAACTGTACTCCAGAGCTAACCTCCGAACTTTTTGTCAAAACCTCCACTTCTACAACTTCCAACAACTCCAATGGAGTCATGGGAGGCAAAGAAGCTTTGTTATTTACTTTTAATTTAATGCAAGGCCAAATAGGCCCTTTCAGGCCAAAATGGATTTTCGGATCAAAGGGAACTAATTTTTTCTTTTCCCCTTCTGGCTCTACGATCAATTCAAGGGTATTTTCTTCAAAATGAAATAGGAAATAACTGTAATCTAAATCCACCCATCCATCTTTGCCGGTAATAGAAGTGATGAATGCATCATTAATAAAAGCCTGGATAAAAGAATTGATCTCTTGTCTAATCCCTCCCTCAGATTTTTCTTTCTCACTTAATAAGGCCTCCATGATCTCCTCAAATTGAACCAATGAATCAGGAGTGAATTTTATGGAAATATGTATTTTATGTTTTCCATCGGCCAAGTTTAAGACGGGAGATGTAATTACAAAACCTAATTCACTGGGATTCATATTCCTTTCAAACCGACCCAAGTCGTCCTGATCTTCTCCCATCACCAAAGGATATCCCTCCAACCTTCCTGAAAAATCTATCGTTTCTTGCCCCTCCCCAATAAACAAGCAGGAATCATAAATGGAGTTTAATTCGCTGTGGTCATTTAATATATTATCCGAAAAAGGCTGGTAAGAATTTCTATAGATGGTCCAAACTTCTGAAATTTTTGCAGCGCTCAGGTTCACCGGAGTCAAGGTATGGAAGCTCACCGTTTCCTTGTTGGAAAAGGTGAGGTCAACAGGAACTCCCATCTCCAGTTGATCCAATTGTTTGGAACTGATTCCAACATAGGCTGTTGCTGGTTTCTTCTCCTTTTCAGTTTGTCCCAACACCTCCTGGTAATAATAATCAAGGTGCCTTTCCAACAGCTTGTTGAGTTCTTGTTGGGCCAATTGAAAAAGCTTTAGGAAACTCAAAATCAATCCTAAATGAGGTGGATGAAAATTAGGCTCTACTTGACTGAATTCGAATTTTTGGGATGCTTTTTCCTGAACAAACATCAGGTTCTTAAAAAACATTTTAAAGGACTCGTTCAGGTCTATGCTTGGATCATCGATTACTTCTTCGGCAGTCAAATCAAAGTCCTGAGGGGAATAGCGATGCTGTTGAGGAATCAATCTTTTGATTCTGGGGATTAAAAAATTGGAAGCATTGAGTATCTCCTTAAGCAAGGCCCCATGGTATTCTGATTCAATTAACAGTTCTTTCCAAATAAATAAGTTCTTGACCAATGAGAGGGAATTTGCCGTTAACTCTTCCTGAATTGTTTTTCGCTTTTTTGCTCCTGACTCTTTCCTGAGAAACTCTAGTTCTTCATGCTTTTTTTTGTAAAAATTCAAATCCATTTCTGCAATGGAGCCAATGATAAAAACCGAATCACTCATCAACATTGACTTCCAAGTGGCACTTGGAGTATTCATCAGATCAAAGAATTTCACTTTTTCAGCATACTTTAAAGTGAATTGAACCAAATCCAAAAAGGTACGCTCATCCGTCTTTACATAAGACGGATCCAGTACAGTTAATAACCTCCCTTTTTGATTAATTCCTTTCTTCATACACGGATGATTCTTTAAATATTGGTTCCTTCATTAAAATAGAAGGGGTAAACCATGTTGCTTCTGGTATTGGTAATGATGATGGTATAGTCAATAAAGATTTTTAGTATCCCCTCCATAAATTGAGACTTATCAAATTTTATCTCCTTCACTTTTATCCTTGGTTCAAAATATAGCAGTGCATCTGAAATGGTATCCTTTAACATGGTATACAAGGTGGGGTCATTGGATTCAAAGACATAAGAAATCAGATCACACCCGAACTTGGGATACATTACCCGTTCAGTGGGAATGGTGCCTAATATGATCCGAATGCTTTCTTTGATATCCTCTTCCCCGGCCACCATTTTCAACTTCCTGGAGTCTTTGTCAAAAGACGGAGGAAAAGCCCAGCCAACACCTAAAAATGACTTGTCGTTTGAGTCCATATTTTTTACCCTCCTATCATTACCGTGGGACATCCAAGAACTATTGACCCTCCATGAGCGGTGGTATCCCCCATTCTCGCCGCGGGGCTACCTTCTATCATCACGGTCGCCGAACCCATCACAATGGTATCCGGTGGACCTACACATACTAAACTATCTCCCATTTTTGCGGCAGGTAATTTGCCGATTAATACAGTGGGAGCTCCCGGCCCAACAATAGGCCCTCCTACATGGGGTATCGGTGGTAATCCTGGGGTTACCATTGGGCATGTATGCATATCTGTTAATCTAGCTGCTAAAGGCATATTCTTTTTAATTGATCATAACCATTGCTCCCTTAACTGTCGTTTGTCCTGATGCGGAAAGCTCAGCCGAGGCATTCCCAGAAGCTTTAAATCCTGTATCTGCCGACATCTCCACATTCATACCTGAGCCCTTTAAATCTGAGGTGGCAGAAAGATCGATCGTTCCGGTAGCACTCATCTTTATATCCCCTGTGGCTTCTATCGTAATATCTTTTGGACTTGAGAGAGCAATGCCACTTTCGTCCATGGTCATTGTATTCCCATTTACATCAGTCAATTTGATGTTTTTGTCTTGATCCGATAAGACTACTTCATGACCGTCAGGCGTCTTCACCGTCAGGATCTTCTGCTCATCTTCAAATGTGATGGAAATCCCGGACTTGGAATAAATGGATTTGATTTCATTGTTTTCTGAAGGAGTCTCTTTTGGTTTGTTTATACTGGAATACAAACTTCCTGTGATCACTGGGAATCGAGGGTCATTTCCAAGGAAGTTCACCAACACCTCATCTCCAATTTCAGGGAAGAAAAAAAAGCCGGCATCGGCACTTGCATAAGGAAAAGCCAGCCGAGCCCAAATTTTATTCTCACTATTGGAATTATTGAAGGCGGGTAATTGAAGCTCCACCCTAAATTCATTATCAGGATCACTATCAATTTTGGTTACCACCCCTATTTGATACCCAGCGGCAGAAGGGGTTAGTCCGATGGCTTTGTTGTCATCAATATCTGGTAAAGAGGAATGCCACCGGGAATTAGATCCCAAATAAATGGTGGTTGACCATTGGCCATCAATTAATTCTTGAAACACTTTGGAAACAAAACCTTTCCCATTGAACCGGTCAGAAAAATTGGATAATTCAACAAAATCTCCGGCTTTGATACTGGTAGTCCCTACCACTTTGACCTTTCCTTGGATCTTCGACAACACAGATTTGCTAATCCAACTATCGGAATAAGTCTTAAATTCCTCAGACCCCACCTTTCCAGAAGTGTATTTACTCATTTTTGGGATGGACAAGCTCCCCGAAATACTGTTTGCTGTCAAATTTCCCTGGCTCAAGGAATCACTCAAACTTCCTGTTTCCAAGATGACCGCCTGGGTACTTTGATCCCATCCAGTAAATTCAAATTCTGAGAAAAGATTTTCTCCATTCAGGTCTAAATCCACCTCAATGACCACTAGGTCAGCTGAAATAGTAATGTCACTGGCAGTACCAAAATCAAATTTTTTAATCGATATACTGTTTTCGGAGGTGCATACATAGCAATTGCTCACTTCGGAACGAATCACTAAAAAGTCCCAGTCTGTACAATTATGCTGGACTACAGGATAAGGATAGGTAGTGAGCGGATCACTGCTAATAGAAACTCCGGTAGTACTGGCCATCGCGGAAAATAAATCACTATCTGCTTGTTGATCCAGAATGGCATTGGACCGGGTCTTGGTCAATAAAAAAGATTTGTCCTTACATAGAACTTGAATGTAAGAGGAGTTCTTTTTGACGATGAGTCGTTGGCTGACAACCACCCCTTTAAAAGCAAGACTTCTATCATCTGCATATCCCAAATTGATTTCTATCTCTTTTCCTGGAATAAAATTATCCCCATTGCTATTCGCAAAAGGCTCATTGACCAGGCCAAAAGAACCACCATCTGCAATTTTGATGACAGCATTGGTAATTCTGTTGATCTCTTGTTCAACTGTGATGGAAATCACTTCAATGGAACCATCTATGACAGATCCATCAATTTTTATTTCAAAACTTACCGGTTCGGAATTTTCTTCCAGCTGGGCCATGAGTTTACACGATTGGTGGAAAAATTATTTGATCTCCAGGAAGGATGTCCCTAAAGTTGCTGATGCCATTGAACTTGGCCACTTGAATATAATATTTGCTGTCACCATAAATCTTATAGCACATAGCAGGTAAGTGATCCCCGGATTTCACTTCCCGAACATGGGTCAAATCCGCTGAATTCTTATTCTCCAATAAAGCCTTTTTCTTCGCTGTAATGGAATAGATAAACCCGCACTTCACTTCTGCTCTCAGGGGCGTTCCATCTGTATCCATCATGGTATAGTTGGGCTCCCATGATTGTAATCTTCCTTGAAACAAGAATTGGGTCCCCCAAAATATCTTGATGTAATTGGGCTCATGAATATCCCCGTTATAGGTATAAATCAGATCCTTTAAATTTTGGATCTGAAGGTCTACCTTTTCGGAGTTGAGGATTCCCGTCCCATCAAAAAAGAAATCCATCGTAAAAACTTTTGGACCTGCCCCACGGAATTTGGTTGATTCATAGGAAGAACCAATGGGTGACAAAACGGTAGAATACTTAATTTCTGATTTATCCTTGTACTTTTCAGGATTGACCAACACTTCATACTCCCCTATCTGACCGGAAAAATCAGGCTCTTTATAAGCCACCAATTTCATTTTGGTAAGTTTACCTGTATCCATTTCAACGCATCAAATAATTTTCAAGGGCCTCATTCATTTTTTCGAGACATTCCTCTTTAATTTCCTTTTTCATCTCTTCCATGGTTTGTTCTAACCGACTCTCAGAAATTGGGGAGGTAGGTTCAAGGGCCTCCTCATTCAACACCTCTCCTTTGATAGTCAATTGTTTAATAATCAGAGTCATATCAAGAATCTTTTGTGAATTTGGTATACTTTAATGTCAACGTCTCAATGGCGAGCTCATTCTTCGTACTGTTTAATGGAGATAACTCCCAGGAAATAGGAAACGCTTTCTCGACTGTCCAGGACGCCATACTTTCACGGTTTGGGCCCAAAAGGATGATTTGTAAATTCAAGGGTTCAAACTTGAATTTCTCCAAGGCATCTCTACACCAATTCGTAAGTTCCTCATTCGGCAAAAGGCACCTTTTCAGTACCAAATCCTGAAACACGGGAGGGTTGGGGAGATAATGAACATATTCATTATCTCCTCCCTCTTTTTTCTCCGTTACTTTGACAGAAACTTTAAGACCGGAAACCTCCTGAAAACTGCTTTCCATATCGCCATATTTTAAAAATTTGACGCTAAAGTGAAAAGCAGTGGGTGGAGCATACCCATCTTGAAAAAAACCGTAGTCCATTGTTAACTATTTGCAATCACCAAGCCTTCGTGTGATATTTCAATGGTTTCTATGGCTACTTCATTCCCGTCAGATTTCATATCTGTAGAACTGATTTTTGTCGGCCAAGCATTATTCAAAGTCCAAACCATGGTTGGATTTCCTGACTCATCCAAAAGCTTGATCACCACAGTCTGTCTTTCGATGGTATTCATCTTGATTTGATTATACCAGTCCCAGAAGTTGTTGTCTTTCACAAAGACTCCTTTCTTCATGGTCACTTTATTGTTCTTAACGATTCCCGGCATGTTGATCGTTGAAAAAATCGGGCTGTTACCATGTCTATACTCTATAGGTTGTGTCTCGATTTCCAATCCGCTTACCTCTTGGAAAGACATATTCGTATTGCTACTTCCCCAATCTACCGTAAAATAAAATTTCGGTAATGGCCATACATTATCTTGTTTTTCACCTGCCATAATTAGTACTATTTAAAGAATTAAGTTTGTTAAAATTGAATTAGGATTTTTGCATTTGCTGCTCGAAGGTCACCACGATAAATTCTGCTGGTCTGACAATCGCCAGTTTCACGGAAATCAACATTCTACCTTCCAGAATATCCAGGGCAGTCATGGTGGTACCTAATCCTATTTGAACATCAAAAGCATCTTCAGGAGAGGATCCTGCCAATGCACCTTGTTTCCATTTTTCATTCAAAAAGTTGGAAATCATACTTTTTACGGTCACCCAAGTATTCGCATCATTCGGCTCGAAAACATAGCCTCTTAATGCCAACTTGATGGATTGCTCCAACATGATAATCGTTCTTCGAACATTGATGTATCTCCAGTCTAAACTGTTTCCATCCAAGGTTCTACCTCCCCAAACCAGGGTTCCTACTCCAGGGAAAGTTCTGATCGCATTGATGGATTTTCCTGATACCGCATTGACATTCAGATCCTGTTGTTGGTCATGCGTGATGTTCACTGCAGGCTTCACCACATTATTCAAACTCACGTTTGCAGGAGCCTTCCAAACACCTCTGCTATTGTCTACCATGGTATAAATACCAGCAATGGCACCAGCAGTCGGAAGTAAATTCATAATGGCTCTCAACTCATCCAATAATGCTGAATAAGTCGGACTGGTTGCCATCAGTCCAAGGTGTAAATTCGTTTCTTTATTGGATTTATATTGCGGCAAGGCTGCTGCAGCATCTTCATCGGATATATCCGGCTTATCTGCTTTAAGCTTTGCCAAAAATTCATCATCTGTTTTAGGAAAAGTAGAAACCAAATTCTTTGCCTTTTCCTCAGGAAGGATCGCTGAAAGATCTACTGAATCGTCAAAATTCTTGAAAGAAACTTCGGGTTTTTGTACCACATTGGTATTTAACCAGGGATAGTAGGATGCAGAATAACTCAAATTCTCTGAGCCAATATTCTCTCTGAAGAAATTCACATTATCCACATCCATCTCACGTTTGTTATAGCCGTCAAATAAATCCAAAATCGCAAATCGGTTTTGCATTTTGGAACAATGGGCCATCGCTTGCTTATAGATCTCGTAGGCATCAGCTCCAAGTGCTACTGCGTCAGGAATCACAATCATGGTAGGCTCTTGTTCCTTGACCAACTTAGCCAAACCTCCTTCGATCAGTTTGCCATCTTCACCTTTTGAAGTACCCAATAATTGATCTTTGTCGATTTTCAAGCCTTCTTTTCCGCCATAAGTGCCTACGGAAACGATGTAACAGGTACCTCCACCATTGGAATAAAATAACCTGAGGCTATTATAGAGGTAAAAAAGGTTGTCATCTTTGTAAGTGATCGTTTTATCTCCATCACTCAATGAAAAAAGATTTCTATCACCTGGTTTAGGATCTTCTAATGTGAATTTAGGACTAAAACCACCACCAAAAAGCTCTAAATAATCTGCATAAGATGTAATTCTTGTGGGCTCATTCACAAGAGATTTTCCGTTTCTCGATGCCTTTTCCGTATATCCAATAAATGCCGGGATAGCAGTTGCTACCTCGACCACTGAGCCAGGAAAAGCATTTTTTTCAACAATGTAGACTCCGGGAGTCATTAGATTTTGTGCCATAAAATAGAAATAGTTAAAATTTAAAATTGATTATATAAAAATGTGAGAGTAAAGAATCCCCTCTTTGGAAGGGTCCGGATAAATCATGTCGGCATTCGCTTTTGGCAACGTTTTAGTCACAATTTTCCCTGTTTTTTTTTCTGGATTATATTGATCTAAGAGTTGAAATCTGTATTCCTCTTCACTGCTTAGTGGAATGGGTATATCTGACTGCAAGCACGAAAATTTAAGCGTTGGGGAAACCTGCACTTCCGATTTAGAAAATAAAAGTTCTTTCGAATTGAGGTCAAGAATGGTTAAATCGGCGAACTTCTCATAAAACTTCTCAGCCAGGATATACCTCCATACCGTGGATCTTCGTTGAAAATCCGCATGAAATTCCTTCGTCCCATTGGTGACGAAATCCTGATAAATCAGGCCAAGGTTCAGAGAAACGATGATATGTGGTACCCGAAAGCTTCCTTCATTCAAATAGTAGCATGAAATTGCTTTCCCATTGGATTTAAACTCATAAAATCCTTCTTCTAAATCCTCGGGAATACGATCCACATCCTCAAACTCAAAAACCACATTTTTAAAGGAATCCAATAGGGTGATCTTACCAGAGAAGCCCGCTAACTGATTTTTAAGTTTGGGAAAATCAACGATGGGAAAAATATCTTCGGATGTTACTTTCTCGCCTATTTGAAGTGTCTCTTGATTGGGCTTATCCAAAATATTAGATAAGAACAACACCTCATGACCTAATCTAAAACGATCTAAATCTGTATAATTTAGAAATTTAGAGTCTTTGATGCTGAGGTGAAAATTCAGGTTTGTTCTTTCATTTTTTAGGACTTCCAAATCTGAACAGAGCAGATGAAATCCTGCAGGGCTGTTCTTCAATAGCATGGAATAATTAGTTAAAATTTTCGCCGTCCTATTTGAATAGGATAGTTCAAACCCAGTAAATCCAGAGGAGGGGAAATAGCTATGAAAAAACGTAACGGAGGCTATATGGGAAAAAATCTCATTCATTATAGTATCATTCTCTTGAATTTTCCCCTGTAGTACTTACTGCTGGTACAAAACCGGTCATTGGCGAATCATCAATTGCTATTAAACTGATTTTATAAATGGAAGAAGGCAATATCTTGGCCCCTATGGAAGACCAAATATGGCTCATGCTATCAAAGCTCAATGAACAAAGTTCAAAGCTTATTTTTTCTATTTTTTTTGAAACCCCTGCTCCAAAACTACTGGTATCAATTATCCTGTTTTTATTAAAAAAGCTAACTATCTGGGAGAGGTAGTTTAATCCCTCTATGTATTTTTTGTTTCTAAAATTTGCACAGAAAACGACGTGTAGATGGAGGTATAATATGGGGGATTTACTTTGAAATCCAGCCCCGTCAAAAGCTCCTAATCGAGAGGAGTGGTTTTTCAGGGAAGGCTCTTCCCCTAAATTGAGCAGAAACATCACGACTTTATCATCCACTTCTAAAGGAGAACTTCCATCCAGATCAACCAAATTAGAGATAACTACCTTATTTTCAGAAAATCCATGCTGATTCTTAAAATTCTGATTGATAAGATCCCTAACATGAACCATCACCGTGTCGATCATTAACCTAAAATTTAAAACGAAAAATACCCATCCAAAAATGCTGTACCATGGGTTCTATCCTGTTATATTATAAACAAAGAAGGTATAATACAAGGATTTCTCACAAAAGAATTTCATATTTATATATTCCTCAAAATACTTAAATCTGCATATATACCATCATGTATTATTTATTGATTTTTATAATAATAATTTTGCTTTTGGTTTTATTTTTTATTTGGAGATACTATTCAAAAAAGAATGAGTTTTTAGCACAGCAATTATTAAAAAGAGACCAAGAGTTATTTGAATTCAAACATGCATTAGATCAAGAGAAATCACATGGGCGAGAATATTTATTGCAAACAGAAAATTTAAAGATCCAATTGACAGAAAAAACCGATGATATTTTAGAAAAGGAAAAAGAGATCAAATCCTTATATATTTTGATAGAAAACCTGAAACAAAAAAACAGAAAAGAGGAGGATGATATTATCGTAGAATATTTTTCTGAAAAAACTAAATCAAAGGAATCACGCGATTAAACTTTTACCTTCTTTGATTTTTTCGATTTTGATTCCATTTTTTAAATCATGTTGCAGAATCACGCTACTTTTCCTGGCCATACATTTTAGCAAACAAAAATGAAGTACGTTGATGATGGACGCAGCAGAAAGCTCGTATTTCTCGGCGACTCTATCTAAATCGATGGCAGGTTCGTATTCAAATTCATTCCCTAATGCCGTATTCCATAGATGAAGTCGCTGGGAAAAGTCTGGAAGTTCAAAATCCAACACCAATTGAAATCTCCTAAAAAAAGCCTCATCTATGTTATTTTTGAAATTGGTACAAAGAATTACCAATCCTCTGTAATCCTCTATTCTTTGCAATAAAAATGAAACTTCCTGATTGGCATATCGATCATGTGAATCGGAAGTTTGACTTCTTTTCCCAAATAAGGAGTCCGCTTCATCAAAAAATAAAATCCAGTTTTTGTTCTCCGCTAGATCAAATACTTTGGAAAGATTTTTTTCAGTTTCTCCTATATATTTGGACACTACCATGGACAAATCCACTCTATAAACATCCATTTGACAGGATTTACCGAGTAAGCTTGCTGTGAGCGTTTTACCTGTTCCCGGAGGTCCTGTAAAAAGCACTTTAAAACCTGGCTTTATTCTTCTTCCAAAATCGAAAGCACTTTTCAGTTTATACCCATGTTCCAACCAATTTTTAATTTCTATCACGCCTTCCATCACAGATTCATTGACAATTAAATCTGACCATTCCTGTTCTGTTTCCACCTTACAGGCTGGAAACTCCTGGTCAAAATTCGGGGTATAGGTGCCTCCCGTGGTTAAGTAGGTGAGGTATTCTTTGGAAATCCTCAACGTGCCGCTTAAAAAGGGTTCCCCAGGATTAGGAGAATCTATGAACAGGATGTTTTTCCGAAAAAAAAAGTGATCTTTTTCGAACATGGATTGAAGACGGAACCTTTTGTTTAAACCAGTACCTGCCAATAAAAACATGATTGTTTCACCGGTAGGTAATATGCCACGATGTTTTTCGCCTTTGACTCCACCAAATTCGGTGAAGGGCAAATCAAAATTTTGATTTTTTATCTGAAGAATATCTAATTGGGCGGGTTTGATATGAGGTATCAATGCAAGCAACAACACCAACCGTTCCTCCATGGTCATCTCATTTTCCGCAATCAATTTCGCATAATTGCTAGATTCCGGCGGGTATGAAGGAATCGCAAGTTGGTCTAATGCCGATTCCTGTTCCGACAGTTCAAAAGTGATTTTTCCCCGGAGTAACCAAAGCTTTTGAAACCACTCCAGTTCACTTTCCAAACAGGTTGCATTTGCCTCAGAAATCAAATTATCCATTCTAAAAATCAATTGTTCTATAGTTCCTAATGCTTTTTCTCATCATGCTATTGGAAAATCACCCCAGTTTCCCTCCGATTTGAGAGAGGACTGAGGAGGCAATTAACAGACTATTCTCATTATTCAGGTCTACTTTAGCCAAGGTCTCATAAAAAAACTGAGTTTCAGGATAACGGTTACTACTTTCTTTACCTGAAGCATCTTTTGCAATAGAAATGGCTACCCTCAATTTAGCATCAGTGGAATCCGCACTTTTTAACTCTTTACTCATCTTTTTAATCCCTGTAGGGGTCCAGCCCCAAGAAGTAAAATTACTCCAGGATTTCCCCAGCGCTCCTTCAAGCGTATTGACCAGTTGACCCTTCGCTGCCCCAATTTTCTCTTCCTTTTTACCTCTTCCTTCGACAACAGATGACAAGGCCTTTCCTATTGAGCTAAGTCCCTCTGAAATGGTTTGATCTCGAATCAAAGGTTTACTGATTTTAATGTAATCTATGGCCATGCTACATTTCTGGGGGAACCCTTGTTTCGCCTCCTCATTCAAATCAAAAATATAAACTGATCGAGGACCATTAATACTGTTTAATGCATATTCCAATGCCTCTATTTCATCCTTGTATCGAGCCATGTCTGCATTTTCATTGATGGCCTCTTTTAGAAAATCTAATTTCTTTCTTGCGACCAAAAATGCTTGTTTTTGACTATTCATCCGTTTACCAAAGTCATACTCATCTCTCAGTTTACCCACATTTGCTCCTAACACCTCTCCTATATCCCCCGAAGTATCCACGATCTGCTGCTTTGCTTTGGCTATTTCACTTAAAGCTTCCTTTCTAATCTTATATAGCTCATAAAGTGTGTTGATGTCATCGGTAGTCAAGTTTAGTAGAAACCCGGAACTTCCTTGGCTCTTTTCAGCTTCTTCTTTACTTGGCTTCGGTTTTGGTCTTGCTTTGGCTTTTTCTTTTTGCCTGGATCTACTTTTTGAACTGACAACTTCTTCCTCTTGGCTAGGTTCACCCTCTGAATTAAAAGCTAATTCCTTTGCCAATTCCCAACCACTGCTTAAGACAGAACCGAGTGCATTACTTCCTAGCCTGGCAGCTTCTTGCGCCATCTCCAATTTTTCTTCCGTGGACATTCTTGACCACAACTCTTTTAAAGCCGCTTTTCGAATCTCAGCAGGATAATCGGTTTCCTCTCCTTTCAACAAACTTTCTGCCTTCCCTGAAGCTTTTTCCTTCGCGATCTTGCCATATTTTTGCTCCCAATCATTACCCAATGCGCTTAAAACTTTTAGAATCTCTACTGTTTCATCCTTCAATTGGTCAATTCGTTCGTCTGTTTGGGGACGCAATCCTGCATCATTGACCAATTGGGTCACATGGGATACCGCTTTCAATTGAATGGAACTGGTATTCTCAAACTTTGCCTCTAAAGCCTGAGCCCCCATTTTATCCGCTTCCTTTTCCAGTCCTGCATCATCATTGATAGGAACCGAATCTTTTAACTGCATGGTTGGCTTGACTCTTCCCTGCTTTTGCTGCACCACATGCCAGGCTTCATGTGGCAAATGTTGTTCTTGACCGGGTGCTAAATGGATATCCGTACCCTGTGCATAAGCATGTGCCTGAAGCTGTTTGGGTTTATCTGAATTCCGATGGACCTGTACATCATCCATGGATATTCCTGACAGGCTTTCAATTCCAGATTTCAAATGATCCGGTAAACCTGTATTGTTTTTCTTTTGTTGGATCACATGGTTCCCTCCTGTATCCATTGAAGCATGGTCAGTTGGGTTAAAGGAAGGTGGCAACGAATGAGCATTAGCCATGTCTTTCACTTTCCTTTGAGTCTGAGATTCCGGCCTGTTATCTACCTGGGATTTTAAACCCGCCGGAGATTTTTGGGGGGAAATATTTGCTGTTCTTGGCTTGTCCTTTGAAAATAATGCTTGCTTACTCATACATCCAATCGAAAAATTTTAGAAAAAAAACCAACCCCAATGAAGGGAGTATATAAAAGATCACTCATCCTAAATTAGACAAATAAGTTTTAAAATCAATTGTCGCAGAAACCCCTAGTTCTAAAAACGTTATCTCCTCCCCCGAACATTGGGCTTGTCAAAAGTTGAGTTTTCATCCGATTAGCGAAGGAAAGTGAATACTCCAAAGCGTTCAAGACCAAGTCGAGCGGTTAGTTTGGACCAACCGGTCTTGAGCCGTTTTCCGTATTCACTTTTGTCCTGCTTAACGGTTGAAAAGCATAAAAATCTTCATTTTAATGCGTTCAGTTTTCTTGACTTTACTAGCTTCCATAACACGATATCGATTTTCCATTTCCTGCTCCATCGCTGTTTCCATCTATAAAAAGTAGTAGGGTTTACTTCCTTCTCAGGGTAGATTTTTTCTACTTTTTATGCCTTCCCCGTAAGGTTTGATCGAATTGAAAAACTGCGCTTCTGCAAATCCCAATCTTTTCACCATAACAAATTGATAGTTGATCATTACCCTTCGTATTTTAAATGGCTGACTTTTCGGAAAGCCACACGCTCCTTCTGACAACCCAATTTTTCACTGGTAGAAAATGAAAGAATAATTATTTTATTCTAAAGTGGGTTCATAACAAAGTTTATTCAAATATCTTTAAGCGAAAATTACTTCCTTGCCAGGTAAGGGCTATGTCAAAATCTTCTACTATAAATAAACCTTGGACTATTTCACTTATCTATTTAATAGTAGGTATATGCTGGATTTTCTTTAGTGACAAGGCTGCGGAATATTTAGTCAGCAATGATATTAGGGAAATGTCCAGGTATCAATTGGCAAAAGGAATTTTCTTTGTCATCGTCACCAGCCTTTTGCTGTTTATCCTGATTTATCGATTGTACAGTCAAGTCAATCAAAGGAAACAGGAACTTGAGTTACTTTTCACCAATCCCAATCTGGGGATTTTAAAACTGGATGAAATGGGATATGTCACCTATATCAGTGAGAATATCCGCAAAATCACGGGATACAAAGCATCGGAAATAGAAGGAAAACATATAATCCACTTTTCTCCTGTCGAATGGAAGGAAATAGACCTAGAAGAACTGAAGTTAATTTCCAAATCAAAAGGAAATGAAGGATTCACTTTTACCAAGCGGATTTTATGTAAAAATGGAGAGATTATTATTCTTAAAGCATACGGAATGAAAGTCGTAAATGAGCGGATTAAATCCGTCAGTTATATTACCACCTTTCAAAACATCACCGATCAGGTCAAATTCTTAAACAGGCTTGAATCTCAAAACAAGAAATTGAAAGATATCGCTTTTGAACATTCCCATGTGGTCCGGGCTCCTCTAGCAAGAATTATGGGAATCACTGATCTGATCCAGAATCACGAGTTAGACCCTGTTGAAAAAAAAGAGTTGCTCTACAATTTAAAATTATCCAGTGTAGAGTTGGACCAGGCATTGAAGGAAATCAACCTAAAAATGAATGAGGTTTGATATCTCTCTGAATCAGCTTATTTTTTGATTTAAATACTGGGTGAATTGAAGGTTATCCGGTGTGATGATTATCTGCGTCTCGTCCTTCTTTTTAATGAGTACTTTATTCTTTCTTTGGGTAGCAAATAAAATCACCCTCCCTAGTTTAGGAATATAAAACCTTCCAAAATAGCCAAATAATCCCCCTACTCCGAAAGTCCTAATAGTACCTCTGGTCTCTTCCTTTGAAAGCTCTTTCACTTCGATGATTTCAGGAAGGCGTATGTGGACATTTCCAATAATCCTTTTGATGGTAAGTGTTCCATCACCAATCTCATAACCCTGAGGTGAAAAAACCCAGGTGCCGAACAGCACTAGAATTAAAAACACGAGTATAAATACATGGAGATAAAAGCTTGTGGTATCAGTTTCTGAATCCATAATGATGAGGAAACTGCGCTGCCCCAAATAAATGAAAAGTAAAATAATAAACACTGTAATGCCTTTGGCAAGCGTATCTAAAGATGCTTTAAATTTCATTGTTTACGTTTTTTTTCGGTTGAGATGTTTCAAGATGCCAGGTTTTCTAAACCCATTTTAGTTACCTGGATAGTTTTGCAAACTTATATCCTTTACCCTCGAGTCCATTAATTAATCCTTCCAATTGCAGGTAGAATTTATCCTCCCTTTTGGGGTCCGTACCTGGGTGAATTAACAAATGAAATCCGTTCAACCCAGCCTTCGATTCATACTCGTAAACACTTTCAAGAATCGTAGATGAATCGACATAATTGTCCATGTCAGGACTGGTATAATCAGCATTTGACCTTGTCCCTGCGCTGAAATTAATGGTAAGCTGCCCCAACCCTTTCGCAATCTCCACGACTTTCTTATTGTACCATTCGTAGGGAGGCAAGAATATATCAGGATGGACTCCCAGATTCCCCAACTCCTTCAAATTATCCATGATGTCCTGCCTGATCAACTGTTCATCCACTAATAAGCTATCTCGGTTTCCCCAATCACAGTACAATAAGTGTTGATCAGAATGGGCTCCCAGGTAATGCCCCCCTTTCGCTATCTTTTTCACCAGTTCCTGATTAGACCGTACAAATTCTCCCGTAAAAAAGAAGGATCCTTTTATTTCATATTTTGTTAGAACCGAAAGAACATGCTCAAAACCTTCCTGGTAATCATGCCCGGAGAAAATCAGGTAAATGTTTTTCTCCTTTTGGTCTGATCTGGTCAAAGCTCCATAGGCATCATAGGTTACTTGTCCTTGAACAAAAGAAACACTGCAACTAAAACACAGTAAGAGCCCCCAGACTTTATTCATGATTCAAATAAGTAAGAATCATTAGCAGCTCTGCGGATCCATCCAGGGTAGGTTCATTGGTGCTATAATCCATCCAATCATCCATGTATTTAATATGATCCGGCTGCAAATGCGCATATTCATCCGGTTCTGAAAGTTCAATTCCCAACATATTCTCATGAATACTTGACCAGATGGGGCCATCTACCAGGCTTCCTGCAATGGAGGTATCCAACAATCTCCAAAAGGGCATATGCACATCCAAGGGGGAATCCGCATGTTCCGGAAGCCCGGTAATCATGCTGGAACTCCATGGGTTTAATCCCAGCAACCAGTTGACATGATTGACCAAAAGAGGTCGGTATTTGGTTGAACCAGTCATTTCTTCGTACAACATGGCTTGGGTAGCTACTGCCGCTGCCAGGTTATTGGAACACCAAATAAATAAATGCCCCACACCATAGGGATTCTGATCTGCTCGTTTTTTTACCTGCTCCAGGTTTTGTTCGAAGTAGGCCACCATCTGCTTTTTGTCTTCTTCTTTCCCGATTTGCCAAAGTGCGTAATGCCCCATGTTTAAGAACGGATACATTTCGTAATGGCTGGCAGAATCACGTTCCATCCAGGACCATTCTTTGATAATGGATGCATATCTTCTGGCATCCTCCAAATATTCTTTCTCTTTTGAAATTTTAAACAACTCTGCAGCCCCCCACTCCATGTCATCCGCCCAGGTGTTTTCCTCATACCGATAGGGGGCACTAAAACTATTCCCCTGCTGAAAGCCTTCTTGTTTCTTCCCCGTTTGGTAAAGTTCTACGGCTGCCTTCAAGCATTTCTCGGCAAATTCATGAAACTCAGGAAAACTAATGAATACTTGATATCCCAAGGCGAGGGTGGCAGCTGACCTACCCGCAAGGTTCCCAATACCTGTGGCTTCGCTTTTGTATTGAGAAAGTCCTTGTGGTTTGCCAGTTGCAAAATAGACGGGCCTAAAACGATTGGACCCCCATCCATAATCTGCATTGTCCTCATGAGGTAGCTTAAAGCCTCTATGGTCTCGGTCATCAGCCACTTGATGGTATAATTCACTGGGTCCAGGATGTAATTTCAGGATCCATTCCAAGCCCCACTTGGCTTCATCCAAAATATCAGGAAGCTCATTCTTCATCGGAAGACCTTGCTCATTTACTTCATCCATAAACCGCTCAGGCCTCATTTGATAAGTCATCAAGAGTCTGGCAGTGGTATTACTGCTGGTGATCAAATATTTCAGCTGATCTCCGGCATCGTGCCAACCTCCTGTCGCATCCATTCTGGTGGAATCAGACCATATCCCGAAAAAACTCAATCCATCTTCCTGATGACAGTACTCTTCGGTAAAGGGATTAAACCCGCATCTTTGTGTCCTGATGAATGAGACGACCTCCTCTTGCCAGGCAGGATAAGCCCCTATCCGAAAATGCTCACTTTTGACAGTCAATTCCGGCAACTCCAAATAGAACTCTCCTTCCTCCATAAACCCAGAAAAATCAACTTCATAATAGAAGGAAAAAGGACTCCATGGATTGCCCTTTTTTTGAAGTTCCAATCGTTCTTTTGTTTGACCGGCAGACGTTTTTAAATATACTTCTATTGTCCCTAGATCGACTTTGCTCAGCAGCAATGCTGTTTTAGGCATATCTGAAAGATACCCTTGTAGGTTGACTCGAAATTCCACATCCGGGGCAGCCATCAGTTCCGTGGAACGTAGTATAAAAACAAGGACAACCAGAACAATAGGGAGATTTTTGAAATTCATAGGGAACAAATGAAGTGGACCAAGGGTGTTTTAAAAATAGATCTAGCTGAGAAAATACTTCATTCATTACTCATAAAAAAGAGATTCTAACTAAAATACCTTTAGAATTAACATCATTTAATTTTTGGGGGAACCGAATCCCACCAAACCATCCTATTGCAGCATTTAAGCATGATCAATTTCATTTCGGGAGAACGTTTCCTGGATGATCACGAATCCAAACAGCATGGTACATAGTCTCACCAAACCAGACAGACTAAAAAAGGGACCGACATGATCCCCTCTTGAAAATCCCTGATTGAATAGTTTATTGGATGACTAACTCATCCACAAACATAAATCCGGACTGGGTGTTTTTTGCAACCACTTGAACATACCTGGCTCTTTTCCCTTCCAGTGAGCCATCAAAATGATGGAAAATCAAGCCTTTTTCTTCAGGGGAAATGGGATGATTCAACGTCAACACTTTTTCATAGGTTTCCCCATCCCCAGAAATGGAAACTTCTACCGAGCCAGGAAGGAACACGCCCGGTCCTATTACTTGCATAAAAGTGGCGGAGAAAGAAGACAGGTCATGGACTTCTTCCAGGTCTACCACGACATCCAGGTCATTGGTAAATCCCTGCCAAAAACCGTCATTGTAAGAGTCTCCTCCCCTCAATCCATTGGTGAGGCTTCCAGCATCTCCTGCCGGATAAGATGGGTTCCAGGCCTTATGATAAACTACAGGTTTGCCTATGGCTAGATGATAATCCACCTGCTTTCGCAAAATCGGCTCTTTGGCCTTCCCCTCCTCAAATACTGCTGCCACAATGGAAGCACTTCCATTGACAAAAAACTCCCCCTCATACCGGTTCGAAGCAGCGCTTGGCATACTGCCATCGGTGGTATAATAGATGATTGGATCATTCAAGTCCGTTTCAAATGAAACACCGATCCTTTTATTTTCAAGGTCCACATTCATAAAGGGAATCAAGGCATTACTTTGCTTATACTCATAGTTCACCCCCATGTACTCCAGTCGATCCAATTGGCTGGGCAGTCTTCTTTTAAAGGAATCCCAATCCTGAATGGAAGCGGGAGACCAGGCTCTTTCGGCAAGCGCCAATACATTGGGGAATAACATCGCATCAGCCAAGTCCTCGGAAGGAATGGTTTCCGTCCACAGACTTGCTTGCAGACCTTTGATCTGATGGGATAGCTCCTCTGGAAATTTAGCTCCTAAGAGCTTCTTATTGTAGATGTCAAACAGTTTGGAATTGGGACTCGAAAAGTAAAAAGGATCTCCGGGGGTTAAAATCAAATCATTCCCATTCTTTACTACGTTGTCAGGGACTTCAGCCACCCAATTTCTCCAATACATCACATTCAGACTCGCATCAATTCCCCCAGCCAAGGCATCATCCCAAACAACGACTTCTTTCCCTCTTGCTTGGAGAAAGTTGGTTACGCGCTTTACAAAATAGCTTTGAAGCATGTCCACATCTTCGATCCCATTTTCTAGCATGAATTCATTGCATGCTGCAGATTCTTCCCAGGTGGATTTCTCCACTTCGTCTGCACCGATATGAATATATTTGGATGGAAAAATTTCACTTACCTCTGTCAAAACATTTTCCACAAACGTATAGACTTCCTCGTTTACAGGACAAAGTGGCGTGGAAAACACCTCGCCCCATGCTGCCTCCCCATTACAGGCCAACTCCGGAAATACCGAAATTGCAGCCATCATATGACCGGGCATATCTATTTCAGGAATAATTTCCACATGCCTGGTACCGGCATAGGCCACCAAATCCTTCAATTCCTCCTGTGTATAATACCCCCCGTAATGAAGTTGATCATCGATGACTTGGATGTGGTTAGGGTCCAGGGCAAACCTAGGATCTTCCATGGATTTATCTATGCAAATTGAATCTTGATCATTGAAGGTCCTCCAAGCTCCCTGTTCTGTCAATTGGGGGTATTTCTTGATTTCAATTCTCCAACCTTGGTCATCGGTCAGGTGTAAGTGGAGTTTGTTGAGTTTATACAAGGCCAATAGATCCACATACCTTTTTAAATAATCCATGGAAAAGAAGTGCCTGGAAACGTCCAAATGCATTCCCCTCCACTCATAAGTTGGCTGATCGCTGATCTCCAAAACAGGAAGCCTGATCTCCTTTGAGGAATTGGAAGGTGGAATTAACTGGATCAAAGAGACCAACCCGTAAAAAACACCTTTGTTATGACTGGCTTTTAAGGTGATTTTATGTTCCTGGATAGAAAGCGCATAGGATTCTTCCCCTTCAATTTCATTGGACTTTAAAATTTCCAGACTAGTTCTCCCCTCTGAAAAGGAAAGCTCCTCCCCTAATTGTTCTGAGATGTACGATTGGAAAAAATCAATTTCATGTTGGAACCCATCTGCTTCGGAAACGATCAACTGGGTTTCAGCATCCAACACAAATTCCCCTCCGGCTAGGTGGAGATGGGCAGGGGCAGGTATAATGGATACCTGTTCCCTGGCAGGCCGTGAACAAGAAAAAAGAAGGCAGATCCCAAGGAAGTATAACAGGTGTTTCAAAACGAGTAAGCTAATGTGAAACGCCAAAGATAATAGGGGAATTAAAAATAAATCCCTTCCTTCAAAAACCTCCTTGCCAGCTCATCTACTTCAACAAGTATTCAGCCTATTCAACAAAATGGATAGATGATTCATTCTCGGTAGGTTAGCGCATTCAGTAGGTCAATTTAAAATTTTCAAATTCACCCTTACTATTTTCTTCCCCTCTCACAAATAATCCAGCTTTGATGCCCCAAGACCAAAAATCCAAATGATCTCCCTCTACCTGACTTGCCCCGTTTTGATCATTGGTAACCGGACTCCAGGCTTTCCCATCTAGGCTGTATTCAAAATTCAGGCGGTAACCTTGCTCCACGGTCGCTCTTAGCCTCACTCTATCTTCTTGGCCCAAATTTCTTTCATGTAAAATCTCCAAGCTTCCGTCCTTCACTTTCCACAAGACCAGCTCCCCATTTTCCACGCCCAACCCTACACTGTTCTGCTTGGTAGCATACAACGCAATTCCGCTTAATGCATCTGAATTCGCCAAGACTGCTGCTTCCATGGTAAAGTCTGCTGCTTCTGGATTTACGCCAATAAAAGCCCCTGATGGGTTGGAAGGATCCCTGTTTTTGTCAACCATTACCAGTTTCCCCGAATCCGTACTCACTTCCTGCTCGTAATTGGGGATATCATACCTCCAGACAGCCCCTAGTTTTTCTGAATTAAACTCATCCTTGAAATCCTTTTTAAGGTGGGAAGGCTGGGAGCTTTGGTCATTCACTTTAAAATAGGGCCATGCCTCTGCTTCATTCCAAAAAAATTGACTGAGGACCGCAGCCCTCCCCAAATAGGGAAAACCTGCTGTAGGATAAGCATGGTATAGGTAATACCAATCATCCCCGGTTTGAATCGCAGTCCCATGCCCAGGGCACTTCCAGTTTTGATTTCCCGTTAATATGGGGTTTCCAGGATATTTTTCCCATGGACCTTGAAAGCTTTTTGCCCTGGCCACACCTACCATGTAATCGCATGAAGCGCCACAGCAGGCATTGCCAGAATACAATAGGTAGAGGTAACCATCCTTTTCAACAATAGATTGTCCTTCAATGCCACCTTTTTCCCAGTTCCCTGACTCAGCAGTCAGCATTTCAAATACTTCTCCTTTCAACTGCAGGCCGTCTTCTGATAGGGCTGCACCCAACAATTGAATCGGCTTATCCGGGTTTAATCCATAGGCTTTCCAGCTCACATACAGTTCATTTCCTTCCTGAAACACAAATGCATCTATGGACTCATTTCCCCACTCCAGCAACTGTCCATGATCCTCAAACCCAGAAGAAATATCCTCGGTACTGGCAACACCGATCACCGATACCCCATCTTTTCTTTTAGCAGTATAATAACAGTAAAATTTCCCATCCCGATAAAATAATTCGGGAGCCCAAAAACTGGAACTGGTCCATTCAGGAATCTCCTTGAACACGTAATTCACGAATCTCCAGTTCCTGAGATCAGAAGATTCGTAAATGGGATACAATGGCCCCCAATCATTGGAAGAGCCTGTTGCATAAAAGGTACCGTCCACCTCGATCACAGAAGGATCCGGCAACTCCCCCGGAATCACCTGGGTCTGAAAAACTGCTGTTTGGGAGGGCTCATTAGTCTGATCAAGCTTGGTTTTACATGATGCCAGCAGTAAAACCAAGGCAAAAAATGAAAGCAATCGCATGATTTAAAATAGGTTTGTAGGTAGTGAAATTAATTCAAAAAGATACTGTGAAAATCTGAAAATACGGACCTTCTGGACTGATCACTTTTCGATTATAAGCCAATTGATAAGAAGTATTTGCCCAATTGATATTGCAAAGTCCATGGGAGCTGCCTCTTGGAGCAGCCACGATCTGGATGGTCTTTCCATCCTCTACTTTGGTCAAGTAAATGGATTCCTTTACCCCATAAGCCAAATACTTCCCATCAAAACTTAAATCAAAGGAGGTGTCCGCGGAAAAATCATTATGGGTGACCTGAACGATGGTACCATTTGCAGGTGAAACCGAATAGATTTGAACCAGTCCCTTTTCATCTTTTTTGTAAAAATAGATGTTACTGCCATCTGGTGAACTTCTTAACCATTGCCTCGGTCCTTGAACTCCCGGATAGGCATGTGTAGAAGTATAGGTCAACCTCCTTTGTTTCACCCCCTCAGGAATAGCAGGAAGGCTCGTCTTAGTCCCAGTGGTAACCCTAGTTTTCAATTGTTCAAGTTCCTCAGGTATGTCAGAAATAAAGACTTCGGTCGCTTTCTCACCATTTGCCAGCACTACATCTCCCAAATAGGCCAAAGCTCTTGTTTGAACGGTTCCATCTTGCCTTTGGTAACCCGATTTTCCTACCCAGCATTCTTCGTAGGCTTTACTTATTTGATCGGTCCCTTTTTCAGGAGTTGCGGTAACCTCCGCCAATAAGATGGCAAAGCCACTTCCATTGAAATTTTCAGGATTGATGCTTCCATGAATTGAAACTGGATCTTTGGTCAAAATTGCTCCCACAGTTCTTAAATCGACTATTTTTGGGTTTTCCTGAGCCGCTAGGTCCACTACTTCGTCGTTGTAGGTAAAGCTGACCATTTGGCCATCGGAGCTATAGGAGTAGGCATGGGATCCACCTCTTAAGGCTCCCAAAGTAAAAGGTTCCTGAACATCACGTGCATCCAGTGGATTGGCTTTCAAATCATCATCCAAATCAAGCTGCATGCCAAAACGCCTCGTAATTGAATACGGCTTTTTTTCCGAAGCATTCCATAAACCATGAATAAAAACAATCTTGTTTTCTTTGGGGTGAAAGCTCACTGCTCCTGCCCCGGGCCCAAAATTTTGTTGATTTTCAATGGTGTAAACCCTGCTTACTTTTTTCGTGGACAAGTCCAAAAGTTCAATGGAAGCATTCTCTCCTATTTTGGAATCCTCATTTCTATTGTCAAACACCAACAATTGATCATTCGGGGAAAATGCCTGTCTTTGATTTAAAAAATGACCTGTTGGCCCTTCCGTCATTTGAATTTCATGGAGCACCATGGGATGGGTGAATACCTGATCTAAGTCCACATTTTTATTTTTTCGATGACAACTAGCACACAAAAGTACCAGGGCAAGGGTAAACTTTGATAGAAGCCGCAAAAACCTGCATAGGTTATTCTTTATAAAAAAGTCCATACCCCAAATTTAGATAAAGCCAGTTTCCATTTATCACTCACTGCAACGCACCAAAATCATAATAATTTGGCGCCTTTTTCATATCACTCTTTTAATAGAGACAGCCAGTACATTCAATATTTTTAATCTACAATATAATATTTTACACAATTATGTTTTGCTTATTAGTAAATATTGAAATCAAAATTCCTAAAACCACCTATTCTCGAATCAATTTGGTTTGTATTCACCTAAGAATTATTGTCATCAAAAAGTGAGACAAAAAGTGTATACAACACCAATTTCAATTTGTACACAGTTATACATGAGTAAAACTGTAATCCAAAAGAAAACCCAAATCACTCTGTCCCCTAATAACATAGAATACCTACGAGTCATTGTAATGATCCCTATCAGCACACATTCGAAGTTCAAGTCCTCCTGAACTTTATCCCATTACTCATTCAGTTCTTTTTCGGTTCGAAAGACTTTCCCTCCTTCTGCTTCAAAAGTAGATACCAAAAACTCAAAATTCTCTTCAGGGTCAATTTATATCCCCCCACGAAGGATCTTGAATAGTTGAGGAGAAACTTCTTGAAAAATCTATTGGTCAATCATTTGCTTTATTAGTGATTGGGAGAACGAAAGTCAAGTTTATATTCCCAGTACAATGATTGAAGTTCGGTTCTTATCTCTTCCAAATTTTTGATCAATTCCTGAAAGGAGGGCTTATCTCCATCATAGATCATATCCTCTTTCATTTTACTATAATCTTTTTCCCACTCTCTTATCACCTCAGGAGGTGGAATGGGGTTAAGCTTTTTAGGATTGTGACAATTGTAATCCACATCCCCAACTCTTGCAAATTTAAAGCGGTGAGCAACAATAGTTTCATACAACTCTCTGTCATTGATTGCTTTGGCTGCAACTCCTGCTTTAGCCAATTGAAACACATCGTAAATGTGCCTACTTAGCCTTTCCACCCTTCTTTTTTCTACCGGCCTGTGAAATTCCTCATGCAACAAAAATAACTTCTCTAAAAAAGTCCGTTCTGGAATTGCTGTAGGCACTCTAAATAACGGTTTAGCGAATTCCTTACCAGCATACACTTCATCAACCATAGAACCAATTGTCTGAATAGTGAATGGTTCTCTAAGAGAACGGCAGCTAATCTCTATTTGTACCCTTGGTAAAATATAGTCCGAATCTGATGGAATTATATTTGGATAATAGATTTCCAGGACTCTTGGATCCTGATCACTGTCTTTCGCTTCTATTACTTTAAATTCAAGTCCAGATAATCCGTTTTCATGAAATTTTTCTTGTAGTTCTTCAAAGAATATCCCGGTCGTGTAGGCCCCTGCCTCTTTTCTAAGTTTGGTAATTTTAGTCTTTGAAATTTCTCCTTTGAAGCCTTCAAAGAACTCCTTGTCGATAGCTAAATCAATATCCTCCGAAAATCTGTTGATGAGTTTCCACGCTTTGCTTAATGAGGTCCCTCCTTTAAAAACCAAATGTTGGGCAATTGACATCTGAAAAATGATTTCCAAGGTTCTGCTTACCCACCAGTCTTTTTCTACAGCAAATGGTGTCATCCCCTCTTCGTTGGCAATAGCATTGAAAATGGCTTCTTTCTCTGCCTTGTCTATGGTATAGAAATCAATTTTTGCCATCGCCTAATGCCTTTTTCATGATCTTCTGAATCCATATAGGTGCTAAAGCAATATCATGGTTCAGGTCTTTTTGATCCTCTTTTTGTAGCAAAGCCAATATCTTTTGCTCGTCTGTTTCAGTTATTCTATCCTTTCCGATTTCCTTCAATGCTTGGATCACCAAGCGACTGATTTTACCCTTGGCCAATAAGTTCTTGGGAGTAGCTCTTTTAAACTTAATGGAGCGCTTTCCTACCCTGAGTTCTCGGGGTGAACCATCCGTAAGCAAGACAATGTTCATCGGGACTTGGGTACTCAAACCCAGAGCATTCAAAGCATAACTCCCAGTAGGTACGGTTCTGACCCGATCTCTTTTGGCAATGGCTTCTGCCACTTCTTCGGCTGTAGGCGTCAACTTTCCAATGAGAACACTCTCTTTTGGACGAACATAAATTCCTTGTGCTACCCTGAGGATTACCCCTTCCTTTTCTAATCTAAAAAGAGACAACCTTACTGCCTCAGAAGAACCCAAATCACTGAAATCAGCAGGCAGAAACAGCTCTCCTTTAGGGAGGGTCTCAATGCGTTTTAATATTTGATTTTCGATACTCAATACTTTTATTTTGTAACAAATATAATAAATATTTGTTACAAAATAGAAACGAATTGTAACAAAAATTCATCTTTTTTGTTACAAAATTATATCACAAATCTTATCAAAATTTGTGACCGATTGTATTATATAAATCCCAGGAATATCAATAATAATTAAGACCGCCATTCTTTCAATTTCCCTCAAATAACTAGTCCAGAAATCCTCCAGCAGGATCCCTTATTGCAATCTTTGCAGCTATCATTTTCGGAAATACATGGTTTGCTAATTCTTGCATTTTTCTCACTTAGTTTTATTAAAAGAAAAAAAATAGAAAGAGAAAGCTTAAAAACGGAATATAGATTATCAAAATAAGTTAGCCCAGCAAAAAAATAAAAGTAAAAAGACAGGCTGAATGCAAAAAAGTCATAAATCTATTCGAATCCAAACTATCTCTTGAAGTAGTAAAAATGTCCGTCTTCAGCTCCTACTACCAGTTCCCAGATCCCATCTTTGTTCCAATCTACAAATGTGGGGCTGGTAGTATGACCTGCCAGCACTTTATCCGACAAAGGTCCTCGATGTTTAAAAACCACCTTATCAGGTGTTTGGCCAACATTTTCAAAAAGAGACACGTTTACACTATTCACCAATAAGTCCATGTCACCATCCCGATCCCAATCCACCAAACTTATTTTCCTTCTTCCACTTCCCCCATCTTCCGCATGATTCAGCTGCAAAAGACCTCCTTCCTCATTCATTGGAACATCTCGATTGCTGAAAACTGATGCGTTTTCACCATAGAATATTCGTTTTCCTGGTAATACAGCCTGTTGCCCATTTGTTTTCACTCCCTCAAAAAATGCCAAATACCCTTCATGGTCCAACATGATCAAATCCATCACCCCATCCTGATTCCAATCCATCGCATAAGGAGTGGTTCTCCATTGCGTGACCAATTCATCCGGTGCAGATTCCCACCAATTCCATGCAGGATAGGTAGCAGGCTCGTTTCCTCTTTTCACAAGAACGGGCTTGGGAGTCTCTAAGTCATTGCCAGTGTTTCTAATCCACTCTACCCTGCCCCAAATCGAATTGAACAGGATGTCGGGATGGCCATCTCCATCCCAATCTGCTACGGATAACGTGGTATACCCCCATTTAGCTTCTGCTGGCCCCTGAATAGAACCATTGGAACCTGCCTGGATTCGAATGGCCTCCCCTTTTGATTTCAACAAGGCTGGCTCCGCCCAAACTGGATTTTCCCCACCTCCAAGGTTTTCGATGAAGGCAAAATATCCTGCAGAATTTCCTGTAATAAGATCTTCATCTCCATCCTGATCCCAATCCACACTGACGGGGGTGGCAAGTGCACCAAATTTGAGGTTATCCGATTGCTGTCGGAAGTAAACCGGAGATTCGAACAGGGGCAAACCTTGGTGGGTAACACCGGTATTCCTGACCAAAGCCACTCTCCCATCCTCATCGCCAATTACCAGATCCACATACCCGTCTTGATCCCAGTCCACTGCAACCGGAATAATCATTTCCAGATCCATGTTGATTATACCAGTGGCGTTCTCCAGAAATCTCCCTTCAGCATAGATGGGGTTGGACCTATTTCCGATATTCTCGAAATAACTTAACCGGTCTAAAAACTCACCACAAATCAAATCCAAGTCTCCATCTCCATCAAAATCTGCAAAATTAGGAGAGGGGGCTCCATACACATCCAGGATTTTCCCGCCTGCTTTTAGTTCACCCCGGTTTACATAATCCCCATTCACATTTTCCAATAAAAACACATAACCATGCAAAGGGCCATTCGTCCATTCTCCTTGTTGGTTAAATGCATTATCCCAACCATAATCAGCCCAATCGTCTATCCCTACGACTACATCAAGATCACCATCTCCTTCATAATCCACCATCTTCCATTGATTAAACCTGACTTTTTCAAACCCTTTTTTTAATTCATCAGCATCATATAGGTCTCTCTTTTTTCCATCCATATGAATCTTGAAATCCAGCAATTCCGCTCCAGGCACATTCACTTTCATTCCCTCTTCTATATGGGATACCTGCACATTCCGGATGGCATCTCCCAAACGTACCGGAGGTGCAAAATCAGGGAATGATCCTCCCGTAGTGTTCTCAAAAAAATACAGGCCATTAAAGGGTTTATCCGGACAGGATACCAGCATATCCATATCCCCATCTCCGTCATAATCCATTGGTAAGGGCCAGGCCCACAGCCCCACTCCCAAAAAGGAAGTGGTTTTTGGATTGTTATATTTAACAATTTCAAAATCAATACTTTGACCATTATCAAGTAAAGTACTTTCTTGGGCAAAAACCAACCGGTTTCCGAATCCAAAAAAGGTCAAAAGAATTAAGACAAACAATGTATTTTTCATAGGACAAAACAGGAGATCAACGGGAATTCTAAAATAGGTAAGGCCTATGTCCCAAAGGTGCATAGGCCCTTTTAAAGACATGTTAGGTAGCTTGAATGAAACGAAATAGCCGTCAAGGTAATGCCTTGACGGCTTTTGATGCTCGTCCTTGCTTCAAACAAAGACCTGGTTAAACGATATCCGGAACCTCAAATCCCGGTCTATAATTCCTTGTCAGCATTTTGTCTGCCTCAGCATCATTGACGAATTTCTCTGATTGAGGGTCAAAATGTAATACTCTTCCCAATCGATATGCGATATTTCCCAAATGGGCTAATCCTGATGATAAATGTGCGGTTTCCACCGGGCCATTCAAAATAGATCGATCATGCTTTCTAACGGCTTCAATAAAGTTGGCAAAGTGTCCATCTGTTCCACCTGCTCCCCGATCCATTCCGGTGGCTGCTTCTCCTCCATCATCACCGGAAATCCCTGGCGTCCTATCTGGCCCAAGGAATGACTGGAATTTATCATATCCATCCACCACGATGTAGCCTTTGTCTCCATAAAAAATATTTCCAACAGTAGCTCCTCCCTCTGTATTGGTATACCAAGGTCTCACCTCAAATTGGATGATTTTACCTTCTTCAGGGTAATTATAAATAGAAGTCAACACTTCAGGCACTTCTTTACTGTCGTTCCAAAGGTATTTACCACCCATGGAAGTAATCTCAGTAGGGAAACCTACATCCAATCCCCACATGCACAGGTCAGTTTCGTGAATTCCTTGATTCCCCACATCTCCATTTCCGTAATCCCAGTTCCAATGCCAGTTGTAATGCACCAAATTCCGGGTAAAAGGTCGTTTTGGAGCCGGACCTGTCCATAAATCATAATCTAATCCTTCTGGAACCGGTTCAAAACCTTTATCTCCAATATCTCCTCTCATTCTAAACACCAGGCCCCTGGCCATGTAAACACGACCGATGTATCCTTCCCTCATCAATTGAATGGCTTGCTGAACAGCTGGAGAGCTTCTCAATTGAACGCCATGTTGTACGATTCTATCGTATTTATTGGCAGCCTCAATCATTTTTCGACCTTCCCAGATATTATGAGATCCTGGTTTCTCCACATATACATCTTTTCCTGCCTGACAAGCCCAAATAGTTGCCAATGCATGCCAATGATTAGGAGTCGCCAGACTGACCACATCGATATCTTTATTGTCAAAAACTCTTCTTAGATCCTGCTCCACTGCCACATCTTGGTTATATTTCTCTTTAAAAGTTTTTTGACGATCTACCAGCAAATTCATATCAGGATCACATAAAGTAGTTACCTGCACGTCTTTTTGGGCCATAAAACCTTGAATATGCGAGTTTCCTCTCCCATTGATTCCTAAAACCGCAGCATTGATTCTATCGTTTGCACCAAATGCTGAGGCGGGAATGATGGTAGGAGCGATGAGCGCAGCAGAACTTGCAATTGCCGTTTTTTTAATAAACGTTCTTCTAGATGAGTCTTTCTTCATTATTGTTAATTTTTAAGGGTAAGTGTCTTTAGGGACGCCTCTTTGGTTTCTTGAAACAGATCGCATGTACGACACACGAGAACCAGTTCAAGCAAAGAAGCTATTTTGGGCGGTTTGGGAATGAATGTTCAAGCATCAAACAATTTAAATCATGTATTTCAGATGAGATTTCTGCCTTTTCTACCATTCTAAAGGGTCTCCGGAATTTGAGAAAAAAGACATCATCCAATCCTTTCAAAAGAATAAGTCCTCCATTAAAAATACTTGAATAAATTACCTGTTTAAGATAAAAAGCAAACAGCAAATCACCTAATAAATCGCTTTTCTATTATTTGAGCGGTAGCAAACCCCATTTAATCTATCCCCCTCCCAATTCAACTGATCAATCCAAGACAGCGTCATCCATATAAAATTCAGTCCCTAACAATTAGGATAAAAAAAAGAGATGGTTAGAACTTAACCATCTCCCGATTCAAAAAGTAATGATCACAATAGATTCAATACGCATTTTCATTGTTAAAAAAGACACATTTAAAAGTCAGTACTGAGATATATAAATCAAACAACACACTCCATTTTTTGATATAAAAAAGATCATACCTCAACCTGAACCTAATGTCTTTATCATCCTTAATTTCACCTCTATATCCTTTGCATTGTGCTAGCCCCGTAATTCCGGGTTTCACGTAATGCCTACACATGAACCTGGAAATTTGAACAGAATATTCTCTATTCATGGTTAAGGCATGGGGCCTAGGGCCCACAACGGACATTTCACCTAATAAAATATTGAAAACCTGAGGGAGTTCATCCATGCTGGTTCTTCTTAAAAACCTCCCTACCCTTGTAATACGGTCGTCATTTTTCTTTGCCTGGGCAAACTCCTTGGAAGGGTTATATTTCATGGTTCTAAACTTATAACAATAGAAGGGCCTATTGTTTTTACCATGTCTCAACTGTTTAAATATTACCGGACCTTTGGAGTCTATTACGATCAGCAAAGAAATGATGATAAATAACCACCATCCAATGATGGTGATAAATAAAAAGCAAATTGTCAGGTCAAACAATCTCTTAACTGCAATCTGAGAAGAATCAAGATAATTGATAGAATACGAGTTTAAAATAAACTCACGGTCTCTATTTAAATCTTCTATTGCTATGAATTTCTCAAGTGTTAGCGACATGGGTATCCGGTTTAAAAAGTTTAAAAGATCTCACAAACTTATTTAGTGAAATATATTTCACGTAGATCAATCCATATAAAAAGTATCTCTTCCAAAGTCTCTTTGGCTCTTTCATGAATCGACCCAACCATTCCAAGCCATATTTTACCCAAACATCATTTGGCCTTTCTATTGTACCAGAAAAATAATCGAAGACAGCACCTATAGAACAAATATAAGTTGCCTGAATTCTATCTTTATTCTGATGAACCCATTTCTCTTGTTTAGGTGCAGTCATTCCCACAAATAGCACATCCGGATTGAACTCATTGATTTTCTGAACCATCAAATCATTGTCTTCCTCCGTAAAAGAATCTTTAAATGGAGGGGAATAACTTCCACAATTCACATTGGGGAATTTCTCCACAATTTTACTCTTTATGACCTCTAGAGTCTCATTCTTGGAACCTAAATAAAAGCAGCTTCCATAAACACTATTCAAATATTTTAAAATAAATTCATGCAAATCCGCCCCTGCAATTTTATGAATCTCACTACCGCTCAAAAACTTAGCGGATAAGACAATAGAGATCCCATCGGGCAATAATACATCTGACTGCAACAGTGCATTTTTGAAGTTTTTATCCTCTTCTGCCAAACAAAAAGAGTATTGGTTCAGGGTATTTACTATGGTTTTACCTTTAAGTAAAATATCCATCAACTTACCATTATACATGGAATACCCTAAAAATTCGGAATTGACCGTTTCCATATCTATGCTATTAAAAATTAGAAAAATTTATTTTAGACTCATTAAAAGATAATGCAATATACATTTTTTTAGGTTTAAAAACCATTTTTAATCATGTATATAAAAAAAATAAGATTTTATTTCACGTTATTTTTTGTCCAGTTATTTTATTTTGATTTTATCATTTTTTCAAAATAAAATATCACCTATACTACTCTTTTTTAACGTTTACCTAAAAATATTTTATATTTTCTTAAAACTAAATAATACCTATAGATCAATCCACTGATTAATCTTTAAGATGTGGACTCCTAAAACCCCGCTTTCTAATTAAATAAAACGAAAAATGAAGTGAAATATTTAATCACACAGATTCCATTTATTGAAATCAAGATCCAATAAGCACTAAATAAACAGTTACAATTATAGCCTATATATAGATTTAATTCATCACTGTCCCTTAATAATTAAGAGAACTTCCTCATAATTAAATATTCATTATTAATACTTCTATTTTTTAGTAAAACAAACAATTAAACAATTTAAATAAGAAAAATTCCAAGTGACCATTGTATAAAACCAATAAGAAATTTTCACCCCAACTAATAAAATAAAATAATAGGATTTTCCATTGTTACCACAACGGAAAAATACAAGTCAAAATTAAAAATAAACCAAACTTATTTTTTGAATTATAAAAAATATAATTAATTAATTAGGGGGAGGGTTTAGGGAAATTTTACTCATCAAAAATTATTGTCTTATGGAATAAACTTTGACGATAAAAACAAAAATTAATCAGCCTAATATGAGAAAAATTACCTTTACGCCAACCTTTCTCTTTCAAAAGAGCATTTTATTAAAATTATTAATTCTAGTTACTTTATTCTATTCTCAACTTCAAATTGGTTATGCGACTGATTATTATTTCTCCACCTCCTCCGGGAATGATGGTCGGTCTGCCACCCAAGCACAAAGTCCCTCGACTCCTTGGAAAACCATTGACAAACTCAATTCCATTTCTTCCTCACTAAAAAGTGGGGATAGGATCCTTTTTAGGTCTGGAGAAGTCTTTTACGGCACCATCAAAGTTGCGAGTTCTGGAGGCTCTGGGAGCCCCATCGTTTTCACATCTTATGGAAGTGGAGCCAAGCCCATTATTACCTCCATGGTTACCATTTCCAATTTTACCTCCATTGGAAACGGGCTTTATCAAGCGGACCTCAGCAATTACAATTTGCCTAGAATACAAGTTGTCCTGTTAAACAATCAAATCAAAGAAATAGGAAGGTACCCTAACTCCGATGCAAGCAATGGAGGATATTTAAAAATCGGATCCGTCCAAAGCCAGACAGGATTCACCTCGACTACAGGGATCCCCTATAATGGATCAGGAGGGGAAGTGGTGGTAAGAAAAAACAACTGGATTATAGATAGGCACAGAATAAACTATATCTCAGGTAACTTTATTTCTTTTCAGGGAAATGAAAGTCATTATGCACCTCAAGCTGGCTTTGGATATTTCCTTCAAAACCATCCCAGCTTATTGGACCGGGCGGGAGAATGGGCCTATGACCCAGACAGCAAAAAATTCACGATCAATCTCTCGGGATATAATGTTTCCAATGTAAACATCGCTGTTTCCTCTCTTGAAAACCTGGTTACACATAACCCTTACATCAATGATTTGAAATTTTCCAACCTGCATTTTAAAGGTTCAAACGGAAGTATTTTTGAAATTTCCAGAAGTCAAAATTTCACCGTAGAAAACAGCACTTTGGAATTTGCAGGTGAAAATGCCATCAACGCAGCTGACGTCCGAGGGCTTGTAATACAAAACAATCAAATACTTTCCCCCTTCAACAACGGGATCAATATTAGATACGGAGCCCCAGGGGCAATAGTAAGTAATAACGTCATTGACAAAGCCATGCTTTTTCAAGGGATGGCAAAAAGTAGCGATTTGGCAGGGATCGGTATTTTCGTTGCGAGTGATAGTGATAATTCTATCGTTCAAAAAAATAGAATTACGAACATCGGTTTCAATGCTATTCACTTTGGTGGAAACTACACCAAAATAGTAAATAACTACATCGACAATTTTTGCCTTTTCAAGCAAGACGGCGGGGGAGTTTATAATAACTCAGATGGCCTGGTCGGAAGAAATAATATCGGAAGAGAAATTTCGGGCAACATCATTTTGAATGGAAAAGGAACAAAAAACGGGACCATTGAAGAAGTCGATATGGCGGAAGGTATTTACCTTGATGACAACAGTGCGGGGATAAAAATCGCCAACAACACCATTGCATTTATGACCGGAAAGGGGATCTACCTGCATAATGCCAATAATATCGAGGTCTTAAACAACCTATTTTACCGCTCCAAAGTCCAACTACAATTAACCCATGACTATTACGGGGACCCCAATAGAAATATTAGAATCTCCGGAAACCAATATTCCAATGTGGATGAATTGGAAGAAATTTATTCCGCTTATTCAGTAATTGACGATATAGGATCGGTAGGCACCATCAATTCCAATTATTTTTTGGATCCATTCAATCAAGACTTCTTTATTCATACCAGGTCAACCTCCGATCCTGCGGTAGGGATCAATCGAAATTTAGGAAACTGGGCCAGTAGTTTTGGGTATGATACCAATAGCACCAAGCCTTCTTTTGATTTATCCACTACCAAAGTCCTTTCATCTAGCTTAATCAAGCAAAGTAATTTTAATGCAGGAAGCGGAATTATTTCCGGTTTATATAATGCCAGTTCAAGAGTGCTTTCCAGTGGTATTTCAGGGAACACCTTGGTGATTTACCCTAACAGCTCCAGTAGTGCCACCGCCTATATACAAATAGGGGCAGTGAATTCCGGTGAAAAAATATTGATGGAATTTGACATGAAGGGATCTCCGGAAAATAAACCCGTTGAATTATTTCTGGAGGCAACTTTTAATGTGGATAAAGGTAAAGGAAACAAAATCATTGCGACAAAATCCGGAACGACCCATTATAAAGTCTTCTTAGATGCCAAAGCCACAAAATCCACTGAAAGTATGGTGATGAGAATTCCTAGCTCAGCACAAGAGGTGTATCTAGACAACATTGAAATATCCAAGGTTCAAACCGAAGAATTGCCTAAAGAAAATTTCGTATTCTTTGATTACAATGCCAGCTCCTCTCCTGTTTCGGTACCTTTGGACGGAACCTATAAGAACGGGAAAAACCAACAGTTCAGCGGTTCGGTCACGATCCCCGCTTATGGATCGGTGGTGTTGGCAAAAATCTCCAATGAAGGCGGTAGTCCTGAAAACCAATTACCAACGGTCACTTTAACGAGCCCTACCCAAAATCAAGAATTTATTTTAGGTGTAAATACGGTCCAGTTGGCAGCAAATGCATCTGATCCCGAAGGTCAGATCAAAAGTGTTGAGTTTTACAATTGGGGAAATTTGGTCACCACCGTAACTAGCCCCCCCTATGTATTTAACTGGACGAATGCAGAAATTGGGAATTATCAGGTTTATGCGAAAGTTACCGACCAAGCAAACCAGACTGCAGTATCTCAAACCATTAATTTCACGGTGAAAAACCAGCCTGATGATGGCCCTGGATTTAACGCGCAAATGGTCAGTCCGACCAATAATTCGGTTTATGAAAAAGGAGTCAATCCGGTGGTATTAAAAACCAATGCTACCTCTTCTGGTTTGGCCATTCAAAAAGTGGAATATTTCAATTGGGGCTTCCCAATACTTACTGTTACTTCAGCACCTTTTGAATATACCTGGAGTACCATTGAACCTGATAATTACAAAGTATTTGCCCAGATTACAGATCAGTCCGGCAAAGTTTACACGACCAATGAAGTATCATTCAAGGTTACCTCAGGATCTAGTGCTCCCCCAGCTCTTCCTACTGTAAAAATGGATACCCCTTTTAATGGGCAAACTTTTACATTGGGTTCAGACTTGGTTACTTTGAAAGCATTGGTTTCAGATCCAACCCAAGTAAAGTCACTTCAATTTTATAATTGGGGGTTCCCATTAATTGCTGCAAATTCCTATCCTTATCAGTTCGACTGGACTAGAATTGAAGAAGGAAATTATAAGGTCCATGCTGAAATGGTGGATATCAATGGAAACTTGATCAAATCAGACCCTGTTTCATTCAAGGTCATCGCAGGATCTGGGGATACCACACCTACCGTGACCATGGCCCAACCGTATAATGGACAGCAATTTGTCATTGGAAGAGACCTGGTTTCCCTGAAAGCCAATACAAATATTGACGCCGCAAGAGTAGAGTTCTTTAACTGGGGATTCCCATTAATCACCGCTCCGGTGTCCACTAAGCAGTTTGATTGGACAAGAATTGAAGTAGGTGAATACTTGGTATTCGTAAGAATCACGGACAAAAATGGGGTTACCTATGATTCTGAAGCTGTAAGATTTAGGGTAAATTCAACATCTGCAAGAACTTCAGATTCCGAGAACCAACTATCCATCAGCTCGAATTCAACCACAGAAATTCAAAGCTCGGAGGATCCTACCATCAATGAGGTTAAGATTCTTGATCAATCTTCCATTTATGGAATTAAGATGGGACCAAACCCTACAAACGATGAGGTCACCTTATACTTCGAGGATTATCCAAGAGACCTGGACGGTGAAATAAAACTAATTGATACAAGGGGGGTAGAGCTTCAGTCGCAGAAATTCTCCACAAATGATGGAAATGTGGTGTTCAATGTATCATCCTTCCCTGAAGGAGTTTACATCATCAGAGTCGATTTTGGAAACAAAGGGGTTCAAACGAAAAAACTGATCAAAAACTGATCAAGCCTAAGCAAAGTTTAAATAGCTCGCCAATGTCTGTCTGCAGGTATTCTCCCAGCGATATTGCGAGCTATTTTTTATGCCTTCCTGGGAAAGGGACTGAAGGAAAGCGGTGTCATACAAGGCATTCAACACTCTTTCTACCTCCGACTCTTTGATTTCTTCTTGAATAAAAAAAGCAGATCCATTTAAATTTTCACGGAAGACCGGAATATCTGAACATAACACTGGTTTTAAAAAAGCTTGAGACTCCAACACCGGAAGTCCAAATCCTTCATATTCCGAAAGAAGTAAGGTCACATCGTACTTTTCATATATTTCTTGAATGGTAATTGAGGGATCAAACTCCTCAAAAAATACAACATCCTGCAAACCCTCCTTAACTACTAATTCTTTGATTTCTTCATAATACGCAGGGTAAACCACACTTCCCCTGAAAAAAAGTTTAAACGACTTTCCTCTTTGTTGATTGACCAACATTTTCATCAAACCAATCGCCCTTTTATGGCCTTTATGAGGGTAAAAACCCGCGATATAGCCTATTTTTATCTCTGAATGCTCCTCCAAACTGGAGGTATTTTCTTGATCCAATCCCTCAAAAGCAGTGGCAAGCTTGGTGACTTTAATTGTTAGATCCTTCTTGGGAAACCTTCTTTTTAATTCATTGGCAATGGATCCCGAGGGAACCAGTACCATATTTTCTTTTTTGAGTCCACTTTGCATGAACCAACGTAAAACCCTGAATTTTATCTTCTCTTTAAATCCCAGGTACTTGCCCAAGCGTTCATTGCTCAGATAAAAATCAAACATAAAGTCATGCAACGTAAACATGGACTTGGTGTTTGGAAAGATCGGTAATTCCGGAACCACCCGATGTAACACATCAATCTGATGATCCTTCAAAAACCTGGGTAAGGAAATATTCAACCAATAAAACCTGGAGAAAAAGGACTGATTATTGACCACTTGGTAGGCAACGGTCATATTCTTGATTTCCATTTTCTTTAAAAATTCCGGATGCCCAATGACCATCATCTCCACTCCCTCCTCCGTGGAATCTAACAATTGGTCAATCCCTGATATCAAGTTTTTGGAATAGGTTGAAATCCCTCCTCCTGCTCCCCCCAAACCAGGGACAATATTGGTCACATCAATGCAAATTCTAGTCATCCTTTATTTACTTTGAACTTGACTCAAGGTCTCCTCTACTTTATCCACAAAACCCTTTGCCACGACAGAAGCATCAAATGGTTCACTGGACAAAAAGGCATTACCCGCATAATGCTTATACCTGGAAAGTATTTTGACGATACCGGTGGCATAATCCTCAAAATTGAAGCCCACAGGAAAAAGCAATCCATTTTCATCTTGCTTCACAAATTCAGGAATATCTCCTACCGCGGTGCTGATGACCGGTACTCCTACAGAAAATGCCTCCGCGATCACCATGGGAAAACCTTCGAAGCTGGATGCCATTAACAGTATTTTCCTCTCAGAAATAACCTTGATCAAATCCCGATTTTCCAGATTCCCCAAAAAAGTAATATTGCTCTCCAGCCCCAATTTCAAAACCAAGTTTTTCAATCGCTGAAGCTCGGAGCCAGTCCCTGCAATTTCAAAAGGGTTTTGCTCCTGAACCGACTTAGGCAATAAATAGTAAACCTTGATTAATTGGTCTACCCCCTTAGGTTTTTCCAGGCGACCCGCAAAAATGAACCCCTTTCTTTTATCCTCAGCCTGTACCCCAATTTCATGTGATATAGGGTTGACAAACTTAAAAACCCCTTCCCTTTTTTCCCCCACTGAAAATAGCAAGCAGGCTTTTTTTGTAATCACAGCATGAATATGATCAAAGACAAAATTCAAGTACTTCCCAAATTTGAATCTGGATATTGTCATGGGGTTGGTATTCCCATGAAAAACATGGATCAAAGGCTTATGGGTAAAACTTGCTATATAGGAACCCTCGGGGCTATGGGAAATAATAAAATCGAATTTCTTCAGTTTAAAAAAGCTCAATATTAAAAACACCACATACATCAACCGATGTGGCACCCACCTGATCTTTTCAAAACTGGCAGGGAGAAAAAAATAAGTCAGATTGAAATATGAATTTAAATCCTTGTCTAAGTTTCTGACAAATGGACCTATCCCACCATAACTTGTCAAATAGGAATTTGTCAATAATACGGCTGCATTCTTTTTGGCTATTTTCATGTCTTTTCAGGTTAAACAGTTCATCCTTTCAAATAGCAAGGAGCTATACTTTCTATTATCAAAAATTTCCCTGGCAGCAATCCGACCTGCTTTTCCATATTTTTCAATCAAGGACCTATCTTCCAAGACTCTTGAAAAAGCATCAAATAAAGCATCTTCATTTTCCGGGGGAACCAACATCAAATCTCTATCCCCAACCAGTAATTTTCCTACATCCCCTACATCTGAAGCAACTACCGCTTTGCCTGATGCTAAAAATTCCGCCAGTTTGGAAGGGAAGCCCGTATTTGCCGCTAAAGAATTATTTCTTGTTACACAAAAGATATCACAATCACCAAGTGCTGCTAAGTAATCCTCTGAATTTAAAAACCCCAGATACTTAATACTCTTTGAAGCTTCACTATGCTGAATCAGGGTAAAAATCTGGTCAAAGTCCTTTTTGCTTTCTCCTTTCCCAGTCAATATTAACTCCGTGGAAGGATATACTTTATTCAGTTTGTTAAATGCCCCGATCAAATATTCCAACCCATCTTTTTTACCAAAGGAACCTCCATAAAATATCTTGATGGTTTCTTTCTTTCCAGCTTCAAAAACTTTGATTTTTTGGAGATCAACAGTTACCGGTATATAGATCACCTTTGATATATCTTTGACGATGCCACTGAGTTTTTTATGCAAATGATGGGAAATCCCAATCAACAGATCAGCATAGTAAGGGGCCAAATTGACAAAGTATTGACCACTTTTTATTCGCAGCCAATTCCAAAGTCCATCGATACTGGAAGCCACACTATTGTCCTCTACGATGTCTAAAATCACTTTGTAGCCCTTGGACTTGGCATACAGTATTAAGAAAATAGTTTTAAGGTCCGGAGTATCATAGGCGTAAAATAGATTTTTGCTTCCTGCTACCTTTCGGCTTTTGATAAATCGAAATGAATCTCTTAGAAACCTGAAAATGGAGGGAATACTCTTCATGCTCATTTCAACTTCCATCACATGGGCTTCCCCCTTGTTTTGATAATTTCCGGCTTGTTTTGAAAAATATAAATTACTCCATTCAATCTTATCCTCCTGAATCAAAGGATCCAGGAGATTCCTCACCCGGACAGAACCTGCCATCCCCTCAAACAAAGGCACACCTAAAAGTAAAACATGCATAACAAAAAGTTTAAAAATCTATTTTTTGTGCTACTAACTTATCATTCGGTAAATCATTGATATCCAACAATTTTATAAAATCGTTTAAGAACCGATTTCTGATCAATTGACTGTCATGATTCTTCATCGCTAACTTGAGCGCTTTACTGGAATATTCATATTGCAATTCTTGATTGAACAAGAATTCTTTTAATTTCTCCTTGATGTTAGGAACCGCATCATTGTCAATGGAGAAAGCCCAATTTTGACTGCTTCCATATTGGTAAACGGCCGTTTCTTTTGGAGCTAAAAGAATAGTAGGAGTTCCTGATATCATGTATTCCGGTGCTTTGGTAGGCATGGAATACCTTAAAAATTCGATTGATTTCTGAGAAAAATCGCAAGGGAGCAACAGAAAATCAGCTCCTCTGAACAGTTTGGGGAGTTTGGAATAAGCTACCAGCCCCCTGTAATGCGTGAATTCAAAATCATCGATCCAAGATAAAGGCTCCACGGTCTGTATATAAAATTCTATCCCTATTCCCTCCTCTTTGTTTAATTCCTCCACTGCCTGGGCAAAACTCTTTAAGGATGTCCCTATCCCGAAGCCTGTCCTTCCTGCATATAAAACGGTAATCGCATGATCATTGAGAGAGATTTCATCCTGATTTGCGTTCCAAAACGACAGGTCCACAGGATTATGATAGGTCACAAATTTTTTCCCAAACCTCTTGTAATATTCTATCCCCATTAAGTCAGAAATACTCATACAGAGCGTGGATAAATCTACCAACTCTTGAAATTCCTGATTGATCGTCTTTTTCCAGTAATTGCTAAACAGGCCACCAAAACTGATAGAATGAAGCCAGTCATCCATTTGATGTAACACCACCGGTATACCTAATTCCTTTGCAAGTGCTTTTCCAAACAACAAGGAGTCCCGTGTTGAAACTTGGATGTATACGATATCAGGGTTAAACTCTTTTACCCAATCCATCAAATTGTCTGTCAGGTGTATTCTTGAAAGCACATGAAACAACCCGGTCCACATCAGGAATGGATAAAATAATTGATTGATGATCCGCGATCTGATATTTGGCTTTTGAGAAACTACTTCCTGTTTCTTGGAAAATTGCTGAACATCGATCCTCCCTGAAGGAATATTCCTCTGAAAGAAATTGAATGGAAAAATCCAGCTATTTTCTTTATTTCCAATGAAAAAGTAATTGTCGCAATACGAAAAATTGATATTATTGATCGCATGGCTTGTTACTATGACAGCCAGGTCCTCTTTATTCCAATCGTGAAATAAATTAGACAATGTAACTCCTCCTCCGGTATTGGAGTTGAAGGACTGACCAAAAATCAAAACCTTAGGCTTTTTCACGATGATTAAACTTTAATTCCATGTTTAAATATTTTTTTAAGACTTTATCATCCAAGTTTCTGAATGAACCATTGTAACAAATTGAAACCATGAGCCAAATGCTGACATGGAACACTGAAAAAGTAAATCCATTGGATGGATATAGAAATACCAACCAGATTAAAATCCAGCAAGCTGCAGATTTACAAAACAGATTTTTTGAATAAAACATACCAAGGACGGCCGCAGGAATCATCAGAAACAAGATCATGGCTAAATTCAAGATCCCTCCGGTCAAAATAAATTGTAAGTAATCCGTTTCTATTACTCTCCTTACTCCATGTTTAAATATTGATTCGTCTATACCTGGGCAAAAATATCCGGCATTATATCCTTTCCCGATCACCCAGTCCATGGTAGACATGCTATTAAAAAAACAATTCTCAACATAGGTTCTGGTGTTCACCAAGCCTTTGTCAAACAAGCTGGAAAACAATGGAATATCTGTAGCTGAAAATTCAATTAGAACTAATTGATAGACAAATACCAAGAGGTAAACTCCTACCAAAATCCAAGGGATTTTATTTGATGTCCGCCATAAATTCAGGATGATGGAGATTCCTAAAACGAAGCCCCCCATCAACAAAATTCCTCTCCTTGCTTTGATGGCACCCAAGGTCATGAACAACACGAATATGATTAAAGACAATGCCTTATTCCGGTTTGATTGATAAGGTGAAGTCAGCAGGAAAAACATGGTAGGAAATGCCAAGAACTTAAATGAGGATTCAACCAGCTCTCTGGAAAACGTATCCAACATATCCCCTTGAATCATTTGAGGTAGAAAAAACAGGGTATATCCAAGGTAAATGAAAGAGCTAATCACTAGTACTTTCATAAACTTTTTCAAATGGATCAGATTCGGCTTGATCAAAGAAATCAATGGGACAAACAAGCAAAATATGCCATAGTTAGCATCAAAAAACATGGATTTAGTATCTTCATAATCCATAAAGGCATAATCACCTCTGATGAGCAATAGCACTTGCCAAATAGAGAGGAGGCCTACAAAAAACAGAAAATATCTATTGGTGTCCTTTAGCTTGATTAAGTGGACCAACGAGAAAAAGAATGCCAAAATGGAAATGATCTGGATTCCCTGAAAAATCGCAGCCATGGAGTATAAGCTGGAGGACATCACATAGCAAATAGAAAACAATAGTATGCTAATCCAGAATATATTAATCATCTTAATATAGGAGGTACTAATCGTTCCTATGTTGAACTCGACTCTTTTTCTATATGGAAAAGTGATTTCGCTCATGCTTCTTTTAAAAATGACAAATGCTTATCTAGGACATATTCAGGTTGAAAATTATCCAGCTTAAATCCTCTTAGTTTATTCTCCAGACAATATTTGATCCCCTCAGCTAGGTCCTTATAGTCTACAGGTTCTGCTAAATACCCATTCTCTTTATGTAGGATCATATCAGGAATACCTCCGATTTTAAATCCCACCACCGGAACCCCACATGATAAACTTTCAATGATAATAGTGGGCTGGTTTTCCATCACGGAAGGAATAACAAAAAGATCAGACGCCTGCAAAGCATTCGCCATGTCTTCTTCTTCCTTCAAATAACCCAAGCGGTGGATTTTATAGGGAATTGATGATAATTCTCCCAGCTCACCTTCCCCGATCACCTGAATCTCCACATTAGGGTTGGGGTATATTTGCGGTAAATATTCCAAGGCTTTCACCAGGTAAATGAATCCCTTGTAAACGCTGAAAATATTTGCTGCTGCAAATGATATTATTTTGGGTTTGGACTCTTCTTCGGAAGGTTCAAGTTCTCTCAGCTCGCCTGAAGGTGTAAAACATTTAATATCAAAGTAATTCGGAATGTACCTGACATCACAACCTTTGGCTACATAAGATTCCTTTGTACGATCTGCTAGCCATCTACTGGGAGAAATGAAACTTACATTGGATTGAGCATAGATCCATTTCTTTTTTTCAACCTGAGACTTAATCACGGATTTCTGATTATCGAAAATGGGACAGTTTTCACATCCTGTAATATACTGGTTACAGTCCATGGCATTGTGACAACCACCTGTGATACCCCACATATCATGAAGAACAAAAACTATTTTTTTCCCGGATTTTACAATCCGTACCAGTTCATTCAGAGTCAATACACCTAATTGAACCCAATGAATATATATGATGGAAGCCTTCTTAAAGCTCGGATGGTTGCAAATAGACGTACCTAATATAGGATTGGAAAACATCCCATACTTCTCTTTATCGTATCTGAAAAGTAGCTTTTCAAGCTTATTATTTACTTTTGATTTAAAAAGTGAAAAGCTCGGCAAATAAGTGATTCCCTCCTTGGGTTCATCATCTCTATACAAAGATATAATCTCACTGGAGCAGCCTGGAATGCTATTGAACATAGTATGTAATCTCCAAGCCGAAGAACCAGCGGATTTTGTTGAAAACTGTATTTGCAAAATATTCTTCATACTTCTATAAATTCAATGTCCTGAGAGCTTACTGGAACTACTTTCCATCCCTCTGGATAAACGGTTCGATTGGGACACTTGGCCTCCCATGTATCAGGAGAAACCACAATTTTGTTTTCATTTTTGGATAGCCAAGCGGGCCACCAACTGAAAGAACTGTTTGCAATAATGAAATGCTTACAAATACTCATTAAATACATATCCAAATAACTATTGGCCCCTGTATTATGAGAGACATAAAACACATTATCTCCTTTTATATTGGTTCTCACCCATTCAGGGTCATCAGAGAAAATGTAAAAAACAGGATTAGACACATGTTCATTGATATATTGAAATGCATTTTTATAGTAATCTGTTTCATCCAATAATACCCTGTTTTGATTTTGGCTGGGATCAGAATAATTCCCTCTTCTAATATGTACGGCAACAGAATTACAAGACTGAATTTTTCTTGATATAGATAAATTCACATCATCTACTGGCTTTTTAAAATTAAAAACCTCTTGGATCAAGCTTTTATGTGAATCAAAATATAAAGTTGATTTCCAACCACCTATTAAATAACAATTATCTAATTGATATACTTGTTCATCAAAACAAAACTCATCTTTTTCATAATATATCTTATCGCTAAAACGGAATACATTTTTAGCAATCTTTTTAAACCAATTTAATTTAGAGTGAACCAATAAAGGCCTTAAAAATTTAGAAACATAAATCACTCTAAATCGATCGTCAAAACAAATAGGAATATCAAATGCTTTAATCAATTCAAAACCCTGGTAATGCTCATGCAAAATATAATCATTAACAGATATTTTAGTAGGCTTACCAATTGAATCCATTGCAATTGCTAATGCAAACTGAAACATTTGATTTCCTAACCCTCCGAAAATAACAACCTTATTCATAGCTTTATATTAATACCAAATTGGATTTTTTGATTTTTCAACCAAAACTTTATATACCTGAATGGGCGCTATAAAATAACCATACACATTACTTAAAATAGAAGCAAATATGATGGACCAAACTCCAAATTCGAACGTTTTAATAAATAAAAATGACAACCCTAAAAATAAAATAGAAGTAATGATGGAAGAGATAAACTGAACTTTCAATGTACCCATTCCATTTACAACATTTACAAAAACACTGGAAAACATAGATATAACAACTGATAAAAAACAGAAAAATGAAATAGTAAAATCAATCTTAAAATAGGATGCTCCCAACCAAAATTTGTAAAAGACATCAGAGAACAACAGCATCAAGATTCCCAGAATAAAGAAGGGGATGATCAATAATAAATATTTTTTAATCACACGGATAATCCAATCAAACTCCTTCATGAAATAAGCCTCTGTGGTACTACTCCACAGGGGAGAAATAAAAATCATAAAGATGGTCTGCAATGCAACAAAATATCTAAAAGCGATATTATAGGACGTCACTGACTCTGGATTAAAGAAATGCGCAATTAGAAATAAGGAAGTGCTATACTGGATCATCGCAGCCAGCTGAAGTACAAAAAACTTCCCTCCCATGGACATCAATTCTTTGGAATGCTTCTTATCTACATAAGCCAGGGAAGGTCTATAATCATAATAGTCATGACTGAAGAAGTAAATGTTGGCAATGATTAAAATCAGCACGGGGATGCATCCCATGGCTAACCCCAGATAGATCAATGATCCCTGAGTGAATTTGGTCAACAGGAATACTGCAACCAATACCAATACTTGCCCTATTAAATCAATCAAAGAAGCTAAGGCAGGTTTCTGATCAGAAGTAATGACTGTTTTGACGATTTGAAAAATAAACTGAAGACAGAAATAAGAAATAATGATGGCAATCAAGCCTACGATTTCCTCATTTCCTTCTTTTGGAATATTGATAAAACTATACCAATCGATAAACTTACTGCCGATAAACATCAGCACACCTGCCACCAAGAAGATGATCGCTACATAGTAATAAGTCGTGCTCACAAAAGTTCTTGCTAGCTGCTTATTACCAGTGGCTTTTGCCTCTGCAAACTTATTCCTCAATCCCTGTGTCAGGCCTACGTCAAATAAGGCAACCCAGGCCACCATGGAAGTCAGCGTAAGCCAAACACCATATTGACTTGGATTGATGTAATTAATGGTGATCGGAACTAAGACAAAGGAGATCAGCATATTCATCGCCTTGATTAAAAAGGAGCCGATGATATTTTTCTTGGCTACAACAGAACGCTTTTCACCCCGTTGAATCAAATTCTTAACCCAATCAATCTTTAGATCAAATTCCCTACGTATACTAATAAGCCACATTTCTAAAAATTTAATTGTATTCGTAATTACCGTAAGAATAACCTTGTCCTGCCCTACTTCCGTTGAGCACCAACATTGGATTATTTATTTTTGCTTCTGCTTTAAGCTGGTGGAAGAACTCAATATCATGCTTGGAAGTCCAATTGTATCTCATCATATAAATGGTAGCGTCTACCAAAGGAATTAATGAGAAGGAATCGGAAACCTGGCCCACAGGAGCACTGTCCAGCACAATGAATTCAAAATGCTTTCTCATTTCATTGATCAGCTCTTGATTCCTTGGGCTGAGCAGGATTTCAGCAGGGTTATTTGGTAATTTACCGGTGTGAAACAAGGTAACGCCTTGGTATTCCAGTCCAGAATCCAAAAACTGCTTAAATGAAATATCCTTGTTATTAATGAATTCTGAGATTCCAATGCTCCCCTTTTCAAACAGATGGGCATATTCCAAAGGCTTTCTCAAGTCATAAAACAATACGGCAGTCTTCTTCCCTATCATGCTCATGGACTTGGCAAAGTTCAAGGCAAAAAATGTCTTCCCTTCACCTGATACTGTACTGGTAACCAGGGTCACCTGAGACTCTTTCCCAAAATCATTCATACAATAACTTGTCCTGACGTACCTCAGTTGTTCAGCAATTGGTGTTTTGGAATTTTGATCAATTATTGGCCCATTTGGCTTTTTATCGATCTGGGACAACTCTCCCAAAACGCTACTGGAAGAAGGAATGATAATTTGACTTCTGTCTTCCAATTTCCCCTGAAAAGTTCTTTTTACAAATAAGTAGGAGAAGGGCGCAGCAAATGCGACAAATAAGCCTATCAAGCCTAAAATCGGCTTATTTGGACTTACCGGAACAGGACTGAAATATGCCTTTTCGATCGTCTTGGAATGCGTGGAAGAGACAGAGGCTAAGTAAAGTGAAGTCTCTTCCCGCTTCTCTATTAAATTGATATAATGAGCTTTCTTAAAGTCCAAGTCTCTTGTTAATGCTTCATATTGCCTTTGGATCATAGGACCTGAATGGTACTTACTACTATAGGTCTCAGATGCTTTTTCCAGGTTTCTGGTAGAAATTTCAAGTGCATCTATCCTATTCTCCAAATGTCCCACAATCTTGTTTCTAAAATTGGAAATGCGCTCTGTTGTATTTACATACACCGGGTTCTCAGGTAGAATAGCCCCCTTCAAGCGTTCGAGCTTATCTACTTCAGTATTGAAATCCTGGATCATGAGCAATAAGGCAGGATCATCATTTGACAAAGGGCCAAGAGTGATACTTTGCTGTGTGCCCGATAACACCTCACTTCTAAGATTTCTAAGTATTTCTAACTGACTTCGATTGATCGATAATTGCTTCGAATTATCCAGCGCATTTTGTTGGTAAAACTTGGAATCATTTTCTACATCGACGACATCTTTGCTATACTTAAAGGATTCAATATTGGATTGCATCCCACTCAACTCTGCCGACAAAATGGATAACTGTGTGTCCAAAAACTCCAGGGAATTTAATGCCACTTCCTTCTTCTCAGCTACCGCATTTTCATTGTAAGTATTTACTAACTCATTGACCACCTGCACTCCCAAGTCGGGAAACTCCGTTTTCAGGGAAACATACAGAATACTACTGTTTTTATCCTTTGGCTCCACTTTAAGACTGCTTGACATCATACTTGCCAATTGTGCGTTATTAAACAAATTCACTATGAGCGGATAGCCATTAAACTCCTTCACTTCTTTATTCCTGTGAATTTTCAGGATGGCAAATTCATTTTGAAATGTTTCCCCAAACTTAATTTCGTTGACAGTTTCACCGTTGGAATAAATGACGTAATCATTCTCAATCCCCAAGACCTCAAATTCCTTATCCAATAAGTATTCCTCCTCAATATTGATCACTTCGATCAGGAAGGGAAGCTCTTGGTTTGATACCGTATTGAGCTTACCCAGGAAATTTTTATGGTAGGCTAAATAATTAAAATTCAAATCTTTGATCGCTTGTCTCATTAAATCCGAAGATTGAAGTACATCAATCTCGTTGTCAGTAATTTGGTAGGATTTAAAATCGCTTAATTCACTTAAAACTGGATTTTCCAAAAACACAGAACCCTTCGATTCGTCTTTGAGCATAATCACGCTATTCACCTGAAACAAAGGGATAGCAAAATAGATATAGGCAAACACCGAGGAAAAAACCACCACAAAGGAGATCAAAAAGAGTTTCCAATACCTTACATAGTAAAGGAAGCTTTTCTTGATATGTGATGACTCAAATACCTCTGTGTCAACAATTCCATCCAATAAAACATCTGAAGCTTTCATAAACAGTTATTTAAAAAATATTCTGATAGTTAAATATTAGTGCCACAGCAACAGAAGATAATATGGTCATGAACGCAATGGTGGTTGGGTTCATTTCCGCTTGTATCAGCTTCTTTTTATCTGCCTCTATGTAAAGCACATCGTTTTGTTTTAGGAAGAAGTTGGCCGATCCCAACAATTCTTTGTCATTCATATCAATACGATAGAGCATTTTCTCTCCATCATGTTCTCTGATCACTAAAACATTCTCTCTTTTACCATACACGGTCATATCTCCTGCCAAGCCCAATGCTTCTATGACCGAGATATTGTCCGTGGTAATGGTAAATGTATTAGGTTGATTCACCTCTCCTAAGACCGTGATTTTAAAGTTGGTAATGGATAATTCTACACGGGGGTTGGTCACCAACTTTTCCAAAGAACTAGCTATTTTTTCTCTGGCCTCATCTCTTGTCAACCCCAGCAGTTCAATTTTCCCGACAATTGGAAAATCTATTTCTCCACTCTGAGATACCTTATATCTACTTTGGGTATAGGTAGTTCTGGCCCCCACTTCCTCCTCTCCATTTGCAATCACACCATAATTGAAGAGCAGGTTAGATTCAGGATCCAAGGTGGTTACCTTTACTTCCAATTCATCTCCTTTTTGAATCCTAATAGGATCTATTGCATTGGTAGTCGTGTATAATTCACCCTTTTGTAATTCTAAATTGGAGAAATAAGTGATATTCCTTTTAGAACAAGATGCTAAGAGAAATAGCACGAGCATGTATTTAAAAAAATATTTCATAAAATTATAGTTATATATCTATTACAGTTGATAAAATCTAATGATTCTTACAGCGGAATCATGGGCTATGCTTACACAATACTCTCCCATTTCAAAACTCCATATCTTCCAGGAAGAGGCAAAACTTGAAAGGTCTGAAGGAATTAAATTTAAGCCATCTACACAGGCTACATCTTTGATTCTATCGGTCAATCCTAAACCAACTCCTTTCAACAATGACTCTTTTCTAGTCCAGTGTTTAAAAAACACAGCTCTCGGTGCCTCAGAGTTTAAAATCATGCTTATTTCATAATTGGACATACAATTAATAATCATATCATATAAGTCCAATTGTGAATTCATAAACTCAATATCTACACCTACAGACCATCTATTTGCAAAACCAATAACAATGTAATCTCCTGAATGAGAGATATTAAAATTAAAATGAGGGTAGTATTTAAAATAAGGTTTATTGTTTTCTAAATAATCAATCTCAAATGAATTGGGGTCAACTTTTAAATAATCTGAACTTATTTTTCTGACAAAATAGCGAGCCAATAAATGCCTATTCCTATCCTCCGTATCTTTATAATTATTAAATCTATTTAACTCCTCTTCTGATAGTGTATCACTTAGATGATCTAACATATCTAAATGATCGGGAATATATATTCTCCATATATCAAAATGATTATCTAAGTTATAATCACATGATTTCCTCCATTCAATCACCCTAATTTGATCACAGAAAACTTTACCCATTATCATAGCTTACCTAGTGTAGGAGTTCAAAATATTCTGTAATGTCTTTGTAAATTCTGCACCGTGAGGTGGTTTAAGCATATTGGCATGCTCACCTGGCATCCTAATTACCTTGATCTCTTTTGCAAAAGGAGTCCAACCAAATGTTTTGAAATCCTCTACGTAAAATGTTCTTCTATTGGCAAGAAATAAGGTAATGTTTACGTCAACCGGCTCATGAACATAATTTTTCCAAGCTTCCTTGTTGACATGTTCGATCTCCTTGATCCTAGAAAATAAATTGGTGTTCTTCTGGAATTTTGCCCTCCAATTATCCCTCTTCTCCAATAAATATTTCTTTCTATAGCTCAGGTAAAAACCTGGATCTCTGACGATGAATTTTATTTCATACCAGATCCTCTTGAACAATCTGGACACCTTGCTGAAAAACCCTTTTGGAGTAGAATCTGTATCAAAAGCAATCGTATCAATCATTCCTAAAAACTGTACCTGATCCCCCATCTTTATTAATTGCTTCGCCATTTCAAAAGCAATCAACCCTCCCAAAGAATTCCCCATTAAATGATAAGGACCTTGGAGACCTGCTATTCTGATCTGTTCAATATATACTTGAGCAATCTGTTCAATGGTGCTAAGCGGCGCTAAGGAAGCATCTAAAATTGACGGAGATTGAAGTCCCCAAATCGTTTGGTCCTCATCCAGATTATCCACCAACGTATTGATTTCCAAAGGATTCAACCCCACCCCATGAATAAATAGCAACACTTTATTGGGGTCACCTTCCTTGATCTTCACCAAACATTTGGACTGTCCTTTATTCTCTTCTTTTTTACAATGTTCAATGTGAGAGGCAAGCATCTCAATCGTAGGAAATTCAAATAGGGTGGAAAGGGGAAGATTTATTTTGAAGTGGTTTTCAAGCTTGGATAATAAATCTACCGCAAGAAGGGAGTGCCCTCCTATTTGGAAAAAATCCTCATTTGTTGCGAGTAGTTCTCTTTTTAGTACTTGTTCCCAGGCTTTTTTAACAGCAAGAATCGATGTAGAGGAACCTTTGATCTCTTTTTCTTGATCAATGGCTTGGGTAAATACGGAAGTTGGCCTATATCTTTCCAATAACTTCCGATCGATTTTACCATTGGAATTCAACTCAAAACTAAGCTGTTGAACGAATTCACTGGGAATCATATATGAAGCAAGTTTTTTGGAAAGCTTACTTTTTGTAATGTCTATCCAATTAGAGAATTTAGAATCAGGTATTTGCCCATCTACAAAAGAGACATGAGCTCGCAGCATTCCCTCCCCATTGGCATCGAGTACTTTGATGACCACTGCATTTTTGATCAATGGATCTTTGGCAAGTTCACTCTCAATCTCACCCAATTCCAATCTTTGACCTCTAATCTTCACTTGGTGATCTATCCTTCCCTTGCACAACAGATCACCCTCTTCATTCCAAAGACCTAAATCACCGGATTGATAGAATTTTCCATCATATCCTTTAAATGGACTTGGGACAAACCGTTCTTGGGTTAATTCTGGGCGGTTCAAATAGCCGTTTCCAACGCAAGTCCCTCCAATCCAAATCTCTCCCATTTTACCGGGGATATTGATCAATTTACCTTGCTCATCCACTAGGATGACACAGGAATTTTTAACGGGTTTGCCAATGGTAATTTCCTCTTCAGAGGCATTTATTTTCTTAATCGTGGCAAATACAGTAGTTTCTGAAGGCCCATAAATATTAAATACCGAGTCAGCAACTTTGAGTAAAGAATCAGCCAACGTCCTGGATAGCGGTTCTCCGGCAGAAATGATGGTAAGTCCTTCTAGTTTCGGCTCGCCCATGTATTGAATGAGGGACTTTAGATGAGAAGGAGTGATGTACAATTTGGTAATACGGTGATCTTTCAGCGCATTAAAAATTTCCCGCTGGTCCTTTCTTTCATACTTACCAAGTAAATAGAGACTTGCCCCAACTGTCAGAGGAAGAACCGTCTCAAGCCATGCCATGTCAAAACTTATAGAAGTTAACCCCAACACCCTATCTTCATCACTAAGTCCTGGCTGTTCAAGTACCTGCTGGGTGAAGTAAAATAAATTCAAATGGGATAATTCTACCCCTTTGGGCTTACCCGTAGAACCTGACGTATAAATAATCAGAGCTGGATTTACGGGATCAAAGTTTTCAACTTTAAACAGCTCGTATTGATCAAGGATCTGACTGATTGGAATTGGTAGTTTCTTGGGTTGCAATTCACCCCAATTCACCGAATCATCACTCGAAATGAAATACTTCACGTCGGCATCTTCCAGCATGAATTTTACCCGTTCCTCTGGAAAATCCGTATCAATGGGAAGAATCCCTGCTCCAACACAGATTACTGCCAAAGCAGAAGCGATTAAATGTTCATCTCTTTCTAAATGGATTCCAATAATATCTCCAGGTTTTACGCCTTTGCTATGGAGATACCCTGCCAAATGCTTTACCTTTTTCCCCAATTCCTGGTACGTGAATTGTTTTTGGTTCACCGTCAAGGCCACTTTATTTTGAAACTGGCTTACTGAATCAAAAAAGTACTTTCCAAAAGGAATGAAGTCCAATTGAGAAACCTGCAGATCAATAGAAGGCTCTTCTACTTTTGGAGCATTGGCTTCGATCTCCTGAATGATCTCCTGAATCGAACGTTTTCTTTCTATCGTAAAAGCCTTGAGGTAATTGACAAAATCCTTTCCCGCATGATTGATGTACTCCCGGTCAAACAAACTTTTATTATAGGTCCACTCGAAAATGAATTCATCCGAATTCCCATAGAGGTTTAGTATAATTTCAAAATTTGCATAGGCTTTCGGATTAAAGGAAAGTTGATGGTCCAAGCCCACAAAGTCCACTTTGGCATCCAAGTCCAGATCAATGTTAAAAGTAATCGGAATCAAAGGGACTTTTGAGGAATCTCTTTTGATCGGAAGATCCTGAATCATATTTCCGAAACTCAAGAATTGATGATCCAATGCTCGGTTATAATTCGCCTTCCTTTGTTGCAAGTACCCTGAAAAAGGCAACGCCTTATCTACTTCACTTCTCAAGGGTAATAAATGCACACAATGCCCGATCAGACGGAGTCTGTTTAGTCCTAGCTGCCCGGATACTGGCATCCCTACCACTACTTCCTCCTCACCGGACCATCTGCTTAAAAAGATCTCAAATATGGAGAGTATTACTAAGTTCAAACTAACTTTCTCCTCCGAGGAAGTCTTCTTGAGTTGCTTTACAACTTCTTTTGGCAAAGGAAACCCGATCACATCGGAGTCATAGGTTCTATGGATAGGTCTGTCTTTGGAAATGGGTAATGAAAAATCCGGTAAAGGATTTGACAAATAATTTTTCCAATACTTTTTGGTCTCCTTATGTTCGAACTTTCTGCTTCTGTTGATCAGTTCCGCTGAATATTCTCCCAATAAATCCGGCTCTGGGAGGTCCAATTCCAGGCTTTGAACACTTTTGGAATATAATTCACTTAATTCCTCCAACATCAATCCAATTGACCAACCGTCGAATATGATGTGGTGTCCTGTAAAAGAAATTTCATGGAGCAACTCATTAATTTTAATCAGTTCCATCACATACAAGGGCCCCTGACTTAAATTAAAGTGGTAATTACCGATCTCTTTTGTATGCTTTCTAAAAAAACACTGCTGCTCTGCCTCAGTTAAGTGACTGATATCCCTGAACCTAATAGGCAGTTCGTAGGAAGAAAAAACCAACAGATTCTTCCCATTAGGACTGATAATTGTCCTCATCCCATCATGTCTCCGAATCAGCTCTAAAAATGCTTTTTTCAAACTATCAACCGAAAGGTTTCCTTTCAATTGAAGAGAGACAGATTCATTGTAAGCCATGTTGGCTTCCTTTCCTCCCATTTTACAGGCCAACCAAATTTCTGTTTGAGAGGGTGTAGTCTTAATCACCTTCTCAATTTCCATGGGTGCTTTGGTCAGCATGGATTGATTCAATGTCTGTTCTAATAAGTTATTCATAAAAAAATCAGATCAATAAAAATTAATTATTCTCTTTAGGTGAAACCCACATTGGGTTTCCTTCACTGTCTAACCCGATTTTCGCACCTGGAAATGGAGGGTTATGAGTATCCATTACCAGCTCTTCCAAATCTGGAAGATCTCCTCTCACTACATCATTTTCTATCATCAGTGCCAAGGCTTTTTCAAGCTTCACTAACGTTTGTTCTATATCTATTCGAGTATGCTTTTCGGTGAAATAACAAGGGATTCCCCGCATCATATGAACGCCTTCGTACCTCAACAAAACGAAAAGTAATGGGGTCGTAGAAGTAGGCTCTTTCTCCTTAATTCTCCAGATAGAGCGAAAATTAGCTGCCTCATAGGGGCTATTATATTTTTCGAAAAGCTCATTTACCCGTGCCACAAATTCATCTGTCTTTTTGGATAATTCATCTTGAAATCCCGGTCCTCTATCTTCAATCTCCTTCAACAATGCCACGGTAGCTGCTAAGACAAATGAATCGCCAGTATATTCTCCCAAGTCTTGGAGCATTCCGAACTGGCTTTTATGGATGGAGGAGGTGATTCCTGAATAATCTCCCAAAATCCCCAAATGCAAACCCTCTCCGATTAAATTTCCAAAAACCACTAAATCCGGTTTTGAATTCATTAAGTGGCTTACACCATTGGAGTAGGTATTAAAACCGGATAATACCTCATTCAATACCAGTAGCATATCCTCCTCAAGAGTTAGCTTTCTTAAGTTGTCCAAGAAAACTTCCAATTCTTTCGCATTCAAATCATCACATCGCACGTCAAATAATACAGTGCCTATTTCGGAGGATCGATCTTGGAGGATATCCAAAGAATCTTCCAAACTCCCGTTCAAGACGAGTAAGTCCGTATGAAAATGGTCCTTTAGGAAATCCAGGCATTCTGTATTACCCAATGAGCCACAAGGCAAATGAGTGTCACTACCTTGTTTGCTGCATTTTCTTGAAACGACTGCAATCAGTTTTTTATCACTGATGGATTGACATCCTGTAACCGCTCTCAACAATGCTTCAGAGAAGTGGTCGAACAAATAGGCATCCTTCACTTGGGTCAGCCTTTTAAATTTCCTGATCACCTCTTTTTCCTGATCTAAATGAGTCCCAAACTCCAAACCATCACTGATCTGTGTTTTCAATGCTTTTTTGATAAAATCAGCATTGTATCCAAACAATTTTGACCCATAGCTGAAATGCCAATCCAAATATTCATTCCCATCTAAATCAATCAACTTTGACCCATCGGAAAACTTGGATATAATTGGATAATTCAACCGCTTAGCACTCCATACCTGTTCTTTTTCCTCTTGCAAGCCCGCTCCCTCATGATGGGAATCGTAATAATCCTTACTTTTCGAGGTTCTCTTTTGGTACTTTTCTTTCAATTCATCAAAGAATTCCTGAGCCTCTTTACTTAGGTTAGCCGGATCAATTTCTTCCTCTACTGAAGAGGAGGAATCTTCCGATTGTGCAGTTTTATGGATTGCTCTTGGCTTTTCATACTTACTGATAGAATGTTTCACTCCTCCACCATTGGTCTGTAGTTGGGAAATTTGTGTTTGAATGGCATTCAATTGTTGTTGAATCAATTGAATCACATCACCCCCTACAGATTCTTCCTTCCGCTCAGCTACAGGCTCCTTCTTTTTAACCGCTGCTTTCTTAGGTGGATTAACTGGCTTAGGAGATTTCGATTGGATAAATGATAATAATGTACCTGGGGTATTTAACTCATCATTGATTTGCCTGAACGTGATCGTTACTCCAAACTCCTTTTTGATAGAAAAAGTAAATTGAGTTAGTACTAATGAATCAAGGCCCAGTTCAAAAAACGAGGAACCAATATCCTTACGCTGGATCTGAACCCCAGAAGCTGATTCAAGCATTTCTTTGATCTTCTCAAAATTATCCTGCGCTACCTCCTCCTCTTCATGAATGGCATCTTCCATCTGTCCATTTTCCTGGAGACCATTCAAACGAGAAGCATTTGCCAAGCTCTTAGAAAATGCCGGATTTAATAAAGCTCCTTTTTGAGTCCAGCAAAGCTTGGGTTCAAAAGAATAGGTGGGGATATCCATGAATGAAAATTCCCCTATCCCATTTAGTTTAAACTGATCTATTGTAGCCCCGAAGGAAATCAGTCTTCCAATTTGATTCATCAAATAGGTCAATTCATGCGCTTCATTTTTTCTGGAAAGAGTAGAAACAATTGCCCGGTCTTTTGCCTCAGCCTGCTGCTGCATGAGGCTTGAAAGCACATTTCCAGGTCCTACTTCTATAAAGTAAGAATCCTCTAATTCTTCAAGTAAAGCTTTGGCGCTGTCATGAAACAATACTGCATTTCGAATATGATCTACCCAGTATTCGATGGAAGTAGCCTGAGCATCAGTTAACCAAGCTCCGGTTTGGGTAGATTTTATGGGGATTTGAGGAATATTCAGCGTAACACTTTCCAATACTTTGGAGAAATCATCCAAAGCCCCATCCATCATTTTAGAATGGAAAGCATGACTCGTTATTAATACCTGGTTGGCAATCCCATACTCTTCCAGTACTTTCTGAAATTCTTCGATTACTTGATGCGCTCCGGAAACCACACATAAATTGGGGGCATTATGCGCCGCAATGGACAACTCATCTGGCAGAATTTCTTTAACGATATCTAACTGGGACCGAACAGATAGCATTTGCCCTGCCGGCAAATCGTAAATCAGCTTTCCTCTGTAGGCAACGACTTTAACGGCATCTTCCAAACTGAACACCCCTGCTAAATGTGCCGCAACGTATTCTCCAATGCTATGCCCACATAAGGCAACCGGATCAAATCCCTTATTGATCAGCATCTTGGCCAAGGCATAAGAAACTGTAAAAATGGCTGGTTGGGTTAAGTAGGTTTTGGATAAGTTCTCTTGGGTCCCATTGAAAATTTCTTCTTTCAAAGAACAACTTAAATAGGAGTCAAATAGCTTACAGCTTTGATCAAAGGCATCTTTGAAAACTTGATTGGATCTGTAAAAATCCTTTCCCATTCCCACATATTGCGAGCCTTGACCAGGAATCAAAAATACTGGAGTTTTAAATGCTCCTTTTTTATATAAAACCGGAATCAATCCATTTTCTACCTCCTCCAGGTTCTTAATTAATTCAGCTCTTTTTGTGGCGGAAAAATGAAGGTTCACCCCATAATTCAAATACCTATTGGTAAGGTTTGCATGGAGGTTTTGAAGATCCAAATCAGGATGTTCCAGCACATAGCCATGCAGTTTTTTCGCGTAATCTTTTACACTTGACTCAGATTTTGCTGAAAAAACGTACAGATTAGGTTCTTCTCCCTCTTTCGTGGTAATGGCTTTTTGTTCTGGATCTGCTTCCTCCAGGATCACATGAACATTCGTTCCACCAAACCCGAAGGAACTTACGCCAGCGATCCTCTTAGTATCACTAGCCCAGCTTTTGGTTTCATTGTTTACATAAAAAGGTGATCCTTCAAATTTTATCTCTGGATTGGGTTTTACAAAACCCAAAGAAGCTGGAAGTATCCGCTCATGTAGGGCATATACTGTCTTAATGAACCCTGCAATACCTGCGGCAGCTGTCAAATGTCCCACATTACTTTTTACTGATCCAATGGCACAGGTGCTGGATAAACCTTCCCCAAAAGCCATCTTTAATCCTTCTACCTCAATGGGGTCACCAATAGGGGTAGCCGTGCCATGCGTCTCCACATAACCAATTTGCTCTGGCTTTACTTGGGCATCCAAAATGGCATCTCTGATGGCAGAAGCTTCTCCTCTTACACTGGGGGAAGTGAAGCTTGCTTTTTCAAATCCATCATTGCTGATCCCAATTCCTTTAATAACTGCATAGATTTTATCCCCATCTTTTACAGCTTGTTCATAATCTTTCAGCAGAACTGCACCTGCTCCATCACAAAACATGGTTCCAGTAGCTTCTGAATCAAATGGTTTACAATGACCGTCTACACTGAAAATGGCTCCCTCTTGATAGCGTTGCCCACTATTGGCAGGAAATGTAATGGAACTTCCTCCAGCAATTGCTGCAGTACATTGGCCAGACCTGATACTCATCACCGCATGGGCTACTGCCAATAGCGAGGTGGAACAGGCGGTGTAAACACTTACAGCAGGTCCTGTTAAGTTGAGTTGGAAGGCCACCCTGCTTGCCACATAATCTTTTTCATTGAGGGACATGACCTGATTTGGGCCAAAGATTTCCGTTGCCTCATGATCAAAAACGATATTCCTGTTGTAATAGGTGTTATTATTGGTCCCTGCAAATACGCCTATTCTAAAATCCGGCCGGTTGGCAATCCACCCTGCCTTTTCCAACACCTCATGGGAAATCTCTAAAAACTTACGTTGCTGGGGATCCATGATTTCAGCCAATTTTGGATTCATCCCAAAAAATTTGGAATCAAACTTATCATAATCGGCTACTACCCCTCTTGATTTGATGTAATTGGACTCTTCTGCCTCATGTCTCACCAAAGGATCTATTTCCTCCAGGGTAAAGTGGGTAATCCCCTCTTTTTTGTTTTTGATCATTTCCCAGAAACCGGCGGTATCATTTGCTCCTGGAAATCTTCCAGACATGGCAATTACTGCCACATCTCGATTTTCGGAAGCAGCTTTTTTGGTAAGCTTTTCAGGACTATCCAAGCCTCCTTTTTTTTCTCCTTTCAGGAAAGAAATCTGCTTACCTAAGGTTGGGTTCTGATAGATCAAAGCCACTGGAAATACAGTTTTTAGCTGATCATTGATGGCCAATGAAAGTTTTTGTGCCAAAATCGAGCTTCCTCCCAATTGGAAGAAATTACTATCCAGGTTGAACTCCGTCTCTTGAAGGAGATCCTTCCATATCTCTGTTATTATCTCCTTATAATTTGTATCATCCTTCGTCTGGGAAACTTTCTGGTCTTTTTTTTCGGCCAGGGAATTCTTCAAAGCTTTTCTGTCAATTTTCCCGCTTCCAGTTCGAGGGAACTCGTCAATTCTGATGAATTTGTACGGAATCATGTATTCAGGAATGGATTTTCTCAATTCCTCTTTGATCTCCTCGATTTTTAGATCATTTCCAGTAGTCTTGTAGAACAATGCCACATAGTTTTGTCCATCCTTGAAATGGCCAATCACCACCGCATTCTCCACAATCCCGCTAATTTTAGAGGCATTTACCTCAATCTCTCCTAGTTCTACCCGATGGCCATTAATTTTAACCTGATCATCTACACGCCCCAAGAACTTAATACTTCCATCTACATTCCATTCCGCCAAGTCACCTGATTTATAGTACCGTTTGATTCCGGCACCATCCAGGTTCAGTTCCACAAATAACTTGTTGGTCAACGCTTCATTTTGATAATAACCTCGGGCTAAACAATCTCCGGTGATGTAGATCTCTCCGACCTTATCCATTGAGGTGATGGATTTCCCTTCGGGACTTACAATCAACATTTCCACGTTGGAAATTGGCCAACCTATACTTGGAAGATCTTCCCATTCTGAGGGTTCTCCTTCTAAATATTTCTGTGAAACAATAATGGTAGTTTCGGTAGGACCATACTGGTTGTAAAATCTGCAGCTTCGTAACTCCTGGAAAAACTCCCGAATGGTACTGCTTACTTTTAACTGCTCTCCGCAGGTCATGATCTCTCGTATGGAGCCCGGAAAAATTTTGTAGGATACAGCCGCGTTCGCTAATCCTTGAAGGGCAATAAAAGGTACAAACAACCTATTTATCCCTTTATTCTGGATGAATTGTAATAATTGATAAGGGTCTTTTAGTACCTCATTGTCCTGAATATACAAAGTACCACCACTTACCAACGTGGTAAAAATCTCCTGAAATGAAATATCAAAGGTCAATCGGGCAAAATGCAAAGTCTTAAAACCTGGTCCCGATTGAGAGTTTTCCAGTTGCCAGTTCACCAAATTGACCAAACTGGGACTACAGACCTCAATTCCCTTAGGCACTCCTGTAGTACCAGAAGTAAATAAGACATATGCCAAATCAGAGGTATAGGTAGGAGTTAACGTAGATTCTCTATATTTCCCCTCAATGGTTTTAATTGAAAGAGAGGCAAAATCCTCCGAATCCAGCCCTGGCAATCCAAAACGAACATTGGTTTCTGATACAATTTTAGCGAGTCTTTCTGTTGGCTGATCAAAATCCAAAGGCAGATAGGCCTTTCCCGCAGCCAATACTCCCAACATGTTAATGATCGTTTTTACAGATCTGGAACAGGAGATGGCTATTAGTTTTTCTTCCGGAGCCTCATTTCTGATTCTTTGCGCAACTAAATCTACCAGGATCTCCAATTTCCCATAGGTGATGAATTCGTCATGATGAACGAGTGCATCGTATTCTCTAAACTCCTCGAATCTCCTTTTTAAAAGATCAAAGATATTTGGTGTAGTTGAAGTTGAAAAGTTTTCCATCTCAAGAGACGTTTAAATAAAAAACAAATTATAGTCGGAGAGCTGAACTCAATATTCCAAATGAGATACTACCTCAAAGCCTCCATTCACTAAGCAGATGTCTTTGTTCAATTCTTGCAAATCTGCATGCATCATATCCTCTACAAGCATTTCCAAATCATATTTAGGTTTCCACCCAAGATTCCTTAATGCTTTGTCCGGTTTTCCAATTAATAATTCCACTTCGGTAGGTCTGAAATATTCAGGATCAACTTTCACTAAAATCTCACCTAGCTTGGGAAGCTCCTCTTTTCTTTTTCCGAGCTTTCCATAGGCTAGCTCATAATCAATGGAAGAAAGAATACCCATCTCCCCCACACCCACTCCAGCAAAATCAAGTTTGAAGCCTATTTTGGAGAATGCCATGCTCAAAAACTGACGAACACTGGTAGTCACTCCGGTGGCTACGACATAATCTTCTGGCTTATCTGCCTGTAGCATCAGCCACATCGCTTCTACATAATCTTTGGCATGTCCCCAATCTCTTTTGGCGTCCAGGTTGCCCAGATAGAGTACTTTCTCCATTCCCATTCCTATTCTCGAAACTGCTCTTGTGATCTTTCTTGTCACAAATGTTTCTCCTCTCAATGGGGATTCGTGATTGAAAAGAATTCCATTACAGGCAAACATGTCATAGGCCTCTCTATAATTCTTCACGATCCAGAATCCATATAATTTTGCCACAGCATAGGGAGATCTGGGGTAAAAAGGAGTCTTCTCCGTCTGCGGAATTTCTTGGACCAAACCATAGAGTTCAGAAGTACTGGCCTGATAAACCCTGGTCTTTTTTTCCATACCCAGCAATCTGACCGCCTCCAAAATTCTAAGAACTCCCAGACCATCCGCATTGGCTGTGTATTCCGGTGAGTCAAAACTTACTTTTACATGACTCATAGCTCCTAGATTGTAAATCTCATCCGGATTAGTTTCCTTGATGATTTTAGTTAGGTTCATGGAATCGGTAAGATCCCCATAGTGCATAAAAAATCTAGCATCAGCCTGATGTGGATCTTGGTATAAATGGTCGATTCGTTGGGTATTAAATGAAGAGGACCTTCTTTTAATGCCATGTACCACATATCCTTTGTTCAGTAAAAACTCAGCTAAATAAGCTCCATCTTGACCTGTGACTCCAGTTATTAAAGCGACTTTCATAAATAGTATTATTAAAAATTGATAGGATTATTAAACAGTGGACTTTTAAAATGCAATGGAATGCATTTTTAGACTTTTTTGATTTTTTTGGAACCAGTTATAGGTCTGGGAAATACCCTCTAGTAAATTCAGTCTTGGTTCCCAACCCATGGATTTTATTCTGCTGATATCCATTACTTTCCGGGGCGTACCATCCGGCTTACTTTCATCCCATAGGATATCACCTTCATGGCCCACTACACTTTGGACCATCAATGCCAGTTTTTTTATTTCTATATCGTAGCCTGTACCCACGTTGATCAATGGGTACTTCACCTCTCTTGTCAATAAAAACATGACCGCATCAGCCAAGTCCTCCACATGCAAAAATTCGCGTAATGGACTTCCTGTCCCCCAAAGCATCACCGGTTGATTTCCGTTGATCTTAGAATCATGAAACTTCCTGATCATCGCAGGCAACACATGGGAGCTGTTTAGGTCAAAATTGTCATAAGGACCATAGAGATTAGAGGGCATAATAGAACTATACCCTTTACCCATTCTGGTATAAATTGCTTCACAAGCCTTGATTCCTGCTATTTTTGCAATTGCATAGGATTCATTGGTTGGCTCCAAAGGACCCGTTAATAGATACTCTTCTTTTATAGGTTGGATAGATCTTTTTGGATAAACACAAGAACTACCCAAGAATAGAAATCTTTCGACTCCGGATTTTAAAGAGCTATCAATGATGTTATTTTGTATCATTAAATTATCCATCAAAAACTCGTAGGGATAGGAATCATTTGCTAGGATCCCTCCTACTTTGGCAGCTGCATTGATGACTATTTCAGGACGTTGATCAGCAAAAAATTCACGAACCTCATATTGATCTCTTAAATCAAGCTCGGAACTCTTCTTCCCTATCAGGTTCATTGCCCCCCGGGCTTTTAAAAGTCTCCAAATAGCAGAACCCACCATTCCTGTATGCCCTGCTACGTATATTTTCTTCTTAAAAATATCCATTGTAAAATCAGTTAACTAAGCTTGGATTTTCTGTTTCAAATTGTTCAAATAGGTTTTTTACTTTTTGACAGTCAGACCTATTCAAAATCAAAAATGCATCTGGGGTCTCAACAAAAATCATGTTGGAGACACCTAGAAAACTGGCATGACGGGACTTGCCTATATAGACATTCCCATATTCATCTTCCTCTACTTGATGGGTTTCACACAAATAATCACTTAGTGCTTCGAAAGAACCAAGGTCAGACCATTTAAAGTCTCCTTCTACCATCACCAATTTCTTGGAATGCTCCATTACAGCATAATCCACACTGAGTGAATCAATTAATTCATTATCTGATTGTTGGATAAATCCATCCTTGGAGTTTTCAAAAGCTATTTTTACTTGATGGAAAAGATCTGGCTGAAAAAATTCAAGTTCTCTTAAAAAGAGCCCAGCCTTAAAACAGAACATTCCGCTATTCCAAAAATGATCCCCCATTTCCAAATAAGTCCTTGCAGACTCAATACTTGGTTTTTCTTTAAATCTTTTTACAATCCCATCTTCCACCTGGATGTAACCATATCCTGTTTCAGGACGGGTTGGGGTAATTCCAAAAGTCACAAGAAGATCTATACTTGCAAGTTTCACTGCATTTCCAACTGCACGTTCATAAGAGTCTTGATCTTGTACCAAGTGATCTGATGGAGTGATTAATAAAATATCCTCAGGATTACTAGACATAGCCGCAAATGCAATGGCAGGAGCTGTATTTTTAGGTAAAGCCTCTACAATCTCTCGGTAAGGGTCAATCCCCATCTTTGCAAAGGTCTTTCTGGATAATTCGAAATTTCCCAGACTTCCGACTACAACCCCTTTTCCGCTTAGAAAGCGGTTACGCTCCAAACACAATTCAAACAATGACTTTCCGTCAAAAATCTCCAAATATTGTTTGGGGCAGGACTTTCTGGAGAGAGGCCATAATCTACTACCTGTTCCACCAGATAAAATGACATGAGTTACTGTTGAAGGACTCATAAAACAATAGATTTAAAAGGTTAAATAACAATACTATTTACTGTTACTATATTATTAGAAAAATGACAAGATTAATTATGTAACAATCATCTGACGATTCAATATTAGGAAATAGATTTTGAAAGAAAAAATGTTGAAAAGCTCTTTTTCTAGGACGAAATACGTTTTTTTGTTCTTCAAATACAGTTATATCCCAAATAAAATTTTAGTAAAATTTAAAAAATACCATTAAATAGGATGGAATTCCGGGTAAAATACAACACAATTAAAATTAAATATTTATTTAGTAGATTATGCCAAATTTTAGTATTGAAGGAAACAATATATAAAAATAAAGTTACACTAAACTAGGTATAATTAAATGAAAATAATTATATACACCTATAATACAATTTTTTAAGTAAAAATATAGGAAAATTTAGGAGTCTAAAAATGATCAATAAAGTTAAAAAAAATAATTTTTTTTTAAAGAAAACTATTTTTTCCATCAAAATGGAATCACAAAACCTAACAATATCAAATTTTGCAAAATAAAAATATTAGCATAATACAATGAAAATGGGAGAGATTTATGAAGGTGCACACAGCAGTTCCGCAATTGGTTGTTAAAAAAAACCATGATCAAAACAGAAAAGGAAAAATGAGGAAAGTGAGCCACCCTATGTTTTTAATCCCTGGTAGTAAAGCAATATCCATTTAAAAAAAATCCTTCTCTTTAGGTAAGAGAAGGACTTCAACTATCAACTCAATTTAGCAGTTAATAGCATAATATATATAGGAGTTAAAATATCGCTTTCAATTTAGGGCTATCATTTAAGACTATCTCCCAATACCAAGAAACAACACCTCCATGTTCAATAGTTATAGATAAAGGAAAGCAAAACTTTAAGACTGGCATTTTATCTTCCATTACTAATTGAACGGTATGTATAATATAAGGTCTAGGTAAATTTGATAAATCCAAATTTTTCGCATCTTCAGACTTGGTCCACTCTAATATCTCTTCCACCAACTCATCTGGCCAAACCCAATTTTGAGGGATAGGACGATTGGTAAACATCCAGGTCCAAGAGTCAAAATTGAAAAGCCGATACACTCCTCCCATCTTATTCAAACGTTGTTGGAGGATACCATTATAAGTAGAACTATAACACATCTCAAATCCTAAAATCTCCTTCTTTGCAGAAGAAATGATTTCAGAAAAAGTCAGAAACTGATCTCGCTTTTTTTGCAAAACGTAATAGATTATTTCCAGTGCTTCGGAAACCATTAATTCAGATTTGCTCATAAAAAAACAATTTATAGTTTAGATAAAAATTTAAGTTCAATAAATAATTGAAAAATTTATATTTTTTAATTTGAACTTACTCTTGTATAAACAAATTTAAACAAATAAACTATTAGATTCCTATTACTTACTACATTTTTTTAGATTTAAAATTCATTTTTATCACCTCAAATAAGATCATCATAATTCAGAACTATTTTTTTTGAAAATTAGTAAAATACAATTTTTTTAATTGGAATAATGATATATTTCAATCGATAAGAAATTAACTGATGAAAATCATATAATTTTTTAATTCCTAATTGCATAGTTCTTCTATTCAGCTTTTTTTTATAGAATTTTTCTTTTTCTAACTACACATTTAATCTTCATTTTATTGATTTTCAGTTAATTATAAAATTTAAAATCTTAATTTTTAGAAATTTGATTTAGCTGAAAACCCAAGTTTTTTGAGCTTTCATTTCCGGGATATCTCAATTAAAAAAATAGCATTGAACTTGGACTAACAAATAATTTTGTGCTCAATTTCCAACCAAGAATCTTCTCTTTAATCAAATTGGATTTCCCTCGTTACCACAGGCAGGTGGCTGAACTAAGACTCCGGGAAATGCTTGAATTACCAACAACTAATTTCCTCCCAAAGCATCCCAGTACAAGCGGCTCTTCCCCCTAATAATCTTTATCCACACATCGAAAACCCTAGCATATTCAAACTCATTGGAGAAAGACCACTCTTGACGTCAATCTTATTTAAGTGCAGAGAAAGTAAAAAACATTAAATACAGAATATAAACAACACTAAAAAGTTCAAAATATAGTATACAAATCACCTATAAATACAAAGTTAATTGAATTATATTTTTCAATAAGTCTTCCTTTAATTATTTTTTTTATCAATAAAATAAGAATGAATGAACATTTCAACCACTCAATAGTTATGCTAGAAATTGACCTTAAATGGTTTTTTACATTTAAGTAATTGTGACATGATTAAAAATAATGATGGTAAAAAAAATTAACTATAACTTATTTTCAATTTAGAAATTTTAATTATATTAAAAATTCTTTCTTTTTGAAAATTATAATTTTAGTAACCTATAATTATTTTTATATATGATTTTAGAAAATTGTATTTAATTAATTTTCACCTAACCTTTACTAGTATGAGCTTTTTCAACATTTTAACAAAAGTATTTTTAATACCCCCTAAAAATAAACATCTCTGCCAACTGATTAAGTTATTGATTTTTATTTTTATAGTTAACATCCCCAGTATTTCATATGCAACGGATTATTATTTCTCCTCTAGCAAAGGAGATGATAGCAGAAGTATCACTGAGGCTCAAAACCCTGAAACCCCTTGGAAGACGATTGATAAGCTCAATGCCATTTCCTCGGCTTTGAAAGGAGGAGACAGAGTCCTATTTGCTGCTGGGGAGGTTTTTTATGGGACGATCAATGTCGTTAGAGGTGGGGAGGTAGGAAATCCTATTGTTTACACCTCTTATGGCTTAGGCCCTGCTGCACAAATCACCTCCTTGGAAACAATTTCCGAATGGAGATCTTTGGGTGGAGGCTTGTACGAGGCTTCCCTTCCGAATTTACAGAGTTCAGTCATTCAAATCTTAGAAATTGACAATACACCTCAAGAAATAGGAAGAACTCCTAATTCTTTCAGCGAATCTCCTTTTTTTGAAATTCAAAATGTGCTGGGCACCAACTCCATTTCAGGAGAAGGAAGCTTTGGGGATTTAACCGGAGCTGAAGTGGTCATCAGGAAAAACAACTGGATCATTGATAGACATCCTATTTCTTCTTCCTCTGGAAATACCATCAATTTTGAATCCATCAATACTGCTTACACTGTGAAATCAGGGTATGGTTACTTTGTCCAAAATCATGTGAGTACCTTGGATTCATTTGGGGAATGGGCTTATAACCCCACTCTGAAGACTGTCACGGTATTTCTGGGTGCCAAAAAGCCTTCTACTTTTAAAATCAAGGTAGCGAATAAGGATAATTTGGTTACCAATAACAGATATATACAAAACATCACTTTCTCGAACCTTCATTTCAAAGGAAGTAACAAAAGCATTTTCTCTCTCAAAAACTCTGGCAATTTTAAGATAGAAGCGAGCATTATGGAATCTGCTGGTGACAATGCCGTATATGTGGAGGAAGTTCCTGATTTAACCTTGTCCAAGAACACGATTAAAAATAATTTGAACGGGGGCTTATTTGTATATTATGGTAGCCCAAGAGTTCAAGTAACTAATAACCTCTTTGAAAACTCCATGCCTTACCAAGGCATGGGGAAAAGCAGTGATTTAACTGGTATTGCCCTTTACATTGCTTCGGACTCTGACAATTCTTTAATAGAAAAAAACCAGATCATCAACACCAGTTACAATGGTATCCATTTTGGAGGCGATTACACCATCGTCAAAAACAATTTCATTGAGAGATTCTGTGTTTTTAAGCAAGATGGTGGTGGTATTTATACCAATGCCGATGGTCAAACGAACCGAAATAATACAGGAAGAGAAATAGTCGGTAACATCATCCTAAATGGACTTGGAAACATTGATGGAAATGAAGAAAAACTATTCCTGGCAAATGGCATCTATTTGGATGATATGGCGGCGGGTCTGAAAGTCTATAAAAACACCATCTCAAACATCAATGGAAACGGGATTTTTCTACACAATAATAACAATGTGGAAGTCTCTGACAACTTGTTTTACAAGATTCCAACCCAAATCCTCGCCTCCCATGACCCAATCGGCACCCCTATCCGAGATATCATCGTCAAAGAGAACCAGCTTTCCAGAATTTATGACAATGAACTGGTCATGGATTTCAATTCCATAGATTATGATGTGGCCCAATTTGGTCAAGTAGACAACAATTACTTTTTGGACCCTTACCATACTAATTTCTTCTTCTATTCTAGAGAACCTTCAGACGGTCAAATTGGACAAACTAGAAATTTAAAAAATTGGGGAGATGCATTTGGATACGATTTAAATTCAAAGCAGCCCAGATTCAACTTGGACCGATATGAAATCCTAACTCAAGATCCTATTAAATCCAGCACCTTTGACGCTAATATTGATTTTGTGGCCGGAACCTATGGTGGGACCGGACAATGGATTCCCGATGGAATTGAGGGGGGCTCCCTCTCCTTACAACCTAATCCCGGAGGTGATGTACTTTCTTATCTGCAGATTGGGCCAGTAGAAGTCGGAGATCAGATTCTGATTGAATTTGATTCTAAAAGTGTGGAGGAAAATAAAGAGGTCATTTTATTTTTAGAAAAAACATTTGACCAAGATCAGGTAGGGAGCCTCAGGTTTTTTGCTACCACCACTGAATCAGAAAGGATTCAAATCGGTTTTATTGCTGAGGTGGCAACCCCTAACGAAAGTATCGTCATCAAAATCCCTGACCCTTCTGAACCCGTGATTTTTGATAACATTGAAATTTCTAAAGTCACAACAAGGGAATTGAACATTTTAGAATATGTGTATTTCAATTACAATAATTCTGATGAAGAAGTGACTTACCCTCTTTCAGGAATTTATAGAAATGCAAAAAATGAATTCTTCTTTCAAAAGGTAACCATACCACCTTATGAATCGGTACTTTTAGTGAGATTGGAATTAGATCTACCCGATCTCCCGGAATCCTCCATAGAAATTTCCATCACCGATCCGGCTCCAAACACCGTATTCTATAATGGTGATAATATTGATATCAAAACTCAAATAACGGACCCAAACGGAACACTGAGTAAGGTATATTTCTATCAAGGAGATAGTTTGTTAACTAGAATATACCAGCCTCCCTTTCAATATACCTGGCCTGATCCTGCGCCAGGACCATATAATTTAAAAGCAGTTGCCTATGATATCCTGGGCAGAACTTCTGAATCAGAAATTGTTCCCGTTTCCGTATTAGAAGAAACACTTCAAAACCAACCTCCCACCGTAGAAATTATTACTCCTTCCAATAACCAATCCATCGATTTAGGACAAGATGTTTTAATCAGTACTTTTCCCCAAGATGCTGATGGTACGGTAGATCGAGTAGAGATTTACGAAGGAAATAATCTTTTAGGAACTATAAACTCATCTCCCTATGAAATCACCTGGACTCCCTCAAGTATAAACAGCTATACCCTCTATGCCAAAGCCTTTGACACCGAAGGGGCAGAAGGCCAGTCTGGAAATATCACAGTAAATATTACAGAGCCTCCCAGTGCCAACCTTCCTCCCACAGTCGAAATTACTGACCCCCTGGAAGATCAGTTTAAAATCTTCGGACAGGATATCCTGATCCAAACCAATCCATTTGATCCTGAGAATAAAATTCAACGAGTTGATTTTTATTCAGGAACAGATCTTATTGGCACCTCAGAATCGGCCCCATTCAGCTTCAACTGGACGAATGCCGAAGCGAAAGATCATGCTTTAAAATCTATCATTTATGATGAACAGGGAGCCAACTCAGAATCGAGTGTAGTCAATATCCATGTGATCGATACTTCATTGGTAGATTTCCCTCCGATAGTCGAATTGGTTCAGCCAATTAAAGAAACAATCTTAAATTCCGGTGCTTTGATTGAAATTGCGGCCGAAATCCAAGATCCACAAAATAATCTTGACCGTGTTGAAATCTATAGCAATGGCAATCTCATTGGGACCATTTTTGCGAATCCTTTTGAATTGGACTGGACTGCAGATGTCCAACCAGGCACTTATTTACTTTATGCCATCGCGTATGATACTAACGGAGGAAGTAATCAGTCAAAATCTGTAATCGTCCATATCATCCCTCCTAGTGAAGAGAATCTACCTCCTACCATCACCATCAGCCAACCTATTACGGGTGATGATTACCACTATGCACAAAAGATATTGGTGAAAACCAATCCATATGATCCGGAAAATGATCTTAAAAAAGTTGATATCTACATTGACGGTGAGTTAGTTGATGTAATAGGTGCTGAGCCATACAATTATGAATGGACTAAAATCCCTATCGGAACGCATGAATTGTATGCGGTAGCCACAGACAATGATGGACAGTCTACTTCTTCAGAGCTTGTGGAAATAACGGTATCCAACTATGCTCCATCGATCAGCATTGAAAATCCTTTGGATGGACAGACGTTTACCAAAGGGGAAGATGTATTGATCCAGACCAATCCAATAGATCCTGAAAATGAAATTGAGCATGTAGAGTTCTTCTACAATGAACAGATCTTTGGAATCGCCTTTGAAGCACCTTATGAGCTCAACTGGGAAAGTCCTCCTCCAGGTACCTACACCCTTAAAACGAAGGTATTTGATGTTTATGGATTAACTGCTGAATCCAGCAGACCGGTCATCACTGTTCTGGATAACCAACCACCTAGCATTACGATAGAGGAACCGGTAGACGGTCAGAAGTTCAGCTTAGGTGAAGATATACTTATCAAAACCAATCCAATTGATCCGGAAGGAGATATTGACCATGTAGAATTCTTCTACAATGAACAAATCTTTGCCATTGTGACAGAAGCCCCTTATGAATACAATTGGGTAAGTCCTCCTGCAGGCACGTATACCTTAAAGACCAAAGTCTTTGATGGAGAAGGTTTGACTGCAGAGTCCAGCAGACCGGTTATTACCGTTCAGAATAATCAACCACCTACCATAACTATCGAAGAACCCGTAGACGGCCAAATATTCAGTCTAGGAGAGAATATTCTAATCCGAACCAACCCAATTGATCCGGAAGGAGATATTGATCATGTAGAATTCTTCTATAATGAGCAGATATTTGCCATTGTTACAGAAGCTCCGTATGAGTATAATTGGGTTAGTCCACCAGCTGGAACTTATACCTTAAAGGCCAAAGTCTTTGATGGTGGAGGCTTGACAGCTGAGTCCAGTAGGCCAACCATTGTCGTAAACCAGCCACCAATAATCTCCTTCATTTCTCCAAATGAAGGTCAAAAGTTCTTCTACAACGAAAGCATATTATTTAAGCTAGCGGCTTCAGATCCTGAAAATGGATTGCAAAAAGTAGAGCTTTATTCAGATGGCGAATTAATTGCCGTCATTGTTGAACGATCTCTTGAATTTAATTGGACAGATGCTACTCCTGGTTTTCATAGAATTGAGGCAGTTGTATATGATCAAGAAGGTTTAACATCGAAATCTGAAATCAATATTCAAGTATTAGAAAATCAACCTCCTTCTATCACGATTGAAGAACCTTTGGATGGACAGACCTTTAATTTGGGAGAGGATATCCTGATCAGAACCAATCCGATAGATCCGGAAGGTGAAATTGATCATGTAGAGTTCTTCTATAATGAGCAGATCTTTGCCATCGTTACAGAAGCTCCGTATGAGTTCAATTGGGAAAGTCCTCCAGCAGGTACCTACACCTTGAAAACCAAAGTGTTCGACGGTGGTGGATTGACCGCTGAGTCCACTAGACCTGTAGTCACTGTTTTGGATAATCAGCCTCCTACCATTACCATCGAGGAACCTGTAGACGGACAAACCTTTAACTTGGGTGAGGACATCCTAATCAGAACCAATCCAGTGGATCCAGAAGGTGATATTGACCATGTAGAGTTCTTCTATAATGAGCAGATCTTTGCCATCGTCACAGAAGCTCCGTATGAGTTCAATTGGGAAAGTCCTCCAGCAGGCACCTACACCTTGAAAACCAAAGTGTTCGACGGTGGTGGATTGACCGCTGAGTCCACTAGACCTGTAGTCACTGTTTTGGATAATCAGCCTCCTACCATTACCATCGAGGAACCTGTAGACGGACAAACCTTTAACTTGGGTGAGGACATCCTAATCAGAACCAATCCAGTGGATCCAGAAGGTGATATTGACCATGTAGAGTTCTTCTATAATGAGCAGATCTTTGCCATTGTCACAGAAGCTCCGTATGAGTTCAATTGGGAAAGTCCTCCAGCAGGCACCTACACCTTGAAAACCAAAGTGTTCGACGGTGGTGGATTGACCGCTGAGTCCACTAGACCTACGGTGACAGTCATTAATAATTTGCCACCAAGCATTTCTATTATTTCTCCTACGGATGGTCAGGTCTTCAAAGAAGGAGATAATGTGCTGATTCAAACTAACCCAATAGATCCTGAAGGTGATATTGACCATGTTGAATTCTTCTATAACGAACAGATCTTCGCGATCGCCTTCGAACCACCATATGAGTTCAACTGGATCAGTCCTCCTCCGGGAACCTATACCTTGAAAACAAAAGTGTTTGATGGTGGAGGGTTGACGGCAGAATCTTCAAGACCAGTCATTACGGTAACTCCAAAAAACAATGGAAACAATGGAAATGGAGGAAAAAGATTAGGCAACCAAAGCACAGATAGTGATAGTCCATTCGAAATAAATTCATCGGATATAGCGCAAAAAACTGTTGCACTTCCTAATCCTGCCATCAATGAAGTAAGAATCAGGTACGAGAATAGGTTCTTACCTCTAAATGCAATAATCAGGGTGTTTGATATGAATGGAAAGGAAATCAAAGCCAAAATAAGAGATCAAAGTGACTACCAGGTTACTTTGGATATTTCCTCCTTAGCCCCTGGAAATTATGTGATCGTACTTCATCATAGCAACGGAATAATAGAGTCTAAGAAAATCATCAAACTATAACTAAGATGGATTGACTAAATCATCTAATTCTTAAAATGAAACAAGCCGGAGAAGGATTCCTTTTCCGGCTTTGTTATGAATTAATTTTATTCCCAGGAATTGACTTACCAGTTCATTTATCTATTCAAAAATTATTCAACTGATCCTAAAACGGAAAGAGGAAGAAGTGATAGGCTTTAAAGTGAAATCAGATCTTTACTTGTCGACTTACGATCAATCCATTTCCTGCTAACAAAAACCGGCTGAAATAAGTGGTCTTTTTCAAATCAATTAAACAGGAAAAACTTCAAAAGGCAGGTCTTGGTGCTATGTATTGATTTCTTTGAAATAAAATCTTGAAAACTTAAACGGCTACCAGGAAATTTCTCAGAGACTTACCCAATCATGTGACTAATGTAATACAAACGCAAAAGCCCAGGCTGAAGAATGGAGAGGTACTCTTGAAAATCATGATGAGCGAGAGAGAAAGAGAGAAAGAGAGAGAGAGAGAGGGAGAGAGGGAGAGAAAAGAAACTAAAAATTTAAAGTCAAAAAATTCAACCCAAAAACTAAAAAATAAATATTAAAAAAAATCAAATTTATAATCCCTTATGTCCTGATTAAATGGTCAAATAATGGCGAAGACTAATCTTCGCTTTTATCAAATGGTTCTTGACGGTGTTTTTGGAAATCAACATCCTCTCTGCGATCTCTTGATAGGATAGATTTTCAAAGTAGGACAGCTGGATGACTTTTTTCCGTTGATCCGTCAACAAGTCAATTGCATCTTCCAACCTGTTCATCAATGCTTCTTCTTCCAGCTTTAAATCAACCGGACGCTCAATCCTGTTATTATAAAACTCTTCCGCTTTCTTCCTATTGGAATTCAAGTGGTTGAAATAGTCTATCACTTCATTCTTTGAAATGGTAAAAATGTAGGACTTGATGCTTTTTTCAGAGTCCAATTCTTTGCGCTTTCTGAGGATTTTTAAAAAAACATTATGGTAAATAACCTCTGCCTCTTCGGCATCTTTCACCATCGAAAGAACAAATCTCATGACCGAAGGCTTATATTGATAATACATGGTTTCTATTGCCTCCCGATCCCCTTTGCTAAAATTTTTAATCGTATCTGTATGCGTTGGTATCATATGAGCTAGGTTTCTTTCTTCTAAATTTTGAAAAAATAAGCTCAATCATGATCGTAAATCACGCATTTAAATCCTCAATTTGCGAAAAATTCAAACCGATTAACTCTTTATAATCAATAGGTTAAGTTTTTATTACTTGGCTTCACTCCTATCGATTTAATGATTAGTTTTTCGCAGCCTCCAGAACCATCTGGCCGTACTACTTTTATTGAATTACCTTCAAATACCTACCCATCCAATAAGGAAGTAACCATATATCCCCAGCACTATAGACTGACCTGCCGTTTCCATTTCCATCTAAATTGAAGCGGTTGGCATTGTGCCGGGCTATTCTTGTCTCCGAAGGAGAAAGAACCTGTGAAATACTTTGTCTTCTAAAGTTTGGCTCCAGTGCTTGGATATCTTTCCGATGTGAATTTTTTACATTCCAATTGATCAGATCAATGGGGTGTTCCTGAAGGAACCATATAGCCTCATTTAAATCAAACTTTTCGGGTTGAACCAGTGCCCCGAAGATATTCCATAGCCCGTCCTTTTCTGGTCTTTCAGCATTCCAGTGGTCCAAAATTGCTGTTTTGTAATTTGCCTTCAATTCCTCATTGAACGCATACTTGTACAGCCCCCAATACCCTAAAAAATACATTTCATCATCAGAATGATTCCAGGACTCTGACAGCATTTGACTATAAGAATCACTTCCATCCCCTGCTTGTCCTATGATTGACATCGGTCTCATCAGGTTCTCTAGATATCCTTCTTTCTCCATCAATTCAAAAGCCTTTTCTTTAAATCTTTCTTTTCCTGTAAAATGATAGGCTGTTTGAAGCATGCTGATGATATTGGAAGAATTGAGTTTCCTATCCCCGACTTGAATTGGAAATTGATTGACGTATTCAGGATTCCATTTTCCCCATTGGGTAGGCTTTCCATCGAAATCGATCAAGTATAGGTCATGATCTAAAATATGGGTCATCAGGGTATCCATCAATTCAATGGATTTATTTTTCACCCAATCATCCTCCACTAGTTCCGCCAGCACCGCATAGACAAACATATGTCCAATAGCTTCATCACTACTCGTAGTAGATTTCCAATCCCACTCTGGGTTGGGAGCATGTTGCCATCTTTCAGGGTCAGATAGCTTTTCTATGTATCCGGATCGCTCAAAGGATCTGGAAGGGAAACCTGCAACCGGATTGATGGTAAAAAGCCGTTCCATTGCCAACAAGGATTGCCTGATTTGATCCATGGCTTCTGGATCCTGGGTCATCGCATATCGGAATCCTTGGGAAGCCAGATACATGGAGGTCCATAACCCATCATTATCCGAATCATCCAAGACCCCTGTCTCCAATTTCCCGGGTTCTGCCAATTTCAAGGAGGCATTGAACCCGTGTCTCAAATGGTTTTTCTTTGTATACCTATCAAATAGTTTGGCCTTTTCTGCCAAGGTCATTTCAGTTTGGACCACCGTTCCTAGCCCTTGATCTGTCAACAAATAGACCTCTCCATTACCAAATGCAATATCTAACACCTCTTCTCCGGGAAGCCAGCGCTCCAAGTAATAATAGTGACTATCTCCATTCGGAAGTAGCACAAAAGCACCTTTGGAAGTCCCAAACCATATTTTGTCCCCTTGGGCTTCCACCACATTGATCTCATCCCATGGAAGTTTGGCATGTAACTCTGATGCAATTTTTGCTTTGATATCATAGGTAAAATAGCCGGATTCCGTCCCCACAATCAATCTGTTTTGCTCCGGATGGAATGAAAGAGAAGTCATCTTTGGTGTACTCAGTTCTTCGGTCAGATTTTTTTCTTGGGGATCAAATAAAAATAGCTTCTCAGAACTCAAGACCCAAAACCCATTTTGAACAGGATCAAACTCAATTGCGATTATTTTATTTGGGGCAGGTAAGATCAATTCCTTCCCGTCCCTGTTTACATACTGCACTTGTTTCCCGTCACTGATCAAAAAATCAAAATCATTTCCTCCATCAATAATGTAAGCGGCCGGAAGTCGATGTTCCAAATACAGGCTTCCTGCCCAAGCATTACTAAATACAGCCTTATTATCAAGATAAATGAATTCACCTTGATAGCTAGCTATCGCTTGGACCTGCTTATCGGCCATGGGTAAATAGGAAAGATCTTTGACCAAGGTTCCCCAATGTTGAAACTGGCCACCAAAAGGTTTTAGCAGTTGGTGGTCTTCCACTAACTGAACGCTTCCATGCTGATTGGATGCCAAGCTATACTGGTTGGGATTGGATAGGGATTTGGCATGAACGATCGAATATTCCTGAATAAAAGGACGATCTATATAGGACCCTCCGGATCCGGATTGCCCAAAGGAATCCAAAGAAATAAGCCCTATGATCAGTACTAGGGAAAAGGCAGAAAAATTGGTTTTCATAATCAATGAATTAGGTTAGGGTCCAACATTCTATATTGGATGGTTTTACCTTCTTTGAGGTGTTTTGAATAAGTTAAATGCACGAGTCCTTTGGAATCTTGGATCAATGCAGGGTATGAAAATTTTCCATTGTGAGTGGGGTCAAATTCCAGGTATTGAGCAGGGCTCCAGTGTTCACCTTCATCGGAAGATATCCATAAAGCCAACTGATATCTCCCGTCATAAAGATCATTTCCTACCATCCACCAGCGACCATCCTGCAGTTCAAGTAATTCTACACTTGCTGTATTGGGAAAATCGGTTTTTCTGGCTACAGTCCAGGATTGACCCAGATCTTTGGAAATGCTTTGTTGAATTTTTGGAGGCGCATCACCTGAATCCCGAAGCATGGCCAAAATCTCTCCATTGTTTTTTTGTATCAATGCGGGTTGGATGGGCCCCTTCCCCACCAATGGCAAACTGGGTTTCCAAGTATTGCCCTGATCCTCAGATATCGCCATCATTGAAAAATTAAAACCATCGGAATAGAGCGGAAGAATAATTCTATTGCCTACCATTAAAGGCTTGATTCTGGTCATCCATCCAATACTTCTTTTTTTGGAATCTTTGGAAGCCTCCAAAATCAAACTCTCATATGTTGGAGCATAAGTAGCCCAACCTAAATGAGTTGGGGGTAAATCTGCCCATTTTTTTTCCACTTCCTCCGCAAATTCACTGTCAGGCTTCAGGAAAATATTGTCCTGCCAATACCAGTCGGGAGCTCCCTCCTTTTGATAATCCTGGCTTCGTTTGACACGTAAAATCGAATGCTCCCATTCATTTGCCAAAACCGCTATCCAAACTAAAAACAGTTCCCCACTTTGATTTAAAAACAAGACCGGGTTACAATCTGGGATCCCTGGAGTATCTGCCATTAAAAAAGGAGCAGACCAACCTTGTTCCCCACTTTTCTTTCTCGCGCCCATCAGCAGCACATCATCCGCTTTTCTTTCTCCAGATCCCTCAAACCAAACAGTCAATAAATCTCCATTGGGCAGCGCAACAATGCTACTGGCATGGGTATGTTTTTCCTGCAAAGGAAAGATGGATTCATTTACGGTAGAATTCAGCAAATCTCCTTGCCCAAGGGCGGAATTAGGGATCAAGCTCCACCCCAGGATCACCAAGGCAATAGCACCCGCCATTTTTAACAGCTTCTTCATTCGAGTCTCTTTCTTCTTTCCAAAACTTCTCTCCATGTGGTCAATATGATTTCTTCCTGGTCAATATAAGACTTTAACTCATCAGAAAGCATGGCTTCTAAATCCGCTTGTCTTGAGCGTCCTGAACTGGAGAAATGTTGAAAATTCTCAGTTGCTGGGCTACAATGTACAATGATCATTGCCAAACCAGGGTCCATGGTGTCCAGCGTCTCCTTAAATTTTTGAATTTTATAATCGGTAATTTCTTCTTGGGTATAAGGACTTTTTTCGGGCTTCCAATCTCCACTGATGCTGTGCAAATCATCCAATACCGGAAAACCCAATTCCCAGATTCTTTTCCCGAACGCTTCTGCTTCTTCCAGAATATCCGGAACAGGAAGTTCCATCCCCTCTGTATAGGCTCCCTTTTCTTTCAATTCCTTGACCAAGGGGAGCTGTAGGCTTTGTGTGATTAATTTATTCCTTCCTCCAGGAAACATGATGGGAATTTGATACTCCAACCCCACCTTTAAATAGGTTTCCAAATATTCGGGCTTGGCAAATAAAGTCCCCATGTGTGAATCCAAATGCGTAGGCTGGACTCCGATTTGTAAAGCTCTGTCAATCTGGGCTTTCAACTCTAAGTAGACTTCTTCTGCTGAGGCATGCCTTACAACTTCAGCTACACTTGGCCAAAAAGCTCCTTCCGGGTCTGTAAGACCAGGAACCAAACTTTTCCCGGCTAGCGGCTCCCAACGATACGTTTTCCATTCCGACGTCAATACCAGGTGTAGCCCGATGTCTATACCCGGGGACACCTTGCTTTCTCTTAAAAATGTGGCTGCCCAAGGGCATGGCATCATGACACTACAGGATGTCGCTACTCCGTTTTGAATAGCTTGAAAAGTACCGAAGTTGGATTCATAGGACATCCCTGCATCATCTACATGAAATATGGCTACTTTCTTCCCTTTTGGGTAGCCAAGTTTCTCGGCATAAGTCTTAGATGACTCCACTTGCATTTGTCCCATTGGACTTGGATTGGACATCCCTAAGAGAAAAAACTGTATTATTAGGGGAATTAACATTTCTTACTACACATCATTGAAGTATTAGTTTGATTTACTGATGTTACCTTAGTATTTTCAAAAAGGACTAATAGTTTCTTCAAGTTTATTTTTAATTAAGAAACTGTTAACGCCTTAGTTTTTAATGTCATTCTCCTTACAATTGCGTACTTAATTTTTGCTTGAAATGATAGGTAATCAGAAAGTTCAAAGGAAGAGGGCCCAAACGAAAATCCTCCTTCTTATTTTTTTGATATTCTTTGTGATATCATTGATGTCCAATATTCTTGGGCCCATTATTCCGGGAATTATTAAAAGCTTCTCTTTAAGTTATGGGTTAGCAGGATTCTTACCCTTTTCTTTTTTTGTAGCCTATGGCGTGATGTCCTTGCCCTCAGGCCTATTGGTAGAAAAATGGAGGGAGAAACCCGTTTTATTACTTGCATTCAGTTTAGCAGCTATTGGGGCCTTAATATTTGGATTCAACCCTCAATTTGGGTTCTCTTTGAGCTCTTTATTTATCATAGGCTTGGGAATGGCCATGCTTCAAGTGGTCATCAATCCCTTATTGAGAGTTACAGGAGGTGAGGAACACTTTGCCTTTAATTCAGTACTGGGTCAATTGGCCTTTGGGGCAGCCTCTTTTCTAAGCCCCATGCTCTATAGTTATTTGGATCGCTCTCTATATTCAACTACTGCTCCTGACTGGGTCCAATACCTTGAACTTTGGGTACCTGAGGATATGAAATGGGTGTCCGTCTACTTTGTATTTGCTTTGCTAGCCTGTATCATGCTGGGGTTGGTAGGGTTCACCAATTTTCCTCAGGTGGACCTAAAAGAAGACGAGCGTGTTGATTTAGGTATCACTCTGAAAAAACTTCTCAGCAAACGACTGGTCTGGCTCTATTTTTTAGGGATCTTTTCCTATGTAGGTACAGAACAGGGAATTGCCAACTGGGTGAGTAAATTTTTACAGGATTACCATGGCATTGATCCCAGTGTCGGTGGAGCTAAAGTTATTTCATATTTCTGGGGCCTGTTGACCGTTGGCTGTCTTTTGGGACTGGTTTTACTAAAGTTTATGGATAGTAAGCTGGTATTGATATCCTTTACCTGTGCGGCAATTTTTTCCTTATTGGTAGGACTACTTGCACAGGGAAATGTAGTGTTAATCGCGTTTTCTTTTTCCGGGTTTTGTCTTTCTGTGATGTGGTCCATATTGATTTCACTGGCATTGAATTCAGTGGATTTTGCCCATGGCACTTTTGCAGGTCTCCTCTGTACAGGGATTGTGGGAGGAGCTGTCATCCCTTTGATTATAGGGACATTGGCAGATCTCATAGGTTTACAGTTTGCGATGTTTTATCTGCTTATTCCCCTAGGGTATATCTTATTTATTGGTTTTTGGGCCAAACCATTAGTAAGCAATTCCAGGGTCAAATCTCTCAAAGAACTTTTTGCCTGATCTTATGTATCGTGTAATTTTACTGTTAGATTTTGGAGAAGAATATAGTAAGTCTCTGTTAAAGGGTATTAGTACCTATTCCAGTGAAAATGGGCAATGGACATTTTGCAGAATGCCTTTGTATTACCGCGAGATGATTGGCGCCAAGGGAATCCTCAAATGGGCCAAAGAATGGAAAGCTGATGGGATTATTGGCCAGCTGTATAATGAAATGGAGGAAGAGTTTCTGAACGGTGACCTTCCTGTAATTGCCCAGGACTTTAAAGAACGGTTTTCAAACATTCCAAATATTACCGGTTCTTACCGTGAAACAGGAAGGTTGGGGGCAGAATATTTTCTTAATAAAGGCTATTACAACTTTGCCTTTTATGGGTTCAACAATATCGTTTGGTCAAGAGAAAGGGCGGAAGGGTTTGAATCCACCATCAAACAGGCCGGATTTGAGGTCAATTACTTTGAACATAAGAAAGCAAGATCTACCGATATCTGGTATTACAAAAGTAAATCCCTGAATAAGTGGCTCAACAATCTTCCAAAACCAGTGGCCTTGATGGCCTGTGATGACAACCAGGGAGTACATATTATTGAGGCTTGTAACCATAATAAAATCCGCGTACCTCAGGAGGTAGCCGTGCTGGGTGTGGACAATGATGTCATGCTCTGCGAATTATCAGACCCAAGACTTTCCAGTATAGAATTAGACATTGAACGGGGAGGATATGATGCCGCTCAGGTATTGGATGAAATGATCCAATCTGGAAGTAAAGAAAATCGGGATATCATCGTACCTCCAATGAATATCATCACCCGCTCTTCTACCGATATGTTTGCTTCTGCAGATGGATATGTAGCTGATGCCCTCACCTATATCCATAAAAACATCGACCAAAACTTGTTAGTAGACCATGTAGTCAAAGAAGTACCCCTTTCCAGAAGGGCTTTGGAAAAGCGGTTTTTGCAGATTACGGGACATCCCGTTTACAAATACATCACTAAAACCCGCATGGAAAAACTCGCCCAAAAGCTACTCAGCTCCGACCAGTCCATTTTTGAGATTGCTGTGGACCTGGGATTTCAAGACAGTAAAAACCTAGCTAGGCAATTCAAACAACTCACGGGATATTCTCCAGGGGAATACAGAAAGAAGTGGGGAAACATCCCAATGCCTCCTTCTAGGCAATAAGTTATTGAATTGAAAATCCACTATTCGGGATTTTCTTCGATAGGTTTCTGCGTTCTTTTTCTGCCCTATCCATTTCTCATGTTTTGCTAAAACCTGCGCTAAACAAAGGGGGAGCCGTAAAATTATTTCTGGGATTTAAATATCCTAGGAAAGCCATCCAAGACCCCCTCCTCTCCTATCCCCTCCTCACATCCTAAGTAATATATTTAAGATGCTGCAGGTATGTCCCACTCACACATCAAACAATTCTTTTGGGGCAACCTTTAATGCTTTGGCAATGGCAGAGATATGACTGATGCTTGTGTTAATTCCCCCTCTTCCTATCCTTCCTATCTGACTCAGCGTAAAACCCCTTCTCTCTACTAAATCTTCTTGAGAGACCTTCTTGGATTTCCTTATCTCCACAATTCTTTTTCCAACCTTATCGATAAACTCCTGACCCAAAAACTTTTCATTGAACTAAGGCCAATGAAAAACTAACATTATTTTAACGCAAATATGGGGTAACTTAATTTTAGTATATTTTATAAATTAACACTGTCATTCAAGGAGTTAATACTCCTATGAAAACACTGGATAGCCATGAAAGCATGAACAGATTTTCAGCACATATTATTTGACAACTAAGCCTTAGGACAAGACCTCATTGACTTTAGGAAATTGAAATATTTAAAAGCGATGGATTCAACTGGCTATTCAAGTACAGGAGCTTAAAAAAAGTAATGAACAATCGAAGTCTATTCCATACAAATCATCAACCTTACACTAAACCAACTCGTCATGATCAATATTCCAAAAGATGAACTTATTAAAACGCTGATACTTCAAGATCTCAAACATTGTCAACTGGTTTACGGCTTAGATCAACTTCATTTGGATGCCGGTTTTCGCCATTTTCTGGGAATAATGGATTTGGTCAGGCAATTAATGGAAATACCGGAAAGTGAAGCCAACCCCTTTTATGACACCTATAGTAGTTTCATGCAAAATTGTATGAACTACCCAATTTCCAGTAATGGTGAAGAATTAATACCAGTAGCTGAAGAATGCTTCCTCAGTTTGGAAAAAATTCAAAAAAATGATTTCAAAACTTATCCTAAGCAACCAGTCCTTTTAACTGGATAAGTTGAATACTATTCATGATCCTATTTTTTAAAATGCTTACTACTTCATTGATTCTGGGGAATACTGGAAAAAGTAGGGTAACATTCCATTGCTTCCTTCCAGGCAATAAGTTTGCAAACACCTTTGTTTAGTAGTCCATTTCAGTTTGGTAGTCCATTTCATCAGATCCGGGGTATTAAAGTGGAATGAACCAGAACCTCCGCATCCTTTTAATCACCTCTATTACCTTAGGTACTGCTTGGGCCATCCGCGGCCAATTCGGGCATGAGCAGGGGGCTGCCTGGGCGGGTGGCATTGCCTGTATTTTCTTTATCATCAGTACTGGAAATAAAAACTGGGAATCCGTAGGCCTTAAATCTTCCCTAATGGGTGCTATTGGCTGGGGATTGGGAGGAATGATGAGCTATGGTGTAGTCGTTGGGTATGGGAGATCCGAAGATTTACTCAATGCCGGTTATGGATTAGTGATGCTTGCAGTAATAGGAGGACTATATGGTCTACTGGGAGGAGGATTATTTGGATTGGGATTGGAAGAGGGCAATTCAGGTAAAAAAGTGGCCTGGCATCATCTATTCGTAGAAATGACCGCTGGAGGCATTGTCTTTTATTATTTTATTATTGAGCAGCTTGGAATTTTAATGACTCCGCCAAGATCAGAAGCTTGGGCTGTTTGTGCCGGAGCTGGCATTGCGCTGATCTATTTCATGGTCCGGAATTCCTATCAAGGTGCCTTACGAACCGCTTTGTTCTCTGCAATTGGAGGAGGGTTTGGATTTGCTTTTGGGGACTTCTTACAAGTGATGGGATACTTGTCCGGAATCCAGTTCAACTTCTGGAATGTCATGGAGTATAGTTTGGGATTTTTTGGTGGATTGGGCATGTCCTATGGTGCCATTACAGGTTTCAAGAAATCCTCTCCTGTACCCATAGAAACAATTAAAGCAAACCCCAGAACAGGATGGGCTTTGTTTGGATTGGTTTTTCTAATTCCGTTGATTGTGTTTCAAAAATCTTTTTTGGAAAAAGACCTCAGTTCAGAATTCACAAAACTGGGAGTAAGCACCTCCTCAACCTGGGCTGCGATTTCAGTTGGTGCTGCATTTCTAATTTGGGTGATTTTACAGCTACTGACTTGGAAGAATTATAAAGATTTTTGTGCTTCTCACTCCTTTCCTGAACGTTTGTTGAACGTTACAGGCCCCCTCCTTTTTATTTCTTACCTCCTCTTTTCGATCCTACTTACGGGCTCTTACTTCAAATGGGGTAGGCTGGAACAATACCTTTATATCCTCAATTTTATTTTCGTGCTGGTTCTAACTTTTAAAGTTGAAAAGAATGGAATCAACACCCATTTACCGGATTATTCAGCGGTAAAAACTGCTACCATCGCAATGCTGATCATTCTTCTATTGGCAATCATCGCGTCCTCCTCCCATAGCCCCATCCCTGGTGCCCAAATGCGGTTTTAAAAAAACTTTCATTTCGTCCCCAAAATCAATCCAGTCCAATTAACAACCCTACTCGCAAATGAATGTTTCCTCAACATTATCAAAAAGAGGAACTCAACAATCAACAATTAACAAACTGGTAATCAGCAAATAGATAGTCCATTTTTTTAAGTAGAGAGTATTACTCCTGAAGGTATAGCCTATGAAAAATTTAAACATCAAGGAATTACTGGAAAAATTATCCACTGGGGAGATCTCAAAAGATGATTTTTTTCAATTGCTAAAGACACTTGAAATCGAAAAAGATTCTCCGGAATTAACCCAGGCATTCCTTGACATTTTTGACGGGTTTATTCCAGATGAAACGGATCAACCTATTAAACCAAAAAACAATTCTGACTAACCCAATAAATTTCTTTTTGCTTATGAAACATTTTTCCTTTTACCAAAAAATCAAGATTCTTTGGGGATTTCCCAGGATTTTTGGATTGATACTGATCCCAATTTTTGGGCTTTCAGTAATGTATTCGACTCCCTCTTATGCCGCTAATGAAGTTTTTCAGGTGCAGCAAGTAAGGGGTAAAATCATTTCCGGAATAGATGGCCTTCCGCTTCCCGGAGTTACCATCCTAGAAAAAGGAACCAACAATGGAATTGTATCAGAAATCGATGGAACCTATTCCCTCAATGTGGCTGGTCCTAATTCCGTTTTGGTTTTTTCTTATGTGGGCTTTGTCTCTCAAGAAATTACGGTAGGAAACCAGTCTACCATTGACATCACCATGGAAGAGACAGAAACGAGTATGAATGAAGTGGTGGTCACAGCCTTGGGAATAGAAAGAGATCAGCGTTCCTTGGGTTATGATGTATCGAGTGTGCAAGGGGAAGAGTTGACCCAGGTTTCACAAGAAAATGTCTTGAGTTCTTTGTCCGGTAGAATGCCTGGAGTCACGATCAACCAAACCAGTGGTCCAGGTTCCTCCATGAGTATGGTGATCCGTGGAGCCACCTCTCTTACCACCGACAACCAACCTTTATTTGTGGTCGATGGGGTCCCCATGTCTAATTCTCTGAATAACATTCGTGAGAACGGGAATGGAAACCAAGTCGATTATGGAAATGCGATTTCAGATATCAATCCAGATGACATTGCAAGCATTTCTGTACTAAAAGGTCCTAGTGCTGCCGCATTGTATGGAACACGGGCAGGTAACGGGGTGGTGATTATCACGACCAAATCCGGAAAATCAGGAAAGTCCATGGGAATTTCATTTTCTACCAGCAATGTGTTTGAAAGACCGACCCGATTACTGGACTTTCATTATAAATATGCCAATGGAAATAGAACCGGTGTCTTTAATGAGGGTTCTGCTTATTGGGGAGGCCCAGAACTGAATGCCGGAAATACTGCTGTTCAATGGAACAGTCCACTGGATGCCAATGGAAACCCTGTCCCAACGGAATTGCTTGCTTACCCCAATGCCATGAAAGATTTTCTTCAGACCGGGGTAACCTCCACCAATAATATTGCAGTCGATGGAGGAAGTGACCAAACTACCTATCGAATCTCCTATTCCAATATGTTGCACCAGGGAATGATTCCAAATTCGGATTTATTCAGAAATAGTTACTCCACTTCCTTGAGTCATAAGATTACCGAGAAATTGACCTTCACTTCCAACTTCAATTACACCAATAGTAAGTCCAATGACCGTCCAAGTACAGGTGATCGTAGAGCCAATCCATTAGAAGCAGTTTATACTTCTCCTTATGTAGATTTTAACCAAATGCGAGATATATGGGTGCCTGGGCAAGAAGAAGTGCAACAAATGAGGACCTCGGCAGGTGACAATCCCTACTTTATCGCTTATGGTATCCAAAATGCCTTTGTAAGGGATCGAATCTATGGAAACGTGGCTTTGGATTACCAGTTTTCTGAATCCTTCAATATACGAGTTCGCTATTCTCTGGATAGATCGGACGAAAACCTCGAAACAAAAATACCCTATAGTTTCAGCCGAATGGCGAGAGGAGGTTATTACACCTCAGATATTCTGACGCAAGAATCCAATGCGGACTTTTTGGCTTCCTGGAATCAGGATTTCGGAGAGTTGGATATCAATGCTTCTCTAGGCGGGAATATCATGAATCGTTTTGGACGAAGCACGAATGTAGGGGTAGGTGGAGACCGAAACAATGGGCTGGTGATCCCCGGAATTTATAATGTTCAAAATATTCCAGCAGACAATCGGTCAATGAACAATTCCTATTTTGAAAAAGGGATCTATTCTATTTATGGATTAGTTTCTTTCGGCTATGCAGATCAATTGTATTTGGATCTGACCGCAAGGAATGACTGGTCTTCTACCCTGCCTCAGGATAATCGATCCTATTTTTACCCATCGGCATCTTTGAGCTGGTTGGCTAATTATACCTTAGGGATGTCTGATAAAATTGACATGTTCAAGTTTAGATTTGGCTGGGCCCAGGTAGGTAATGATACGGGGCCATACAATTTGGTTCCAAACCTTTCTACGGGACTTTACAATTCCATCAACACGGCAAGCATGCCCTCAGGCCTTTTGAATCCTGATTTGAAACCAGAAGAGGCTACCTCCTATGAAGGTGGTGTTGACTTGAACATGTTCAACAATAAACTCCGGTTCTCTGGTACGATCTACCAAATTGACAATCGAAACCAGATTTTCTCTGTAAACCTTCCTTCCTCTTCCGGGTATTCCGGGCGTTTGATCAATGCAGGCTTGATCCGTAGTAAAGGAATAGAACTAGCTCTAGGTGCTACGCTGATTCGGAAACAGGATTTTTCTTGGGATGTGGACTTGAATTGGAGTAGAAACAGGACCACTGTCGTAGAACTTGCGGAAGGTTTAGACCGCATCACCCTGTGGTCTGAAAACGGAGGGGGGGCCATTACCTTTGTGGGAGAGCAAATTGGAAACATGTATAGCTCCAGCTATGCAGAAGTAGAAGACCCCAATTCACCTTATTATAAGTGGCCTATTTTATCCAATGCAGGAGGATGGCAGGAATTATCAGGAACTGAAAATTTGAAGAAAGTAGGAAACTTCAACCCGGACTTCCAAATGGGTTTACAGACTACTCTGAATATTAAAAACTTTGTCATCGGAGCTAGCATTGATTGGAGACAAGGTGGAGAGTTTATGTCTTTTACCTACCGTTATGGCGAATCTGACTGGAAGTCCCAAAGACAATTGGACAATTTAATCCCTGGAAGTTTGTATTCGACGGATGAATTGATCGAAATGATGAAAGCCAATCCTGAGAAATACATCATACCCACTGCTGGAAACTATCCTAGAGTGGGCGGTCACACCGCAGAAACCGGTGGATATTATGTAGATGAAAATGGCAGTGATGGAGCATTTGTACCAGGAGTAATCCAAACTGCGGGGGCTGATACTCCCAATGATTTTAGTGATGATGTGTACGAAGAGCATTTGGGAGCGGAGGGAACAAACATCTACCCTATTACCAATACCTATCCTTGGGATTTCAATGAGCAAGTAACTTTTGATGCTTCCTTTATCAAATTGAGAGAATTAAGCATTGGCTATAGGATTCCAAACCTTGGCAAGTTTAAAAATGCAACCTTCTCGATTTACACCAGAAACCTGATGATATGGACCAAGGCAGATATAGGAATAGACCCTGAAAGAGCCTTTTGGGCCAGCGGAGGAACACAAGGGAATACCTCTTCCCAATTCCGACAAGGGATCGAAAGACAAAATGTGATGCCTTGGAGTCTTCCAATCGGGTTCAAATTAAATTTTAATCTCTAACCTCAAATCATCGAATCATGAAAATTACATCAAAAATATATAAAGGAATGATGATAGCTTTGGTTTGCTGGGTGGGTTTCACGGGCTGTGATGATAAGCTTGATGAAATGAATATCAATCCTTATGGAATTGATCCTACAGAAGTTAACCCTAACCTACTGATGCCAACCATTTTGGCCTCTGCGGCTCAAAACTATACCAATCTAGGCGTGAATGACTTAGCCGGAGCTGTTCAACATACACAGAAAAATGGATGGTATGGAGGTCATAATAATTATAGCTGGGAAAGTATGAGTTGGAATGGATGGTACGATATTCTTAGAAACAATGACTTGCTTTACAAGAGAGCGGTAGAATTAGAGAATGAATTTTTCCAGGGCGTATCCTTGACCATGAAATCTTTTGTTTTTGGAAACATCACAGACTTATGGGGAGATGCACCCTACACCAATGCCCTAATGGGATTTGAAACTTCTCCTGAGTCTCAATTTCCCGCATTTGATAACCAGGAAGTGATTTATGATGGGATCATAGCGGATTTGGAGAATGCCGTTGCTTTGTTTAACTCTTCCAATTCTGATTTAGTAGTGCCTGCAAATGACCTTTATTTTGGAGGGGATGTAGGAAGTTGGAAACGTTTTGCCAATTCCCTTTTACTACGGTATTATTTACGGATTTCTTCTAAGAAGCCAGAGGTTGCCAAAGCGGGCATTGAAGCGATTTATTCTTCAGGAGAGTACATCCAAAATCCGTCCCAAGATGCGGTATTGGATTATACAGGAGGGGCAAGTGATATTTGGATAACCCGTCATATTGCCTTAAACCCTGATGACTTTCAGCGGTATCAAGCATGCCAAACGTTTATTGACCAATTGGTAGGGACCAATGACCCAAGGCTTCCTGTTTGGTTCGCACCAGTGCGTGTACAATGGGAAGCAGATGAAAGCCTGGATGTTGCTGCTGAAGATTTTATTCGAAATGACGGTGAAGCCTTAGGAGTGGTCACCTATCCTTTTGATGACTTTGTGGAATTGTATCCAAACGAAAACTTTACCAGAAAATACAATCCCAACTTGGTCTCTTACAATGATGCAGCATATGTCGGATTACCACCTTCTTTGATGATTCCTGAATCTTATAATGGAAATCCTTCTCCCGGTCAGGGGACGCAAAACCAGCATGTATCCCAATTGGCGGATATTTATCAATCCGCAGGTTCTGCAGGAGATATCCTAAAATCCAGATTGATCTCAGCTGCAGAAGTGAGTTTTATTTTTGCGGAAGCAGCTCTGAAAGGCTGGAATGTGGGCTCAGCGGAAGATCACTACTATATGGGAATTCAAAACTCCTTAATTACCTGGGAAAAAGAAGCAGAGTATGAAGCTTTCATCGCTCAACCGGAAGTTGCTTTTAACAATACCATCCAACAGGTGATTGAACAAAAATGGGTAGCAAGCTGGACTGCTGCAGCGGAGTCTTTTGCTGATTATAAAAGAACCGGATATCCTATGTTGGAAACAGGACCTCAATCTCCACAACCTAGGGTAGCATTGAGATTCCAATATGGCAATGATGAGTACAACAACAACGCTGAAAGCATCACTGGTGCCTTGGACCGATTGGAATTAACTGAGTATTCAGGAGGATTTGGAAAAGACAGCCAATGGTCCAAATCCTGGCTGTATCAAGGAAGTTCTATTCCTTGGTAAAAAATTAGATATAAAAAGAAATGTCACATTTTGGCCCCTACAATTATTAGGGACCGAAATGTGACATTTTATTGTTAACTGAATTTTAACTTCGCTTAGTTTGACCCTTGTGATCGCTCAGAAAAAGCCTTCAAGTATTTTCAGTTTGGATCATCAATTCAATTTCTCCACCCTAGTGGGAGTATCCTTGCCGCTGATGATACTTTTGCTGCTTAAAGCGATCGCCTTGATTACTTCCGTCATATTGGCCATATCCAGGGTTTCAATTTCATCTGAAGCTTTATGGTAATTGGGTTCATCATTCGGAGGCTCTTCCATTTTCGAAGTAGAAATCGTATGGGCAGGCACTCCCAAAGCTGCCAAGGTCGCATTATCGCTTCTATAAAAAAGATTTTGCTGTGGATAGGGATCTGGCTCAAACCGAAACTTGGAGCCTTCCAGGTTTTTCTGCAAAATCTCACCAATGCTACTTTTCTCAAAACCTGTAATATAAGCACTATTTGTACCCCACTTGCTTTCCGTTCCGATCATTTCAATATTGAACATGGCCACCACTTGATCCGGATCTAATTGCTTGGAAAAATAGGTGCTTCCAAAGCCACCGGATTCTTCTGCAGTAAAAGCCACAAAAATTAAGGAACGTTCATTATCCTGCAGTTCTTTAAAGTATTTTGCCAACATGATCACAGCAGTAGTTCCCGCTGCATTGTCGTTGGCACCATTGAAAATACTGTCTTGCCCCTCTCCCATGGATCGAATTCCTAGGTGATCATAGTGCCCACCGAAAACCACATATTCGTCTTTTAGGGACTTTCCTGGAATCATTGCTACCACATTCTTCAACTCTTCTTTTACCACTTGATTGGTAGCCTTCAACTGAATAGAGGAAGGGTCCAAATTCTTTGTCAAAACAAAAATCTGGGAGTATTCTGTAGGGAATTTTGGTCTGCTTGCACTCCTGGCCACTCTAGCAAAGTTTTCTTCATGGGCCGGGTCTATTAAAACCAGTAAATTCTTTTCTTCCCTCAATAGCGGAAAAACGCTTTGGTTGAATACATCATTTTCCTCCACGCTGATGAGTTGATACCCATCAAAAGATTCTAAGTTCAACTCCTCTTGGGTAGTATTGACCACCACATTTTGGGCATTCAATGCTTGTTGGTCCAACATTCCCTCTATTTCAGCCGGGACCGTTTTCAGTAATTGGAAATTCTGGAAATAGGAATTGTTACCTTCCAGATAAGGCAGATCACTTTTTTCAAATTCAGAAGCGACAAAATCAGCTGCTTTCTCCAGTCCAGGAGTAAATATTCTCCTTCCCTCCATATCGTCCGCAGAAAGTGTACGTTCAATCCGCTCCACTACATCCATGGAGATGACATCCTCAATAGTTGGGTTACAGGCATATAGCATCAGGCAACATGCCGATAGTGATAAAATAGTTTTCTTCATGCGTGGTGGGTTTATACTTTTTAGTAATAAGTAGTCATCTAGTTACTAAGATGGAATGAATTTTAAGCTTTAGGTAAACATAGTTTAAATTCTTGTATTTGGAGAAACAGGAATTGAGGAACCTTAAAAATGGATGCCTTGGTTAAAACCAATCCTTTGCTTTTCTCCTTCACTCGTATAACTGATAGAAATAAAAAAGACCTTCGAGGGTGTTACTTCCTCAAAGGTCTGATTTCGATACGTTAAGCACTTAAGGGTTAATTGCAACTTTCTAACCAATAATCTTTAAGTTAACTAATATTTATTTAGTAACCTATTTATCAGCTCTACATTTAACTATTAGTTGACTTCAAATAATCTATAAATGTCAATCGATAAGCAATTAACCTGAATATCAAAAATGTAAACCATCTTAAAAAAACTGAATAGTAGTAGTTAGGGTCTTACCACCACACAAAAGATTCGGTCCCTACCCTCAAAGCCTATACAAAAAGGCTCATTTCTATTATATTAGTAAAAACAAGTATCTTTCTTTTAACTATAGAACTTACCAGAGCTCGACCCAATTTTTAATTAACCAACCAGAATGAATTCAGGCATCTTCTGCATTTCCTTAGACTTCGAACTACTATGGGGCATTTTTGACAAAGTGGGAATGAATTTCAGTCCAAAATACTTCGAGCATACCCGGCAGATAGTTCCTGATATGTTGGATGTTTTTGCTAAAAACCAAGTCCAAGCTACCTGGGCTACTGTGGGGATGCTGTTTGCAGAAAACGAAGAGGAATGGATGGCATATGCTCCAATGCAAAAACCTTCCTATCGGGACCCGAAGTTATCTGCATATGAATTTGCTCGCAGCTATGGCTTGAATCCCCAAGTTCATTTTGCACCTGAACTGATCCAACAAATCATTGATACCCCAGGCCAAGAACTTGGCTCGCATACTTTCGCCCATTACTACACCTTAATGCGGGGACAAAGTCCTGAGCAATTCCGCCAGGACCTTCAGGCATCACAGAAAATCTCTCAGGATAAATTTGGAATCACTTTGAAATCATTGGTATTTCCAAGGAACCACATTAATGAGCTCTACTTACCTATTTGTCTGGAGGAAGGTTATACTCAAGCTAGAAGCAATCCCAAAAGCTGGTTCTGGCAAGAAACGCAACATGAGGATTTAAGTAAAAAATGGTTTAGATCTGCAGACTGCTTTATGCCTATTGGAAAAAATACTTCCTTCAAAAAAAGTGAATTGAAGATTTATCCCAATGAGCCTTTGTTAATTCCAGCTTCCAGGATCTTAAGGCCCATCTCAAAAAACAACAACCTGTTCAATTCTGTAAGGCTTTCAAGGATCAAGTCAGAAATGAGCTTTGCCGCAGAAAACCAAGAGATTTATCACCTGTGGTGGCATCCGCATAATTTCGCTAATGACCCTATCCAATCCATGATAGAACTGGATGAAATCATGGATCATTTCCAGCAATTAAAATCTGAATTTGGAATGAGAAGTCTGAATATGAAGGAAATAGGAGACTTGGTTGCAAAAGAATCAGAAAAAAGTCTCCAATCCATCAATTGACAAAAGGGGTCAGGAGTGGAATTTTACCCGCACTCCTTTGGGTGGAGTATAATGTCTTTTTTATAATTTTGGCCGGTGAAGGAACTAGCTACTTTCTTAATTTCCAGTTTGCCTTCTTCCCTATCAAAAACCCAAAAAAAATTGAATAAAAAAATAAAGGTATTACACTTGATCAAAAGTCTAGGAAGAGGAGGGGCAGAAAAGTTAATTCCTGAAACAGCCTTGGTACATAATCAAGAGCAATTTGAATTTCATTGTCTTTACTTTTACCACCAAGAAAACAACATTATCGATGAGCTTGAAAATGCGGGTATTCAAGTTCATTTAATCCCTTCTGGAAACTTAGGATTGTTTTTTCGGGTCAACAAAGTACGCAACTTTATCATTTCCAATGGATTCGACATTATCCATGCACACTTGCCATGGGCTGGAATAATGGCGAGATCTGTAGGTAGGAATCTGAACATCCCCATCGTGTATACTGAACACAATACCTGGGAAAGGTACAATAAGCTTTCCTACTGGGGCAATAGAATTAGCTTCAAAAAACAAGATGTGGCCATTGCAGTATCCAATGAAGTAGCCCTATCCATGCGACTCAATTCCATATGGGACCCTTATCAACGGGGAGGCAGAATGAAATTAAGAGTCATTCAAAACGGGGTGAATACGGAGGTGTTCAAAAGAGTGAAAATAGAATCCATTACCCGTGAGAAAATTGGAATACCTCCAGATGCAACAGTTGTTGGGATCGTTGCAGTTTTCAGGGATCAAAAACGCCTATGGCTTTGGGTGGAAGTGGCGTTGAAAATCCTAGAAAAATGCTCAAATACCCATTTTATCCTGGTGGGCGATGGAGAGTGGAGAGAGAGGCTGGAAGACCAGATCCTTAAATCCGGAAAAGAAAATCAGTTTCATTTAGTGGGAGTTCAAAAAAATGTAATTCCATTTTTATCCATGATGGATATTTACTTGAGCACCTCAGAATTTGAAGGATTACCTATTGCAATGTTGGAAGCCATGTCTTGTCATGTACCTGTGGTAGCCACAAGAGCAGGTGGAATTGGAGAGGTAATCCAACATGGGGTTCAGGGGTATTTAACGGAAATAGAGGACTGGAAGGAATTGACTCCGCATGCCATCAAACTCATTAAAAATCCAGCACTTCGGCAAAAAATGGCAGATGCCGCCAGAGCTAGGGTAATCCAAGGATTTAGTATGAAAAGGATGGTAGAAGAACTGGAAGAAATTTACAAGGACACCGCAGGTAAATAATCAGACTTAAAAAAATTAGAATCTCATGATATAGAAAGACAACTAAGACACATTTTCATGGTTTCTTTCGTCAGTTAGTATTCTTAGCTAATTAGGAATACCTCACTTCCAATCAAATATTCAGGTCCTAAAAGCTAAAGATCGGGACAATCAGATGGAAGATAGAAATGGATTTTAAAAATCCTGCAATCTACTATCCTATCTAATTCAGAAAAGAAAATAGAAAGCGGTTAACCTCCTATTGCTCCATCAACTCCGCCTCAGCAATACGCTTCCTCTCCTCCTCCACAATGCGGTTGTAAATCTCTCCACGTTTTTTAATCCGGTTGATCTTCTGCCAGTCCATAAAGGCGACTACCACAAAAAGCATAAAATACATGATCTGTGATTTTTGGCGGATGATGATCCCCAAATTGGACATCACATAGGTCATGGAGATGGAGATGGAAATAAATACCACTGCCGACATCTTGACCATCGCAGGGGCTTCCTTGATGTAGGTAATAAAATCTTTTCTTAGGATTTTACTAAACATGTAGATATACAAAGCATTTTCAAAAGAAATAGCAATGCCCAAGGCATTAGGGGAATCCACAAATAAGGGTCGAAACCAAAAAGTAAAGAGTTTCATCGGTAAACTATAGGAACCCATATCTACAGCTGAACCTGCTGCTTGCAATCTTTGCCTATTTAATTCTGATTCCTCTTCAAAACTATCCACTAAGTTATTAGGGTCATATCCTAAATAAACTATTAAATCTTCATAGACATAAATACTCATTCCGATTGCAAACACAACCACCATGTACTTCTGGTATAGAGGAACTTTTTCTTTACCCATCACAAACCCTACCCCCATACCAATTAAGATCGCAAAAAGAATATGTGGCCGTACCATATAGCACAAAAAGCTTCCAAAAATAATGTGAGGTATTCTTTTTGCCGGCCAGGATAACCCATAGACCAAGAAACCTATTCCTGCAAAAATCACCGCTCCTTTCCCCAAAGAAGCAGTCCAGAAATGCATATTGGGCAAAAACATAAAAATGGTAATCGCATCCCAACCTTCAAATTTGGGATTGAAACGCAGATTTTCCTTAAAGAATAGGTAAAAATAGACAAAACCCCAAAACCCTAACCAAGTAGTTAGGAACATCATCATATCGTAATTAAACCCAAACCAACGAACCCAAGGAAATGCCAACCACTCAATAAAATCTGTGCCCTCAGAAAAAGCATCAAACCAACTTCTCCAATAAAATTTCGTTCGATTAAAATAGGTAATAGAGTCAGATCGATTGAATTGCCCATACGTCCAATAGACCAAACCAAAAAACATATGGTACCAGAAAATCTGGTTCAGCATTCCAGCTTTCACCCATTTATGTTCCTTTTGGAGATTCCCAAGGATAGGTTGGCTAATGCCAAATAAAATCAATATGAGAACTACTGCACCAAGCACTCTTTGAATTTATTGTTTGAATTATTTTCCAATTTTAATTTATAGATATTCCTTTTTGAAACTTCCTACTTTCCCTAAAATCAAATAGACAAAGCCGTAACTACTCTCAAATAAAACTTCTCAAATTGAGTTGTAATATTTTCGATAGAATAATTTTCATTGATCAGCTGAAAAGCCTGATCAAGTATATTCTCCTTTTTTAATTCATCCATTTGATGTACTTCTAAGATTGATTTAATAAATGCATTTTTGTCACATTTGGAAATCAACCACCCTGTTTCCTCAGTCAAAACTTCAGAAACTCCTCCAACATCATATGCAATAACCGGAATTTTATTTGCAAATGCTTCTAGGATTACAGCAGGTAATCCCTCTATTTTACTTGGAAGAAGGATAATTGAATTTCTGGGTATAACCTCAAAAGGCTTGGGAACAATGCCCTTAAAAATGACTGAATCTTTCAAATTCATTTTTTTTACTTGATTTTCGATTGAAGCCTTTTTTGGCCCCTCTCCAAACAGCCACAATTTTAACGTCGGATATTGGGATTGAACTTCTGAAAAAATATCCATCAATTCCGAGTGATTTTTTTCGAATGTAAACCCTCCTATATGAACTAACAAGGGGTTTTCGGTTTTAATAAAATATGACTTTGATTTAGGAATTTCTATTCCTATTGGAATTACTTCATGTGCTTTATTAAAATAAAAAATAGAATTGAAATCTGATTTTGAATTAGAACTAACTGAAATTATACCGTCTATCTGATTATACAGGTATTTATTAAAATTCTTAATTAATGGACTCTGGATGTACTGACTTATTTGAGAAGCGTTTCTGAAAATCAAGGGTGTTTTCCACCCAAAAAGTTTCTTGGATAAAACAGTGAATTTTAAAGTATCAGCCGCATTAGCCTGTATAAGATCAGGATTTTCGGTTTTAATTAATTCTGCAAATTGGCTCCATGCTCTAAGATCCCAAAGCCTGTTTTTAATAGATCTTTTTAAATGAATCTGTTGTCCTGAAAAAGGTAAATCAAAATTCCCTTCAAAGAGAGAAATTAGAATGACATCATGCCCTAATTCTTTCAACTTTCCAGAAAGAAGGCAAGTAAAAAACTCAACTCCTCTTGCCTGGGGCTTTTGTATGACCTGGAAAATTTTCATTTTCTATAGTAAGCGTCTGAGAAGACCCACTCTTCCGTAAAATTAAATGTATGGGCACCCAGTTGCTTTTTTGAACTATCTGGCTCTAGGACTGCCACAGTATCTTCTTTATATTCTTCTGGAGTAAGATTCAAAATCTTCTGAATTTTTACTCTATGCCCATACCTCAAACCTGAATCCTGAGCAGGTCTAAATAATTTTTCTCCATTTTTAAAAATCCTTCCAGCAGGCCTAGAACAATTAACATCTGACACTATAGGATTCAATGAATGGGCGATCCATTTTGGTTCTAATAAACTTGGTGAATAATAGGCATATAATTCTACAAAGGCTGAAGTACCTTGGTGAGGACTCTGGTTCACAAATAACCAATACTTATCTTCTACTTTTATAAGTGTGGGATCATAAGCTTCTCCTTCAAAAAACACTCCTACCTTGGTCCATTTAAAAGGGAAATCTAAAGCTTTGTAAATAAATAGCTTTCCTACTTCTCCCGATTCTGGGATCAAATAAAACTCATTATTTTCTTCCCAAATAAAAGGATAGGAAAGATGCCATTTTTCCTCCAATACAACTTTTGGATCTATCATTTTCTTTCCATCCCATTCTGCAACAGAAATTCTTCCCTTATTGGAATTGTAATCAAAATCTTCAAAAAACACCCAGGTCTTTTTATCTTTTTCTATTGGAAAAGGATCTGCCCAGAAAGATCCATTTGAAAGTAAACCTTTTGGAGGTTTAATGGAATGGAAATTAATGACACTCAAATTTGATAAAACATTTCCCTCATTTCTAGCCACTACTATTTCCCAGTAAGGTTTTTTAAATCCCTCTTTTATTTTCCTGAATATATTTCTGAAAGTAAGATCAGTAGCCAAAATCGCCATCTTTCCTGAGGCTGGAGGTGTTAAAAGTGGTACCTCTGACTTTATCGGGACTTGATTACTATGTATTTCTTTTTCCCATTTATCAATTCCTTTGGTATTGATTTGACGGATAACACGAGGGATAATAAAACTAGAGAGCCAGAAAATTTTATTCGCATTTCTCTGTACGGAGAGCGGATCTGTTTGTGAAAAGGATTTATACAAAACTTGACCATCATCAAGTTTTTCAGATAATCTTTGAAGAATCAACCCTGTAGTTTCCTTTTTCAACATTACTTCCCAAAATCCTGGGGGGCCTCCTTTGTAGAATTGATTGTCACCATGATGGAAAGACCAGACTCCCAGTTTGGGGATAAGGAGAATTTTTCCCCTAAGTATTCTGAATCCAAAACGAACAATAATATCTGGATTCAGGGCACTGATTTTATCCAGATCTTCTTTTTGAAAGTAATCCGAATACTTCTTTTGAATTGGCGTAATTGGAAGAGAAGGAATATCCCAACCTTTTATATTCCTGATATCTTCTTGTGCAAATGCATCAGGAGATTTCAAAAATAATTTCCTGTCTATTGCTCTAAACAAGCGGTACAGGAATGGGGATTTCTTGCCGCTGGATTTAGGTTTTTGATTAATAACAGCTAAAACTAATTCAGTATTTCTTTCTTTGAGTATTTGTTCAATTGCCTCGAAGACCCAAGCTGCAACAATAAAGGAATCCAACAAAAGAATTATTCTAATCTTCACTTCTTAAGTTTTGATAGATTTTATGCAATGTTTGTTCGTATTGGATAGCAATTTTCTCAATATCAAACCTGGCAATAGCTTCCTCCCTAGCCTTTCTTCCTAATTCAGCCATATACTCAGGATTTTCTATGGCAAAAATCATCTGATTGGCTAATTGCTCCGAATTTTGAACTTCAAAAATCAAAGCATTCTCAGTACTCACTGCCTCTAAGTTCATAGAAATATTTGAAGCAATAATAGAAATTCCTGCCATCATGGCTTCCACCAATGTACCTGCAAAACCTTCATACCAACTAGGGAACAGAAAACAGTGGGCAGTGATCAGTGGGCAGTCCCGATAGCTACCGGGATCAGTAGTCAATGGATAGTACCCATTTATTAGTGCAATATTTGGATTGGAGATTTTTCCGGGAAGAAAAATCGAGTCATTGAGATTTAAATCCTGAACTAGCTTTTCAAGCTCTGATCTAAAAGGCCCTTCTCCAAAAATAGTCAAAGAACAATTTGGGTACTTTTCGATAACTATTGAAAAAGCATTTATTGCATCCTGAAAGCCTTTTCTTTCCAAGAGCCTACCATAAGAGATAAAATTAAAAGTTTTAGGACTCTCCTCTTGTTCTTTGGGGTTTTTCCCAGAAGGCCTTTCTCCATGAATTCTTACTTCTCTAAGTTTATCTGAAGTCCAGAAATTTTTAGGAATATTTCTGCCCCTATAAACCACTTCAATTTTATTCTCATTTAAACCCAAAGTCTTTATATGTGAATCAGCTAATGCCCTAGCATTAGAAATCCAGAATTCCGGAATGGATGCAGTTATTTTATCCAGCCAATATACTATTTGATGCTTTATACCAGATTTGTCCTTCCATGCCAATTTGGAATAGCTATCATTTACAAGAGTACCAACTAATGGAACGCCAGTAATCCATGAAGCTAGGCGGGTGATTATATCAGCACGCCATAAACTTGAGACCAGTAAATCTGGCTTTTCCTTATGGATCAAGCTAACCAATCTCCTTATTCCTAAAATTAGATGGTATTTCTCAGGAATATCCAAAAAAAATAGCCGAATACCGGCTCTTTGATATTCTCCTTTCAATTCATTTCTGGGATAGAAATAAACCAGGGAGGTGTCAAAATCTTTAGAAAATCTGGATAGTAGTTCTAGGTTACTGCGTTCAGTTCCAGCATTTATTAAAGCATCTTGAGTAAAAAGGAGTTTCAAGCTTTAAAGAAATGTTTTTATTAAGGTGGAAAAAGAATTATGAATAAATAGTGCGTTTGAAAAATGGATTTTACGATCAATTTTCCTAATATCCGTTTGAAATAAGCCTACGAATATATAATCATAATTAGACAAATATTCTATAAAACTTGACAAATGAACATGACGAGTATTTGATTTATCTAATCCACATTCAACATATATTAATTTAAATATACCTAGGGACAAATTCTTATTAGATCCTTTTAACACATTTAAATCATATCCTTCAGTATCAATTTTCAACAAATCAACACTTTTAATATTACAAGATTCAATATAATTATCTAGAGTATTGACTTCAATATCCTCTATTAATAGGGAATTTTTAGGCTGATTCTCTAAAACCAAGCTGTTAATATCAGCCCTGTTTGGTTCATTTATTCGAATTGAAAGATTTTGAACTAAATCTCCAATTGCAATTTGATTTAAAATAACATTACTATTCGTACCTAGATTCCTTTTAAGTATTTCAAATGTCCCTTTTATCGGTTCGAAACAATGATTCTCTGATTTAGAGTAAATTTTAAGAATTTGGTTTGTAAATCCACCTACGTTGGCTCCCACATCAAAAACAGTCTTTATATCAAATTGGACTCGATATTTTAGAAAATAAAAAAAATGCGTTCCTACAGGGAGTCTTTTCACATCGTAAAACCAAAAATGAAATAGATTTACAATATGTAACTTTATATATTTAAAAAGAGCTTTTTTCAAATTTCTTTACTTACTTTTTCAGCATATATAATCAAAATGGTTTATACCAGTTCCATTCTCTTTTGTCTTCAATTTTCTTTCTAAAAAAAATCATTGAACTATACAGCTTAAGGTTTCTATCTGATTTTATTACTCTATCTGACAAAACTCTATGATAATATTTAGAAGGTAGGACCAATTTTAAACAACCAAAAATATTATTCAAAAAACTATCCCTAAGTTTAGCCTTTCTACTAATGAACATAGGGACATTATAAGCAATTTCAAGATTAGGATAATTCATTAAATAACGAACAACCTTGTTTATGCCTGGTAAATGCACATCATCTATTGCAATAATTCCTCCAGGACGAATCATTTTCTCTAAATAAAAGAAATCAATTAATGTATGATCAAAAGTATGCCAGCCATCTATTAGTGCGAAATCAAACTCTTCCTTCTTTTTTAATAATTCAGGAAGTGCAGTTTCAGATCCTTCTTCAATTAATTTGAAATTAAAAACATCTGCTTTAATAAGGTTATTTATCCCTACACTTTTCCAAGAAGTTGTTTGAAAAGGGTCAATAATGGTATGAAAAGCATCAGCCCGACCTAATGTACCTTCACATATATAAAGTGATGATAAGCCAAAGGCACATCCTATTTCAATAGTCTTCGTAAATTCAGAATTAGCTTTCAAAATACTTAGAATGGCTTTACCCTCATTTGGATCTATTGCAGAATTCAATTTCAAAAATTCACCATTCGATGTAGTAACAACCTTATTGGTATAAATCGAATCTCTTAATTCCTGTAATTTATTCATTATGAAAATTTATGTAATCCCTTGAAGTTTTCCCCTCAACTATTTTAGCCGGATTCCCGATTACCATACAATTAGCTGGGACATCTATATTTACAAAAGTAAGTGGTGCGATCAAGACATTATCTCCTATACTTATTTCACCAGATAGAACTGCATTCGGGCCAATCCAAACCTGATTCCCTATTTTTGGAGCCCCTTTTCTAGGACCTGAATTTATTCTACCAATAGTTACTCCCTGTGCTATGTTACAATTTTCACCAATAGATGCATGACTGCTAATCACAATTCCTCCAAAATGTGGTAAAAAAACACCTCCTCCGATTTTTGTATAGTGCGCAATTTGAAAACCAAAACGGATTTGGCTCAAGCGATAAAAGAGTCGAAGAAAAAGCCCCACTGGATGGTACTTTGAAAATCTATTTATCAATCTGAATAAAACAAAAAATCTAAAGCCCGGGTTTTTGTATGCCTTGAAAAACCCCGCAATCCCAGGCTTCGCATAACGACTTTGATCCTTAATAATCGCCTCTTTCCAATTCATTCTAGTTTCTTTGATAAAAAAACATGTGCCTTTGCCCCATACTTAGAACCTAAAAGCTCAAAGAGTACAAAAATTTGCCAAGCTCTTTGATGAGAATATTTGTCCTTAATCAATTTTCTGAAAAACCCCCTTGCTAATCTATAATTCCCCAAGTGATAATTTAGCCACATCATTTTATAATACCATTTCAGCCTTAAAGTTCTATTTGTATTTATAGTGGATTCATGCTTCGGAAATATTTTATTATAAGCTAATCCTATCTTCTTAAAATCAAATGAGAGTCTATCTGAATGTTCAATATAAATATTTACTAATGGCTCAGATATTGTTTTGAAATAAAACTTTTGAATAATTCTAAGTAAAAAATCAGTATCCTCCGCAGCAGGTAGCGTATCATCGAAATAGCCACATTTAATAAAAACTTCACGTTTGACCATCAGCCCTGAGTTGGTTCCGGTATGAAGTGCGTTTAAAAAAGAAAGGTAGTAATTAGAAGTATCTGAAGGTTTCCAAAACTGAGACTTTTGGCTAGTAGAAGTAACATAGTTATAACCAGTCCATGAAAAGCCAATTTCATCATAAGTATTTGAAAATAAATCTATTGAAAGTTTTAAAAAGTCTGGCTCATAGTAATCATCACTGTCCAAAAATGTTATAAAATCACCTTTTGATTTAGAAATCCCTAGATTTCTAGCTCCAGCAGGACCAAGGTTTTTGGGAGTATTTAGAACCAGTATTCTTTCTCCGGTATATGATTTAAGTATGTCAAGACTAGCATCTGTAGAATTATCATCAATCAAGATCAACTCCCAATCTGAATAGCTTTGGCTCAGAACACTATCAATGGCTCTTGCTACTTTATCTTCTCGATTATAAACTGGAAGTATAATGGAAATTCGCGGAATTCTATTTTTCAAGATCTTGAACAAAATTATTAAGACATATAACCATTTCTTGGTGCTTAGATTCCAAAACAGATTTTTCACTAAGGAATCCATTTTGATTTATCAATTTCCTGAGTTGGTACATCCCTATTTTAGAGCCAAATAAAACCCCATAAATTGTCTTTAACATCCATTTTAACTTCGATTTTTTATTAAGAACAGCTCGATCATATAGTGATGATAGATGTTCGATTTTAACTTCCAAATTCATGGATTGCATCCAATCATTCCACTTGAACTCAGAAAAATGTCCTTTTATTTTTACCGGAATCCACGGCACTCGAAAAGTATCCGCAATGATAGCCCCATGTAATGATTCTGCTATTATCAATTTGGAATTGATTAAGTCATCAATAACAAAGTCAGGATTTTGTTTTGGATTTATAAAGTTAATACTCAATTCTTTACACACTCTCTCCCAATTATCTTCTGCTGAGGTTAAATGATGTGGTATAAATGAAACTTCGTATCTTGGTATTCCCTTTTGGTAAAGATCCTTACATAGGATAGCAGCATCTGTAATTACCTTATTTCGATCGATACCGAGCGCATCTGCTGTAAGCGGGCCTCTAAGGCATCTGATATCCCAATTTTCATTAACTGTAGGAGGAAAATCTGAATATCCAAAACCAGCACCAAAAACAATAATTCTTTTTCCTTTGGGAATATTTTTTGGCCTTAACCGAGTACCAATACCAATAAAAAATGTGTCATTATCTAAATATTCTGAAAGTGGTTTTGGCAACAATTTATTCCACATTGTAACATTTAAATCATCGCCAAAGTTACCTCCATCAATCCGTTCATAATGATTAATCATTCGCAATAAGCGGTAAAGTCATACCAAACTTACCAATATGGTAATGGTAAAATGCCGTAGAAATATATTTGAAATTGGTAATTCCATATTTAAATCCATACCTGAAACCATAGAATAATTTAAAAGACCATTTTTTCACTAATTGTCTTTTCATAGAATCCAAAGTCAAGGAATCCGAAATCAATAAAAGGTTTCGCAAACTGTAATACTCACGAACTAAACTCTCCTTTTTTTTGTATCGAGCTCTTTCAAAATCCAAACGTTCATACTTTTTCCTAGCCTCTAAGAATAGCTTACAGTCGACCACTATTGTAAAACCCTTTCTAGCCACTTTCAAACAAAAATCTAATTCCTCAAAACCAAAAAATAATTCTGGATTCGGCGAAATACCTAACCTTGCAATTTTTCCATTTACTAACATACACATTCCCCCAGCTACATAATCCACTTCCAATGTTTCTTTCTTTTCCAGAAGCCTAGATTGAACTCGCTTAATTACTCCTTGTTTGCGGTCAAAAAATTGCCCTACTGTACCTAAGACACCCGTAAATGGATTTTGCTCACTAATGGCTAACAGTCTTTCAAAGCAATCGTTTCGAAAAGGAGGATCATTATCATCTCCCCAATATATCCAATCCAACCCCTCTTTTCCGCAAAGTTCTAAACCCTTCTCTGCAGCTCCCGCCGGGCCTGCATTATATCCCATTCTAAAATATCTAATCCTAGAATCTAATAAAGTCGCAATTGCATGATCAGTTTCAAGATTATCTGAATTATCAATTATCCAAAGTAGTTCCGGAGGATGAGTCTGATCAAATAGTTGCCGAATAGTATCCAAGAGGATTTTTGATCTATTATAAGTGATAATAAAGCCTCCTAATCTCATGGATTTGCTAATTCTTTGTGTAAATTATTTTTGCCAATGGTGGTAAAAATGCAATCATCAATCTTGCCATTGTTTGCATTTTGAAGGGTTTAAGCTGAAATGCATCCCAAAGGTGAATCCTTGCTTTCCTAAATTCCTCAAATCGCATATAATTAACTCCTAAGATCTGATGATAAAGAAATTGGACATGTGAAGAAAGTGTATCATTATGTTTTTCCAATATGATCAATAATGAATCCATTAAGTTTTCTGAATTTTTGCTACCTCCTTGAGGATTGTCGTAATATTTAACTGTGGCTTTTTTGAGAAGTATTTCCGAATATCCCAATAAATTAATTCTATGGAATAATTCCGTGTTTTCTGAAAATTTCAACCTTGAGTCAAATCCTCCTACACTATGGAAGACCACAGTTCTTAAACAGAAGGTACCTGGAATTTTTGCCTGATAAACTCCCTCTTCTGGAATCTTAGTAACCTTATTCTCTCCAGTAATTTTTGTTATTCCTCCAACAAAAATTTTCTGCTGTGGATTACATTTAATAGAATCCCAATACAAAGCCAATGCATCCGCTTCCAATTCATCATCTGCATCAAGAAAAACTAACCAATCAGAAGTTGCTTTAGCAGCTCCAGAATTTCTTGCAACTGAGACACCATGATTTTCCTGACTGAAATAGCAAATTCGAGGATTGTTTAACCAATTCTTGCATAATTCAGGAGAATGATCAGTACTGCCATCATTCACTAAAATGAGCTCCCAATTTGTAAAACTTTGATTGACAACTGACTTTATTGCTCTTTCAACGGTACCTTGAGAGTTGTATACTGGGATTATTATTGAAATGTCAGGCCTCATCCAAAATAGTAATCAAAGTATTTGCCCAATGATTAAATGAAAAATGATCACTAAGAGAATTAAAATCACTTTCCGCATTTTCCATTTTCAACCCTTGTTCTATTGCCAAAACCCATTCACCAACAGTTGAAGCCATTCTCACTAAGCCAATGGAATTCCATTCCTCAAATCCTCTCGCACCAAATGTAGAACTAACCACCTTTCGGTAATGATATAGGGCTTCGCTTAACTTAACATTACTACCTCCACCATAGAAAACCGGAACTATACAAATAGTATGCTCTCGATATTCAAAGGCCAAATTATCAATGTTAATTTTTAGTGTAACGCCTACACTTTCTTTAATAATTTTTGCAAGCTCTTCATCAGGGTTTGTTACAGATACTATCGTCAATTTAATAGTAGGATTTGTAATTATCAGTTGCGGCCAAACGCTCTTGAGAAACCATAAAATCCCATCCGAATTGGGCAAATAGGTCAACTTACCTACAAAGAGAATTGAGTTACCTGAGGGTTTGCAAAAAGACCTGGAATCATTACTCAACAGGCTTTGAAAAGGCATATTGGGTAGAATGTCATATGGTAAATTAAGATGCTGAGGTTTCACTAAAATCAAACGTGCCGCCGACTCCAACACTCTCTTATAAAAAATGGTATTCAGTTTAGCGATTTGCCAATATCTTATTTTACGAGCCCAGTCCTTTTCTGATTTGATTTTTGAATTCATCAACTCCTGATAATCATCGTCTATATCAATGATAAGATTGTCAATTGGAGGGAGATCTTTTGCAGCACTTACATACCTACAAAGAATTTTGTCAAAATTGCGCTCTGTTAGAAATCTATCAATTCGTTTCTTATTCTCAGAATTTGGCAAGAAACTCAAGCCGAGTTTTTTTGTTAGCCCCTTATGTGTTTCATAAGGCAAATAGAAAAATTTTAGACTTCTAGCTTCATTAACTTTTGCTTTTTTGAATTCACTTAAATTCCCAAGTATTAAATAATCTACGCAATACTTAGTCTGAGCAGCAGTTACTAGGGCTAAGTTTCTTTGCCGTTTACCATCTCGTGGAGGATAAGGACCAGAATCTGCAATAAAAAGTAGACGGGGTTTCAATAAAAATTCAATCTATTTAGTATCCCTCCAATAAGTTTACCATAGCGTAGGTGGTTCAATTTCTTAAGCTGTGGACTCATAATGTATCTTGAAATTGAGGCGGCTTCTTTTTTTGAAAAATCAAGCTCTAAAATAAAGGCTTCTAATAATGGACTTAAATCTCTGAGTAAAACTTTTATTTCTTCCAATCTAAAAAAATAGCCCCAAGACAGATAGCTGGATAAGCTACGTAAATCTTCAGGTTCCAAAGACCAGTTCCATTTTTCTTGCTCTTGCTTATACCATTCGGTTGCTTCTTCAATTCCTCCTTGGTGTATCATTACACCTAAGACAGTAAGCAAATGGTTCTTTTGAACTTCTGCAATTTCCAAACTATAAGCATGGTTGAATTTTGAAGATTTTGTAAGTCGGAGATCCTTCCTTCCAGCTCGCCAGCTCACTTCAGACAATGCTTCATACATAACTCTTGGATTTCGACTCATGCTATTACGCACATAACGATAGGCAACCAATACTTCGGGGATAGACCATATTTTAGCTCCCATCTTTCCAGCACGTATCCAAAAATCCCAATCTTCACAGCTTCTGAGCAAAGGATCAAATCCTCCTAGCATTTTAGCAAAATCACTCCTAACTATAATAGAATGACAAGGGCCAATATTTTGGGTTAAAACCTGTGGGAAAATTTCACCATTAGCCATAGGCAAATGGGTATGGAAAAGTAACCCGTTTGGTTTGTCCCAATAGGCATATCCCATCCGATATAATTCATATCCAGGACACTCAAATATGACAGTAGATAAAGTTGAAAAAGCATTATTTTCGATCCAGTCATCTGCATCTAAAAAAAGTAGATAATCTCCTCTGGCAACAGACATTCCATTATTTCTAGCAGATGACAATCCTAGATTATTTTGACTTTGGACTATAATTCGGGCATCTAGTGCTTCTAGGGATCTAGCTATCACTTCGGTGTCATCGATACTTCCGTCATTTATTATAATAGCTTCCCAATTATCAAATTTTTGGGCTAAAATAGAATTTATACAATCCTCCAGAAAAACACCTTGATTGTAACAAGGAATGATAATTGAAAAGATCGGATTATTGGCTTTCAATAAGCTCTAGATATTGATTACACATTCTTGCCATTGAAAAAGAATCGGCTATTCTTTTTTTATTTTGCCTTCCTATACCATCCGACAAAGATCTATTTTCGATTAGCTCTATTATTTTTATAGCTAATGACTCATGATCTTTAGGTGTAACCAGAAAAGGGTAATCAACACCCAAAGCTTCCTGTGCTCCTAAGCAATTTGTTGCAATTACTGCTAATCCAGCAGCCATTGGTTCCAAAACACCATTAGGAATTCCCTCATTATATGAGCTAAACACCGCTAGCTGAGCTGATAAAAGCAGAGAGTTTATATCTTTTACTTCACCTAAGAATGAAACTGTAGATTCCATTTTATTCTCAGAAACAAAAGTAGACAAACTTGAGTACTCGTCTAATTTATTACCCGCGAGAAGCAACTGTACCTCTTCTTTCCCAAATCTTTCAATTACTATTTTCCATGCTTTCAAAAGGGTAAAATGGTCTTTATATGAATGAAGATTACCAATTTTAACTACCCTAATTTTACTTTCATAATCACTTTTAGATGAACTTTCGTCAACTGGCATTACACCATTATGAATAATCTTTATATTCCTCTTAGTGAATCTCTGTAAAAAATTACTTCCTTCTAAACTATTAGAAATGATTGAGGTAGCGTTATTTAAACATTTAATATCAAAAGAATCCCCCTTAAAAAACCTACCCTCATCTCTTTGATTCCAAAAACATTTTTTTGCTCCCATTCTTTTAAACCATTGGCAAAAAATACTATTCGCTGGATAGGTGAAAGGTATAATGGAGTCAATACCTAATCGTTTTACTTGTAAAATCAATTTTCTAGAATAGTAGTATCGCCTCAGAAGCCCAGATAAATTCTGTGTTGGGGTCAGAATCAACTTTTCTTGAAAGCCCCAATGTATTGTTTTATGCCCTAGTCTATTAAATCGAAAGTAGCCTTCTCCTATTTCATCCCCAAATGCACCGATAGTCACTTGATAGCCTTCCTGTTTCAAAAATTCCGCAAGGTACAGAGCTTGGGTTTCTGCTCCTCCTATTGCAAATCGATGTAAAGCAATAAGAATATGTTGCTTTTGATACTTCACTGATTACATTGATTTAAAGAAATTACAATTTCATAGGTATTTAGTAAAAACTTCAATGGTAAAATCCGTGATAGTTCTCAATTATTTATTTTGTACCATCCATTCCTGAAGAAATACCAAAAGCCACTGGTGACCAGAATTGGATCCATTTGCTACTTTCTTCAATTCATTTTTATCAAATAAGGTATCTAAACCATTTCCAGGGGAAAGTAATCTTTCGGATACTTCTTGGCTGGATTTATGGGTATCTGCAAACCATTTACTAATTGGTGCTGCAAAACCCATCTTTTCTCTAAATGCAAAATCCTTCCCCAAATCCTTCGCAATGATCTTTTTCAGTAGTTGCTTCCCTTCCCAAGTTCCTGAAGTCTTATTGATATTAAACGTTTCAGGGATTTGAGAAGCTAGCTCCACCACTCTAAGATCTAATAAGGGCGTTCTCACCTCAAGACTATTCATCATACTTGCAATATCCACCTTCGCTAAGATATCATTAGGAAGATAGGTCTGAAAATCAAGCATCTGAGCCCTTTGAAAATGGCTATAACTTCTACTCAAATTCCATTTTTGCTCATGAATAGCATCGGTTGCAAAAAGTTGTACTTTGTATTCGGACTTCCAGAGATTTGTTCGGGCATTCTTAGCATAGAATTGAATATAGCGTTGCCAATCTGTAAAATTAGCAGTTCTCAAAGGGTATCTCTGAGGTAGAACTGAATTAAGAATTGGATATAACCCTTTCTTAAAACAACCAAGGTGCTCAGGAACTGATGAAAGGTGGCGCGTCCAACGATCTGTGTAGCTTAAATATCCTGCGAACAATTCGTCTCCGGCATCCCCAGACAAGGCCATGGTTACATGCTGTTTAGCTAACTTCGAAAGATAATAGGTGGGAATTGCAGATGAATCCCCAAATGGTTCTCCATAGTGTTTGACTAATTCAGGTAGAATACCAAGTGCATCAGGTTTTACAATTGCTTCAAAATGATCAGTACCCCAAAAGTTTGCTACTTCTCTAGCATAGTTTAATTCAGAAAATCCCTCATCTTCAAATCCAATACTGAATGTTTTTACTGGATTAGACATGATTTGAGACATATACCCCACTACAAGGGAAGAATCGATACCTCCCGACAAAAATGCTCCAAAAGGAACATCTGCAACTAAATGTGATTTTACCGATTCCTTGATACATAGTTCAAGTTCTTCAATCCATTCAACCTCAGTTTTATTGTAATCAGGCTTGAACTCAGGCTGCCAATAGCAAATCTGTTCCTGAATCTCACCTGAAAAATCTACACGCATAAAATGGGCAGGCGGAAGCTTACTGATTTCCCGATATATGGTGTTAGGAGAGGGAATATACTGATAGGTGAGGTATTGATCAATCGCTGTTAGGTTAATATCCCACTTGATAGCATCTAATGGCTTTAAGGCCTGTATTTCTGAAGCAAAGGCAAAAACTCTTGAATTATGGGCGTATACCAATGGTTTGATACCAAAATGATCTCGCGCCAAAAACAACTCTTTTTTTGTGGTATCAACAATGCAAAAAGCAAACATCCCACGAAAGTGCTTGACACAATCTATGCCCCAATAAGCATAAGACTGTAAAATTACCTCCGTATCTGAAGATGTGCGAAAAGAAAATCCTTTCACTCGCAATGATTCTCTCAGTTCTTTATAATTATATAATTCACCATTATAAGTAATAGAAAGATTTTTCTCAGAGTTCTGTAATGGTTGTTTACCACCTTCTAAATCAATAATTGAAAGTCTTCGATGACCAATCCCAATATTATCAAAATAATAGACTCCTTGTCCATCCGGGCCGCGATGTTCCATTGAATCCAGCATCTGATTTAACAATTTGCTATTTACTGGACCTTTGCAATTGACTACCCCAAGAATTCCACACATAATATTTAAATGGTGGCGATGGCTAAAAGGTGTGGTTTCTTCTTTTCAATTTTATTTTTAAGAAACTCAAAGAATTTACCAATTGTATATCGATTAAAACCATACCATTTGGCTGATTTAAAAAAATGGGTTGATTGAACTCGGACGGGCTTCAATCCCTTTTCAATTATTTTTTGATTAAGTGTTTCAACATTCCATGATCTTACATGTTGCCACCTATGAAATACTTTATCACTAAAAGGACAGTAAATATAAGATTTTGATAAATCTTCATCATTTGGGGTTGTAAAAACAACTTTCCCTCCTGGTCTTAAAAGTTGTTTAACATTGTCAAATAACTGATTTAGCTCTTTGTCATAAATGTGTTCAATTACTTCGACGACGAAAATCAAATCAAATTTCTCTCCACTATCTAATAAATGATCATAGCTAAAAACTTTTTTAAGTGTTGGATAGGATTTCAATTCTCCTTCCAAAAGCTTAACCCCTTTGTTAGAAAACTCCATGGCGGAAACTTGCATCCCCCTATCCAAAAGCTTTTTACTTAAAAAACCAAATCCAGCACCGTAATCAAGTATACTTATGCTTTTATCTAAATATTTATTGACAGATTCCAAAATCTCATCTCCGTGGCCATTTGTAAAAAAGTTTTCAGGTTGTAAAGATTCAAAATCCCAGAAAGATTTAAGAGAATTCTCATCCCATATTGCAAGTGGTTTACCTAAATATTCAGTATTTCTATTCATTTCTCTTTTAATTCAACTGACCAATTAAAATCATCAATATAAACGCAGTTGTCTTTTCCCCATGAGAACTGATGAGGTTTATTCATCATAGAAACTTCAAAGGAGTTTATATTCTCAATTTTCATTACATTTTTAGTCCCATCCAATTCAGAAAAATGCAAGGTTAAATGATATTTCCCATAATAAAGTTTAAGAGAAGGGAAGTGACATTTCAAATAATAAACACCCTCCTTCTCCCCAATATTCATTTCTTTGTGATGAAGCCAAGAATAAAGAGCTGGCCTTCCAGAAGTACTGTGTACAATCTGAAATGCGATGTTCGCTTGATCTAATCCTTCTGGTGCTTCCAACTCAAATGAGATATCTAGGGGATCTCCAAATCTGTGAATATTTTGAGGATGGGAAGTATGAACTTTTACCTCCTTAATCAACAGTCCATTATCACCTTTTGGGAAATGGTTGGTGGCACTTTCATTTAAAAAAGACTCTCTATTTAAATATCTTTCTATTGCAAGAGGTGTTTCAGAAGTTATTAATTCTGAACCATTTTCTAAAACTAAAACTCTGTTACATAAATTACTAATAGCTGGCAGATCATGACTAACAAATAAAACGGTCCTTCCCTGACCTGCCACATCTTCCATCTTTCCTAAGCACTTGGCTTGGAACTCATAATCACCAACAGCAAGCACTTCATCAATAATCAAAATTTCAGGTTCTAGGTGTGCTGCAACAGAAAAACCTAGACGAACCTTCATACCTGAAGAATAAAATTTAACAGGAGTATCAATAAATTTTTCAACTCCAGAAAAATCAATTATTTCATCCAGCTTAGAATCAATCTCCCTACTCGTCATCCCAAGGATGGTGCCATTCATATAAATATTTTCCCTTCCCGAAAGCTCTGGGTGAAATCCAGTTCCTACTTCCAATAATGAAGCAACTCTCCCATGTATTTCAATCTTCCCTGAGGTAGGTTCAGTAATCTGAGAAAGTATTTTAAGTAAGGTGGATTTACCGGCCCCATTCTTACCAATAATCCCTAAAACTTCTCCTTCTTTGACGTCAAAGTTGAGATCTTTTAGTGCCCAAAAGACCGAATCATCCTCAATCCCAAAACGACTCATTTCACGAAGTCTTCTTAAATTTTGCCAAGGAGACTTAATCAAGTTTCCAATTTGACCTACAAAGGTTTCAGCTTGTTTTTCTTTTAAACCTAGCCGATAACGCTTAGAGAGGTTTGAAACCTTAATTACAGATTCACTCATTTTTGATTTTTTTAATCACTTCCAAATAATCTCTTCCATGCTTTTTAGTTGGTTCCAATACATTCCCCTCAGCCCATTCATTCCAAGATTTAACAAAAACAATTTGTCGATCAGATGATAATTTTGAAGCTTGAATTACACAAGTTTTTAAGTGTTTTTCAAAAGCTTCTGGTGTAGCATTCAAATATACTGTCCCATTTTTTTTTGTCCGTGGAGTGTTATCCCAGTTTGGAATCGCTAGTGGAAAGAAATCAATAAGATATTGATCTTTAAAATCCTCTAAGCAAGCTCTTACAGTATGATAGTAAATAGTTTTGGGCCACTTCAATACATTGCGAACAATTGGATTATTAAAAAAATATCTTAGAAAAATACCAGAACCAGACTTCCTGTGGTACTGATTAATATTTGAAAGATTAGAGTTAACATATCCATTGAAATTAGAATTCAATCCACTCCAATTTGCCCTAGTCTTTACAGCAATCCAATAAATTCCAGATAATCCAGCCAATTTAGCTTGATCATCAAAAGTTTTCACGAAAACCTCTAAATCTGGAATTGATTCAGGTACATATACTTGAAAAACAGATTTCCCATCAATTTTAAGACACCTTGGATCTTTAAAAAAAGGCAATAGATATTCAAAATGTGCTATATAATCTTCTTTTCCAGGATAAAGTTGCTCTTGAAGCATTCTGTTACCTGCGCCATGCCAAGTTCCTTTCCACGATTCATTTGCCCAGCACATCGCAAATTGAATATCAACATTGGTATTTTTTAAAAAATCTTGAAGCGGCCTTTCTAATAATGTTTTCCCATTGCCAAACCAATAATGATAAAAAACAAAACCATCTACTCCATAGGATTTGGCCAAACTAGCTTGTAGTTTAAGAGTATCGGGATCTTCTAAAGAATAATAACCCAATTCTCCAGGAAATAAGGGTTGCTTATGACCTGGAAATAAAGGAGTTGCTTTCTTAACATTAGTCCATTCAGTAAAACCTTTTCCCCACCATCCATCATTCTCTGGAATAGTATGAAATTGAGGTAGGTAGTAGGCAAAAAATTTCATTGATATTTAGATACTCTTAAAACACCTTTCCTTAGAAAAGGAGCTTTTATCTTTTTGTCGTGATAAAACAACATATATCCTGAAGAAAAGCTTGTTTCGAATCCCAGTTTTTTAAAGTATTCTTCAAATTCAATGGCATCATTTTGAGAATGATAAGTACAAATTGCAATTTTAATTTTTTGGGCTTCCTTTAATAGTTTTTGCATCCCTTTTAAAACCTCCCGCTCCCCACCATCTACATCAATTTTTATAAAAATACTCTTATCAAACAATTCAGAAAATGAATCTAAAGAGACAGAATTTCCAGAATCTTCTGAGCCCGCAAACTTATTAACTATGGTAACTTTTTCTTCAAATCCCTTAAATGTTTCTTCAAGAGGCTCCAACCAGTCTTGATTCTTTTCAAATAAATAAACCCTACTGGCTTTTTCTATATTCTCTATTGAAAAATTCCCTTCCGCTACTCCTAAATCAATTAATATATCTCCGGCCTCAACTGTAAAATCAGCATCACAATATAAATGTGCAGATTCATCATCTTGCTCCATTACTATACTTTTATAATAATGATTAACCTGTTCTGCACCCCATCTTTTCTTAAAAAATAGTTTTCTGCCTTTGTGAAAGACATATGGAAATGAGTTTTCAAAAAACACTTCAGTTTTGAAATCTCGATACTTTTCAGAAAATGAATGAGGAAAAATACACAGACCATTCTTTTCTATAAATTGGATTGATTCCAATTCCAAATCATTGACAGAACCTTTTTTTGAAAATTCAATTATTCTTTTAAGTAATTTTTTTCTAAAAAAATCTCTTCTCCAAAAATAAATCTTAACTCTAAGACTTTTAAAAAACATTTTTATGTTGAGGGGTTAATAATTCACAACCTAAAATCAAAATTTGCTAGATTCTAAAGCAAATTTCTTTGTAAAATGCGATACTCCATTTTTATTTAAGTGAGTTCCATTATAGAAATTATCCTTTGAATAATTGATTGAGTCATCGGAATAGTCGAGAAAAGTAAAACCATATTCATGACTTAAATTTTCAACCCTCTTGGTAATTTGATCCTCATTCCGAATTAGATTTTTAGCCTCATAATAAATAGGGCTTATGACTAAGACTACTTCGATTTTATCGTGAATTAAAGTAATTAGTCTGTCTGAAAATTGGGCAAATATTTGTTCTTCAACCTTATATGAAATACCCTCTTTATACTTCGCTTTAAATCGATCAAACTCTCTATCCCAGACTTTATCGCTTTTACGGTAGCCTTTAATCAAGGCAGGTCGTGTTTCGTATAGTTCAAAGAAGTTTAATAAGCCGACCATTTTCATTTTGGGATTGAAACTGTAGCGCAACACTGGAATTTGATAAAGTAATGCATCTGTCTCTTCATTGGCTTCTAATAACATTTGAACCTCCAATTGATCCTGATAGGGTACTAGTTGCTCAAAGCCATAGAATTCCTTGCTGTGCTCAAATGAATGATAATCCACATTCCATACCAAGGTCTCTGGAGCCTTGTTGTTCTTTAAGTATAAATCTAACATCAGTCGTTGATGCTCGAATAGCGTGCCGTCAAATCCTAAATTAAAACACTTTTTACCAGTAATTTCCTCAATCAACTCGCAATCATAATGAACCAAAGCCCTTGAAGAACCTACAATTAAAAGCTCAGCATCTATCCCGCCTTTGATTACCTCATTCCATTTGCTTACCTCTCTATAATTTGAAGTTTTTAATCCTTCTTGAATAAAGTAATCTACACTATAGAGTAAAAGTGCAAATACAGCCGAAATAAAGAAGAATTTTTGCCCGAACTTTCTCATCAAAACTGAAAGTAAATAAACTCCTTAGCTTCAGTAAACACTCCCCAAAAAACGATTAGGAATCCTGTAAATAGGTAAACTGGGTATCTATACCATTTTCCCTCTAACCTACCTAACCAATTGAACTGAAACCTTCCAATCCATTCCAATCCAAGAAAAAGAATCAAAGCAATTCTTATATCATAGCCAAGCCAAGCAAAATTCCTTGGTAATAAAGGGTTTTTAAACAAACCACCTAAATACCCCCAAGCATCTCCAACTGAATCAGCCCTAAAAAACACCCAAGCAATACAGACCAGAGTGAAAGTTGATACCATCTTTAAAGCTTCTTTGAAGGAAGGGATAAGATGGCTTCCTTCATGAAGGTGAGTTCTATTCTTCCCAATCAAAAAGATCGGTATAAATAAGGCAGCATGGATCCCTCCCCAAACTATAAAAGTCCAGTTAGCACCATGCCAGAAGCCCGAAACCAAGAATACAATAAAGATATTGCGAATAGCTTTGGCTTTTATTACTCGGCTTCCTCCAAGCGGAATATAGAGGTAATCACGAAACCAGGTAGAAAGTGAGATATGCCATCTCCGCCAGAATTCAGCGATGTCTCTACTGAAATAGGGAGTTCGGAAGTTAGTCATCAGATCGAAACCAAAGAGCTTTGCTACACCAATAGCTATATCCGAATATCCTGAGAAGTCTCCATAGATCTGAAATGCGAAGAGGATAGCTCCCATGATAAGCTCTAATCCTGATGCGGTTTGATAATTCTCGAATATGGGATTGACTACTAAGGCACAGTTGTCAGCAATAACCATTTTTTTAAATAGACCCCAGAGAATTAGTTTCATTCCATCGGATCCTTTTTGGTATTCGAATTCCCGCTTTTTAAAGAACTGAGGAAGTAGATTCGAAGCCCTCTCTATAGGACCTGCTACCAGCTGAGGGAAGAAAGCCACGAAGGTAAAGAAGGCGATTGGGTCTTTAGTTGGCTTTAGCTTCCCTTTATAGACGTCTATGGAATAGCTTAAAGTTTGAAAGGTATAGAAAGAAATCCCTACAGGAAGTATCAGGTTAAGCGTGCTGATATGAGGTTGAAAACCTAGTAACAAGATAAAGTCAGCTGCAGAATCTATAAAGAAGTTGAAGTACTTGAAGAAAGCGAGAATTCCTAAGTTAAAAATTAAAGAAATGGCTAAGTAGCGTTTACGGCCTGTGAACCAGTTTTCAGTTTTCAGTGGTCGGTTGTCAGTGGTCAGTCCTTTCTCAATTTCAAATTGATTCAAGTCTGCTGTAGACTGCTGACCGTCGTCTGTCGACATCTTTAATCCACACCAGAAATCTATCGCCGAACTCGCAATAATCAATCCAAGAAATCTCCAGTCCCACCAGCCATAAAACACATAGCTAGCCAATAAAAGAAAGGCATTCTGAAACTTCAAATTCTTCTGAAATACAAACCAGTATAGTAGAAATACTATCGGCAGGAAGATCAGAAAGGTGAAGGAGTTGAAAAGCATGTTTCAGTGAACAGTGATCAGTTGACAGAAATCAGTGGTGCAAAGGAAAGCGTTCAGGGGGCAGAAATTAAGAATTGCAGGACACAAGGTCTAGTGATCATCTGTTCTATATTCATGATTCTGCGTGCAATGTATATCTAGACTGCCCTCCTCTATTTTGTATCAGTGTTGACGCGGAATTGAACACTGCCAACTGGCCAAGGCTTCGCCCTTTCACTCCCATCTTTGAATTTAAAATGAGGAGTTAAAAATGAAGAAATGGAGTCAGTAATGCTACTGAGATTGCCAGGCTGCTCTCCCGCCACGGCGGGCAGGCGAAATGACTTAAACTGACTGAGTAATAAATTTACTCGGTTGGTTTGGATTCGCAAATTTTATGATGTGAGATTTTTGAACAACAAAGTTTCAAATGGGAATTGGTGAGCTTTAATTAGAGTTTGGAGAATGAAAAATTTAAAGTTTAAAAAGAGGAATTTAAAGTAAGGAAAATTGAAAATGATCAAAATTGAAAATGATGTATTTCGAGGAACAAATCTCAGTCGACCAAGGAGCCAATATTTAGCGAAGCCTATCTCAGTGCCTGCCTACCGAAGGCAGGAAGCTGTATTTCTCCGCCAAAGGCGGATTAATTCAGCCGAGGAACGAGGCTATATCTCGCCGAAGACGTATTTCAATCGAGGTACGAGCTTTTATTTCGCCGAAGGCATATCTTCTTTATTCAAGATAGCACTTTGGGGCAGATATTTTTAAGATCGGATAAATTTCAATCCAAAAAATTGATCTTCAATTGTTATCTTAAATTCCCAATTAATTGAACCTTTACTTTTTACAATAATTCCAAATACTCATGACCAGATTTCGATTGCCCTGCTTCATTTTTTTAATATTCATTCAATGGACCTATGTACTTGGGCAGGAATATGATCTAGTCATTTATGGGGGTACTTCAGCAGGAGTAGCAGCGGCAATCCAAGCTTCCAGAATGGATAAATCTGTGGTGTTAATTGAGCCCAGTCATCGATTAGGAGGACTGACTACCGGCGGTTTAGGACAAACGGACATAGGGAATAAACAGGCGATTGGAGGAATCAGCAGGGAATTCTACCAAGGTATCAAGGAATACTATAACCAGCCTGAACATTGGAAATGGCAGAAAAAAGAAGAATACAAAGACGGAGGTCAAACGACCACTGCTGAGGGAGAAGATGCCATGTGGACGTTTGAACCTTCTGCAGCCTTACAGGTTTTCCAACAGATGTTGGATCAGGAGGAAGTTACTCTTGTCTATGGAGAACGGCTTTTGAGAACTGAGGATGGGGTCGAGAAATCAAATGGCCTACTTAAAGCCATTACCATGGAAAGCGGAAAGAAATTCCAAGGTAAAATGTTTATGGATGCCACCTATGAAGGTGATCTAATGGCTACTGCTGGGGTTTCCTATACGGTAGGAAGAGAGGGGAACAAAAAATACAAGGAATCCCTCAATGGGGTCCAAGCCAATTATTATGCCCCTACCCTCCAAAACAAGGTTTCCCGCAATGCCATCAACCATAATTTCGTCCCGGGTGTGGATCCCTATGTTGAAAAAGGCAATCCTTCCAGTGGTTTACTTCCTTTTATTAATCCCGAGGGACCAGGAATCGATGGAGCTGGGGACCACAAGGTTCAGGCTTACTGCTTTAGAATGTGCTTAACGGATCATCCTGATAACCGAATTCCATTTGAAAAACCTGAAGGTTATCAGGAATTGGACTATGAATTACTGATCCGAAATTATGAAACGGGAGAAGCTCAGGTTCCCTGGATCAATTCCTCCATGCCCAACCGAAAAACGGACACGAACAACCGTTTGGGCTTTTCCACTGATTTCATTGGGCAAAACTATGATTATCCGGAGGCCAGCTATGAAGAACGGGAAAGGATTGTAGAAGCTCATAGAAAATATCAACAAGGTTTGATGTGGACCTTGGCCTATCACCCAAGAATGCCTGAAAAAATACGAAATGAAGTCTCTAGATGGGGTACCAGCAAAGATGAATTTGAGCGGGAGGACGGTTGGCAAAACCAATTGTATATCCGGGAAGCAAGAAGAATGGTCAGTGATTTGGTGATGACCCAGCATCATTGTGAGGGCTTAGAGGTTGTAGACGATGGAATTGGTCTGGCAGCCTATGGAATGGATTCTCATCATATTCAGCGCTACGTGGATGCCAATGGCTTTGTCCAAAATGAAGGAAATGTAGAAGCTCATGTTTCTGGCCCCTATCCAATCAGCTATAGATCCATTATTCCTAAAAAATCGGAAGCCCAAAACCTCTTGGTGCCTGTTTGTATCAGTGCTTCACATATTGCTTTTGGATCCATCCGAATGGAACCGGTTTTCATGGTATTGGGGCAATCTGCAGCAATAGCAGCAGTGATGGCAATCGACGAGTCCATTCCGGTTCAGGATATCTCCTATGCTTCATTGAAGGAAATTATTCTAAAATATAAGCAGCGGTTGAAGTAAAATCTAATAAGTACGGAATGGGAAGTACGAGGATCAAATGGCTCTTACTTCTCTGTAAGAGTATACTATCCTAACTCAATATTTTGAACATAGGAATTCGCCAACCCTATCCCCTTAGCTCATAAGATTAGAGTTTTTTTTAAAATCCCACGCAACCAATTCGTAACTTCCCTTGTATGGGCTAATGCAAGCTTGGGAATGTGAAATCTGACAAACTGGAAAAAGATATCTGGCAAGGCCTGGTGGAAAACAACCGTAAATACCAGGAGATTCTGTATAGACGCTATTACAGTTATGGAATGAGTATATGCCTACGCTATACCCAAACCAGGGAGGAAGCGAAAGAAATCTTGCACGATGGATTCATGGTTCTATACAAAACGCCTAGAAAATTAGATCCATCCTTACCCTTCAAACCTTGGTTTAGAAGGGTGTTGATTAACCGATGCATCAATCATTTCAAAAAGCATCATAAAAAAATGGATGAAACTGGGTTTGATCAGATTACTGAGTCAGAAACTAGCGAACCAAGCCCATTGGAAAGCATGCAATATGAGGAACTTTTACAATTGATCCTTCGCTTGCCAAGCGCCTATCAGGCTGTTTTCAATTTATATATTCTGGATGGCTATACCCATGATGAAATTGCCAAGTTACTGGACATCAGTGTAGGAACCTCCAAATCAAACCTTTCGAGGGCAAGGCAAAAATTAAGAGAGATGTTAAACACCCAAAGCAATGAGCGAGAATTTCTTCGACAAGAGCGATAAGGAGTTGGATGAACTCTTGAAAAAGATTTCCGAGTCGGCGGACATCCCCTTCTCAGAGAAAGATTGGTCTGATATGGAATCACGGCTGGATCAAAATCTTTCTAACGGGGCCATTGACTGGAAAACGTCCATCTTAAGTTGGGTCGCAGCTTTGCTCCTTGTGGGTGCCTTATTGAGTTCCATTTGGGAAAGGCAGGATCCCATTCAGGAGTATCAAACAGAACAACATGAGGGCTTTCTGGAGCCGATTCCACTTGAAAACAATACTCCTCAGGAAAGTCCTATATCCGTCCTAGAAGGTGATGAATCTGGTAAAAGTGCTTTTGAGGAATCTTATAATGAAAGCTCACCTTTATCAGGTCCTGCCACTTTCAACCCTATTTACGACCAAGAATCTTTTGTCGGAAATTCCTATGCAGAAAACAGGGGGCTCGACCATCCTATTCCCGTGAGTGAGAGGAATGGGGCAATTTCAATTAGAAGTTTGGAAGGTCTGGACAAATCACTAGAAAAAGGCTTGACGACTTTCTCTTTCGAAGCGCCTCTTCAGGAAGACATAAAAAAAGTAAGTAAGCAGGGAAGTAAGCAGGGAAAGGAACAATTTGGAGGAAAATTCAATATTTCAGTTCAGGTAGCTCCAGACATCAGTGCAATTCAAATCGATCAATTTCGCAAAGCAGGAAATATGGTTGGCCTGGGTGTCGAATATTTTATCCGGTCAAAATTGAGTATTTCCACCGGAGTCTATTATTCCTATAAGCCATACAGTGGAGATCAGGGCTATCATTCAAATTATGGTTATGAACCAACCTATATAATTGGAGCCTGTGACCTGCTTGACATTCCTTTGAACCTAAGATATTATCCTTTCGAAGGGAAAGTTCAACGGTTTTTCATCAGTGCAGGAGTCTCCTCTTACCTGATGCTGAAAGAAAAATATGAACTGGAATACTATAACGAAGACACAGGATATCCCTATACAAGGGAGTTAGAGGTAAAAGGTGCCAATCAGCATTTCTTGGGCATAGCCAATATCAGCGTGGGTTATGAAAGAAAACTCGGTAGGCAAATCAGTTTACAGGTGGAACCCTATTTCAAGGTACCCTTTTCAGGTGTAGGAGAAGGGGATGTTTCATTAAAAAGTACCGGAATATTCATAGGTCTAAAATTCTATCCTAGCCAAACACTGAAATAACCATAACACATTCTTATTAAATATGTTAACCTCTTACAGTTAAAAGAGGTCAGGAAATTATTTGCTAAAATTTTAATCCCTACAACTATGAAAACGACATTCTTGAACAAAAAAACCAATTGGGCAATCATAGCCACATTTGTTTCAGCTCTGATGATTTTTATTTCCTGTTCCTCGGATTCAGAAGATCAATTGCCAGCTCCACCAAACAATGAATGTGAAGGAAGCACCGCTTCTTTGGCCAATGATATTATTCCCATCATTCAGCAAAATTGTGCTGTGGCAGGATGCCATGTCTCCGGTACAGGTAGGGCTAATTTATCTGTCAAAGAGAATATTATTTCTTTCGCCAGTCAAATCAGAACCAATACCCAAGCTGGTGTGATGCCTCCTTCCACTTCAGGCAAGTCCCTATCGGACTCTGAAAAAAAACTGATCAATTGCTGGGTGGCCAATGGTGCTAAAGACAATTAATCATGAAAAAGTTAATCCTATTTACCTTCTTCTGGCTACATGCCTATTATGGATCATGTCAGGCTTTACAATCTGAAAAGGGGTATGTCAAATTCTTCAGTAGTGCCTTAATCGAGGATATCACTGCTGAAAATCACCAAGCAAAAGCCCTATTCAATCCAGAAACCGGTGAAGCAGTATTTCTGATTCCTATAGCTGATTTTGAATTTAACAAAACGCTGATGAAGGAGCATTTCAATGAAAATTATATGGAATCTGATCAATACCCCGAGGCGTATTTCAAAGGAACTATATCCGGATATCAAAAAGACGCCACAAAAAGTGAGGCGGTTGCTGAAGGGGAAATGATGATTCATGGCGTAAAAAATCAGGTAAGGATTCCTGGAGAAATCATCCGTCAAAACAACACGCTTTTATTGAAAGCAGTGTTTCAGGTGGCCCTTGAAGATTATGACATCGAAATCCCAAAATTGATGTTTCAAAAAATTGCGGAAGAAGTAGAAGTGACCATACAATTTGAATTTCAAAACCCAAGCTTATGAATTCAGTACGTTTATTTATCACCCTATTATTGGCATTCATTACCATGAACTCATCCGGACAGGATCTATTAGATCAATTAAGAGCAAGTTCTGACAATGACCCAAGACCTGTCACTGGAACTTTTAAGGGGACAAGGATCATCAATGGCCAATCAATAGAGACAAGAGGAAAAGGGAATTTGGAAGTCATCATTTCTCATAGATTCGGAAGAATCAATTCAGGTTCCTACAACTTGTTTGGCCTGGATGATGCGAATGTAAGACTGGGGTTGGAATATTCCATTTTGGATAGATTGACAATAGGCTTAGGAAGGAATTCCCTCAATAAGGTATATGATAGTTATATAAAGGGTAGAATCCTTCAACAAAAGACTAAAGGAAGTCCCGTCTCTATCACTTGGGTCAGTGATTTTTCCATCTACACCTTGAAACGACCAGAATTGCCGATGACTTTTGAACGAAGGCTTCGATATGTGCATCAGGCATTGGTGGCACGAAAATTCAATTCGATCCTATCGATTCAATTTATGCCAAGTTATGTGCACCGCAACTTAGTTCCGACAGAAATCGAAGGTAATGACCTATTTGCATTAGGCATGGCTGCTAAGGTCTCTTTATCAAGAAGAGTGGGAATTACAGGAGAATATTATTATCGATTTGGAAACGACTTGCCTGGCTATAATTCTTTGGGACTGGGAATAGAAATTGAAACCGGTGGACACGTTTTTCAATTGCAGTTCACGAACAGCAATGAAATGACTCCTTCTGGATTTATCCCTTCTACTACAGGAAACTTCTTTGATGGAGACATCCATTTCGGATTCAATATTTCCAGGTCGTTTCAGGTAGGAAAAGGGAGATTGGATTAAAGTTTAAAATGAGGAGATAAAGGAGATAGAGGAGATAGAGGAGATAGAGGGGTTAGAGGAGTTAAAAGTGAAGAATGAAAAGTTTATAGTCAATGTGGAAGTAGGCTATTCAAACTGCTTACTGAGCTTCGGTAACTCATAAAAAAGCGGTAAACGTAATAGGCAATCGGAATAGTAATCAGAATTGGGGAGATCCCGCTGATATTGATCGGGGAAATGCCTTTTAGCAAATTCTGATCTGTGAAGGCTTTGGTAATGAAATACTGCGAGAATTCCATTTTCCCTGAGCGAATTGATATAAATTGACCTTGTGGCAAGGGATGGAAAAAGTAGAAAGAAGAGGTGTGCATTCGCACTGAATTTTAGATATGAAGAGGAAGAATTCAATGTTTTGATAAGCTCCAAATACTTGGGGGCCAAAACATGCGATTGAACTTCCTCCCGATTGAAAGCGCCAAAATAGTCTTCCCAAATTGCTTTTCTTCTCAATTGGATTACATCAAGGTTTTCTAGCTGAGCCCAAAGGAATGCCGCAGTAAGTTCAGAAGGCAAAAATGAACTTCCTTGATCTACCCACCCGTATTTTTGAACTTCCCCTCTTGAAAAAGCGACTCTCTCTGTTCCTTTTTCCCATAGGATTTCAGCTCTTTTTATCAAAGAAGGATCGTTGATCATCAACATTCCCCCTTCCCCACTTTGGATATTTTTTGTTTCATGAAAGCTCATGCATCCCAAATGCCCCATACTTCCCAATGCTTTCCCCTGATAAAAACTGTCTATTCCCTGTGCTGCATCTTCAATTACCAATAGGTGGTATCGATCGGCAATTTCAAGGATGGTATCCATTTCGCAGGGAACTCCTCCATAATGAACAACCACAATGGCTTTGGTCTTAGTGGTAATAAGCTCTTCAATCAGTTTTTCATCCATATTCGGATGATCAGATTTACTGTCCACAAAGACGACCTTGGCTCCTCTCAATACAAACGCATTGGTAGTAGACACAAATGTAAAGCTGGGTACAATGACTTCATCTCCGGGTTGGATATCACAAAGCAAGGCTGCCATTTCCAAAGCATCGGTACAGGAAGTGGTCAACAGGCACTTTTGGAACCCATATCGTTTTTCAAAAAACTCCTGACATAACTGGGTGTAATGTCCATTCCCTGAGATTTTCCCCCGGTGGATGGCATCTTGTATATACGTCAGTTCCTTTCCTGATTGAAATGGCTTGTTGAAAGGGATTTTGATTTCAGGTTTCAGATTTTAGCGTTTAGATTTCCCGATTTTTAAAATGATACACATATGTTTCATCCACTATTGCGTATCCCAATTTTTGATAGAGCTGGCATGCCGCTTTGTTGGTATCCTGAGTAGGAATCAGTATAAATTCTGCACCAGATTTTAGGGACTCTTCCTCCACCGCATGTATCAGAGCAGATCCTAAGCCCAGCCCTCTTTTTTCATTTGCAACGGCCAACAACCCAATGCTTGCTTCTTCTCCTTCCACCGAATAGGTAACCATGCCTGACCAATCATTTAAAACCAGAATTTCATCTTCATCCAGCGTCCGATCCATCCAAGCAGTATACATTTTCTCAAATTCTTGCTGCTTTAATCTAGTATCTACATGAAAACGAGAATATGCCCCACTTTGAAAGGCCAATGAATAAAGTGAAGGCAGTACCTCGGTCTTGGTATACCTTTTCACTTGATGATCTATTTCCCTCTTCTCTTTCAGGTCTTTTTTGAAAACCACCTTCTTATTTAAATATAAAATCCTGGGGTCTTGAGTATCCAAAGGGTCATTGGAAAACAGGTAAACCAAATTGAATTCTTCTGCTTTTTTTAAAAACTCAAACTCATTCCAATCCCCCTGTACCTCTAGCTTTGCTACGGGATACCCAAACAATTCTGAATCGAATGGAAGTGTCTGTATTTTCAATTGAAACTGAGGAAATGAAGGGTCTTGTAGGATTGAGACCAGAAGAAAAAAAGATAGCCCTTCCGGGCTGAATTTTTAGTATATGTACTAAGTTTAATTAGGATTCATTTGTCCAACTCTTTTCTTGTCAAGTACTATTTAGTCCTCGTTTGCTTTTCTATGATATAAACCGGTCTGTTCTTTACTCCCTCAAAGGTCTTCCCCACGTACAGTCCGACCATACCTAGGGTAATCAAAATAAACCCGGTCAATACCCAAATGGAAATAATCAAACTGGCATACCCTGCCACTATGATTTCACCATTGAGATACTTGAAAAAGGTAAAGAGCGCAAATAAAAAACCAGAGAACGCAATCCCAAACCCAAGTTTTACGGTAAGTCGAATGGGTTTATCCGAATAGGCTAACATGATATCCAAGGCCAAATTAAACAACTTGCTAAAGCTGTAATTACTAGTTCCTTCCTCTCGTTTGGCATGGACCACTTCCATACTGGTTTGCCTAAAACCCACCCATTTAACCATGGTAGGAAAATATCGAATGCTTTCCCGCATCCGAATAATTTCATTGATTACGTTTCTATGGTAGATTCCAAAATTAGCAATGCGTTCGTCCTGATGGGAGCCCGTCAGCCATGCCAACGTTCTATAAAACAATTTGGATGAGAGTCGTTTTAGGAATCCGTCTCTCCTATTTTTTCTTTTCCCTAAAACCACGTCATAGCCTTCCAAAGCTTTGTCCAAAAAGGAAGGTATTTCCTCGGGTTGATCCTGTAAATCACAATCCATCACTACTACCCACTCTCCAAGGGAAGCATCCAGCCCAGCTGTGATCGCATAATGTTGTCCAAAATTCCTGGAAAGCTTAATCCCCTTAATTTCTGGGTGAGTGGCTGCCAATTCTTCAATTTTGACCCAAGAATTATCAGGACTTCCGTCATCCACTAAAATGATTTCCAGTTCACTTGCCGGAACTGCCTTTTTTATCCTGAAGACCAGTTCTTCAAGCGTATTTTCGGCACGGTAAACAGGAGAAACAATGGAAAGTCGCACTGAGCTATTGGAATGAGGGATAATTAGAATTGAATTTCAAAGGGTGGAAATTGAATGATTTTCTAGTATTAGTATCTGGGGTCTATAGGTTGAGTATTATTTTTTTCACCCTTTATCTTAAATGCCAACCCCTAAGAGCAAAACGATTTTAGAAAGATTCCCAAGGGATATGATTAAGCTACATCTGCGAATATGCGTTCCATCCTTCGGAAGTACATCATTCCAAAAACAAATAGAACCAATGCCACTATACTACCTGGCCAGATCCATTCCCAAGGCATAGGACGATTCAGAAAGGCTGCTCGGAACCCTTCAATGACTCCCACCATGGGATTTAGGATGTAATACTTTTGGTAAGTTTCAGGAACTGCATTTGTACTATAAACCACCGGTGCAGCATACAACAATAGCTGTACAACAAAAGTTAAGGCATGCTTCACATCTCTGTACTTCACTGCCATGGCAGATAAGGTCATCCCTACCCCCAAACTACACATCAGGAGTTGAATAATTAATAGCGGAACCACCAGCAATCCCCATCCAGGAACCACTTTGAAATAAATCATCATCCCGATCACCACCACAAATGCAATGATAAAATCTAATAGTTTAGAAAGTATGGAAGAAAGTGGCAACACCATCCTGGGGAAATAAACCTTCGTAATCATGTTGGCATTTTGGATCAGGGAATTGGCAGACTCCGTAAGGGTACCGGAAAAATAATTCCATGGCCAAAGGGCTAAATAAGAAAACAGCACATAGGGAATGCCATCTGAATCCACTTTTGCTAAATTCCCGAATACCACCGTAAATACCAGCGTGGTAAACAAGGGTTGTATAATCGCCCAAGCTACTCCCAAAATGGATTGGGCATATCGTGCCTTTATTCCCCGTAAGGTCAGAAAGTACAATAAATCCTTGTATCTCCAGAGTTCCTTGAAATCAATTAGCTGCCAGCCGGATGTTGGTTGTATGATTTTAATATGTTCTTTTGGATTCAATTTATTAGTAGCGTGTTAAGGATTTAAAATGGAGCAATTTGATATTGCTTTTGAAGCTGGAAGTCAACCGATTCTCATTTCAACCAGGGCTGTTTACCGGCATCTGAACATTTCCTCCCGAATACTGGGCTTCACTTTCCATACACCAAAATCCCCTGAATATCTCCAGGATCATCCTCCAATATGGATACTTCCACTTTTCGCTGAACTTTCTCGTAGGTTTTTTCACGAATAAAATCGAGATAATCAGTGTCTAAGTTCTTACCAATTAAGACCATATGGACGGTTCCCGAATCAACTCCCAAGGCATAATCACCTACGATATAGGCTTTCTCCACCTCTCCCATTCTTTTCACAATACGTTCCATTAGGTCATCCAACCCTAAAAACTTGGATACCATATTGGTGATTTCAGAAAAGAATGGATGCTGCTTATTAGCACGATATACTTTGGTTTTCCCTTCTTCCTCGGAAACCAATAATCCGGCTTCTGTTAATCGATTTAATTCAACCCGAACGGAGTTGGTGGATTCATCAAACTCCTTTGCCAAGGAACGCAAATACCCGGAATTGGCATGTGCAAAAAACTTCAGCAAAAGTTTGATGCGGGTTTTAGATGTAACGAGCGATTCTAGCAAGCTTTATAATGTCAGAAAAAGTGATTAAAAAAATCAGGTGGGATTGGCTATTTAGGATGGCAATGCCCTTTCAGTCCCATCTGGAACCTACCATACTGAGTAATAAATTTACTCGGTTGTTTGGTAATAGCAAATTTGTAGTTTGTTTATTCACAATCACCCCTTCAAATACAAAAACATAAAATCTGCCCCTCCTATTTTGAAAAAATTGGATTGTTGTTTCTTTCTCTAAGAAATTGTGATTTAAAATGCAGGAATTAAAAAAAGGATCGTTGAGGATATGGTTTTAAGAGGGTCGGGTAGAAAATGCCTCTTCCCCAGAGATCCTAGTATATCTTTGATGAAACTTGGAGGTATTTATCGTTGGGAAATGTTCTTTTGCCCACTCCACAATTTGTTGTTCATCAGGTCTATTGGAATCGTCCACATAGATAATAGCATTCTTCGAAATCTTACCTTTCAAAAAAGGAATAAACCCATATCTAGAATATTTGCAGACACTTTTTTTAGGAGCATCCACTATCACCAAATCGAAATTCAATTGGGTGAGTTCATGATTTTCAGGTATGTCAAACCATTTTCCTTTTCCCTGATAAGAATAAGGGCTATCCTGAACCAATGAAAAGCTGGATAATGTGACATTTGGGTTGGAAACCTTGAGCATGGACTGCCATTCCCCATCATCGTCTACACTATATAACTTAGTAGTTAACTTATTTTCCAATAAAAAATTGGATATGATTTGGGTAGATAAACCAGATCCAAACTCCAATATCCTCTCAGGCTTATAAATAAATATATCGTTTAGAATATGTTGGATTGCCTGAAAAGACATACTAAAACTTGATTCAAACAAGTATCCCTCGGGAAAATAAGGCTTTAACACCTCAAATGCTTTTAGCTCCTTGATTTTAAACAAATTACTCTCTTCCAGCTTTTTGTTTGATTTCTCAAGTTTATCAATCCCAAGTAATAGATCTCTAAGTCTGATTAATTTTCTCATTTATATCTGATTCAAAAGCATCAATTTAGTTTTGATTTGAGGTTTAACAAAATCTTTATCCAAGCCTTCAAAAATAAATTTTTAAACAACTGATGATGAGATAGATATAACGATCAAAACCAAGCGTTAAAATTTATTGGATCAACCAACCAAAAGATATTTTAGGATGTCCTTTACTCAGAAGTAGCAAATCTTAATAATTGGAAATTATTAGTTTCGATTTTTTCTACTAATTGGAACCTGGGATTTAAGTGTTTCATATAATCAGGAAAAACCACAGGTTCATCCATTCGGATTGCCAATAAAGAATAGGAGGATAATTCGCTTGGCTTTTCCACATCATACTTCTTTAGCATCTTCTTTTGAAAAGGAGATCTGGAAAGCCAACCTTGATTAATGAATGGAACCTGATTATTCACTGTAAAATCAAGTCCAAACATATGTTCTTGATATCCTTCTAAAAAAATGGGGGCATTTTCATCAATCCTACTGATAAGGTATTGCATCTCCTCATCCATGATGGCTCGATTTTTCCCTTCTTCTAAAAAATTCATGGTATGATAAATCATTCCAAAAATCAAGACAAACGACATTCCTACTACAAGCTTTGTATTACTCTTTGGAGGAAGATTGAAGAAAATTGGAATTAAGAGAACCAATAAAAACAGCACATTAACTCTTCCATAAAACAGGAAAAAATGATTTAAAACCACCATTCCAAGCAACCAACATGCAAGAAATTTTCTATTTCTTGGGTTCTGGGTTGGTAGAAATAGGAATAATAGAACTACCCAAAGAAAGCTCTTAAATGCTTCTGCACGTTGTACTGAAACAATTCTATAACCTGTATTTCTGAATTGTTCTAGAGAAAACAACGCTGCATCAAGACTGGATTTCATTTTTTCTAACTGGTCAATATCTATTTCACCTTCTTCAAAAAACCACCTTGAAAAATAAAACCATGGAGAATCCTTGCTTATTTCTTCCTGAACAACTTTTCTATAAAATACCGGATGATCAATCACCGAAGATCTAGCTTGATTGAAAACAAGGAAATCCGAATATTCTGAATTCTTTTCCCAAATTGACTTACCTGCAGCTAATAACAGGCAAACCAAAAAAACAGGGGCTAATTTTTTACCATATCCCAGTAGCTGCTCTTTTTTAAAATTAAAAAAAGCCCAACTAACAAACCCAAAGGAAACCAAGAACATTGCCTCCATCCTTATTAATCCTCCTACTACCAATAAGAATCCTCCTAATACCAATTGAAAATATGATCTTCCAGCGTTCAAAATCAACAAGAAACCTCCTAAAGCGGCGAATCCCGCTACCTGGGTAAATTGTAAAAAGAATAGAAAGTGGATGGTTAAACCTAGTAAAACCAACACGAGCAGCCCCCTATAAAAAGATGAAACCGCATGTCTTGAAATAGAATAGACAAGTACCAAGTATGAAAAATAGACAACGACAAACCAAGCAATAGGGTACCAGGGAATGAGTGGGGAATAGGTATAAAGTTTAGCAAGGCTCCAACTAAGTATTGGATGAATAAAGACCGTGTAGGTTTCAGGTGTGCCCGTATAAGCACCTGATATTAACCACATCATAATCTCATCATCATTTACCTGAAAACGCCATGGCAAATTCCAGATCAGGATGGTAATCAATAACCCAAGCCCGGACCAAATCAAAAAAAATAAATTCCCTTTTATCTTCTCCATAATAGATTTACTTCTCCTTGAGGCAAGCTATATTTTTGAACTTGAAATTGGGACATCGCATCTCCGGGGAGTTCCTGGTAGGGAAAATAAATAATATAATCGAACCCTTCAGGAAAATAGGGGAAATAGGTATTGAGTTGGTCTTGATCCCAAATTCCAGGATTTTTAGGAGAGGTGAGGTCTAGAAGTACCATCCAACCGGGATTTCGATATACGGAAATAATTTCTTCATTTGGAACCGCTCGAATCTTTTCCTTCATATCTTCCAACACAGCAACCATTTCCTGGGAAAGCAGAATTTTTTTTCCCTTTCTATACTCCCACTCTACTGTATTATTTAATAAGTGCAATTGCTCAAATGGCCCCAACCAGATTCCGTTCGCAATTAAAATCAGAGAAAGGATAGAAAAAGAATAGACAAATTTTATCTTCTGGGAAGTTGGTTTTTTCTCTATCAAAAAAAAGATTCCCAATACTCCAAAAACCCAATAATGAATACCTAATCTCAAAAAATAAACATTGGACCCAAAGTGTAAGACAAAAGGTAAAATCATCAGAATTATAAAAAAAAGTGTTTTTGAGGGTTTCCAATTCCAATCTTTCTTACTCCCTATTAAAAAAGCAATGATGGAGAAAGTCACAATTAGGATTCCATGAGACCACTCATTTGTAATCATCGTCTTCTGAATAACCCAAAGTTCGAATATGATAGAAAGCACGAGTAAATACCATCTGAATTTATTTCCTGCTCTGGCTGTAATGAAAAATGGAATAGAGGCTACTAAAATCCAAAAAACGCCTACCAAGTTATGTTTAACTAGCAATACCCATTGGTAATCTTCTCGGTTGATCATCATTTGGTACCCCTCCAACACCCTGAAAATCCCTGCTTCATGTAATGTCAGGTAAAACAAGGACTCCAAAAACAAAAAGGGGAAAAGAAGTGAAATTATCACTATGGGACTCAAAGACCTTCTATATGAAATTATCAAAACTGTCAAAAGCCCTAATAACCCACAAGTGGTTATTTTCACATAAAATAAAAGTGCTAGTAAAAACCCAATCCCAATATTCACCCAGAAAGATGGGGTTTCCTTGGTTATTAAATATAGCCACAGGCAAACGATAACCACTGAAATAGAATTATAAGATAAGGATGGAGGTAGAAATGCATACCCGGAAAACACCCCTAGCACACTAACCAACCACACATTTAAATCTATTTTTTTATCAGCGTGGATATTCTTCCAGAACAAAGCAAGGGCAAACCCTCCGATAAGGTAGCTAATCAAGCGAATTACTCGGGAGCCAACAATTCCAAATTCAATCCCAAACAAGCTATACAATACCTTAAAAAACAGGTCATAATTATAGATTCCAGCACTATTGGCTTGATGTGGGTTTAAAAGCAAAGAATAAAGCCCTTCATCAGAGGTGTCGAATCCTCTGTTTATTCCCAACAGGATCATCAATATGCCTAGGAAAAAAGTTAAGGCTAAGGTCAGTGTAGAAAGGTCTGATTTGCTAAAATTCACAAGATAAAATTAATAGTTCTCCTCAAAACCCAACTGATAAAGATTCAATGTTTTCTAAAAAATTTCACAATTTGTGGATAACTACTAGGCCTAAAAACAAAAAAATACCCAGTACTGGGTATTTTTTTTTCAATGCTGCTTTCTACCTTTATGTCAGGGTGATTAAGCAACTTTTCTCAACATTTTTTCTAGACCATCATTAAGGGATTTTTTTCCACATTTTTTTACCCCTTATAATTTTAATAGTACCTCACCTCACAGTCTGGTACTGCTTGTTTGAAATTATCAACAGCCCGGCTATTGAGTCGGGTATTGAAGCATGACAATTTTTTCAGATTTGTCAAGCCTTCGATCTGTCTTAAAGACCTCAAATTAGTGCTGGCAACGTCTAGCTCTTCCAAATTGATTAGGCCTTCCAAACCTCGAAGTGTTTTCAGATTTGTTCCTGAAATATTCAATTTCTTTAAATGAATCAAACTGGATAGAGGTTCTAAATCAGAAATACCGGTATTGGAAATATCCAGTTCCTCTAAGTCAGTTAATGAAGCTAATGCACTAAAATCCGAAACAGGTACCTGAGAAAGCTTTAAAGACTTTAAAAGCTTTAATTCAGATATCGGAGACATATTCATTAAAGGCGCATCAAAAATCGTCAAGGATCTCAAATTACTAAAAATGGTCAAGGCTTCCACTTTCCCAATCGGCACACTTTCAAAGTTTAAAGAGGATTTCTCGGTCATGGCATGTAATTGCTCGGTATTAGGATCTTCCGGTGTCCCATTTTGCCTTCTTAGCAAATTCTTCCATGTTCCATCCAATTCTTCCCACCAGGCCATCAACTCATCTGTCCGATAAATTATATTCAGAGTTGGCTTTTGAATTAATATTTCTGGCACCTCCTCCTCAAATATTGCGGAGTTGTTTACATTGATATATACCAACTCTGGAAGAGACAACACATCCATGATGCTCTCAACTGGGGCGCCCTCTAGATCGATCCTTTCCAGCAATTCATTGTTTTTGATTGGGGATATATCTCTTATCAACGTGTTTTTACCGGTGATCTCTACCAAGGTTTTTACCTCCGAAAGTGGTAATAAATCCGACACCTCGTTGTCGGAGAAATTCAACTTATGAAGCTTTACGAATCGGGTGATCGGATTGAGCGTTTCAATCCCCTCTCCAGACATATCCAATTCCTCCACCCCGATGGTTTCGGTTAAGATTTCCACATTCGGGTTATCTGTTCTGATCTTTGGATTGGCTTTTTTCAAAGTAGACTTCCAAGCATCGGATAAACCGGACCACCAGCTCTCCAAATCTCTGACATGGTGGATCAGTAAAACGGAGGGGTTATTTCTGGTAAAATTATCAGCTGCCAATACTGAAAGTTTGGTTTGGTCGGCCAATACTTTATAAAGTTTTTCCTTACCATTCAATCCAGATATATCCGCAACCTGGGTACCTGTCAAATCCACCTCCTGCAAGTTCTCCAAATTATTAAGTGGTGTGATATCCTGGATATTGGTTTCGGATAGGTTTAAATACTCCAAATCGGTCAACGCTTCCAAGGAGGTAAAATTGATCAAGTAATTTCGACTTAAATCCAATCTTTTCAGATGCTTCAACTCTTTGATATTTTCAGCACTATTGAAACCACTTTGAACCAGGCTCAGGTTTTTCAAGCTATCAAACTCATTCAATACCGCAAAGCTCATAATCGGAGTATAATCGGCTTTCAGGCTGGTCAATGACTTCAAGTTGGCCAGCTCCTCAATATGTTGAATCTGTGTATTGGAGATATCCAAATGCTTCAAACGATCGGAATATTTGATGAACTGGATATCGGAAGCAGGAGTATTGGACACATCCAAATATTCCAGAAAGGTAACGTTGGAAATCGGACCTAACTCAGTGATCTGGGTATTGCTGAGGTTGACATACTTCAATTGCCTCATCGCCTCCATGGGCTTCAGATTCAATAACGAATCTGTCCCGGAGATATCCAAGGAATCCATTTCCACAAATCGATACAGCTGATTGATATCAATGGAGTCATATTCTGAAATCTGGAATTTCTCCCTGAAAAAGACTTTCCAATTTGGATCCAAAATCTCCCACCATTCCATCAATTCTTCATCACGGCTCAACTTCGTGGTATAGATACTGGCAATTTTTAATTCCTGGGATTTGTCTTCCAAATTCACTTCCACAAAACGGGGCTTGGTATTGCTGATGCTCTCACCTGTTTTTCCCGTGGCAGTGATGGTTCTATCCAAGGAAACTATAAAAAAGACCTCACCATTATCCTTTTGGGAAGGCTTTACCTCCCGGATTTTGAATTTGAAATTAACATTGGTGAAAAAAAACTCAATGTCTTTGAGATAAGCAGTTACATCTTTATTGGTCACTACTTTTCTATCCATCAGCAGGTCATCTTCTACCTGCACATGCTCATCTCTGAATATTTTCAGGTAACTCTCTCTGATCACCACATCTTTATCCCGAGCAGGAGTTTCCTCATTCCCAACCGTGTTGAGAAGGTATTCCAAAAAGCGAACCTGATCTTCTACTTTTCCAGTGAAGTCTTTGATTTCTTCTTGGGTATAGCCTTTGATGTTTTGCGCCTGAACTGAAGCAGCAAAACCTAAAAGCAAGAATAGAAAAATGGATACTTTACTCTTGATCATAAATGTATTTCAGGATAGTTTCCTTATCACCTGGACTAAGTTTCACCAGATTTGAAATCAACCAGCCGGTATTAAACCCTGGTCGATTGAATTGATTCACTTCAAAATACCATCCTTCAATCTGAAAGAAATGGAACTTAACATCTTTAACAGTTTCGAATCGAACATTATTCTGTTTCATTTCATACAAAAACAGTGTCAAATAATCCGGTTCAAAACTAGATTTTGTAAAAGCTTCAGGCATTTTAGAGTCTTGGAAGGCCCTACGCAGGTTCATGAAGCCTAATTCATGACTTAAGGGATGCAGAAAATCCTTCTCATCACCTACTGGCTTGTTGAAAAGATCCTTAAATGGGGGAAAACTCACCTTATCTATGACCCATTCATAGCCCAAACCTTCTGGTTGTAATTTTAATACTAGGGTAGCCGTTTCTCTTTTACCTTTAAAAATGAAATCGGCTTGTACTTCTGCCATCCAACCTTCCCGATGAAAATTCAGGTATTGTGGGTATTGATCCGACAATACATTTTTCTGAAACTGATCTTTCAGGTCAGGAGAAATAGAAGAAGTTTGATTATCAAAAAGGACTTTTAAAAAGCCCTCTCTCAATGCTTTATTATGGTAAAGGGAGTCACCTGGATAAAATCTCTTATTCCCATCGGTCGGTGATTCCTCGGCATTAAACCTTCTAAAAAATTGATTTACTTGCTTTGTTGATGCTGCGAATCTACCATCATCTTTGATTGTCCCGGGGCCGCCTATGCCCTGCCCCGAGACAAAAAAGATGCTTGCGATAAAAAACGCAAATATCAGGGAAATTAATCTCATGCGGAGGTTTCAGTCACTCTTACATCACCCAACATCACATCCCAGAATTCGATGGTTCGTCCGGCAATTTGAGTCTGCTTTTTCTCTACGTAAATAGTGATATCTTTTTTGGTGGTATCCTTATAGTTCATTCCAGTTTCAATGGAAGTACCTTCAAATCGTTGGAATACGGTAATCACACCTACATATCTGCCATCAGGCTGTCTTTCCAAATCGGAGATGTATTGAATGTCATACCAAGTGATATTCACCCGGTCATAATTCAACGCCATCAATCTTTCGAAATAACGTCTTACCTTGTAATAAGCAATCTCACTGGAATTGATGCTGGAAACACCCATTTCAGCTCCCGGAGCGAATAGCTCTTCTGCTCTGTCCATTACTCGGTTAGCTTCAGAGAACTGAGTTTCTTTGCTACCGATAATGCTGATATATTTACTTAAATCTTTTACTTTTTCTAAGGCTAATGAGTCAATTGCCTGCTTTCTTGCAGGGCTGATATCATCCGCCTGAGCGAATACACTTACTGTTGTGGCTAAAAAAAGGCCCAACATAAGGATCATTTTATTTTTCATGTCAAATCTATTTTTCAGGTGGGGAATTATTTTCTTCTAAGTTCCAATTCAGAAACTTTACCATTTGCATCCAAACGAATGTCAGAGATGAAATTCAAGTTTTTCTTGGTGTCTTTCAGGTATTCAAGGTATTTCTTGATGGTAGTTGGTTCATCGTAATCCTTGATTCCGTTTTCTTCATGAATAACAATCAAAACCGGGGTTTCCTGATTTGAAAACATAGAAAGTGTTTCCTGAATAGATTGATTTGCCATCGAAGCACTTCCAGAGGAAGCTACACTATTGAAATAGTTCTCCAATTTTTCGGCAGCCACTTCTTCAGCAGAGGCAACAGGTGGTGGAGGTGGAGCTTGCTCTACTGTCTCTACTGGTGCAGGAGCAGGAGCTGGTTCTACAGCTTTCTTTTTACTCTTACAAGCACCTAGAGCCAACAGACCTACTAGGGCAATGATCAGAGAGCGGTTGATCGAAAAAGAGAATAACTTTTCTTTCATTTTAGGGGTTTGATTAAATTTTACGGTGTTATTTGGAATTGCTGTATCGGACTTACCGGTGCGCAAATTTGCCACAAATTAAATAAAAACAGATGATTAAAAGACAAATGCCATACCAAATAGTCAATCCTTTTTGTTAATAATTCTATTCACCTTTTTGACGGCATCATGATTACCTTAATGGTAGGCGAAAATTTTCGGGAATCCCTGAAATAAAACCGCTCAGTAAGAGTAGTTTTTTTAGTCGGTTAGAGGATTTAGTCAGAAACGAAACCAAAAATCCCGCGAAAGATCACAGATTGTATAAAAACTATTCCAGATTTTTAATTCAATTAAAAAGAGCGAAAAACATCAAAAATTAAATCCTGGAAAACATGAAATATCCACAAAATGGTTAAAAAATACCCAATTATAGGTATTTCTTCGAGTTGAAATATACCCGATATTTGAAATGCGTTAAGTTTTAAATAGGGCGTTTGCCTAAACGAAGAGCCGAGGGATTCCCTCGGCTTTTCTTATTTATTCTCCTAAATAACTTTACCTCAAGGGCAAATTCAGGTCATTCTATATTTAGATAAATAAATTCTTTTCACGGCGAGGTAAATCAATCCATACACTACAATCACTAGCACTGACAAATCCACTGGTGGAACCTCTCGATGTTGTATAAACAGGAAATAATTGATAATCCCTTGGATCCCTGCGAAAATCATTGCTACAAGGATATGGTCAATTTTACCTTCATTGGCCAAGATCTGATAAAGATGAGACCGGTGAGGCTCAAGCACATTTTCTCGTTTGATCAACCTTTGGATCATGGTTAGCATGGAATCGGCTCCGTAAACAATCAAAAACAACAGCACGGTCCAACTCTGTTCGTATAAATACCATTTCGTCAAAAAATAAATCATTAAATAGGCGATGGAAATGCTTCCTATATCCCCCGCAAACATCATGGCTCTTTTTCTAAAATTAAAAATCAGGAAAACACTCAAGGCAAGGATTTCATATTGAATCAATTCCCTGTCAAATAGTGGCGTATAAGTATTCACCACTAACATACTACCCATAAATACCAAGGAATAAAGCCCGGTCAACCCATTGATGCCATCCATAAAATTGACCGCATTGATAATTCCCAAAGCAAAGAAATAAAACACGGGTAATACATACCAAGAAACGCTGGTAAATAAATCCAGGTCATAAAAAGCCATGCTTACTGCCAAAAACTGAACCCCAAAACGAATCTTCCTGGAAATAGAATATAGGTCATCCATTAAAGAGACAGCAGAAACCCAAACGACCCCAAGTACCATCCAGGTATTTTGAAAATCAAAAGCCATCCACCACAAAATCACTCCCACCGGAAATAAGATCCCCCCTCCCCTTACCGTTGGTATGGCATGGGAACTCCTATTATTTGGAATGTCAATAATTTTGAATTTTATCGCCAAGCGTTGATAAATCAGCGCAAGCAATAAAAGAATAAGGAAAATTATAAGGTGGGATAATATCATACAGTGCAGTATGTCAAATCAAATTTGAATCAAATTTATAGAAGAGTGGAGAATTCGGCCCTTTCTTCCAGAAAATTAAGGACAAGTTCGGCTATTGGAGCAATTTTTAAACCAATGCCATTATAAAATCGATAAAATCCTTTGCTTTTTTTGCCATGTCTCCAGATTCATTCATAGGTATCTCTGGATTAAACTGGTCTCCAAAACCGCTGCAGTTAATTAAGGTATATCCTTTGGAATTACCCTTTCCAGATTTGGATTGCCTGTAAAACCCTTGGTGAACTGTATTTTTGGCCCAAAGGGATATTTCCTTATGATTATAGGAAAGTACCCCAAAAGGATTGGAAGCTAGCATATAATCCAAGCCATGGTCCACATCCATATTTGTCTGCCAATTTTTATTATACTTAAAGACAATATACCCCTCATGAAGGTTTCCATCCAGCAATTTTTCTCCTTTACTTTCTAACACTTCTACTTCTACTACCATGGGTATATCCTCTGGAAGATCTTTATCCAACTTAAATTCCTGAGCGTAATAGGAGTCTTGACCATTAAATCTATATTCTGAATTAAAAGTCACTCCTGGAATTCGATCCGTGATTTTGACTAGGTATTCTTGCCCATTTATCCTCAATCTGTCCCCTACTTGTAATGACCTGACAACATTGGGTTTGGGATCCAAACCTAACTTTTCCCAGTTGATGACATTTCGTAACATCCCAGGAATAGGTACCCCGTAAAGATCATAACTTCTAGACATCAGAAACTTCTCTCCCACTGATGGTATGGGATGGATGTAATGAGATATATCCTGATTGGTACTGTCTATACTATCTCCATTATATCTGTTATGGTAATTTCGAATGAATGTTGTGGGCGGAAGTAAGAAAGTCATTCCCTCTACAAAAACTATATTGGAGCTGTTTCCCATTCCTTGGAAGGTATTTTCTATCTGGTTGAAACTTCCTTCATTGACCATGACAGCATTTTTTGAGAACTTTAATTGCTTCTTAAAGTAAGTAGGTGGATCCACTTGTTTCAAGTGACAATTATCCATAATCACTTGTAAACCTCCCCCATTGTTGGCCTTTAATTCCTGCCAAATGATTCCTTCAAAATTGACATCTTTCTGAATAAGGGTTAAATCTTCCTCTTGGCCTCCTGAATATAAGAGTCCAAACTCCATATCAGTATTTGAATTTATTAAGGCTATTAATCCTGATTGATTTTGGTTGGGAGAATTTTTGAAAATACCTCGATAAAAAGGTTGAACTTCTTGCACAAGTTGTGCTGATTTGAGGTCTACATTTACAATTGCCACTTGGGAATTCCAAGTATCCAAATCAAATACATAACGGTCCTGTTTCACCGATGGATCTGGATTCCATTGATCGAAATTATCCAACCCGAATCGTAGTTCAGAATCTCCTTCAGAAATAATAAATAAGTCCTTCTTAAGCTTTTGGGTACTATACTCTTTAACCCTGTATTTCTTTCCTTTTTGAAGCCTGATTATTGAAACATCCGAGTTCTGAGTATGCTGAATAGCTTTTTCCCAATCATAGTTAAATTCCTCCAGCGTAATATATTTTACCTCTGATAAGTTTTGGGCTGGTTCTGGATCAAAATCAGCTGGAAGAGCAGAGACAATAGCAGCTGCAACTCCGTCCTTTATGGATTTTGAAAGGTCCTCCAGTTTCTCAACTTCGATTTCAAAGGATAGATTGGATATGTGCACTCGATATTTCATAGATAAAAGAATTAGTTGATATAAAAGTCACCACCATTTCGGTGTCATATCTTGTTCAGATCCCTCTTTGGATTTAGAAGGATTCCCAGTATAAAAATCAAACTAAGATGTTACACCATAGCCCCAATTTAAAAATGTATTCCTAAGGATGCGAACATCTTATTCAAATAGAATAAATTTTCCACGTAGTTTTTTGATGATTCTCCAATTCATCTATGCCTACTTGAGATAATTCATTTATTGGCTTGCAATATTTCATTGAGCTGAACTTTGAAATTCTCTTGGCTGAAATATTCTCCAAATGGCTTAACAGGTTCACCCTTATCAAGTTCATTATCAATCAGTTTCTTCAGCTTCGTTTTGATTTCTGTTACATCCCCCATGTCTGCAATACATGTATCATCTGAAACGATGGTTCTTAGCTCGCTTTTCTTTGGAGATAAACAAAGAACTGCCTTATTAATGGATGCCAGAAAAGGAGCCTTACCCACTAAAATATTACAATAGTAAGGTCCGTTTTCCAAAATAATCACGATGTCACTTTGGTGAATCTGTTCACTTGAGGAACTGGAAAAATCCACCGTATCCAAAAATTTGATATTTAGGGCATCACCGTATATCTCCTTGAATCGAGCTACCTCATTCCCTTTTACTCTTAAAATCAATTCGGAATTTTCCACATATTTCGGATCAGAATTGACCAATTCACTGTACGCTTTAATCAGGTTTTCTATGTTTCTACCAAACATCAATGCCCCATGGTAAGAAATACTTACAGGTTTTTCTTTGACTCTTACTTGAGTAGGTTCCTTTAGGCTGAAAACGGTAGGGTCATATTGATGGGGAAGGGTGAAAAATGGCTTTTTAGAACCATAGAGGTGTTGCAGGTCATGTGACATGTAAGATGCGGTGGATGTACAAACATGTGCCTGCTCCACTACCTTCATCATCTTAGCCAGTCTAAAAAAATCTAGCTTTGTCGGCTTTACTTTTGTTCCTACATACCAGGCAACAGGAAAGGGATCATGGAAATTAACAATCGCTTTTTTAAGAATTGGTAAATCCAGGGTCGCTAGAATCATTTCATGACCAATCCCTGCACTCCTGATGAAGATATGATCATATTTTTCATAATCTATTTTGGCTATAATTTTAGCGTATTGTTTTACAAACCACTCTTCTACCAATGAAACATTGAAAAGTCTCCAATACAATTTATTTGCAAGCTGAACCAACATAGGTGCTGCAGCATTTACTCTGTACTCAACCATATGATCTACAGGAAGTAAATCGAGTTTATCGACTGAGTCCTCAGCTTTGATGTAATGAACATCGATCAAGGATTCAGGGTATGCCTTCCTCAGCTTACCCAAAAATGATCTAGAAATTATTCCCTGGCTGGTTCCGGAAACCCTTAAATCTTGCTCAATGATTAGAAACTTCATTTTTCGAACTTTTAAAAAGAATCCCTAAAACTGAATTCTTTAACTACTACTATTTACTAATATCTGTTTATCACCTACTTTTCGATTGGTCTCATGAATTAACCTTCGAAAAAGGAAGTATTGATCCATTGCCAAACGAAAAAGCTATTGTCGTTTTGACCATTTTTATAATTCTGCCATTCCAAATCCAATGCATTTTTCTCAATCCATGGGTTAGAGCGCAGCATACTGATCCTATCTTCCACAAAATCGGACAAAGGACCTCCTATCCATTCACGCTGAGGGGTTTGAAGGGGTCTTTTAGGGGCTAATGCAATATTTTCAAGCTCCTTTTTGACCAATTGTCGTGGCAACCACTTTCCTTGACCTTGCTTGATTTTCATTTCCCTTTTTTGGGCAAATGCCATTTCTACTAACCGATAATCCAGAAATGGTTCTCTCAATTCTGTACTATGCATCATACTTACTCGATCATTGAATCGGAGGGCTCTAGGGATTTTGGTAAAATACACATCCCTGTATTGCTTGTTTTGGAGTGGATTATCAAAAGGTTCCGGATAGCTTATTGCTCTCGCCTTGGCACAAAGCTCTGGGGAAATCACATTTGGCCGAGTCAATGAACTTTTAATTCCCTGGACCAAAGCATTGGAATCGCTCCGGTAATAATCATAACCTGCCCAGGCCTCATCCATCCCCTGTCCATCCAGTAATACCAAGAAGCCTTTCTGCCTTGCCCTTTCAAAAATCCTTGAATAGGCAATGGTAGGAAATCCCCCAAATGGCTCGTCTTGGAAATAGGCTACTTTTTCTATTAGATCCGGAACCTCGGATTGGGATAAAAGAACAGGGTTTAATGGACTTTTGGTTTTAGAAATTAAATCCTTGACCCATGGTAATTCATCATAGCGCTCATCTCCAGTATAGAAAGAAAAAGCTTCTATGTTTTGCATTTCACCTTCCTTGATTCTAGAAATCATAGCGAGTAGAATGGAAGAATCCAACCCACCGCTCACATTGAAGCCAACAGGGACATCTGATCTGAATCTTAATCGGATGGAATCCAATAACAATTCCAAATATTCTTCTTGAAGTCTTTTTTCATCCTCAAAAACAGGCTGATGCTTCACCTGATCTACAAAGTCATAGTATTGGCTGATTTGAGGTCTGTGATCTCCTTCTCTATAGCTAAGACTATGTCCTGGAGCTAATTGGTAAATGTCTTTGAAAAAAGTCTCTTCAGGATATCCATAACTCCCGTGAACGAAATAATCTGCCCAAACTTCCTCATTCAGAGTTTGGGTAACCCCAGCTGCAAATAAGGTTTTAATTTCACTTGCAAATAAAAACTGGGACTGAGCCATCGAATAATAAAATGGCTTTACTCCAAATCGGTCTCTAGCCGCAAAAAGCTGTTTCTCCTGAATATCCCAAATGGCAAAAGCAAACATACCATTGAGATAATTGATCATGTTATCCCGGTACTTGATATACATTGCCAACAGCACTTCTGTATCAGATTTCGTCCTGAACGGGTAATCCAAGGATTGCTTTAACTCTAGATAATTATAAATCTCCCCGTTAAAAACAATTACATAGCGCCCGCAATTACTGAAAAATGGTTGATTTGCCGCTTCAGATAGGTCTAAAATAGAAAGTCTATTGTGACCTAGAAAAACCTCATCCGCAGACCAGATACCCTTGGCATCAGGTCCTCTATGGGTCTGCTTTTCAAGCATGTTTGCTAGGACAACCTTATTTTCAGGATTTCTTCCGACAATACCGGCTATTCCACACATTAAACTATGTTTTTATAAGTTGTTTCTGCTTTTACCCAGTCCTCTTGGGTATCCAAATTGGCATAATAGGCTTTATCTGAAAGCACTCCTACAGTTTTTCCTCCAACAAGCACTTTATGCTCTTTGATTAGGGAGACTTTGGATATATATACCGACCCATCTCTGTGGTAGGCCATGGGCAGCTCCTGTCTTCTAGGTATCAGGGTAGGTTCACCAGTAGCGATTGACAAGCTTCCTTCTTGATCCATTTTAAAAGTCCAATGTGGATTGTATTCATGAGGAACCTCCAATACCGAAATAAGGGAATCTGCATGGGTATCCACAAATTTTTGAATACAGGCATCAATGAAACCCTTGGGCCGGAAGGGGCTGGTAGGTTGCAACAAACAAACCGCATCAAAAACCTCTCCGTTTTGCTCAAAAAAATCCAAAGCATGAAGCACCACATCTATGGAAGGAGTTCGGTCTTGGGCCAACTCTTTAGGTCGCAAAAAAGGGACTTCCCCTCCATAGGATTTTGCAATCTCAGAGATCTTTTCCCCATCTGTACTGACCGCTACTTTGGTTAATTTTTCAGAAGCCAGACCATCTGTGATGGAATAGGCAATTAAAGGTTGGTGACCTAGTATTCTAATATTTTTACCGGGAATTCCTTTTGACCCTTCTCTTGCAGGGATCAGACCAAGTATTCTCATTAAAAGGTGATGGTTTTATGAAAAATCAACGGAAGTTCAGACAAGTGCTGCGCAATTTTCTCACCCGCATCTCCATTTCCGTAGATGGTAGAGATTTGAGGTTTTGGTGAATTTTCTATTTCATTGAGCGCCTGAAGAATTTCTACTCGAGAATAACCAACATCTTTGACATTATTCCCTCTTTCTCTACTGTTTTGTCGGGAACCGATATTCACCACTGGCACTCCCATAAACGCACATTCTCTAATTCCTACAGAACTATTTCCAATAAGGCCTTTACTGGAATAAAGGAGCTTTAAGAAATCCTGAGGCTCCATATTCTTAAAGAAATGAAAATTCTCCAAGTCATGTGTTTCCCTAAAAGATCTGATTCCGGTACTGGTTCCATCCGCTCCTGCATCGACATTGGGCCAAAACCAAAATACGGGTTGGTTTAAACTGTACATAGCATGTAGTGTCTCCTCAATATGAAATCTTGAATTACCTACTTCCGTGGTGACAGGGTGTTGCATGACTACCCAATACCCATTGGAGTAATCCATCACTTTTCCTACTCCCCCATATTTTTGAATGGGGTCAAAGTCCAACTTGGGGTTTTGTTTGATTTCATAGGCCAAATCAATACTAGGACAGCCCGTATTAAAGACATAAGATGGATTTTCTCCCAATTTCACTACTCTTTGATATGCATCCTCGGATGCCACAAAATGGTAGTCAGATAATTTGGTAATGGCATGCCTCACTTTCTCATCAATATTTCCCGTTACTTCGCCTCCTTGGATATGTGCCAAAGGGATGTTCATGTAACTGGCGGAAATTGCCGTGGCCATGGTTTCAAAACGGTCTGCCACCGTCACCACAATATCAGGATTCAGGTTATTGAATACAGTGGAGAGCTCCAAAATGCCTATTCCTGTTGTTTTTGCAGCAGCAGTCAAGTTCTCTCCCTCCAATACATTAAAAACTTTCGCAGTAATCTTAAAGCCGTCTTTCTCAATATTATTTACTGCATTGCCATACCGGTCCAGTAATGCGGAAGCGGCTACTACCAACTGCAATTCCAAATCAGGATGATTGTTAATTGCTGCCAATGCAGTTTTAATTCTGGAATAGGAAGGGCGTGCAGTGATTACAACACAGATTTTTCTTTTCATGAGTCTGTCTTAAGATCTTCTGAATTCAGAAAATCCCATTTTTCTAGATTTCTATTTAACTCTTTTCCAAGGACTAATTGGTATTGAGAGGCAGGAATTCCTTTGTCCCCAGGTTTTTTGGATTCCAAGTCATCCACCGTCAATAGATGACCTTTCGGTAAGGCTTTATTTACTGCCAGGGATTTTCCAAACATCACTTTCAACTCTGAATATTTCTGGTTTTCAGATTTCACCACTGGATTTCTTAAGGCACTTTGGATTTTCTTGATTCCCTCGCAAAGCACCTTAGTCTGATCGATGCTGATACTGGCAGGGGAATCCGGTCCAAATTGTCTTTTGTCAAAGACCACATGAAACTCAAAAATCTCCGCTCCGAAAGTTGCCGCCGCTAGGCAGGCAAAAATATCTCCACTGTGATCTGAAAACCCAACAGGTACCTGATACCGTGCTTTTAATTCAGCCATCACATTTAAACCCCATTGTTCCGGTTGTGTGGGATAAGCTGTGGTACATTGTAAAATACTTAGGGCATTACCAAAGGGCCTTAAAAAATCAACCGTTTTGTCCAATTCCTCAAATGAACTCATCCCTGAACTTAGCATGATCGGTTTGCCGGTACGGGCAATTTTTTCCAACATCAAAAAGTTTCCAATTTCTCCTGACCCTATTTTATAGGATTCCACCTGTATTGATTCCAGTAAGTTCACTGCTGCATTACTGAAAGGAGAAGAGATGAATTTCAGGTTCTTTTCTTCACAATGTGCTTTTAATCCTTTCCATTGTTCTGGAGTAAACTCCATTCTTTTCCAGTAGTCAAAACGAGTATCGTCCTGCTTGGAAAACTTCACCCGAAAAGGTTCAAAACTAGAAGACTCTGCTTCTGCAATGTGGGTTTGAAATTTTACTGCATCTACCCCTGTTTCAGCCAACGCATCTATAAAGGCATGTGCATTCCCCAGGCTTCCATCATGGGCCTGGCCTATCTCGGCAATTATCATCTATCGAATTAAAATAAATACTCCTCCTTCATCAAACACATTTCCAGACCTGGTTTGGTATTTCACTTTATAAACATAATTACCATTTGGTGCTGGTTTGCCATTCAGTGTACCATCCCAACCTAAATCTTCCAAAGAATCTGAATGGTAGATCAGTTCTCCCCATGTGTTAAATACATAAAAATCAAGACTGGCAAGTCCTCTATGCATCGGTTTATAATACTGGTTTTTGACACCATCAGGAGTAAAGGCATTTGGCATCATCAACAAATAATCATCTTTCACATCCACCAAAATCGAATAGACACTTTGACAACCAATGGAGTCTGTTGTTTTCAATGTAACGGTAAATGTACCTTTTTTGGAATAGACATGGCTTGGGTTCTGTTCTGTACTAGTAGCTCCATCACCAAAATCCCACTCCCACATGATAACTTCCCCACTGGAAATATCCTCAAAATCAACATTCTCAAGAATCTGAATATCCCCGTTGCTGACAATGATTCCATCTCCTTGGTCGGCATGGTATTCAAAGTTGGATTGTAACATCTCTTCAGCGATCCTTACCAGGATTCGTTGCGATTCTGTCCAACAACCGGATCCTTTCAAGGAGGAACTCACTTCATAATTTCCTGAAACATTTACGGCACTTACTTCATTTCCTGTCAAGGCATTGCCCAATGGGCTAATGATATTGTATTCATACACGGATGGATTGTAGCCTTCAATGTAATTGGTCAAATCCACCGTTTCATTTGGATCACAAACAATGGAAGGATTAGAAACCCTCAAATTCGGGAATGGGCTGACTTTCACTTCCACTTTTTCAGGGATTATCCCGCAGACTCCTACCCCACTTACCATAGCATAGTACTCATAAGGTTGATCTCTGGAAGGCAATCCAGAAACAGTCATTTCACCCTCTGAATCAATGGTGTAAGTAACTCCATTGACCACACCTGACTGCAAAGGATTATTCATTTCCTCGTCGAAGAACCAAGTGAATACAGGAGCGTTGACATTGCTTGGAACTTCTGGAGTTAAGACGGCATCTTGTCCTTCACAAATTTGCTGATCTTCCAAACTGATCTCAGTAGGAACTTCTACCAAATCCAATGGTTCTGAAAGAGTGATGGTACATCCTAACGCATCTGTGATTTCAAAGACAAATTCTCCTTTGCTGATTCCAGATACCATCACCTCCCCGTTTTGATCGGAAGTTTGGGTTCCCTGACTTACTCCATCTTTGAGTACTTCTACTGAATAAGGAGCCATTCCACCCGTTAATGCTAGGGTAATGGATCCATTGGACATATCACAGGCAGGATTTACAATATCTGTGATCTCTCCATTCAATGGACTATCTGGACCTACTATTTCAATATTATCCAGTGTAATTTCACAAGTTTCAGGAGTTGAAATGGTAATGCTATGAATTCCTCTAGGCACATTTTCAAACAAGCCGTTATCTTGAGATATCTGACCATCTAATGTGAAGGTATAATTCCCTGAACCACCTGTAGCAGTTACTTCAATGGTTCCACCATCCTCAAAACAAACTTCATCTGTCTTCACATAGGTGGCAGATGGTGTGCCATAAACCATGGCCTCCGCTTCCGCCACAAATCCAGTACAAACCTCATCTCCTACTGCAATTACATAATATTGATAAGGGGTGGCTGACACCGACAGACCAGTGATGGTCAATTCCCCTGTGGAAGAATTGATTTCATAGGTAATCCCTTGTCCATTAGGAGTAGAACTTGAAGGGATTTTTTGGCTGGTATTGGCATCGAAATACCATTCAAATGTTGCCCCAGGAGCTGCAGGATCAATAGAAGGGCTGAACACCACTTGTTGCCCTTCACAAACAGCTTGGTCTTCTACCAAAATCTGAGAAGGTCCATCAATAAGCTCCAAATCGTTAGAAACTATCTGACAACCTTGTGCATCTTCAATTTCCAAGGAATAGAGACCTGCACCAAGCCCAGTCAATGCGATGGAACTTCCGGAGTCTTCAATCGTCTGAAGAATTGCCCCGTCTTTGATCACGGTAACTTGGTAAGGGCTCCAGCCTCCAGTAATATTTGCCTCTAAACTTCCATTCAAAGCTCCACATCCTGGGTCTATTCCCATCAGAGGGGTAACTTCCAAGGCAGATTCAGGTCCCTCTATTGTAAATTCCAGTTCCTGAGGACATCCTGCAGGCGTGGTCACTTCTACTTGATAGGTTCCTGCAGCAAAGCCCATCGACTCAAACTCGCTTTGTGAAATCGGCGCAGCGGAATTGATGCTATATTCATAAGCTGGATTCGTTCCTGATAGGAATGTTACTTTTCCATCCTCCCCTCCAAAACATGAAACTGGGCTTGTTTCCAGTGCCACTGTTGGTACTGCAAACACCTCTACATCTACTTTTATCTCCTGACCAGTACAAGCCACATAAAAATAGTATTCATACACACCTGCCGGAAGTCCATCGACGAGCAGTTTAGGATTTAACCAATCCGAGTCGTCTACGGTGTAGCTAACGCCAGGCATGCTAGCGTCAGGCCCTGTCGTGATCAATCCTTGTTGTCCTGCATCCTTGTACCAGAAAACCTCTGTAAATGCTGCTGGAGGTAGATTAGGATCAGGAGCCAAATGAATAGGTCTGATTTCTACTTGCTCTTCTACGCAAACGTCAATTGGTGGAACAATATCATACACTGGATCTGACAGTGTTCCTACCTCAAAATCAAACGAAATGGAACAGCCTATAGCATCAGTAACTATAGCATAATAAGTGTCAGGCAATAAGTTATTTGCTCCGGTCAGGTCACCTGGAATCACAGGGCCATCAAGAGCGCCTTTACGCCATTCTACAGTATAATCTCCCCAACCTCCACTCAGCTGAATATCTTTGATCACACCATTAGCCAATCCACAGGATGCCCGCTCAATGGAGTAATTTGTATTGATGGATATTGGATCTGCTGGTTCTTTTACCTCAATTCCACCCAAGGTGGTGATACAATCCAAATCATCTTTGATACTTACCTCATAGATGCCTGCTGGTAAGCCAGTAAACAATCCATCATTTTTAGAAAAATCCTCGAAAATCCCGTTATCCCCTGAAAGGCTAAATTCAAAATCCGAATAGTTATTTCCAGGTATTTGTGCTTGAATACTTCCCGTAGTTTCTCCAAAGCAAGTTTCAGTCACGATCGGAGGATTCATTTCAGGGCCTGGAGTCACCAAAATTTCAGTAGGAATATAGCCTTGATCACAGATTCTATCTCCAGTAACCAATAAATAATAGATATAAGGGCTTGGATTGGCAGTCAAACCGGTAACCGACAGTTCCATGCTAGGGTTGATTTCATAAGAAAGGTCACCCACAGTCAATCCATCCGTAATTTGCTGATAGTTTCCGGAAGCATCTTCATAATACCATCCATAGGTTGGAGTTCCTGTAGAAGGGTCGTTAATATCAATGGTGGCAGTCCCTACCTTTCCCTCACAGATTTCAGAGCCAAGAGTAGTGAAATTAGATGGTTCATCTCCTGGTATCACCATAGAAATACTCGTATTACAGCCTTGCGCATCAATGACTTCGATCGTATAACTTCCCTCTGCTAGTCCAGGGACAGCATAAATTCCATTTGAAGTGACAGGAACATCTACTCCACCCACTTTGACAGACTGATAAGGCATGTTACCTCCGCTTACCACAAAATCAATCTGCCCATTTGGAAGTTCACAATAGGCATTGTCAATTTGCGACGGGGTAATTACTAACCCTTCTGAAGGGCCTTCTATGATCACCTCTTCCACAGGAGTACTACAGCCTAGGGAAGGTGAACTTCCATAAATTTGATAAGTACCTGCAGGTAAACTTGAAAATTCTCCCGAGGTATTGTTTCCAATTGGATTCCCCGTTTCATCCAATAAATAGTAAGTGACATCTGAAGCTCCAGTGACAGTACCTATAATTTCACCAACATAACTCAAACACCAATCATCGGTATGTGAAATGGTAAATTCTATAGGTGGGTTCACTAGAACAGTCGCTTTGGTAAGTACGTCACCTATATAAGGACAAAAGTTACCTCCAGTTTGAGATTGTGAAGCTGCCTCCACATAAAACTCATAAGTAGATGTACCTGCAGCATATTTTAATCCGGATAAAGTCAATTCCCCAGATGAAGAAATAGAAACATCCACTGGGTTACCGTCGATTGTTACAGTAGACCCATTCACCAATGCTCCTCCAGCCCGATTGGCATTTTGATACCATAAAAAATTAGGAGTAGCTCCTGAAGGATTATTTGCAGGATCAATCAAAGGCAAAAATGAAACATCCTCCCCTTCACAAATGGTTTGATTGGGCACTTCTATATCGACTGGCGTACCGTCTTCCTGATTGACAATTACCTCTACAGTTTCGTAACAGCCTCCATTTTGGGAATCTGATGGGTTCCAAACATTTAAAGTATAGGTCCCTAGATTAATCCCATCCAATTCAAAGGTGGCTTCACCATTCACCAAAGTGCTAACGGAAGCTCCAGATTTTCCAATTGAATTACCATTGTAGAGCCATTCATAATCAAATCCATCTACTAGATCACCTACAATGATGTCATAAATTCTACCATCTGATTGTCCATCACAACTCGGGTTTTCTATGGATGCGTCTTGAATTTTTACTGGAAATGGATTGGCAACAACGGTGATTTTTCCTGGTTCTGAGGTCAGACCGTAGTTGTCAGTCACATTATAATAAACAGTAGCTTCACCTATAAAATCAGGTGCTGGTTCAAATCGGATTGTCGCTTTATTTCTTAAATCTTCAAAGTTTTCAGTATCTAAAGGCTCCAAATCAGCATAAAATGTCCCCAATAATTTACCTGTTGCATCTCGCACCTCTACAGGTACATTTAATGAACACTCACTACTACAATCAGAGTCATCAAAAGTACAATCCTCAACCGTTGAGGGAGGGGTATTATCAGGGGAGCCTGGGGAGTTTTGAAATAATTGTATACAAGTTATAAATGCATCAGCTCCTGTCTGTAACTCTACAGGAAATTCAAATTCTAAATCCTCTCCGACACATACAATTCTTTTTTCATCAGAGACAATTGGAAGACGAAGGGGATCAATACTTGACACATTTACCTTTACATTTCTTATTTCATGATTATTTCTACCATAACCTGTACTACCAGCAAACCCAATCTTCAACCTTTCCGGAGCTAAATAATTATATTCTATTGGAGGAAATTCTACTGGGTGAAAACCATTGTCTTTGGTGTTTACCAACATTTTAATATAAATCCAATAACCAATACCAGATTCATGAGGAACTAATTCGATGAACACTTTCCTATAACCTTCTAAACTACAATCGGTTGTTCTGACTAAAGAAGTATTATCTATATCAAACCATTGGTTACTAGGAATTGTAGCAGGGGGAAAATAAGGTTGTCCTCCATAATTAGTTTTATTTGTATGATACCTCTCAACAACATCATAGTCTTTCTCTACAGGGCCACGTACTGTTATACTTTGAGCAATACCATCTAGCCAATTTTCGATTGGTTCCTGATATGTCCCTCTAGCAAAATTACCTCTTTCATCAAATCCAATTCCAACATATCCGCCAGCAATCCCATCAACCAAAATTTCACCATCATCAGGGTCAAAGGCAGGAGCATAGGCTAGAGATCCACCTAAATACCCAATATCAACTGGTTGATCAGCGTCAAACATAAAAAAACTGATCCCATCTGCAGGTGCAGCTCTTTCTGTTAACGGATCAAAAGGACCATAAGAAAAATATTCGAAAGAAGCTTTTATCCCATATTGGGATGAGAAAGGAATATCCACAATTGCATAACCAGAATGCCAATATTCATAAGGGGTTAATTGTAAAGATGTCCCATTTGGTTTGGCATGGTATTGCTCACTATCATCCACTATTGGGAGAGGCGTCCAATTTTCCGGAACGTTTATCGGTATTCTTAGCTCTCCACCTAAAATTGTGTATTCAAATGGCCCATTTCCAGTAAATGGCTGACAATAGGGGAAACCTTCTCTTGGTATTGGAATTGCAATCTGAGCCTCTGCTGAACTCAGTACAAAAAATTGAATAGCAATAATTAAACTGGCCGCTAAAGCAAACAGCTGATTCTTCTTTTGAAAAGAAGTCATTACGAGTCTAGCAAGGCCAAGTAAAATTTTTGCCATTTACTTTATTTTATCCATCTATAATTCCTCAAAGGTGTGTAAAAACGCAACCTCATGCAATTGATTTTTATGATATTCAACCTGCAATTTAAGAGTCTTAAAAAGTAAACAAAAACTATGCAACTTAGTAGAATAAGCAAAAAAATTAGGAGGAACTCACCGTCAGCTCTTTTTCGGAAGTGCTTTTGATGGTCGTATACTTCGATTTTAGCTTTAAAAATCTTTTTTCAAAATAATGGTAGGAGAGGTAAGATATTGCTACAGTCAATACCAAAGAGAGAATGCCCAAGGACGCTAATTTCAGACCATTTGGAACAGGTAAGATTTGAATGAAGGGGACTAATAATAACACGATCAGCTTGTGGTATACGTATATCCCGTATGAAAGCTTTCCGATGAAATTGAAAAATTTGTTCTCCAAATTAAGGAGTGGCTTTTTGAGGGTGATGTTTGAAAGGATCAATGAAAGTGTAACTAAAGCCACCAGCTGATGATCTATTAACATGGAAAATCTGAACTCTTCTAATAACATCACAATCAGGCTGATCAGCACGATCCACTGAGCAGCTTTGCTGGTAAGAAATTCAACCATCTTACTTTTTTGGTGATAAAGGACGGCCCCAATCCCTCCTATTCCCATGCAATCAAACCGATTCACTTTCAATACGGTATAAAAAATATCGCTATCGGTGTATTTGAAGATCACTAGGGCAAACACTTTTAACGCATAAAACGCCAAAACAAACACAAAGAGCTTGGTCAGGATTTTTTTGGTGCTCTTGAACAACCAAGGCCAGAATATATAAAATTGCTCCTCCACCCCGATGGACCATAAATGACTGATCGCCATCAGTCCCGCGCCAAGAATAAAAGGGACATTGGCAAAGAAGGTCAGGTAATAGAGAAGTTCTACTTGAATAATACTTGTGTCTAAAAAAAAGTAAAGGCAAGCAGCAGAAATAAAAATATAGAGGTAATAAATAGGCCAAATCCGAAGAATTCTCCGAATGTAAAAATCCTTCAGTTTGATGGTCCCTGACTTTTTTTGCTCCATCAACAATAAACTGGAAATCAAAAAGCCACTTAGGGTAAAAAACATGGTGACCCCATAATTGGCAATGTCCAATTCATCGATCTCCAATTGGGGATAAATATAATTGGCCCCTGTGATAATATGCGAAAGAAGGACTGACAAAGCTGCAATCGCTCTGATTCCATTTAAACCTTTGTAATAAAGGACCTTCTTTGCTTGGGCCATTAATTTCTAGATGAAAAATTAAATTTGATCGTGATCATGGACTTTAGGGTGATCATAGGCTTTTAAATTGAACAGTCAACTCGGGGGCTGGAGGCCTAGCATCATTTTTCATTTTAAATAGCTTCGCATATACCCGATGTTCCAATTGGTTTATTTCACCAGTTTTTATATCTGGAAGGCGGATCAATTCAGGTACCTGATCGTTCTTCTCAACTTTTTCAAACACCAGATTGTTTTCTTGGGTTAATTGGTTTCCCATATGATGTACCCAAGTATGCAACGTACTCAATCTCCAAGTACCTAATTGGTTGATGGGTATATCTATCCAGTTCAACTCACTACCGGATCCGATTTTGATAAAACTTGGCTCCTGTGGCATCCCGAAAAACAACTCACGTCTAATGGTAAATACCTGATGACCGCTTCCCATCACAGCTTCTACCCCTTTGCTATCCACTACCGGCAATAGCCCATCGTACCCAGGATCATAATTCCAACCATAGGAATCATACACCTCTTTGATCATTTCATGCTCTGAGGTTTCTTTGAACTTAAACCCCAATTCACCTTTTATGACAGCTTTTTGGGTGGAAGAGGAATGATAATACATATGTCTGGCGATTGGAAATGGTGCCACTGAACCTGCTTTGGGAAAATTCCTGAAAACTTTTTCCACTTCCTCCTGCCAACCATTCCTGAACAGGATATCACTATCGGATAAGGTAATCAGTTCCTCCCTGCATCCCCTGGCAGCTCCCATGATGGCGTCAATTTTACCGACATTTTCTTTGTGAGTAATCAAAGTTTCTATGACTCCTTGATCCTGCAATCCCCTCAACCAAGTCTTCACCTGATCGCAGGATCCATTGTCTACCACCGTAATTGCTGACCTCCCATGCTGGGTCAAATGGGCTGATTCAATGCACAACCGGTACACTTCCATCAAATCCTTGAAATAACCAGAAATCTCCGGAATAAACACAGGTATGATGATCCTGTGATGATATTTTTGGGCAATTTTGGAATCTAATTTTGCAGGGTTAATTCCTGTTCTCATGACTTCTCAACCTTTTTGGAATTCATTTTAGAGCATTTATAACAATCATTATTCAGCATCTTCCACCAATTTCCGGACAACTCTGGCAGGTCTTCCCATCACCAAGGTGTTGGGAGGCACATCATGGGTGACCAAAGATCCTGCTCCTACCATGGAATTCTCACCGATGGTGCAGCCACCCAAAATCACCGATGCGGCTCCTATGGAAGCGCCTTTCCTAATAACGGTGCGCTGAAATTCATCTGGATACTGCTTGGAACGGGGATATTTATCATTGGTAAACGTGACATTCGGACCAATGAAAACATCGTCCTCTACCGTCAAGCCGTCCCAAAGGAAAACACCGGATTTCACGGTCACCCGATCCCCTATCAACACATCATTTTCAATAAAGGTATGACAGTTGACATTGCAGTCTTTTCCAATGGAGGCTCCTTGCAAAACAACTGCATATTGCCATATACGGGTATTTTCTCCAATCTTTTTGGTTTGGACGTCAGCTAGCGGATGAATCATTGGATTGTATGAATTTCAAATAGTCAGAATAATCTCGTATGTAATCCTTTTCATTGTATTTTTCACTTGCCAACACCAAGCAAACGGCTCCAGAAGAAAAATTGATTTCGGAAGCCCAAATACCTGCAGGAATCATCAATCCCAAGTCAGGTCTATTCAATAATACTTGCCTTTTGGAATTTCCATCATCCAATAACACTTCGAAAGCTCCACTGACGGCCACTAAAAATTGATGGCACTCGTAGTGGGCATGGGCTCCTCTACTTTCCCCTCCAGGAATATCATATAAATAGAATACTCTTTTGGTTTCAAAAGGCAATTCTTTCAGGTTGGTGACTGGAGTGATATGGCCTTTTCGATCTCCTAATTTTGGGAGATACACCAAATTGCAGTCCCAAATTGTCTTATTCGCCATTTTTTAGGGTTTGGTATTGTTGAAAATCCCGAATATAATCTCCTTTCAAGTATTCTGAATCGGATAAATGCAGCGCCACAGAATTAGTTGAAAAATTCTCCAAATGCCTCCAGGTCATCTTTGGCAAGAACAAGGCCTGATAAGATCTATTCAAGGAAGTTCTGGTTTCATTCCCTTGTTCATCCGTAATGACCACATCGAAGGATCCACTTAAGGCAATAATAAGTTCTTGCTGCTTCCTAAATGCATGCCCGCCACGGATTTCTCCACCTGGAACATCATAGGTCCAAAACACCCGTTTGATTTCAAATGGAACTTGATCCGGGTATTGTAGAAAGGTTAAATTCCCCCTGGGGTCGAATATTTGCGGAAGTTTTACTTGCCCATTATTCTGCATATCATGAATCAATTTTCAATGGTTGAAGGTTCAAACTTGGTCTGAAACCACAATGCGGTAAAGAATACCTGCCGAATGGTAGGATAATATAATTTAGGGTTCTTCTTGAAATTCTCAACAATCCCCTTCACATCCAAATAACAATATGGCTTAAAAGAAAATAATTCGGAATTGGGTAAATTTTCCAGATGTTCTCTCAACATTGGGTTTTGTAAAATCAATTCATCCCAAGGAACCGATAAGCCTACTTTCCTATGCTGCGTGATGTAATCAGGAAGTTTTTTACCAATACTGTTCATCAGCAAGTCTTTGCCTTTTCCTTTGATATGAAAGTACTTATCCGGAAGACTTCCCACACCTACCACCAGGTTAGGATCCAGAAATGGATCTCTACACTCAATGGATGCTCCCATAGTGGTGCGGTCATTTCTGTCATTCAAGGTGTACAGATGTGTGTGTTGCTCCAGGTATAGCAGTTGTCGTAAGCGGTTGTTGGGATATACTTTCTTGGCTTCTTCCAAAATTCGAACTCTAAAATCCGGAAGTAAATTCGAAGATAGAACGCCCAGTTTTTTCAGGTCGGCCAGGTAGAGTTCATTGGAATTCATGAGGATTTCAGCCTCTCTATTCCCCATTCCCAAATAGCGTTTCATTTTTCTCAATCGGTCATTTTTCAACCATTTGTCGGGGATGAACCGAATTAAATTGAGCAGTCTATATCGGAGTTCGTTGTCATGGACTTTATACCTCACATAACCCCCAAGGATCTCATCCGCTCCTTCCCCAGATAGCAACACTTTCACTTCGGACTTTGCCTTTTCGGATATTCCCAACAAATGACCATCGGAAAAATGCATGATGGGCTCATCGTGTTGGAAAATAGATCTGGTGGTCAAATCTACTAGTTGCCCCCGATCAAACTCATAGCTATGGAAATTTGCCCCAAGCTCTTTGGATAGCTTTCTGGCTAAATGGGACTCATCATGCTCTTTATTGCTGAATGAAATATTCCATGCACTTAGATCCTCGAATCCTTGGCTTGACTGGCTATATAGGGTACTGCTGCTGTCCAAGCCTCCACTTAAAAGGGTACCTACAGGTACATCAGCGATCATCCTCAAACGAATGCTGTCATGGAAGGTCTCTTCAAACCATTCGTAGGGATTGGTGATTGTTTTTTGGGCAGCGATCTCATTCCCCAAGTGAAACCAGCGTTCTGATGAAACATGATTTCCTGAATCCTTTAATCGGATCAGGTATCCTGGCAACAACCGGAAGATATTTTTGAATACGGTGTTTTCTCCGGAGGTATATCGGTAAAGGAATAATTCGTCAAGCTGAGATTCCTGGATCTCTTTGGGAACTTCTCCAGCCCATAGGGCCTTGATCTCACTGGCAAAATAAAAACCGCGAGCGCTGTTGGAATAGAACAATGGCTTCACGCCGAATCTATCCCGCACCAAAATCATTTCCTGATTTCTTTTATCTAAAAAAGAAAATGCGAAAAATCCATTGAGTCGGCTTAGGCAATCTGTTCCATATTCCATCAACAGGAATAAGAGAACTTCGGTATCAGAGGTGGTTTTGAAGCTGTACCCCTTATTTTTTAGCTCTGGGTAAAAGGTCTTGAAGTTAAAAATCTCGCCATTAAACACTAAAATGTAATTCCCACAAGGAGATTCAAAGGGCTGGTTGGCTCCTTCACTCAAATCCAAAATGGAAAGTCTTCTATGTCCCAAGCCAATTTTACCCTCAGCCCAATGTGAGCCCGCATCGGGACCTCTATGAATCAAAGATTCCCGCATCGCAATCAGAGTGGATTCTGAAGCCGGTAACTCTTTATTCCAAAAACCTACAATTCCACACATGTATTGTTAATTAGTTTGCATTAAGGATCTGTACCTATCCGAGATGATTTTCATGTTTTTACGATAATCCACATGCTGCTCAATATACCTTCTGTTTTCTTCCAAAGCCTCTTCAACCTGAGCTCCAGCATGTAATGCGGACTCTATGGCATTTGCTAATTCAATAGGCTGACATGGAGCTACCAAATGTCCGTTCTTTCCATTTTTTATAAATGCCTGATTGGCAGGAAGGTCCGTAACAATAGGGTAACAGCCTGATGCAATCGCTTCAAACAATGAACTGGAAACTCCCTCTGTGGTGGGAACCGCAACATAGTAGCGGCATAAATCCATCAGTTCCGGTAATTGATCATTAGGAACATGCCCCTTTAAAATCAGCGTCTCCTCCAATTGGTATTGGTGGATTAAGGATTGTACTTCCGCTTTTTCTGGTCCTTCTCCGACCATATATCCTTTTATCTGAATGGACCTGTCCCGTAAGATCTTAACTGCCTCCACGATATCGATATGCCTATACAGATCATAGAAGGATCTGGTCACAATAAAAGCAGGCGTCAACTCCTGCTTATCGGGACATTGGTATCGGGATAAATCAATTCCTTTGGGCATCACCATGATTTTGTAAGGACTAGCCCCCGATTCCAACATGGCATAGGTCATCACATTTCCCCAAGCATGGATCAAATCCGCTTTTTTGTAAGCTAACCTCTGGAGAATACTTTTATAGAAACCTGAGAATCCACATTCTGGATACACGTCCGTGATTCCCTGCTGTGCTACTACTCGCTTTTTGGCATGTACGAATAAGGAGAAAAACCCATAACTGGTCGCACGCTCTGCCAACACCAAATCATAAGGTTTGGAAAATCGGGTCATCAGCAGCTTGCCGAAAAAACCCAAGGCAGCAAGCATTCTCAAAACCCTTGAATTTCCTTTCGGCAATTCCCTGGTTTCCAATTTTACTCCCAAGTTGGCTTCCACTCCCTTTATCCAACTGATGGCGTCTGCCCGGTAGGTTTCTCCTAGAAATAAAATTCTCATGAAATAATGGAGGTGTTTTTCAAAAAGCCAAGCACACTGTTTGGCTTCCAGTTAAGTTCATCAATCGCCTTCTGGGTATCAAATGTCAGCGTACTGGAAAGCTTTTTTACTTTCAAGGAATTAAGGGGAAAGAATGGGAAAAGGTCACCGATTTTTGCAACCAGCTGTATAGGAAGTTCCGGTATGGTTTTCACACGATACCCAAATCGTGATGCTATAGATGAGTCAATTTCCGATAAACTGGCAGGTGCAGGATCACATAAATGATAAATCCCGGGAGGTTTGTGCGCTAGTTCACCGATCAGCTTGGCCACATCTTCCGCCAAAACCATGGACTTTTTGTTGAGTCCTTTCCCGATCCTGAAATACATCTTTTTCTTGATTGCCTTCGCTATAGCCGATAGGTTACCGGGAGGGTTTTCACCCACCACCAAAGGGAGCCTAAAAATAAAAGTCTTTACCCCATTTTTTTCAGCCCATTCCAAAATCAGGTTTTCTGCTTCAATTTTACTTTTCCCATAGGGGTTTTCCCCATTGAGAGGGGTCGATTCCCTGACCATATCTCCTTCATCCAATCCATAAACCGCCACGGTGCTGATGTAAACAAATAGTTTAGGAATCTCTTTCAGACCCCTTAATAGTTTTTCTGTACCACCTACATTGACCTCAAAAAAGGACTGTTTTTCGGACTCGGTTTTGGGGATAAAATGAGCTGGACTCGCAGCATGGATCACCCAATCAACCGAAGGAATCGAGGGCAGGTCCTTGCTGAAATCAGCCTGAAGGCTGTTCTTTGCGGATCTACCCAAAGTGATGACTTCATGTTCTTTTTGGAGTGCCTTGAAAATATAGGCTCCTAAAAAGCCTGTTCCTCCCGTTAATAAAACCTTCATGAATATACCTCCTCGATTCCTTTAAGCATTTTTCTGGCAAGGAAGTCTGCATCAAATTCCTCTTTGGCTATTGCCATGCTTCTTGCCCCCATGTCCTCCAAAATGGCTCGATGATCCTTTAAATAAACCAACAGATCAGCCAATTGGGCTGGATCGTTGGGCGACAGTGTATAGCCGATTTTATTCTTGTCTAAGAAATCCTTCATCCAACCTTGGGTATTTTGAACTACGGGTACTCCAGCGGATAAGGATTCAAAAAACTTATTGGGTGAAGAGGTATCTAAGACGCGGGTTCCTTTCAATGGAACCAAAGAGACCATGGCATGCTGAATGAGTGGAACCAATTTATATTTTGGCATTAATCCTAATCTAATGAGGGTATTTAATCCTTCCTCTTGAATCGCTTGATCGATCATTTCCCTTTGTTGCCCTTCCCCAATCATAAAAATCTGGACATCATCAATACCCCTTTCTTGAAGAATTCTTGCAGCATCCAATAACCAGATTGAATTATTGACCTCTCCTATATTCCCCGTATAGATGGCATAATGATAGGGCTTGACCGGTGCATCTGCCGGAAAATTTGCGGGGGTAGAAAACAAGGATATGTTCGCCGCATTGGTAACTGAAATCACCTTGGTTTGAGGGGACTTTTCCAAAATCTCCGACTTCATCCCTTCTGAAAGCGCAACCACTAAACTGGAGGATTTGTAACAAAACTTTTCAAAGGCCAGGGATAATTTCTTGAGCAATGGGTTCTTGATGATCCCAAGCTCTATGGCTCCATCGGGCCATAAATCCCGAACTTCAAACACCAATTTCCTTCCACGAAAATACCTCGCAATCAAACCAGGTAATCCTACTGTGATGGGGCCACTGGAGGCAATAACCAGATCACAGGAATAGGTCAAGGCATACCAGCAGGAGATAAAGGAATAAGCAAGGAATGAAAAAATCCTTTTCAAGAATGGCTGTCTGTTATCAATTCGAACATTAATGATAATGACTTTCACCCCTTCATAATAGTTCGTTTGAATAAACTTAGAAGCAGAAATATCGGATTTTGAATATACACTGGTAACCACCGTCACTTGATGTCCTTCCTTCACCCATTCTTTGGTAAACTCATGTACTCTTGTGCCCCAAGATCCTTTGGAGGTGGCAAAATATTGATAGAAATAAAGGATGTTCATGAATTTGGTTCTTCCAATAAGGATAAAAAATGTTTTAGCTTTCCGGACTTCTCCCGATTTATTTGATCAACTTTTTTTAGTCTTAGGGTCAAGCCCTTTTCCAAGTAGGTGTCAAAAGCCTCTTGAATGCAGGATATGGACCGGGCATCCAATGGTTCTTCCATGACTACATCCACTTCAAAGGTATCTCGTTGGATTTGCCTTACCTGGTATTCATCTAACTTCAAAAAGGAGGTAGTCAAATGCTTGGAAATATAATACAATGAAAATCCAGGGGCTTTTCTTCCGGAAGGAAGAACTATGGTATCATTCAAACGACCATTGAGTTGTGTCAACTCATCCTGAATTGAATAGCTATCCCTTTTAAAAGCACCTAAATCCCCGACTTCATACCTGATAAAAGGCATGGCTTTGTTGTAAATGTTCGTGAAAATAAAACTACCTCCTTCTTCTGGATTCAAAATCTGATAGTTTTCATCCGCCACTTCAGCAATCACTGTTTCTGAAGAAAGCCTTCTTTTACCCTCATGATCAGTCATGGCAAGGAACTCTAATTCGGATGCTCCATATTCATTGTAAACAGGAAGTCCAAATTGGGATTCCAGAAATACTTTGTCTTCTTCTGTACATTGCTCAGAAGTCACAATGGATCCTTTCAAGGTAGGACAGATGTCCTTTAGAACGATCCCTTTTTTCTGTAGATACCGGGCAAAAAACAATTGGGAATTGGTATACCCATAGGTATAGATAAACTTCTTTGTTTTGAAATTCTGGATATAAAACTCCATGTTTTGATCTGAAAAATCAAAAACTATGAACCTGTACCGATTCATGAGTTTATCTTTTAGCCTTTCCTTATGATACTGGGGAAACCCTAAAGGGATGCCATAAAATCTTGCCTGAAAATCATTTTGCGAAAACCCGATTTTCTGGTATCGATCCACGATCAATGCCCAGGTCATGCTATGACAAAATTTATCCTTGGCAAATTTTAAGGGAATTCCAGATGAACCTGAAGTATTCCCAAAATGCAGGTCTTTTTTGGAAATCCCATGACTCAGTTTCTCAGTAAAATCCACTTGGATATCCTTTTTCTTGACAATGGGTAAATCTTCCCATCTGTCAGGAAAATGCTTTCCTACCAGTTTTTTATAAAGTGGATTATGTTCATAGTGGAACTTGGCAGTTTCCCATCCTTTCTTAGTTCTCCAATCTTCAAACTGGTCTTTGGAGTAGGATTGGAGGGTTGCCAACTCTTTTTGGGCCGCTTCAATAGGGTATCCCTGAAACTTCAATAAATCAAGAATATTCAACATGTCAGCTTACAGAAACTGGTTCAGGATGAATGGGTTCAAGCTTTTTAACTCCTTTAGCAGGTGTCTTTTTCCCCAAAGTAGGTTTTACATAAAGTAGACTTAATCCAATAAAAAGTGGGGTAAGATAAGTCCTCATGGCCGCATGAAAAGTCGTGTACAAGGCAATGATGAAAAAGGCTACCATGATCCCTTTTTCCATTGGTGTTTGTTTTTTCAGTAATATTTGAACCAATACATAGAGCAGCAGCACAAAATAAATGAGGCCCAGTAATCCATGCTCTGATAGCAATCGGCTCATCTCCACATGGGAAAGGTAGAAATAGCTGAAATTCCGCATATAGGAGGATGCTCCTGCTCCTACCCCTAAAATGGGTGAATCCCCCCATAACTGCATATCCTCCAAGAAAATCTCTACTCTTCCTGTAGTGATCGAGTTGAGTGACTTTTCTTTGGTTCCTGCCAAGGTTCCTTCTGTTTCTCCCAAGTACCTTAGGCTCAATAGGCCTCCTGTTAAACTGTCGGCAACCTGAAATGTGATCAATACCAAAAATAAAGAGAGTAAGAAGGCCTTCCCCAAATTAGGGAGCTTGAACAGGGTTTTCTGTTTCTTAGGAGTCTTAATTACAAAATAAAACACAATCATGATCCCCAAGGCACCTCCCAGGATTCCCCCTCTGGAAAAGGTCAGCAACCCCTGGAAACCGAATAGAAAAAACAACAGGAAGTCTGTGATTCGGTATCCTGTCAAATTCCATTTGTTGATGAGGAAAATGAAAGAGATAAACATTCCCAAGCCCAACACGGTGGAAACCTGATTGGACCCACCTCCACCACTGGTGGCGAAATTTGCTCCTAAGGTAAATTCCAGCTCATTATAGGAAGGGGTTTTAAAAATAGTCGAAGCAAGAATCGCTATCAAGGGAAGGATACTAATCCTTAATAACCGAATCAACTGAAGTTTAGAAATCGATTTTCCATAAAAAAGCCAGATGGCCATGGCCACATTGATAGGTCCCATCAAATTGAAAATCAATGAACCTCTGTTGACCTCTCCTGAAAGATCGAAGAATGCAGAGGGCAGGAGTAACAGGACCATCACCAGCCCGATATGACTTTTGGTCTTGAACTTATACACCCCAATGCAAAGCATCAGAAACAAGAGGTATTTCCCCAATTCATAGGGGATAAAAGGGGACGTCTGAGACATCCTTGCCAACAGCTCAAACGAGGTCAGGTAGGCTATAAACAGGCAAAAAGGAAAGATGGATTTACTTTTGATCACGACATAAAACGAAGTCGCAAACACTAAATAAAACCAGGCAATTAATCCCCATGGAGTAATCGAGGAGACGATCCCCAAAAACACATGGAACAACACCCACCCAAATCGGGATTTAGAACTGATAATCCGCTTTATCATACAGGTTGGGGCTAAGCCATTTTTTGTTCAAATGCCGGTAAAGCAATCGGTAAATACTTTTTGAAGAAGTTTGAAGGCCCATAGTTGGCTTCTGTCTGCTCCTGAAATTGATACCCACGCTGAATGGCCTGAGGATACTTATTAAACACTCTTAGAATTGCTTCATGGAGCTGTTCCGGTGATTTAGAAGGGATCAATTCCCCCAAGGATCCACCTCCCAAAACATCTGCACATTGTCCTACATTCGTTGCAATGGTAGGCAAGGCTCCCATTCCATATTCCAAAAGGGCAACAGGTAGTCCTTCGGATTCTGAACTCAAAATCCCCAAATGTGCCATTTCAATATAGGGAGTGACATTCACAACGGGTCCTACTATCTCTACCTGCTCCTGTAACCCAAGCGCATCTATTTCTTCTTTGATTGCTGTCAACCAATCTTTCTCCACAAACTCACCTAGCAAATACACTTTAAAATCTCCTAGCTTCTCTTTTAATCCGGTAAGGGACCTGATAAGTGTTAACTGATCCTTTTGCCTTCTGAAATTTGCAATATTGATGATTTTAAAGGTGGAGCCCAATTTCCTTTCGGGAACTGCTGTAAGTTTTCCTGAAAAGTTCTCGATGAAATAGGTGGAATCTGCCATCATCGGAAATCTTGATTTCCAATAACTTTCAATTTTCTCATTGACAGAAATGATCAAATCCACAGAGGAAATCAGGTAATCCATTTCCTTTCTTGGATGTTGATCCAACTGTTCACTCATCCCAAAATGATCGTGCCATATCAGTTTGGTGTTGGGGAGAAACTTCTTCAGCAATGCCCCCCAAAATATGGATGTCTGATGTACATGCAGTACATCTGGAGCCTCTTTTTTCAACAAGCTCAAAATTTGGAAGAAGGTAAAAACATCCAGCTTTCCTTTCTTCTTGAATATGAATTTCTTTACTGAAGGCAGTAAATATTCCTCCAACCCCCCGGATTCTCTTGTGACAATCAAGCCACTCTCCACCCCTATTTCAGTTAAGCCATTGGCAATATTTACCGACATTCTCTCAGTCCCTCCCATGCTAAGGGAATCAACCAATTGAAAAATCTTGGGCTTATTTGGGCTAGTTGTCCTCATTAATTTGATTTGGCAATCACTACTAAGCTGAATCCAAAGATTTTGGAGTAGATCCATGGATTCAACGCCACCATGATTCTTTTTAATGGAGAAAAGAGTTTTTGAAGTACTGTTTCATTATTCGAGGGAGCCTTGATCGTCTCTCTAGAAAAATCATAATCCAAAATCTGTAAGCCTGCCATGGTAATCATATTCAAAGCAGAGTTGACATTCAAAAATATCAAATGACCAGGATTCTGGATTTTTTGTCTTTGAAGGTTTCTTAGGTTCACACTTAAGCAATCATCCAAAGGAATATGAAAGGCGATAATCTTACCTTTCTTGGAGACATTTTTGATAAAATCAACTGGGTTTGTCACGTGTTCAAACACATCGGTTAAGGTAATCAAGTCCGCATCGGTCCCTATTTCCACAAAATCCCCATGTACAAAACGAATAGGATCCATCTTCATGTCTTTCACATGTGGGGAAACATCGTATCCTTTGACCTCTTGGATAGGGTTGCCTTTTTGGGAAAATGCTTGCGATATACCAAGTAATACTCCCCCGGCACCACAGCCTACATCCGCATAGGAATTCACTTTTATATCAGCTTTGTCTAAAATAGGATTCAGCAACCTTAGAATTGCACTGACCTTAAAATCAGCATCTTCCAAGTGGCGCTTTGTATCAGAAAAATAGGTGCCTTCTTTATACATTCTTAATTAACTTCTTTATTTCCAGTTCAAAACTTTCCTTGGTAAAAGCTTTGGACCATTCTTTTGAATTTCTAGACTTTCTAAAAAAATCTTCTGGGTTTGTCAGGTAATGGTTGATTCTCTCTACTACTTTTCCTGGATCCTTATCCACTAAATCTCCCCGCTCTCCATTTGCCAACATAAATGGAACGCAAGATACGGGAGTTGTAATGGGCAGGCAACCAAAATACATGGATTCGGCTACAACTTTAGGCCATCCTTCACTTTCCGATAAAAATATTAAAAAGTGGGATTGTTTGTACTTATTCTTCAATCGTTCACTGTCCAAATTCCCACAAAGTTCCACTTCTTCTTCCAGGCTATTTTCTTTCACAAATTGGCGAAGTGGTTCCATTTGATCCCCTTCTCCACAAAAAGTCAATTTAAAGTTGACTTCCTGCAATTTTAATAGGCGGGCTACCTCCGCAGCCATGAGTGGATTTTTCCCGGGTACCAGCGCCCCTACAAAAAGTAATTGTAGTTGGGGTCTGTATAGTTTATTTTCACGCTGTAGCGCTTCTCTGTGATCTTCCTGGGATTCATTCTGACTATAAGAAAACGTAAAAAAAGGAACTATATTCTGACTTTGGTTGGGCCATTTCCCATAAACCAACACGCTCATGTTTTTTGCAAATGTGGGGTTGGAAACCAATCGCTGTTGGAGCTTATAGGTATATGGCTGGTCGCTTTCCGGGTCCCAATTCCCAGCATATTTGGCTGTTTTGGCTTTGGATGGGAAAAAGTACTGAAGAACCGCTCCTGCCAATCCCATGTTTCCAGGACACCTCAAGTGAATATGGTCTGTTGACCTCATCGCCTGAAGTATTTTAGCAAGGGTCCCTGGTAAGGACCCTAGGGTTTGGACTCTCCCCCTCCAAGTGGTCAAGTTGATTTCCTGAACAGGTACAAATCGGATGTTTTCATGCTCGTAGGCAATCTCTATTGGATTCAATTCTCTATCCTCTGACAGCGGTGCTAGGATCGTAACGGAGGTAAAAAATTTGGTCCAGATATTCATTTCTCTTACATAGGGACCATAGGCATAATAGTTACCTCCTTTTTTGACATGATGCACATGGGTAAGAATCAAAAAATTCATCCAGCTACTACTTGCCTAAAAAAGTCTATGTTTTTATGGACCAGTTTGTCAATGGAGAAGCGTTCCAACACATCTTTTCTTGCCGCCTCTGCCATTTTCAGATTTTTTTCCTTATCGCTGAGCATTTCCAACAACACGCTCTCTACACTTGCTACATCTCTTGGATCACATACCCTTCCGGTAACATGATCATTCACCACTTCTGGACCAGGCCCTAAAACAGATCCCAAAAATGCCTTCCCCATACTCAATACTTCAATCCAAGCCAAGGGCATCGCTTCCATATGGGAGGGATAGGCACAGATTTCTGCTGCTTCCATGTATTTTGGAAGCTCATGGTTTGCAACTGGCCCTAAGAACTTGATGGAATCTTTTACGGCATCCTGAATTTGAGAATCTTTCAAATACTGAATATAGGACCTTCCATCCGGGAAAAACCAATCTCTTCCGGCGATGTACAATTCACTTTCTGGAAATCGTTCTTTGATTTTTGGAAAGGCCAAGATCAATTGCCTCACTCCTTTTTTCTCGCATACGGTACCCGCAAAAAATATTCTTCCAGGTACCATTTTACTGGGGTCTGCCTGATAGAAATGTTCAAGGTTCGCAGGGTTATAAATAACAGGTCCTTTCTTATCTGCAAAATCCAGGTAGTTGGCAGTATGGTTAATCACATATTCACTCACCCCAAAAACCATGTCCGCCTTTCTAAATGAGCGCTTTTCCTGAAAGCCTTTCCAAGGGTCAATTGGCCGGTTCTCTGATTCTGCAAAGAAATGATGGCCTCCATTCATCCGTATCAAATACTTGATACCAGGAATCTTTTTGATAAATGCCAAGCCCAATTCTGTGGACTCTACGATAGATATGGGATGCTTTTGATGGATTTCCTTGATTTTGGAGTTGATCGCCTGAAATGTCAAATACCATGTAATGGGTTTTACTTTTCTAGGCTTTAATCTATAAACGTGCACTCCTTCATCAAGCGTCTCTTCGTATTCATCGGTATAGTTCAACCCTACAATGGAAACACGAATGTCATGCTTTACAAGATTCCTAGCCAGAATCTGAAGAAAAGTCCCTACTCCTCCATGGGGAAAACCTGCTTTGGGGTATTCACTGGATAAAAAGCAAATATGCATGATCTTTTTCTTAACGAATTGATTTGAGTTATTCCTGGACTGCCTCTTTTTCAATCAATAGGGATTCCAAAAAAGCCGCGATCTGTACGGAAGAAGGTGCATTTTCTGTATTGGCAGCGATTTTATCTCTCCACAGATGTTTTTGGGTAGAAAAGCGGCTTGGGTTTTCCAATACCTGCTTCAAGAGGGTAGCCAAGCTTGATTTTTCTTTTGCAAAAACCACGGCATCCAATCCTTCAAAGGATCGAAAGTGCTGGAATTGATACACCACATCGGTACTCCAGTGTTGATCTTGCACCGTATCATATGCCAAAAAAACCGTTGGCTTCCCAAAGTATGAAAAGTCCAACCCGATGGTGGACCCAATATTTACCGAGCATTCACAATGGTGACAAAGGTTCATCAACAGTTTCACATCCTCGAAAAGGGGATAAAACGACATCCAACTGGTTCCTTTTTCCCATTTAGGCGGAACATGTATGATATTTGGATACTGATCCAATACCGCTTGGTATCGATCCACCGTACAAACAGGAACTTGCCTGAACAGAATGGACACCTGAGGATCTGAAGCCAGGGCGGATGCCACATCTTTCAAATATTCAGGATCATGCGGGGAAGTCAGTTCATCATCGCCTGAAAAAAGAATCCATTTTTTTGAACTATCCAGTCCATACCTGGCAGCAAATTCTTCCCTGGATTCCAACAGTTCAGGTTGAAAATGGAAATCAAATTGCGGGGTACCTACTACAGCGATGGAAGGTTCAGGAATTTCCGGATAATATTCCAGCAATTCATTTTTCATGTATTCAGACCATACTGCATAGTGATCGGTACGGATGGGTAGCCTGGCTTTTGGGAGATTGTCCCAAGAAAATATGGCCGTAACCGTCTTAACTCCCAAATCAGCAGCTGCCAGGCAAAGGGGTTCCAGTGTAGCTACTCTTTGGTGGGTAATAAAGATCAAATCGGGCTGAATTCTTCGGATATCTGATCTGAATTCTTTGTAGGCAAGACTACGCCTCCACTTGAATCGATTGGTCTCTTCCAGGTATTTGATGCCATCATAGGAAGACAGGGTAGCACTTGCCAGCTCAGTCGCCTTTTGAAATACACGTTTCAAAGGATTGTTTTTCACCTTAAACCAATTGGTGAGAATGGTAGGGTTTTGTTTCAGCTTGGAGTTATGTTTCAACCTGGCATAGGTAGAGGTCTCCCTCAGAAATTGCTGAAACCTTGATTCGCTGACCTTTCTTACCGGTTCATCGCTAAAATCAATCCCTCTTTCATTCTTTACATAATTCAACACCTGAGGTTCTAAATGATGCATCAAATGAATCTTAAACCCTTGTTGCTTCAGGTGATGAAATACATCAGAATACAGGTAATTTCTGATTCCTACCCCATCGGGGATGACAAATAGAATTTTCTTATCCACTAATTACTTTTTGAACGGATGATGTCCCAAATACTTTCCTTGAAGATTTCTTGGCAGGCTTTTTCTTCAAACTCTTGTAAAAAGAACTCTCTACTTCTCTTTCCATGTTTGGTTACAAGATCTTGTTGATCTAAATACTTTTCCATCTGCTGGGACAAAGAGTAAGGGGAGCAATCAATAGGCAAGACATAGCCATTTTGATCCTCAAAGACCCGGTTGGGTACATCTCCCACAAGGGTGGTAATAATTGGCTTTCCAGCGGCCATTGCTTCCAAAATCACCAATGGACCTCCCTCAAATGTACTTGTCATCACAAAAACATCCAGTTCGGAAAAACAGGTATGCCTTTGTTCAAAAGGAAAACTGCCCTTGAATTCCACTTGGTCTTCCAATCCAAATTTCTGGGTAAATGCTTTTAGATTAGCCATCTCAGGGCCATCCCCAAACAGTAAAAATTCAAGCACATGGCCTTTCTCTTTCAAGATTTTTACGGCTTCCAGAATCACCTGAAGATTTTTCCCTGAATCCATTCTGCCTACATAGCCAAACTTGATGGGATGCTGGTTTCCTTGGGGAATTTTCAAGAACTCTTCCTGGCCAAGGTATATCCACTGCTTGATGATCGAATAATCAGCATGAGGGTAATGTTCCAAGAGATACTCTTCTTTTGCCTTTGCTGAAATCAATAAAGAACCATTTCCCTCCATTAATCGATAGAAATGGTCGTTTTTGGGATGGAAAATCGAAGACTCATGGTAGGCAAATGCCAGGTTATTTTGAATACAGCTGTTCAAAATATGGGGCAATAAACCCGTGGGACTAATTCCCGTGAAGCAGAGATCAAATGTGTTGAGTTTGGCATTCAGCCAAGCATCAAACAACTCAGGAAAGTTCCTAAAGCAATTCCCCAGACTCATTTGAAAGTTGAAGCCTGATTTCACCCAGATCTTCAGGAATTTTTTATTGAAAACTACCTGCTTCAACTGAGACAAGTCCCAGTCCAACTTGGGGAGATTTTCCAATTCTTTCACCTGGAAAGGAGCATAAAAATTCAGGACTGTAACCTTAAACCGAGCATCCGTATGGAGGCATTTTGCAAATCCAATATTCTCCAATTCTTGCCCTCCAGGTCCCAATAGCTCGGGCAAAATGAAAAGAACCTTTCTTTTTTGGGGCATCAACAGCTCAATAGTGTTTTTTCAATTGGGATTTTAGGAATTTCTGAATCCCAAGTTGCAAGGAATAAACTAGGTTGAGTAAGGAAGACTTTGCCTTATGGGCAATTAAAAATTGGTGGGTTATAAACCGATCCCACTCCCCTTTTTGGCCAAGGTATTCTGAATAAATTTTCAACCTGGTGGCTTGCCTATGAAATGGATCTGTGGATCTCAATAAGGAAGTTTCTAAAATGCGGTATTTCACTCCTACTTGCAGGATTCCTTTGAAGGAATACTCCTGTGCCATTTTCAAGAACAGGTCCAGATCTTCCATCATGGATTCTGGATTATACCCTCCCACTTTCAAAGCCAACTCTTTCTTGACCAATACCGTAGGGGCACAGATGAAATAATCCATCAAAAGTATAGGGAAGATCATTCCAGCAGGCAATTGGGAAGCTGAAGTCCAATTTCTTTCCTGAAAAAATGTAGGTAAATGCATGGATTTACTTTCCCTATCGATCTTCTCTGCGTCACAATACACCACTCCTAGCTGATTGTCAGATTGCTGAAATAGGTTTACCTGATCCTGGATTTTATGAGGAAGCAACACATCATCACAACTTAAAATCTGGTAATATTCACCTTCAACCAATTCCAATGCGTCATTGGCATTTTCGGTAATCTTCTTGGTAGAGGACTGGAAGATGGTTTTGACTTTTACGCCTGGGTTGCTGGCGATCCATGCGTTGATTTTGGAAACACTTTGGTCTTTGGAGCAGGCATCCACCAGGACAATTTCAATCTCCGGATAGGTTTGGGCAATGATGCTGTCCAGCGCTTCTCCCAAAAACTCCTCATGGTTATAAGCAATGGCGATGATACTGACCAAAGGAGTGTGTTTCACTTGATTATCCAGGTTGATATTCATTTAACACGCTGATTACCTCATCCACTTCTGCTTCTTCCATCACCGGGCTAATCGGAATACTTAAAATCTCCTCATGGATCCGTTCTGTAATGGGAAGTTGGAGTGAAGAATATTCCTGGTAAGCCCCTTGCTTGTGAAAGGGAATCGGATAATGGATCAAGGTTTGGATTCCTTGAGCATCGGTGAATTCGATTAATTCTTTTCTGTTTTTGGTTCTGATGACGAACACATGAAACACATGATCCAAGCTATCCGGTTGGGATGTTGGTAGAATCAAATGGGGGTTTTTTATTTCAGTGAGGTATCTCTTGGCAATTCTTCTCCTGACGGCATTTTCCTGATCGATGTATTTCAGTTTAACAAGTAAGACTGCTGCCTGAATTTCATCCAATCTGGAATTCACCCCTTGCACCTCGTTGAAATATTTCTTTTGGCTGCCATAATTCCCCATGGTTTTGACCATATCAGCCAAGGATTCATTGGAAGTAGTGACTGCTCCGGCATCTCCCAAGGCTCCCATATTTTTACCAGGGTAAAATGAAAAAGCGGCTGCATCAGAAAGGTTCCCGGCTTTAAGGCCTCTTTCATCCATCGCTCCATGGGACTGGGCGCAATCTTCCACTAACAATAAGCCCTTCTCCTCAGCCAGTTCTTTCAGCTCTTTCATCGGGGTCAATTGACCATAAAGATGAACTGCCAAGATTGCTTTGGTTTTACTGGTAATGGCTTTTTTTACATTTTCGACGCTCAAGTTGTAGGTCTCCTCATCTGGCTCCACAAAAACTGGAACCAAGCCGGAAGCGGTAATTGAAATGATGGAAGCGATATAGGTATTGGCCTGCACAATTACTTCATCTCCGTCTTTGAGTAGACCCAACTCCTTAAAGCCTTTGAAGATCAAAATCAATGCATCCAACCCATTGGCTACCCCAACACATCTTGAAGTCCCACAGTATTCCGCAAACTTCTGTTCAAATTCATCATGAAATTTACCTCTGATGTACCAGCCATTCAATAAAACCTGATTTAAAGCTTCTTGTATTTCTGCTTCATGAGCAAGGTTTATTTTTAGAAGGTCTAGAAATTTTACCATAGATGTCTTGAAGGGTTTAATTAAAACTCTTGGAGTTCCACCATTGATTTAAAGGTTTCACTTTCATTCAGTAATTGACTAAAGGTGCCTCTGCATTCCACTTCTCCATCTTTCATCAAAAGGATCTCATCTGCGTTCTTAACGGTACTCAATCGGTGGGCAATCAAAACAATGTTGCAGCTACCTTTTAATGAGTCAATATTTTGCTGGATCATTTTCTCGGTTTCACTGTCCAAGGCGGAAGTAGCCTCGTCGAAAATCAAGAGCTGAGCTTCTTTGAATAATTCTCTGGCAATAGAAATCCTCTGTTTCTGCCCCCCACTGATCAAAGCTCCACTGTCACCTAAAATGGTTTCTTCCTTCAAAGGAAGTGAATCTACCAACTCGCTGAGATTCGCAAGATTCAAGGCATGTTCGAACTTCTTATAATTTTCTTCTGTCTTATCTGACCAAAAGGTCACATTGTTAAAAACAGTATCATTGAAAATCACTGCTTCCTGGGTGATATATCCGATTTTGGAGCGATAACTTGCCAGGTTAAAAGATCGCAAGGGTTCCCCGTTTAGGAGGAATTTCCCCGCAGTAGGATGTACCAATCCCACCAATAAATTGGTGAGTGTAGTCTTCCCACTCCCACTTTTCCCAACCAAGGCATAGGACCTATTATTCTCAATGGTCAGATCAATCTGATGAAGAACCATTTTTTCAGGATGGTAATAAAAGCCCACCTTTTGTAAGGAAAGGGATTTGATATTTTCCACCTGTTTTTTGGAAACGTCTTGTTCTTTCCCCTTTTCTAAGTCTTTCAACAATTCCAAGCCCACATGCAATCCCCCGAGATTGGCCGTAAATGCCTGCCAGTGCGTTTGTACCAACATAATGAAATTCAAAGCACGATAGAAAAACATCAGACTCAAAAAGATGGCCGCAATGTTTCCGTTCAGGAGTTTTATTTCCACCAGAATTGCTCCCACTACAATGGCAATAACCAAGGGTTCTCTAGCGGCCAAAAGAATCGCATTAAAGATTCCTATCTTCTTTTGCTCCAGCTCAATTTTATCCACATAGTCCTTGAGTTTAATTTTATACCTCTGAAAGTAATTGGTAGCCTTGAGGTATTTGAAGTTGTGAACCGCCTGAATCAGGGAAGATTGATATTTATGACTGAGCTGGCTGTTATTGAGAGATGCTGATTCGGTGTATTTAAAAATTACTTTGAAGATCAGATTGGATAAATACCCACCTACACTGACTACCAATGCGAATTGAAAATTGGCCAATAGGGCCAACACCACATATACCAATAACAACACAAAGGATTGCAGGGTATTAAAATAAGCAACATAGGCCGAGACGATCTTATAGATCTCTCCTGAAAGGGTATTTTGAACCCTACCGGCATCCAATCCCAAAAAGTTTCGGTACTCCATATCGCCAAGACTATCCACCATTTGGTAACGGATCTTCTTTACAAAGAACATCTGCACCATCACTTTGTAATGGCTTTCCATGTATTTAAAAAGTCCTTTGGCAACAAATATGGAAAGTAAAAAAACAAGGATGACTACCGCCGTCAGCTCCAAACCGGTCCATGTAATGAAGTCCAATAAGAAACTTAAAGAACCTAAAGATTCGGCTGCCTCTGCTTTATCTATTTGATCTTTGCCAGCAACCTGGATCAAAGGAATAAATAAAGCCAGGCCAAATCCATCCAAAAACCCGCCCACTAAGCTTAAGCCTATTAACAGGATAATCCTATTTCCTAAATAGGAATAAAAGAAGAGGAAGTGCCGGAAGTATTTTGAAATCAATTTCACTTAGAATTGTTTCAGATTACTTCTTGACTTGTTTATCATCACTATAATATCCGTATCCATAGCCATAGCTATAGCCGTAGCCATAGGTGACTCCTTTACCTTCTACTCCGTTGAATAAGGCGTAGATATTTTTGATTCCCTTGCCGGTTTTCAATCCATTCAGGGCATCTATGAAGTTTCGCTGGCTATAATCCTGTCTAAAGACAAACAAGGTCAAATCCACAAAATTCAATAATTCTATGGTTTCACTCACCAAACCAATTGGTGGAGTATCCAGAATGATGACATCATACACTTTTTTGAGGTCGTTTACCAAACTTTCAAATTGATCCCCGGACAATAATTCCGCCGGATTCGGAGGTATAGGTCCTGAAACCATGATATCCAGATTGTCAAACTTGGAGTTTTGAACTGCTTCTTTCCAGTCATCTACCTGGTTACTTAGAACCGTGGAAAGTCCTACATCATTTTTCAATCCAAAATCATCAAAGATCTTCGGCTTCCTCATGTCACAACCTACCAAGATGGTTTTCTTTCCTGTCAAGGAATAGACGGAGGCCAGGTTCATGGCACAGAAGGTTTTTCCCTCACTTGAAATGGTAGAGGTAAGCATCAGGGTCACCTGCTTATCTTTTTGCATCAGATAGCGGATGTTTGCCCTCAAGGATCTGAAGGATTCAGCGATACCTGATTTCCCGTTATTGAAAACAACCAGGTTGTTTTCTTCCTTATTTTTTAGAATAGTGGCGATCACCGGGATTTTAAGCCGCTTCTCTAAATAGGAAATGTCTTCGATTCGTACCCTAAACAACTCTCTTCCAAAAACAAAAAGGACCGGAAGCATCAGACCACAGAAGAACGCAAAAAGGTAATTCCGCTGTGGTTTTGGGGTAATAGGGCCACCAATTACTTTTGCAAATTCAATGATCTTGTTATTGGGTCTATTGGAAGCCTTGGTAATCGCAGACTCTGCTCTTTTCTCACTCAAGAAATTATAGATGCTTTCGGAAAGATCTGCCTGTCTCTGAAGGGCAATTAAATTCTGCTCTGCTTGAGGTAAATTCCTGAAGGAAGATTCTATTTCGTTCTTTCTTTGTTCCAAATCCTGGATCGTCATCTTATTGTTCAGATCCACGTTGTCCAAAATCTCCCGAATGGATTTATTCAAATCATCGAGCTTTTTATTGGCCTCCCTCACTGCTGGGGAAAGGTCTGTCTGGGTTGCCATCAATCTGGAACGCTCCACTTGGACAGACAAGAGGTTTTCAATCAGTCCATTCAAATAAGGATCTTCAATACCCAAACCGGAAGGAACTACGATTTCATTGTAATTTTCCCTCACCAAGTAGTCTTTCAAACTTTGATAGTACCTACTCTTGAGATTGGCATTGGCTAATTCAGACTCAATTTCTGTCAACCTGCCATATACGGTACTACTCTCATTGTTAAGGTTATAGATCTTGTTACTGGACCTGAAGGCCTGCAGCTTATTTTCAAATTGAGTCAATGAATCTGCCACTCCTGCCACCTGCTTATCGATGAAGTTGATGGTTCTGTTGGCAATCTCGTTTTTTTCCTGAAGTTCCAGTTCAAGATAGGTTTCCATCAAGGCATTGAGGTAGGTTTGTCCTTTATCCACATTAGGAACAGCCATACTCAAGTTAAGAATGGTAGAGTTCTTTTCCTCCAAATCAACAATGAGCCCACCGGAATATTTGTTGATCAAATAGTTATTATCTCTTACAATGTAATAGGCTTCTCCAGTATCCTGATTGGAGGTATTATTGATTTTGACTTTGAATTGTGGAGTTTCTATCCATTCATTGAATTGATAGGTACCCTCTTGATTCGGAACTCCTACCCCAAAACTTCCATCAGGAAAATACTGGGAATAGTTTTCATCATTAAAAACCAAGGAGTATTCATTGGCATTCTCCCATTTCACTTCTACTAATCCATTGACCAGTTGGGGAAATCCCCAGTCTACCTCCACCACAATAGGAGTTTTCCTAAATACCTCTCTCTTGATGAATCGACCTTTTTCGTAGTATTCCACATCAAAATCCAATTGGATCAAGGTGGCTTCTGCAATCGGTCGGGATTTTAGGATGATGATCTCATTGGTGATCCCAATTCCTTGCTGATTCCCTAAAGCAGGGTTTTCAAATAAGGATAAGGCACTTTCCTGTTCTTTGATAAAAAACTTACTTGACACCAAATAAGTAGGAACGGTAGTACTGGTATAATAGTAGGCAGCACCTAGAAATAGGGCTACAGTTCCTAAGATTATGGGCCAAATTTTTAAAATTTTTGGAAACAGCGTTTTTAAATCAAAACTGCTGTCATCCTCTTGGAAAAAATCGCTTTCCTCTTGATCGAAACTCATATTCTTGGAAATATTAATTTTTAATTAAAGTAAGAACCAACGCTACTGCCGTGATGGTCGTCGTCAGCAAAGTCAAGGTTTCTACTAAGTTTGTACCTGCTCCCAACTCTCTGACTTTCATTGGTTCAGCATAGATTAAATCATTGGGTTTTAAAAAGTAAAATTCTGAGCCAAGTAGGTCCCTATCCAATAAATTAATTTTATGGATCTGGGAACCATCAGGATATTGTCTCACCAAGAGCACTTGATCTCTTTTGGCAACCCTGTTTAGATCTCCAGCGAAGGCTATCGCCTCAAAAATTGTCACTCTGTTTTGTAAAATCGTGTATTTACCGGATCTGGTAAATTCTCCCAACGCACTAAAACGAATCCCTCCCAATCTCACTCTGACAAAAAACTCGTTCGCCTTGACATATTTCAACACCTCATTCTCGATCAACTCTTTTGCTTGCTTGGTATCAAGGCCTAGCAATTTCACTTCACCGATCAAAGGAATCTCCACCATCCCTCTCTCGTCAATGGTATACCCATTTAAGAAAAATGCATCTCCTGCTCCCTGGCTTCCTCCCATTTGGGCAGAGGTCTGATTTTCGTTACTGATGGCCCCAAAAATCAGGTTCAAGTCCTCATCAGTAGTTTTAATGGTGATTTCTACATTATCGTTAATCTGTAACAGATATTCCTCTGTTTCATAGGAATATTTTTCACTTGACTCAATCAAAGGCCCCTGACTTTCCTCTAACTGCTGCATATAAATCATTTTCTTGTTGGGAACGCAAGAGTAAAAGCCTAATGCGATTACCCCAAAAAAGAACAGGTTTCTTAAAATTTTATTCATGAATTAGGTAAATGTAGAAAAAGGATCTCTTCAGAATTTGAATACGGGATCAAAAATAAGAATTAATCAGAATTTTAAACTTTTATTTATTTAGGCAGGTAATTCTGCAAAATTATAATCTGGCATCCACGTCAGATTTATCCAAAAATCCCTTCACATCAAATACCACTTGAGTATCAGATTTCTTGATTTGCAGTTGCTTAAATTCTTGATGGGAAACCGCTAAAATTACAGCAGAATAGTTTGCTAAGTCCGGAGCTTGCTTCCCGGAAATGATCTGAACACCATATTCATGCTCCACCTCAGCGGGGTTGGCCCATGGATCGTACACATCCACTTCCATGTCAAAGGATCTTAACTCCTTGTAGATATCAATCACTCGGGTATTTCTGACGTCTGGGCAATCTTCTTTAAAAGTAAACCCTAAGATGAGCACCTTGGAATCAATGACCTTCAGGTCTTTTCTCATCATCAGTTTAATGACTTCAGTGGCGACATGCTTCCCCATGGAATCATTCAACCTTCTTCCCGCCAGGATAATTTCAGGGTGGTATCCCAATTCCTGCGCTTTCTGAGCAAGATAAAAAGGATCCACACCAATACAATGCCCGCCCACTAATCCTGGTTTAAACTTGAGGAAATTCCATTTGGTCCCTGCTGCTTCCAACACCTCATTGGTGTCGATTCCCATCAGGTTAAAGATTTTGGAAAGCTCATTGACAAATGCGATGTTGATGTCTCGTTGGGAGTTTTCAATCACTTTTGCAGCCTCAGCAACTTTGATGGAAGAGGCCTTGTGGGTACCGGCCACAATCACTGTTTTATACAGTTGATCTACATATTCCGCTATTTCCGGAGTACTTCCAGAAGTGACTTTCAAAATTTTTGCAACGGTATGCTCTTTATCTCCGGGATTAATTCTTTCTGGAGAATAACCAGCAAAGAAATCCTGATTGAATTTCAATCCAGAAACTTGCTCTAAAACAGGCACACATTCATCTTCGGTCACACCAGGATATACCGTCGATTCATAGATAACGATATCTCCCTTCTTCAAATACTTTCCAATATTTTCAGAAGCTTTGAGCATAGGGGTCAATACCGGTCGATTGTGTTTGTCAGTTGGAGTAGGGACAGTCACAATATAAATATTGCAATCAGCCAAGACCTCCGAATCAAAACTTGGCAATAAACCTGTATCACCATTTAAAGAATCAGTCAATACGGATTGAAGCAGCTCATCTTCTACTTCCAGTGTATGGTCCACACCGGCTATAAGTTCTGAAACCCTCTTGGCATCAATATCAAAACCGACAGTTGGATATTTTTTGGCAAACTCTACCGCCAAAGGAAGACCAACATACCCTAAGCCTATAACGGCAATTTTAACTTCTTTGATAGGTGTCGACATTAAAAATACTATGTTTTACGTTGTGTTATTTCAATTTTTATATTCCTGCTTTAGCTAGCAGGAATACATATTCAGTTGGCTCAGCTTCGCCCTTTCGGTCCCATGAACCCAGCACTATTTGACTTACTTTTTTCTTTAAATAAATTCTCAATGAATCGTGGAAACTCCTCCTAAAAGGCGGTATTGGTTCATTGGAAATCTCCCAAAAGGAATTTATTTAAAGATAGCTATTAAAATGAGTACTAAAGTTACTCATTTGAGCATGAATGCAAATGTAATAGGTTTTGGAATAAATAAAATCCATTAACTACTTACTTCTTTAACTGGTAAATAATATTCAGATTCCCGTAAAAAGAAAAGACTTTTCTACCGTTGGGATAATCATCAGTACTTATTCCTTTGGACTGCCACTGATAATTATGGGCTTTCACAAATTGGGCTTTCCCACTGAGAACAAGTCTATCAAATCGCTGGTCCCAAAGCAATCCAAAGCTTAAATCTACCCATGGTTTTTTCTCTGGATTTTGCCCAAATGCCCTGAAAAAATAATCTTGGTTATTTTCCAAACGCTCTAATAAAATGCCTCTTTTCATCATTCCCTTCACCTCTGTTATCTCGAGTGTTTGAACGTTTGAACCTACTCCTATCCCTACTCCTAAATTTTCCCCGTAATTACCAAAAGCCCGAGCCAAACCATGGGTATTCCAAGTTTGATTTCCAATCAGTCCAGGATATCTCACATACCTGTTGACAGACTCTTGCTGTTGGGTCATTTCCCCTCTTACTTGTAGAAATGAATTTCTTTCTGGAATAGGAAATAGTTTTTGAAATCCAAATAGGTATGCTCTCGCATGGTCTGGGTTTAAAATAAAATCTCTCCAATTGTAGGCATGATCCCTCCTCCCATATTCTGCATAAATTTCAAAATTCGCCTTGGGAACCACATACCTCATGGATAAGGAGACCTGTTGATCCTGCCCTCTTCCGTCATAGGTAATTGAATTCCCATTTTCAAACAATGTTTTCTTTTGAAAAACCTCGAAAACAGGGAAATAATCTTTAAAAGAATCCCCCATGTACTTACTATATTGATGAAAAGTTCTACTGAACCCTAAAAAGAAATTCTTTAAAAAAGAGGGGTTATAATTTATTTTTAAACCATTCAAATAGCGCCAATCCCCATCAAATCTTCGGAAGTACCTCCTATTTAACACCTCGTTTTGAGAAGGAAACAATCCCGAATCTTCGAGTCTCCCCATAATTACCTGCATTTCAAAATTCCCGACCACCGTCTTGAGAGGTCTTCGAGTGGATAAGGACAAATGAGGAAATCCTTCAGAATTATCCGAGAAAATCAAGGAATTAAATTGGCCTGGCCCCCACCATATGTTTTGGGTGGAAACACCCAAAGCCATAGGCCCCATTAAAATATTTACGCTTGACTGGCCCCACCAAAATCTATGAATGGACTCATTCCCAAATCGCTCTGGGTTATCTCCATTATTCCAGTAAAAATATCTGGAATAATTTTCGAAGCCAGAGAACTGTGCTTCAAATCCATCGAATGGCTTGTTTTGAGAATATGAAAATTCTGGTTGGAACTGGATTTCCAAAAACTTAAATCGAGCATAAACTCCAACACTTAAGTAGGTTTGGATACCTACATTGGGTATCAACCCCTTATTGCCCCAACCATAAGGCCTTTTGGTATTAATTTCTGTCGTAGAAATCAAAGGTAATATATTGATTCGCTTCTGTGGATTTTCAATTTTCGATATCCCTGTAAGTATCTCAGAAACGGTATTGGTTGCTCCTGTAGAGTCCCTCCCATCAAAGCGAATGGGCCTGAGTGTAAATGATTGGTGAAGGGGAAATTCTCCTAGTAATTGTTGCCTCCTAAGGTATTGTTCCAATACTGGGAAATCCGCATTCAGGATTTGGGCTTGAGCATCCTCATAATAAGAAAAAAGCATGAACAGGAGTAAAACACCAAATCGTAACTTGGATCGATTTAAACCATTTTCAGCTTTTTTAAACATGATTATTTTCGACCAGGTTTTTTACCCAAATAAACACGCATTGATTCATTTGCTTCTACCCACCTTAATCGTTGTTTGATCAGAAAAAAGCCGAATTTATCTGAGATCCCATATCCCGATAGGTGATAAACCTGTTGAATATCCGTGAACCTTATTCTAAACTTGCCGATTAATTTCAAGATAATTACGAGTTTATTTTTCCCTTTGGGCAACCTCCCTCCAAACCGGATGGCCTTCACTTTCATCTCTTCCCAACTTGACCTTGCCGGGTGTTTCAACGACATCAAAGGGCTATAGCTAATTTTGAACCCTGCTTTCACCGCTCGATTGCAAAACTCCGAATCTCCCCCTGTCATTAAAGACGGATTAAAACCACCAATTTTCTCTACAACTTCTTTTTTTACCAAAAGGTTAGCGGTAACACTAAAACTGCCCTTTTCTACATAAAAGGCATTGGGGAAGGCAAATGCTTTCTCAAAATTGACAAAGTTGTTTTCAAGGTGAGAGAATACTTCGATCTGTCCCCCATACAACTCTGCCTCTCCATTTTCAAGAAGGTTTTTGGCTTGATAAATCCAATCAGGGGCTGGGATACAATCAGAATCCGTAAATAAGACACCATCTCCTTTGGCTTCAGTCAATCCTTTATTTCTGGCTGAATAGGAACCTGGTATTGTTTCTGTTAAAAATTTAATAGGGAAGGAAAATTTTTCACTGGGTCTATAATCGTCAGAAGGATCATTATTTACGATTATTACCTCAAAGATAGATTCAATATTTGTTTGATTATCCAGTGCTTTGAGGCATAAATTCAAACGTTCCCAATCCTGATAAACCGGAATAATTACACTAATAAACACGCCGCTCAATCTTATTTTTTCGCTTTATGGAAATACGTTTTCAGCACCCCAAAAAAGGTGTAATGCATGAAATAATAAATAGATTTTAAAAGGCCTAGATTTTCAAACTCCCGATATACAATCCATTGATATTTAGCGGCTTTAAATTTATTCCCTGAAATAGAATCATCCCTTAGCCTGTATTTTGCCAATGGTTGATTGATGCCATAGGCGTAAGGTATAAGCTTCAATATTTTAAGCCATAGTGCAAAATCTTGTCTTTTGGATATAATTGGCATATACACTTTCCCTAGCTGGTCTGTATCGTACATGGCTGTCAAGCAACCAATGGAGCACGTTTTTAATAAATCATTGTGGTTTACTTTAGCGGGAACTACATGTTCTCCTACGATGATATCATTCTTGATTTTAAAATAACCTGCAAAAGTAAATGCATGCTTATTTTCCAACATAAACTTTACTTGAGTTTCAAGCTTAGTTGGTTCCCAAAGATCATCACTATCCAAAAATGCGATAAACCTGCCTTTGGCCATCTCAATTCCTTTGTTCCGACTGACAGCCGCTCCAAGATTTTTTGGGTTTTCATGCAAATGAATTCTCGCATCCAATTCTGTATAGCGGCTTAAAATATGAATCCCATTATCAGTGGAATAATCATCTATCAAGATCAATTCCCAATCAGAATAAGTTTGTGCTATAATAGACTGTATCGTCTCCTCGATATGAGAGTGGGCATTGTAAACAGGAGTTATTATTGATACAAGCATTATCCTTTATTGATTGAATTGAAACCTATCAAACTTTCTTTGAATGAACTAAAAAGAGAAATAGATCTTTGCGGTTTTAAATATTGCTTCATCAAAAATGCTATGCCCAAAACTAAATTAAAAGAATAACCATATAACCTTTTAATAAGCGCCCCTTTAGTTTTATAATAGCTTGCATCCAGAATTTTCCCGGAGCTTTCAAGTGGATGCATTACGATATATTCTGGTACAAAATAGATGTTTAGACCTTTATTCATTGCGTCGTTTAAAAAAATGGTTTCTTCCCCACTTGGATAGGAAGCCCCCAAGCCAAATCGTTCATCAAACTTAATTCCAGCTTTTTTCAAACTTTCAAGCTTGAATACGATCTCTACTGAAGACACGGTATAAATACTTTTCCGTGTATGTTTAAAAGAACTCTTTGGGTAATTTTTATAATTTTCTCCTGTTGGAGTCAATATTTTAAAGGTAATAATATCTGCGTCGGGGAAATCATGAAAAGCTTTTTTGATTTTAGCATCAAAATTTTCACAGAAATCCACGTCATCATCAGCTATTAAGCCTAATTCACCAGTTCCATTTTCCAATGCTCGGTTTCTACTCTTTGATAATCCTTTTTCGTCAAAGGAAATAAACGCTAAGTTTTCATCCTGGAAGTGGATTCCAGTTTGGTTTTGAGAAATGACTAATACATGAAAACTTTTCCCTTTAAACGAATCTGGCTTTGGATTCATTGTGGAAATCAGTACCTGAAAATCCATTTATATTTTGGCAAGTAATACGCTAATGCTTGTGCAGCAATACTCAATATTAATAAAGTTGCGGGCAATCTATGACGAACTGCACCTAGCAAATGAAATTCAAAAAAAGCAGACATACCAACGTAAACTCCAATATAGATCAACCATAAGGAATATTTCTTGATGTTTTTTATAAAAGTTAAACAAATAAATAAAAGGAAAAGCAGATACAATCCATCTGCAAAATAGGCCAATTTAGTCCAAAATGGGATGAAAATAATTACTGGAAAAGGAGCCAGTAAAAATTGGAAAAACAAGCCTGGAAAATCTAATATTAGGTCCAACCAGGTCCGCCAATCCACTTCTGGGTAGGTAACTCCAGATTCAAAATAATTCATACGTTGTACGTTTCTAAACAACGACAAACTCTCAGGTGATATGGGGATATTTAAAATACTGGTAGACAAATAATTCAAGGCAACGAAAAATAATGGAAACAGGACTAAAATAAGACCAATTACCATTTTTCGGCTCAACTTCAGTTGCACTAAATATTGGAACCCGACAATGATAAAAAAATACAAAAGAAGCTGGATCCTAAGAATCCCTGCCAAAATCACTCCCAATATCAGGAAGTAATTGAGTTTGTATTTTCCTGTCATTCCGTAAAAGAATAACCCCAAGGCCAGGACAAAATAACTCTCTCGAAGTGGCGTGAAAGAATAAACGACAATGGAAGGAGCCAATGCAGCAAGTATTAAATAAAACCGCTGAACCCACACATCCTGAATTCCATAGGTTCGATTAAATGCCCCAGCCAAGAAAATCAGACCAAGTTGAAAGAATAAAATATTAAATAAGAAATAATTAAATATGGATTTCAGTGAAATCAGATAGATTGGGATAGCTAGAAATTTATAGCCTATTTTTACCCCTATCGATTGATTGTGTGGGGTTACCCCTGTCTCTAAAATCCTGGTAAATAGATTCGTATCCGGGAAATAAGGAATCAGTTTGATTTTATAATCAACTAATCCTATTGCAAGATAAAAAAGCAGCAGACCAAGAAAATGGAGGTTGATATACTTATTATCTGAAATTAAAATCCTTTTGGCAAACGTCGTCAGAATTAGATAAACCAAAACGAAGTAAATGGGCAAGGTAATTAAATGCCAAAACTCAATATTTTCATAATAGGCTTTCAATGGTTCAACTTCTTTCGGGTTGAGTAAGCATATTTTTTGAAAACCATAAAACTCAAATACTTTCTAAATCGGCTGGAATTGGTCATCCAAGTTCCATAAACCCAAACCAGAAAGCTGAATTCATTAGCTAGTTTACCCGACTTCGAATCCTCAAGATTCGCTTGCATAAGGTTTTTAAGCATCTTTACATCCTCTAAGCCAAACACTTCCTCAAACCTGAAAAACAAATAAATAAATAATCCCTGGACCCGTAGATAGTCTTTAGCGGGCAATACCGACTTCAATTCAGTGGCAAAAGCAAGCCCTTGATTCAATATAAACCTCCGTTTTTCTTTGGTGACTTGTTGATGAAACTCGGATTTCCGGTAATAGGATGTAACAGGTGCAGTATTATCCAGTTTGAATTTGATGGCAGGAACTGATAATGCTCTTACATGGATATCCACATCCTGAAACCTCAACAATCGTTCGTTAAACCCATTTATTTTGGTAAAAAACTCTTTCTTCCAAATCCCGCTACTGGTATGCCATGGAATCATGTATTCCAAAAACATGTTCCTGTATTCAATAGCAGATAAATGGATATTGAGGTTTGGGAAAAATGGAGTTGCCTCATCTATATCTTTCGTAAAATGGGCTGTCGAATGAATTATTAAATCTTCATCAGCTATTGAATTTACTCTTTGTTCGATGCAATTTTTACTCAGTAAATCATCCGCATCAAGAAATATCAGATATTCTCCAGAACTCTTTAGGACCCCGAAATTCCTACATGAATTGGCGCCTTTGGGAAGTTCAGCTGGCCTCTTGAATAGTCTGAATCGATCATCTCTATCCACATAAGACTGAGCCTTACCCTCGGTACCATCTTGGGATCCGTCATCTACTACGACACACTCCCAATTAGAATAGGTTTGTTGGAGAATAGACTCCAATGTATCGGTAATTAACCGTTCGTTGTTGAAGCAGGGTACAACTACAGATACTTTCAAATCAGGCTTCAATTTCTTGATGTAGCTTGATGTATTGCTTGATGTAAAGAATGAAAATAAAGATCAGCCCAAAAACAAAACCTAAGGTGATGCTGAATGCCAACGTCAATAGTAGGTTTGGAGCAATAGGCCTATTTGGTATAATAGGGGGTTCAATCTCCGTAAATATGGGCTTTTGATTGTTCAATTCAATTTTTGAGGTTTCTAACTCTTTTGCAATGGTTCTATATAATTCAAACTTTAGGTTATATTCCGAATTTAAGTTTTGCTCTATGGCCTTCATACTTTCCAAAAACAAGCCTTGATTCCTTTCCCTAAAAGTAGTCAAGGCGTTTTGAGCTTCTTTAAAACCTTCCTCGCTTTTTTGGTATTGAACTTCTAAATATTGAACCTGACTTTTTTGCTTTTCTTGAAGATATCTAGTGGAATATTCTACTAATAAATCTTTTACCATTTTGGAAAATTGGAATGCCAAATTTGGTTCTGGCATGGTAGTAGAAATGATTAATAACCTACCCTCAGAACTTGCAGTGATCCGCTCAGAAATTCGATACAAAACATACATCTCCATCGGTTCATACTTTGTTCTGTTTTCCATTTTGATAGAATCTCTATCACTATCATTTACTTGAATACCTGGTTTAAAAACTGAAAGCGGGCTTTTTATAAACTTGTAAATTTCATTATCAGGTCTTGTTTCCACGAAATATTTGAAAAGAGAAACTGAATCTGGATAGATTTCAGATTTAATTTTTGAATTCATCAAATCCTCCAAAAATGGCTTGCTCTGCAAGATCATAGGATATAGTGCAGGATCCAACGTGGCCAATTCCGCTGAGGAACCTGGAACGGCAAACCCTGCCACCTGTGCCAAGGACCCTAAACCTCCGGCAGAACTTGTGTTTTGGCTTTCTACCAATAAAATCGTCTCTGAAGAAAATGAGGTTGGAGTAGAAATATAATAAGCAAGCCCTATCAGTATAAAGATTACAATGGTAGCTATCAGTACTTTCAGCTTAGCTTTACCTAATTTCACTAAGTTGAGAAGTGTAAAATCATTTTTTAGCAGGATAGTATTTAGTTGATTTTTCATAGAATAAAATTCTGATTTACGAAATCCTGATCTCTTTGAACATGTCTTTTCATTCTCTTTCTGCTTTTTTATGACCCAAGTCCAATTTCAACATTTCCTTCATCCCAATGCATTCTACATACCAGGTGGCAAAAAACAGCTTAGTTCTTTCTGATAAACTTAGATTAGGATAACCAAAGATAGAAACATGAGGCCTGATAAAATGTAGTCCGAAAAGGAGTTTTTGCTTGGGAGTATAGAATTTATAAAATCTGGAATACATACCTCCAATCGTCCTTTTCTTTTTCTTAATTAGTTCATGTAGATTTTTTCTAGAGGGGTGAGCCACTACCACATCATGACCATATCCCATTTTGAATCCACCGTCTGTTGCCCGCTTTGTCCATTCAAAATCACCTCCAGACATCAGTGTTTCATTAAACTTCCCGATTGTTTCTATGACTGATTTTTTACAAATCAGATTGGCAGTCACACTCTGACCTTTTTGAGTCACATTTTTAAATTGATTAAAAGAAAAGGCTTGTTCGTAAATAAATGCCAAATGGTTTCCTCCTTCGGGTTTAAAAAGCGTCATCCTTCCTCCCACCAGATCAAACCCCTTCTCTATTTCCTTGACCCCATTTTCTAACCAATGGTTGGATGGAAGGCAATCAGAATCAGTAAAGGCAATTAAATCAGACTGAACTTCAGCTATCCCTTTATTTCTGGCAGCATAAGAGCCCGGTTTGGCTTCTTCCAACACCCTTAAATTTCCTTCAAAAGGCAAATCTGGAATCGGTGATCCTGGCTTATTGTTAATAATCAATACTTCAAACCGGTGTTTTTCAAAGGTCTGTTGATTCAAAGCCTGGAGACAGGCTTTGAGAAGCTCCCAATTCTCATAGGTGGGAATGATCACTGATAGCTCCACCTGTGACATCAAAACTTCAATTTTAAAATCATGATTGAATAGGAGAACGCAAGCCCCCAAAACTGATTTTTCAAGCTTTTCTTCCAAAGCATGATTATTTCAGGTTTGCAATACTTGAAGATATCCTGATTAAACTTTCCTCCAGAATTTGAGCGCAGGGAATCATAAAACCGGAACTTAGAAATCAGGTGCTTTTTTAAATCACCTTCATCGTAGTTGGATTGGATGGAGTTCTCATGCATCCTCCTATAGCAATGGACATGATCAAATACCTTAAACCTTGGTCTGGATAAAATCAGCCTACTATAGAATTCCCGTTCCTGCCTTCTTTCCAATTTTTCGCTGAAATGGATGGGAAACTTCGCTAGGAAATTCCGTTTAAATAGTGGTCCGGGGGTAAGAAAGAAAATTTGATAGGTCAAAAAATCCTGTATGAAGTTGTTGGAATGAAGACTGTATTCTGGAGCCAAAAACGCTCCATTTTTGAAAAACTTACCCATCTTGGTAACCACAAAATCAAGTTCTTTTCCTGCACTTAGTAATTCAACTTTTTCCTTAATCATGTTTTGGAGCATCAGATCATCGGAGTCGAAATATTGAATGAATTCTCCCTTTGATTGTTCGAAACCAAAATTCCTGCAGGCACAACCTCCTTTTACTCTATCGTTTGGCCTGGAATAAACCCTAAATCTCGGATCCGCTTTGCTGTATTCCTCTAATACTTTAAAACTGTCATCCGTGGAGTGATCATCTACCAGCACACACTCCCAATCCGTAAAAGTTTGCGCTTTGATCGAATCCAACGTTTCCGAAATCAAGTCAGATCGGTTGTAAACGGGAATAATTATCGAAACCAGAGGGGAATGCACTTCTAAATTTTTAGCTGGACTTGAGTGAGGAAAAGTGTTTTATATCCTTTTTTATTTCACCTTTCAACCCAAAGAGATAAACAACAGCCATTAAAATAAAGGTGATGAAATAATGGAGCCCCAGGACCTCTCTAGATAGGATTCCTATAAGAATCATGGCGACAATGAAGAACCATGTCTTTTTCATGAATGCAAAGACTTCTCGATAATCCAACCCTATGAATCGCTTTAAAATAAAGACTCCAATCACCACTTCTGTGGATTTGTTAATGAGAATTGCGATGGATGCTCCATTGATCCCATAGTAATAAATACCGATGGTGAGCATTGGAATAAAAATAAAAACTGCTTTGAAGAGTTGAAGTTTAAATTCCACATCTGCTCTCCCGATCCCTCTTAATAGCACGGTATAACTATTAGCCATCATATGAATGAGGATGGATAGAGAGATGATTTTCAATGGAAAAACAGCTTCCAGCCATTTTTCTCCAAATCCATACCTGATTACTTCTTCTCCCAACACCACAAAAACTGCCATGATAGGACTAATAATCATACTGTTGTATTTCAATACATTGAGGTAATTTTTCTTGATTTCTGCCGGATTATCCTGGATGGTGGAATAAACAGGAAACATCACCTTGTTTATGATTTGAAGTACTTGACTTCTGAACGTATCGGTAAGTATGAATGCAAACGTGTAAATACCTAGGTAATAGGCCCCCACCCATTTTCCTATTAGTAAATAATCGATTTTTGTGATGAGGTTGTTAAAAAATTTAGTGCCCGTAAAATAGAAGCCGAATCCAAAAATCTTATTGAAATCCTCTTTTTCCCAAATGAATTTTGGCGTCCATTTCGTGGCATGCATAAACAGTGGAATGGCTACAATAAATCCTGCCACTGAATTAAAAACCAAAGACCAATACCCTGCCCCTAAAAGCGCCAACGTAATCGATAATACCCCGGAAAACACATTGGAAATATTACTGATGATGGCCATTTTCTTAAAGTCCATGATCCTGGTCAGCTGGACTTTGTGGATGACAATAATGGAGTTAGAAATAATCCCAACAGACATCACTGGAATGATCTGCAACAAAACGGGTTCTTCGTAAAAACTTGCCGCCAATGGAGCCACGATAAAGGCAACAGCCAAATAGGTAAGAAGAGACCACCCTAAATTGGTCCAAAATGCGGTGTATAATAGGTTAGGGGTATAATCCGTCTCCTTTTTTTGAATCAGTGCCGCCCCAAATCCTAGGTCATTGAACACCTCTACAAAACTGATAAACACGATCGCCATCCCTACTACCCCAAATTCCTCGGGTACCAAGAGTTTTGCTAAAATCAACTTGATGATAAAAGCAAAGGATTTGTTTATGATCAATTGGAGGGCATTCCAAAATACCCCTTTAATTATCTTTTTCTGTCCCAACGCTCCTTATTTTGCCGGTATTCCTTTGATCACCATTCCTTTTCCAAAAAAACTTTTGGTTACCACTGCTCCAGCTCCCACGATTACTTCATCGCCCAATTCTACTCCGGGAAGGATCACTGCCCCAGCTCCAATCCTGCATTTCTTTCCAATTTTCGAGGCGCCCAATAACATGGCCCCGGGACCTATTTCACTGAATTCTCCCACTGTACTTTCATGGTGCACACTGGCCCTGGTATTGATCAGCACACCTGTGCCAATGCGGGTCAAGGGCCCAATAAAACTGAATGGAAAAACATCAAACTGAAACTGGTGAATATCCTCTTTCAACGATGAACTGCCATGGAGCCCGGTATAAATCCCACCAAGATTCGTCAATAAATGGTATAGCTTTTCTCTATGGATTGGATTACCCACCCCCAGCATGAACCGGGGATCCTTTTGGAAGGCTTCCTTCAATTGCTCCTCCCCACAAATCAATATAGGATGCTCCTCCAGATTTTTGTTGGATGGATGTTCATCAAAAAAAATGATTTCTGAATCGGCAATACCTTCCTGTATGAGGCAATATTTCAATTCATGGCCATGTCCTCCAGCCCCAGCTATTACCATATATTTATATGCAATAAGACATAGTTATGCCCCTGAGAAAGAACCCAGGGGCAATTATTATTACTTCGATCCGATATTGTATACCTCAAACCCAAGAGTATTCAAGTATTTTCTATCATAGATATTTCTACCATCGAATATCACTTTGTTTTTTAGGAGTTTGGATACTACATCCCAACTTGGAATTCTGAACTCTGACCATTCGGTCACGAGCAACAAGGCATCAGCATCCACCAATGCATCATAAGAATCCTTACAATAAGTCACCTTATCAAACAGGTAATGTTCCTTCGCCTCTTCCATGGCAACGGGGTCGTAAGCCCTCACGCTTGCTCCTGCTGCTCTTAACTCATCAATGATCACCGCAGCCGGTGCTTCCCTCATGTCATCGGTATTGGGCTTAAAGCTCAACCCCCACATGGCAAACGTCATTCCGCTTAGATCCTCTCCAAAATGTGCTTTTACTTTATTGGCCAACACATGCTTCTGGTCATCATTCACGTCTTCCACAGCCTGAAGGACTCTCAGATCATATCCATATTGTTTGGCTGTCTTGATAATGGCTTTGACATCCTTAGGGAAACAGGATCCACCATATCCCACACCAGGGTAAATGAATTTATTTCCAATTCTTGGATCTGTTCCAATTCCTCTTCTAACCATATTGGCATCCGCTCCTACTTTCTCACATAGGTTGGCAATGTCGTTCATGAAAGAAATTTTTGTCGCCAACATGGCATTTGCCGCATACTTGGTCATTTCTGCTGAAGGAATATCCATATAGATGATTCGCTCTCCACTCAACTGAAACGGCTTATACAAACGCTTCATGATCTCCTCTGCACGGGTATCATCCACTCCGATGACAATTCTATCAGGTTTTAAGAAATCCTCCACGGCAGCTCCTTCTTTTAGGAACTCAGGGTTTGAAGCTACTGCAAAAGGAAGATCAGATCCTCTTTGATCCAAGGCATTTTTGATGGCCCCTCTTACCTTTTCCCCAGTAGTCACTGGCACCGTACTTTTGGTAGCTACTACAATATAATCTGACATCTTTTGGCCAATCTCATCAGCCACTGCCAATACATATTTTAAATCCGCAGAACCATCTTCTCCCGGAGGGGTACCCACTGCGATAAATGCAACAGATGCTCCTTGAATGGCTTCCCCTAAGTCTGTGCTGAAGTGTAATCTTCCACTTTTATAATTTCGAACCACAATTTCTTCTAGACCAGGTTCATAAATGGGCATGATCCCATTCTTTAACTTCTCGATTTTCTTTTGGTCAATGTCCACACAGGTAACTTCGATACCTACGTCAGCAAAACAAGCTCCTGACACCAGGCCCACATAGCCGGTACCAACTACTGCAATTTTCATAAAATTATTCCTTAAATATTAATTTAATAATCGATCAACAAGGATCCCTAACGTTGCTAAACTTGAAGCAAGTCCTATCCAACCTGCTGCATTCAGTCTATTTCTCTGAGGTTTTTTGGGTACTACAATTTCAGCACCAGGTTCCAGCTCAGGGTAAAAATTTATCCCCAAAAAGTTATGCGTCCGTTTGGCATCCCCGTTCGCATAAATCACATAGGTTTTAGATTTTCTAGCCTCTTCCGTGAATCCACCTGCTTTTGAAATGTAATTTTTTAAACTACTCTTTTTATTGTATCGGCTGGTAGTAGGTAACAACACCTCTCCTACCATCCTCACAGTTTGTAACTCTTTCGGTACCCGGATGATATCCCCTTCCAATAGAAATAAATCCTCATCTGAACCCGGGTTTTGCATAATTTTCTCCAAATCAATACCCACTAAATCCTGCTCTGAGATTCTTACTTGATTGATCGTAGAGTCTAATGCTATTGTATCGTTTAAGCTAGTTGACTCAAACAGCTTCATTCTCTCCTGCTCCCTTTCCCTCAAGAGGCGCTCTTGCTCTTTTTGACTTAGCTTGGTGTTAATTCTTTCAAACATCAGTTCCTCCGCTTCATTGATGTTTCGGTTTCTTTCTGGATCCAGGTTATCCTTTAAATTTCTTAAAGAGCCTTCCTTCATCTCTTCCTCCGTCGGACCTTTATAGTATACGGTTCTTCTGATCAAACTTGCTCCTTTTGGATAGGCAAATTGAGTCAAACCACCTGCTCTTTTTATCACGTCAGAAATTCTTTCATCCGCTCCTGAAATCGCAAACTCTCCAGGGTGTACCACTTCGCCTTGCAAGGTGATTAATTGCTCTCTTTCAAAACCGGGGCTTCTCCGAATAAAAACGTGATCAAAAGGCTTTAATGGCATGTTCGACTCCTCAGGAGTTAATTCTAAATTTGGATCTATTGACAGAGTGGAAATCTCTGCAATTTTTCCAGAACTTGGGTCTCTAACTCTTCGGGCAATTTCAATGGAAGCATTGGAGGCGGATTGCAATAATCCTCCGGATCTTAAAATCAGGTCTCCTACCGTCATATTAGAAGCAAATGGATAGGTTCCGGGAAAATTGATCTCTCCGGATATTTTGACATAATATTCCTCTTGAATATCATACCTACTTGGGATAAATAACAAATCCTCGTTTTGAAGCGTAATATCCGGTTTGGTACCATTCAAAATCCCCGCTAAATCCAAGGATTCGGCAGCAAGTGTCAAATCTGTACTTGTTCTATATAAAGTAGATCTATTGGTAAAGGCCTCTGGTTTTAATCCCTCAGCTTTCTCCACCAATCCTTTCACGGTTAGCTTGCCTTCTTCAAAGGAATATTCCCCTGGGCGATTGACAGATCCTGAAATCTGAACCCTATTTACAAATCGATCCAAGGCCTCTCCTATTAGAATTTCATCTCCATCTTGGAGAGGAAAGGAGTTAAATTGACTTGAGGAGACATCAATTACTTTTCGTTGATTATCCTCAATCCTTCTGATGGTCACTCGGTCTTTATAAGCCAAGCTTTCAAAACCTCCTGTATAGATATATAAATCCGTTAAATGCTCTTCTGGCTTCACTTCGAATAATCCTTCTCTCCTAACAGGACCAATCACTTCAACTCTAGCTTGGACAGGTGGAACAATCACCACATCATTATCCTGTAAGGTAATATTTGAACTCTGCTCCCCTTTGGAGAGGAATTCATAAATATCTACTGTCGCTACTAATCTACTGTTTCTGTAAACTTGAATATTTCTGAATGCACCGTTCTCATTGGGTCCACCCGCCGCATACAAGCCATTGAAAACGGTGGCAAAAGAAGGCAAGGTATAGGTACCTGGTTTCGTCAACTCACCAACCATAGAAACTTTGATGGAGCGGATATTCCCCAATCGCAATTGGATAAATGTGTTGGGGTTTGCCCCATTCAGCCCAGAATATATTCTTCCCAAAGCAGTTTTGATTCTTGCTGTTGCTGCCTCTATGGTGGAGCCTCCTACCTGAATTGGCCCTATATTGGGCAGATAGACTCTTCCTTCTGGAGTCACATTCAAATCGAAAGACTGTTGAGATGCTCCGTAAACATCCAGTAATAACTGGTCTCCAGATCCAATCACATAGGATAAAGGAGTAGGAAGGTTGAGACTTGGAGAAAAATCTAAGTTTTTATTGTGGAATAACTTAAATCCAAAAATTTTCTTCTGAACTGGAGTTAAATCATAATAGGGGTCAGACCTTCTTAAAGAATCAAATACATCATTCCCGTCCCCTCCTACTACAGACCTCCCCGAGCCTACAGGGGTCACCCCGCTTTGAGGACTTACAGCCATTTGAAGTTGGTTGATCCTTTGCCTCAATTTTGCGGCTTCCACAGCAGGCATGCCTCTTTCTCTCGCCAAGGCTTCCAATTGATTCACAGTCAACCCATTCGCCTCTGCCCGTTTTAGCAATTGCTCTAACTGAGCATCCGATAGATTATCCACTTTCAAGTTTTGGATATCCGAAAGATTTTGGGCCTGTACCACTAATCCTATCAAGAAAAACAGGATGGTAAACATAAAAACCCTGATATCTATTGTCTGATATCGCCTTCTAAAAGCATCTGAGATCATTATATTTTCGGTGTTAACCATAAAGTATTTGCAATAAATTTTCCAAAATCAATTCGCCCGGGCTACAGCTTCGCCCTTTCAGTCACAAATTTGTACTTAGCAATTGAACAATATCTTGTTGCAGGATTTAGATCCCTGCCTCTTTATCAAATAGTACCAAACCTGAAGAAGCTATCCGTTCTCCATGCAAGGTAAATACCACTTTTCTATCAATCAGCTCCTCCACTCTTGTAGTCAGGTGGTTAATATATTCCGCATTTAAGCTCTCACCTGCTACCAACACTTCTATATTCCCCGAATCTCTCCCTTCGGCAATATCTCCAACCAAAACCACTTGCTCCACTTCACCCATTCTTTCTAAAATCTGTTCCAACAGCTTATCCAATCCCAAGTATTTACGAATGATCTCCTGAATATTGGAAAAGAATGGATGCTTCACATTTGCCTGGTATTCAATTTTATTTTTGTCGGTATGCCTTTCCAGTATCCCTGCCTGGGTCAGGTTATTTAATTCCTTTCTAATGGCATTGGTAGATTCCCCAAACTCCTCAGCTAACCCTCTCAAATGGCTATGAGTTTTGGAATTGACAAAAAACTTGACCAAAAGTCTCAGTCTGGTCTTAGAAGTAATTAATGAATCAAGCATAAAAAATCACTTTTATAGTGAGTAACAAAGGTACTCATTAGTATGAACTGAAAAAACAAAATGATTATTTTGAAACACTTGTTGAACTAAGAAACTTAAATGATTAGAAATTTTAACCTCTGTAAATATTATCCGGCTTCTTTTTGAGCATTCTTCTGAACAAACTGCCCGAATAGGCACTAAAGCCACCTAATAAAAAGCCAATCAAGCCTGTGATTGCGGAAAGGAATACTCCACTACTTGCCCCCATAATCTCAGCCATTTGATCTGGAAGTGGGCTTCCGGTCATAAAACTTAGGTATACGGTTTGACCCACCCAGGCAAGTCCCATTCCCAGGCCTCCTGCTAAAAAGGAAACAAATCCCTTCAAACCAAATACAGCCGATAGTATCCCTATCAAAATCATCACGATCCAGTATGGGAAAAATGGATTGACAAAAACCACAATCAAAGCACTTACTATAGTTAGTGATATAAACTTCATGACGTTACTTTAAAGTAGTTTGAAACAGGACCCCCTCTAAATTTTCCGGGTCTCTCAAATCGAAATTCAAATAGCCTCCTTCTGCCCAAATAGGCAACAAATCAGCATAATATTTACTCCCAGGGTTACCCGACTGACCTCCAGGATATACCCCAGAGGCATTTGGAACATCCCCCAGCTCTACGACCATTCTCCAACTAGCCCCATGCCTACCGCTGGTGGCATTAACTATTCCAGATCCTCCTCCAGTAAAAACATGTGATTTTGAAAATGAAGTAAACTGTGGAACCAGATGCTGGATGGTGGTATTCTTAAAATTAGCCCAGCCATAATCTCCCTCTTTTGAAATATATTCATTCAATTCTTCCACCATCCGTTCAAATGATGTCCTGACAAGTGTGGTAGCAGTTTCTTTTTCTGAGGTGCCCTTCTTATCAAAAATCTCTCCCTCCGGTTCTTCAATCAATAGCTGTATGGTGCGATAACTAGTGGGCTTGACGACTGGCACGCCAAACTCATCCCATCTCTCCCAAATTAGGTCATATAACTTATTCCACCAGACATAATAAACGGTAGGGGCTTTTTGGTTGGGATCAGCATAATAATCCCATTCTTGAAGCTGCTTTAGAAAGGTCTGTGCGTTTTTCCCTTCCGGAACCTGATCCCCCAGGAGCTTCAACATGGTAGGAAGAATTTCTGAAGCCTGCTGGTAATAATCGTCAAACTGTAATTCTTTCATGTCCTCTACCGTAATTTGATCCATGGCTCGAAGTCTTCCATTAATTCGGTGATTTCTGTAATGCTCATAGGTATGGTCAAAAACATAATAAGGGTAATCCGAACTTACGGGTCGTTGGTTTGCAGAGGAAACAAAACCTCTTTCAGGATTTAAGGTACTTGGGTTTTGATCGTTTGGAATAAACTGTTGCCATTCCATTCGAGGGTCGGAACCATCCATCAAAAACTTTCCTTGTTCAGGCCATTTAAGGGCAAATTTCCCTTGTATTCTCATGGCAATATCTCCCGAATTAGAGGCAAAAACGAAGTTTTGGGCAGGGGCTGTGAAATGATCCAAGGCCTGATTATAATCTGCATGGCTTTTAGCCTTATTGAGCGATAAAAAAGTCTTCTGTTCATTTGAGCCCATATGAACTGTCCACTTCAAGGCAAAATTGACATCCTGCCTTTCACCACGGAAATTTCTATCATATACGATGGGGCCATAGTGGGTATAGACTACGGTATCCAAAAAATCCTCTTTTCCTTTGACCTTGATTTCTTCTATCCGAAATGTGGTTTCCCTCCACTCTTCTCCATATTTATATGCATTTCGGCTTCCATCCCTAAAAGTAATTTGATACCAATCACGAGCATCTTTGGTCGCATTGGTGACTCCCCAGGCAACATCTTCATTAAAACCGGAAATGATGCCTAAGGCCCCGGGAAGAGAAGCTCCTTTTACAGAAAATTCAGGGGTAGTCAATTGCAATGCATACCACAATGAGGGCAGGTTTAGACTAAGGTGTGGATCGTTTGCTAAAATTGGTTTCCCATTTTTCGTTTTGGCACCAGATACTGCCCAATTGTTCGAACCAATTCCTTCTACGGGTTGAGGTAAAGGATCCAGCATCAAGGAATCGATTGGATAAGCCAGCCCGTCAGGCTTTTCAATGGGTATGGGTTCAAAATCCCAAATCTTTTCTTTTTCGATCACAGGATCAGGTTCTTCCGGAAAATCAGGATAAAGTTTTGCCAACATCTCGGCCCCTAAAATTTTACGAAGGTTGGTATATTCTAAATCCCGATCACCCACCAACATATCAGACATGTATTTTAAGAGCAACAAGGTTTTATAAGGAGTCCATTCCTCAGGTCTATAATTCAAAATCTTGTATTCCACAGGAAGTTCCCCTGGACTTAAATCATGAATGTATTGATTCACTCCTTTGGCGTAAGATTCAATGTATTCTAAGGTTTCTTGGTCATTTGCTTTCAAATATTCCAAGCCTAGCTCTGCTCCATAACCAAGTCCTTTTCTTCTGGTCATTCGATCTAGGTCTAATGCGATATCCCCAACTATCTCAGATAGCCTTCCAGCGGCAGCTCTGGTCTGAAATTCCATTTGCCAAAGTCGATGCTTGGCAGTAATGTATCCCTGAGCCTGATATAAATCCTTGGAGTTCTGAGCAAAAATATGAGGGATCAGGTGTTGATCATAAATTACCTGAACAGGCGCACCTAACCCTGGAAGTGAAATTTCAGATGCTGCTTTTTCATCCTCACTGATCATATTTTGCCAAAATCCATGATGCGGGTCCAGCAGTGGTGCAATCGGGGGAATTGGTCCAATAGGTCTTGAAATATAGATAGCCAAAGCGATGGTGATCCCGAGAACAAAAAGGAAGGAAAAATATTTCATGTGTTTTAAAACAAGGAACCTGAATAAGACGAGGGGGGAATCAAATTACATGATATACCAAAGAGGTTACATCGAGCGAATTTAACCCATTCTTTTTTAATCTCTATACTTGAAATCGAGTTTTGACATCCATCAAAAAAAAGCCCTCAATGATGAATTGAGGGCTTAGGATCTAGATATTATTTTTTGGACCTAGTCATTATTTTTTGGACCTAGTCATTATTTCTTGGATCTAGTTATTTTTTTATTGAATGGTTATTGGAAGCTTTAATTTTTCCCAACGGATCACTAATCCCGGATTTTCTAAATCAATAGATAAACGCTCTTGAGAATTTTCTTCCCAAATGGGGTCAACTTCCACTCTTAAGACATCATTATCCTCATCATACTGAAAATGGCCATGTTCCAAATCCCACTCAGAATTAAAAATAATGGTCCAGGAAGTGTTTTCTTTCGGAATTGTAAAAAGTGAATATTTCCCTGCTTTCAACAACTCCCCTTCCACGGTCATATCCTCACTCAACTCTACATAGGTAGCCTCGTTGGCCCCAGTTCGCCAAACTACATTATAAGGAACCAAATCTCCCCATAAAACGCGTCCTTTGACGGCAGGGGAACCATAATGCACCTTAAATGCTTTTCCAGCTACCGTCCCATCTTTCACTTCAAGTGGACTGGGTCTATTCTCTACTTCCTCTGATTCAGGGTCCGAATCGGACAAAGCAGACTTTTCAATAGACTCAGAGGATTTCGGATCACATGAAGTAAATAGAAGGGTAGCAATAGCTGATACCCAAATTAAGTATTGTATTTTCATGATATAGAGATTTCTCTTTCAAATAAATAATTAACTTCTTCCTTACAAAATTCCAGCCTATCTTAATTTAAACGACAATTTTCATACCTATGAGGGTCAAGCAACTAATTTTTTCAACAGTTGAACCAATTTACCGTATTACAGACGAAAAAGGCCAAGAATTTGTTAAAACAAATTAAACCCTTCAGATATTCTGATTTTCAATTTTGACTCATTTAATTTGAAGTCCACTTCGCTTACCTATGAAATACCTCTCAGGAATCATCTTTTGCCTTTCACTGACTTTATTTTTAAGTGTATATGTTTCCCCCGAATATTTTCCCTACGTAGGCTTACTACCTTTCTTTATTCCTATCATTTGGTTGGTCAACCTATTCTTATTTTTCATCTTTCTTTTATCATGGAAAAAATGGGCTTGGTTTCATCTTGCAGCCCTATTGATTGGCTACAAATTCGCCCTGATTACTCTTCAGCTCCATCCGAAAAATGAAGATTCCCAAGGACTTAAAGTGCTTTCCTATAATGCCCATAAATTTGACTTTAAAAGGGATGCTGAAGGCAAAATAGATCAAAATGTTTTCACTTGGTTGAATGAACATCCAGCGGACATCAAGGTTTTTCAGGAATTTTACCAGGATTATACCTCTGCTTCCAGAAATGCAATAAAGCTGCTGGGCAAAGACAATGGTTTTTATTCCTTCTACCACCCGGTGGATGGAAACCCTGAAAAACGGTCCATTGGCTTGGCGATTTTCAGTAGATACCCGATCATCCATGAAGGAAAAGTCTTTGACAAAAATGGAACAAACGGGGCAATTTTTGCCGATGTTTTGGTGGATAGCGATACGATCAGGATATATAATGCACATTTGGAATCCATGAGAATCGATTCGGATGGTTTGGAAAATCTGGAAGGGGTAAAAGAAAACTACCGACAAACGCTGGGAAAACTTCATAGAGGTAGCCTGGAACGGAGCAAGCAACTAGCTGTATTGGTGGAACATTTAAAAAACAGCCCCCACCCGATTATCTTAATGGGTGATTTGAATGAAATCCCCTATTCCTATACGTATTTTAAACTTGGGGAGAATTTGGACAATGCATTTGAAAAAGCGGGCAGAGGCTTTGGGTTCACTTATAATAAAGTTTTGTTCTTTTTACGAATAGATCACATCTTTTCCTCTCCTAATCTAAAAGCCATCGAGTTTAAAACACATCGGGAGGTGGATTATTCAGATCATTACCCAATATCCGCTACCTTCTCAACCGGAACCTCATCGGATTAATTTCTTTGCTTTTTTCTCCCAAACTTTTTTCATGGGAAGCAATAATACAGGAAGTAGAAGTAGGTCTGATAAAAGTGCAACAATCAAGGACGCTGCGATCAATAATCCGGTGAAATGAGTCACTCCAAAATCACTGGCTATTAATAACCCAAATCCCATCACCAAAATTAAGGTGGTCAAAACGATGGCTCTTCCGGTTTCCATCACCGTTCTTTTCATCGCATATATCAAACTTTTACCTTTCCCCAATTCAAATCTTAACCTGGTCATGAAATGAATACTGTCATCCACGGCGATTCCAAAGGCCACTGTAAACAGAATTGCTGTGGTCAACTTAAATTCTATCCCAAGCAAAATCATCATTCCAAGCATCCAAATCAGTGGGATCACATTAGGTATCAATAGAATCAAAGATATTCTCCAGGACCTGAAAAGGATCCCCGCAATCAGGCCTACCACTAAAAAAGCAACTCCTAGCCCTTTAGCCATTTGAATGGTTACAGATTGATGCCCATGATCTATCAGATAGGCAGTGCCTGTCCATTGAATAGTCAATAATTGAGGGTCAATTTCATGACTTACAAATTCTTCAAACGCTTCTCGGATTTGGGTCATTTTATACGACCCAAAATCCGGAGACCTACCGCTGATTCGCCCCTCCTGATGATCATTGATTAATAGTTTGAAGTTTATTTCCTCCCCTGCCCTTTCAAGATACCTGCCCATTCTCTGAAATTGTCCAGGTGAAGGAAATACAAAAGCTTTTGCACTCCCTTGATTTTGTGCCTGATTGATGGTTTTCACCAACGTCAAAGGGGAAAGAAATTGATCGGTGCCTGTAAGCTCAGTTAGTTTGGATTCCACTTTTTCTAGTGCCTCTAATACCTGGTAATCCATCAGGGAGGAAGCCTCAGGGCCTGCTTTTAAATAGATTTCCAATGGATTGGACCCTCCATATTGCTCATCAAAATAGTTGACATCTTGTTGTATGGGATGGTTTTCTGGCAGATTATCCAATAGATATCCGTTCACATGAATCTTTGATCCTCCCCAAAGGCTCAGGAGACTGACCAATAGGAAACCCATCAAAATCCATTTCCTCTTTTTAAGGACCTCAATAAACAATCCTCTCAAAAAATTGGGGGAAATGAATTTTTCAGTTCCTTGATTTGGCTGGATTCTACTTAGATATAAAATACCGGGGGTCAACAAAATCAATGCTCCAAACACGACCAACACCCCTATTCCAGTACTGATCCCAAATGATTTTAATGCAGGAATGGTCGTGAAGTATAAGGAGATAAATCCTAATGAAGTGGTTAAAATAGTCAACCAGACTGGGATAAAAAGCTCTTTAAATACTCCCTGAATCGATTTTTCTACCTGGATGCCTTGACGGACTTTTTGGTTCAAATGTGAAATAAAATGGATTAAAGCACTTAGGCCTACAATCAGAAAAATGGTAGGTTGCATCACGGACATCACATCTAGTGCCTTTCCGAAATAAAGCATCAGGGCAAAAGACCAAAGAGTCCCTACCAGCAAAACCACACATGGAATCCATATGGACCAAAATGTCCTGAAAATAAAGAAAAGCATTCCAAGGATCAGTACGATGGAAGCCCCAAAAAACACCCCGAATTCTTTTTGCATCAAACGGATAAAATCCCCTTGAGCTTGAATTTTACCTGCAATGGCCTTGGGTTGGATGCCAGCTTGTTGAAAGACTCCTTTGATCTCGGAATAGAGCCTGTCCCCATTTTCCTTACTGATGTTTTGAGCATTCTTTACCCATAGCAAAAGGGATTTTCCATCCTTTGAAATCAATTGAGATCTATAAATCCCTAATTCTGAAGAAGATTCCGACAATTGGCTTTCCGTTTCCCATTGCAATACTTTTTCTTTTCTTAGTCCAAATAGCCCTATGATGGGCTTTTCCAGGTTCAGAATCGATAGGACTGTGTCTACTCCTTCCAAGTCCTTGACCTTGCTTTGAATAGACCAGATGGATTCCAAAAATTGCTTTTCTAATAAATCTCCTTTGGGATTTTCAAAGGCGATCAGCAAATAGTCATTGTCGTTTTCAAACTTCTTTTTATAGGCTTCATAAAACTCCAAGTCTTCATTGCTTTGAGGAAAAAATTGTTCAAAATCATAATTAAAGCTGATTTTAGGAGGAAAAATTAAAATCAAAACAGTAATTAAAATCCCAATAGCCAGTGATATATATGAAGTAGATTGATGGAACATTTGAATAATTAAGTCTTTACCGCTAGACCTCTAGAACTTAATAATACAAGATAACTCTGATCTTTGTTAAAGATTGTTCCTTTTCTTGGCCGAACTAACTAAATTGCGGGCAAAGAAATCTCCCAAAATCCATGAAGCAATACCACGATTTAATGAGAAAAATCCTTGAAGAAGGAACTCAAAAAGGCGATAGAACCGGTACAGGAACCAGAAGTATATTTGGTCATCAAATGCGTTTTGATTTATCTGAAGGATTCCCTTTAGTCACTACCAAAAAACTACATTTGAGATCTATCATTGTGGAATTGTTATGGTTTTTAAGAGGGGATTCGAACATCGGCTATTTGAAAGAAAATAAAGTCTCTATTTGGGATGAATGGGCTGATGAAAATGGGGATTTAGGTCCTGTATATGGATATCAATGGAGACATTGGCCTGATGGAAAAGGGGGAGAAATTGACCAAATCAAAAATTTGATCCATCAGATCAAAACCAAGCCGGATAGTAGAAGGCATATTGTCAGTGCCTGGAATGTTGCCGATGTGGACCAAATGGCGCTACCACCTTGTCATACCATCTTCCAATTCTATGTAGCCGATGGGAAACTCTCTTGCCAATTGTACCAAAGAAGTGCAGATGTGTTTTTGGGTGTTCCTTTCAATATTGCCTCTTATGCCTTATTTACTATGATGATCGCTCAGGTCTGCGACCTGAAGTTGGGAGATTTTGTCCATACGTTTGGTGATGCACATTTGTACTCCAATCATATTGAGCAAGCAGAATTACAATTAAGTAGAGAACTAAGACCACTTCCAACCATGAAAATCAATCCGGAAGTGAAAGACATTTTCTCTTTTAAATTAGAAGATTTTGAATTAGTGGGATATGATCCCCATCCACATATCAAAGCGGCCGTGGCCGTGTAGCATCCTGAGAATCCACATTTCTTTGATGCGCATTAAAAAAGCCCTTGGGAAGATTTTTTCCCAAGGGCTTTTTGCACTATTCGAGTATTGAAAGGAACCGATCCAATTCGGTTTGATTATTCCAAATGAGTGTATGGGAATGTCCAAAATGACTGAAAAACATGGCGTACTCATTCGACTTGATACAATGAGCAGTTTTTGAATTTCCCTCCAGATTATATTTTTCAAGGAAGCTGTTCACCAATTGACGGTGAAAATCACCATAATCATATTTTCTGGTGAAAACCGCAAAGGTTTCTCCGTCTACTTGGTACACATAGATGCTCACCGAACGATGTTGATGCTTGGTCACATATCGCTTCACCAGGTAGTTGTTATGATTCACCCTAAAGGTGGCTTCATGGGTAGGTATCAATTGCTCCACTGAAAAATTTTTCTTTTCCCAACAGGGTTTAAAATTCACCTGTTTTAAAGATTGAATGGGGGATTTAAGAAGCTCATGCTTGATACTTCTTAAAGGGGCTAAAGGGTCTAAGGTTGAAAACTTTTTTTGACATGCCAGCTTTACCTCTATTTCCCCTAAGGTTAGCTTTTTGATCTTGTAGCCAGTGACAATGGATTTAATTTTGTTGTACATGAAAAGTAAATGATAAAATGGGTAATAGAATTAACCATAAATATAAATTAAAAAGCACTTAATGTCATTAAAAATGTAATTTAAAAACTAATTGCTTGTTTATTAGGTATAAAAAAAAGGGTCTGGAATGTTTCCAGACCCTTTATATCAACGGATCTTTTTCTAGTTAATTGTCACTCAGTTCATATTTGAGTGTTTTCCCTTTCTCTACAGCAGGAAGTCCTTCGGTCATCCACAAAGGAGCAGGTGCTCCTTTCAGGTAATGATCAAAGAATTGGCTTAATCTCATTGACAAATCCTTGCGATTTCTACGATTGACCAAATTGTGGTCTTCCCCGTTGTACTGTAATAACCAAGCAGGTTTACTTAATCGCTTTAATGCCATAAACATTTCTATCCCTTGATACCATGGAACGGCTCCATCTTCATCATTATGCATGATCAATACAGGGGTTTCTACTCTATCCATAAAAAACAAAGGTGAATTCTCTATGTAATAAAGTGGCTTCTGCCATAAAGTACCACCAATTCTTGACTGGGTCTGTTCATACTGAAACATCCTACTCATACCGGTACCCCAACGGATCCCACCATAGGCAGAAGTCATGTTGACTACTGGGGCTCCAGCTCCTGCAGCTTTGAACATATTGGTCTGTGTAATTAAATAGGCCACTTGATATCCACCCCAACTCTGACCTTGAATGGCCATATTATCTGCATCAACAAATCCTTTTGCAACGACTGCCTGGACTCCAGGAATGATACAGTTATAGGCACTTGGTCCGGGTAATCCCAACTCATACTTGATATCCGGAACAAACACGACATATTCATTGCTTACAAAATAGGGGATGTTGATGGTGGAAGCACTAGGAGCCGGTGAGCGATAGGAATATAGTCCATCACTACTTCTTTCATAAAAATAGACCATCATCGGATACTTCTTAGTAGGATCAAAGTTTTCAGGTTTGAACAAGATCCCTTGAAGTGGGGTGCCGTCATTGGCCAAATAAGAAACCAATTCGGAAGTACCCCAATTAATCGTGGCTTGCTGGGGATTCAGGTTGGATGCTTTGGTTAGATTTTGGAAGGTCAAATCTGTAAGATATACATCCGGATTTTCTACATAGGTAGATTTTCTTACCAATACCTCCTCAGAATTTTTGGCCTTTGTCAATCCATAATAACGATTTGGAGTAAAAATCAGCTTTTTAGGTGCAGTCTTCGCATCTATTCTTGTTGAGTAATACCCTGATTCCTTGGTCATTTCATGGAAAGCATTTAAGATCAACGGTTCTTCCGGGTCAATACTCAACACCTCTCTATCAAGAACCTCCACTCGAAATTCAATTTTGTTCTTTCTTCCTTCTCCCAGTGTAATCCTGGATGCGGCCCCTGGATTTTTTGGGTCAATTTTCCAGATATCATAGCGGTCATTAATCAAAATAGCTTCATCCTCATCCAACCAACCGCTAGAACCATAACTTCCAGGATTAGATGGGGAATCATGGAGTTCTTCATAGAAAGGCACATCAAGACCAGCTGTTAAATTGATTTTTTCTTCACTCTGAATATCATAAGCTACCCATGCACTATCTCTACCTGCATACCAATAAACATACTTCCCTCCAGGAGAAATACTTGGGAAACCACTTACATCTTTTTCAATGAGCTTTCTGGAACCATCCTTGAAATCAACTAAATAAACATCCCTGCCAATTTGAATATCCCAGCTGTAATTCCTTTCATAGGGAGCATTGGTAGTTCCTAACCCAACCTCTCTCGTAACTTTATTCTCCAATGAAACATCCTGTAAATCCGGAGTTTCTAATTGAGCTATTTTTCCGGAATTCAACTCCATGGTGGCCAAATAAGACCTGCTTTCCTCCCTGGATTTTCTTTTTAATTGCATAGGCTGAATCTGGGAATCCTGCCATCCCCAAATATCCAATCTTGGTCTTTCGTCATCCAAAATGGTACTATCCTCTTCATACGGATAATCGATGTATTCTGGAGCCGTCCCAAAAAATATTCTGGATTCATCTTCAGAAAACTTCAACGAGCCATTTTCACTGATCCTACCGTTTTCTACTATACCATCGGTGTGCTCATCAGCAATTTGACTCAGACTCTTATTTTCAATATCAAAAAGCTGCAGCTGATAATAAGGCTTTTTGGCCTTCGTGGAATCATCCGAAGTCAGGAATGCCAAATACTTTGATTGGGGAGAAAACTTATTCATGGTATAAGAGGTCATCCCCTGATGGATTTCCTGACTTTCCCCTGTGGCTAAGTTCAAAATATGAATTGCCGCATTGTCTAGGGTATCTTCCTCTGCCAACTCAAAATGAAAATAATCCCCATTTGGTGCAAACCCATAAGACTTTACGCGTTCAAATTCAAATGACTGATCCCCACTAAGACTTCGGACAAGCAGTTTCGTTCCATCTGTCTTTTTGGGTTTTTCTGCTTTCGAGGTAGAGTCCGCAGGGTCTTTCTTCGCAGGTTTTTCTTTTTCAAAGAGAATGGCCACCCAGCTGCCTTTTTCGCTTGGAGTATCAAAGGACTTTACCCTGGCATATTTTTCTATTTCCCCAGTGCTCATTTCATAAATGAAAAGGCTGTCTGTAGGCATATCCTCCTTTTTTGTCTTTTTCACTTTGAGCAAATGAACAGTATCCTCTTGAGGAAGGATTTTCCCTACCACGAACTGATCGTCGGCGGTGAAACTAAAGGAGGTGCCTCTTGGGATGACATATTTGTTATCCGGATTTTTAAAGGGAAAAATTTCAATTCTTCCGTCCCCTTCCTGTGGAGAAATCTGATAGCTTACCCAACGTCCATCCTTGGTGATTTTTTCTGATCTGAGACTTTCCCAGCCATCGTAGTCCTGATGCGTCAAGGATCTTTTCTGTTGGGCCTCCAGATGGTTGATAAGGCCCACAAAAAAGAAACAAATCACTACTATTTTTTTAATCATAGTTGCTTATTTTAATGTAAATTCTTTCTCAAAATACCCTCCTCTCGTAGAGGACAATCTAATTTTCCCGGAAACTTCTTCGGATGTTTCCACTTTCACTTTGAACATAGCTGATTTCTTCTCCCCTACACCAGTATACCCTGCATAAATAGTTTTATCATACAATGCAGGAGTAATGATTTTAACCTTGGCTTGCTCATACCCTTCGGTCAATTCTTTCTCAAAGCTTAAGGACACTCGATCCTCCTGAACAATTTTGACCAATTTGGCCTGCTCCAGGGCTACAGGCAGACTTCCTGTATTCTCCCAATTCAATGTGATTTCGAATTCGCCATTTCCTAAATTGGCTACATCCAAAGAAGATATCGTCAACTGAGGCAGCTTTTTGGCCATGGCGAGATTAAATAGGGCCTGCTTTTTGGCCCAATTTTCCAATTGCCAGGTAGGTCCGTTTTGTCCAAAGAATTTTGGGTGAAATCCACCAATTTCCACTTCTCCCAACACAGGGTGCTGGAAAGGTGTCCATGATTTAAATCCTTTGCCTCCGTTTTCTTCCTCATCCCATCTTAGACCATCAAAATCATCATAGATGCCGTCTCCATTGTAATCCTTCATGGCTCCATTGTTCCAAAGCTCATCCCCATACCAGATACTCCCATAATAGAAATATCCAAAATCAGGTCCGTGACCAAACAATGGGCTTGGTTTTAAGGGATCACCAGTCATGCTATTCACTTTGTATCGAGTAGCATAGGTTTCATACACATCTCCCGCCCATGGATAGGCAGTGAAGGACAACCCTAATTCATCCATTTCCTTATAAATCTCCAAATCTTCCGGGTACATCCTTTCTTCTGCTTTAGAAGTAGATGGGGCTCTCAAATGCATAGGAACTCTCGTATCCATTGAATTGACCACCGAGATATTTGGATGGCTCAACATCCATAATACGGTATACCTGGATTCCAGCTCACTCATCGGGTATTCACCAGCTCCATATTGGGTATACCCGCGGCCTGTTAAATCTCCACCAATATCCGGCCTCCAGTTTTCGGGGTAATTCCTATGCAAGTCCAAACCACCAATACCATCTTCATTATAGGAACCATCACCATCATTATCATAGCCTTCGGTATACACCAAGTATTCGCCTTTCCCCGGGAAAGTCCTTTTCATTAGCTTTTGACTAGGATCTTCAGGATCAACAATGAAATTGGCCTTTTTCTTCTCCTCTTCTGTTACCGCCTTTTTCCTCATTTGATAAATAATACCATCTCCATCCAAGTCTTCTTCCGGATCCTCGTCAATCAATCCATCCCTGTCATTATCATGAGGTTTAACTGTGCTCCTATTTCTCTGTTCTGTTCTTAAGTAAAGATTGGATCCATCCGGATTGTTTTGGGGACGCAGATAAATTGCCTTGGTATCCACCAGTTTTGTGATCTCTGGATCAGTACCATAATTCTCAAGGATGTGTTGGGTCAGCCAAAGTATAGACTCACTGGAGGTGATTTCACCAGAATGTCTTCCTCCTTCAAAATAAGCTGCAGGCTTGTCGGTATCTTTCCCTGTTTCCTTATTGGTAATCGTCATTTGAAGAATGGGTCTTCCTTCAAAGGATTTTCCCACTTCATACACTTCTACGATGTCCGGATATTGTTCAGCCCAGGTAGTATACCAATGATACATCACATCTACGGTGTGGTATTGGTCAAATGTCAATTGCTCTCCTGGAGTATACTGAACTTCTGGGAAGGTGAATTTTTTAAAAAACGAAGGCCCGTGCCGCTCTCCTGAAACCGTATAAAACTTGGATTTGGAATTTTCTTCTGGAAAAATTTTGTCTGGAACAAATGATTTTACCTGGGAAAATGATGCATTTGCGGACAAAGCAATGCAGATAATCAGTAACGTTTTTTTCATTGGGTCTGTGGTTGTTTTACTCAAAATAAATAGAGTAGGGATAAACCACCCAACCGCTCAAAAAAAAGCCTGACTTATTTGAAGGATATCTATTTTCGAATGGTCAATTCAAAGACTTCTGGATTATAATAGGCATAACCAGGTACTGGTTTGCAATCAGGAAGTTTGCGAAGCATGTGATCCAATCGCTCTTTAAGTCCATGATCTACCTCCCCTAAAATCTCGAAACCACTCAATCTCCCTTTTGAATTGATTTGAAGCAAAACTTTTACTTCCTCTAAAGCAGCTGATTTTTTTGTCCTGAATAGAAAGGGGGAATAACTATCTATCATATCCAAAGTATACTCAGGCCAAGTCCAATGTGAATTTAAATTCCGGGCAACATTTTCCTCGATCATCGTCAGAGGTTCAATCTTTAACTTTTCAGCTTTTAATCCTTCCTCTTCATGAGTTTCTTCTTCCAGGTTGCGAAAGCTTAATCGATTATACTGAATGTAATTGATTCTGGTATCCGGGAAATCACCGGAATTCTGTGCTTTTAATTCACCACTGGTTAATGGAAACAGGACCGTAAGTCCTAAAAGGGCCAAAGAAGAAAAAATCCGAAAAATTACTTTTGAGTGCATAGTTGTAAGATATTCAACAAAAATACATGAATAAAACTTTCAAATGCAATTTTTTGTATTTTAAATTTCAAAATAGCAACAAAAAAGTCTTGCCATCAGCAAGACCCTTTTCAGAATATAAACCCAAATATAACTTTAGAGATTAAAAGTTTCTAGTTTTTTATGATCGAACATTTGGCTATTCGAAAATCAACCAATTTTAATTTGATCATTCAAGATGAAAACCAAATATTCAACTATTGTTTCATCTAGCTCCCAAAGTAAATAGATTTATCATTCAATTACAAATTGAAAAAAAAATTTTGGTATTTTTTGAAGAACCTCTAATTTACAGGCACATTCATTAACAATCATCTAAATCCAATAACCGAAAATGGATAAAATTTTAGATATCGACAACATAGACCTAAAAATCATCTCCTTATTAAACGAAGATGCGAAGACCCCTTACACGGAAATTGCCAAAAAAGTTTTCGTTTCATCCGGTACCGTTCACGTTCGAATGAAGAAGTTGGAAGATATGGGAATTGTGAAAAGTGCCACACTCAACATAGATTTCTCAAAATTAGGATATGACATTTCAGCATTCTTGGGAATCTATCTCGAGAAGAGTTCTCTTTATGACAATGTCATTGAAAAATTAAAAACCATTTCTGAGGTAGTAAGTGCTTATTATACTACAGGTAACTATTCCATTTTTGCAAAGATCATCTGTCGTGACACCAATCACTTGCGTTTGGTTTTGGACAATATCCAAAAGGTGGAAGGAATAGACAGAACCGAAACATTAATCGTCTTGGAGGAGAGCATTAATCGACCCATTCAATTCTTTGACAAAGAGAAATAACTCTATTTGGATTAAATCTAAATAAATAAAAATCAGTCTTTTGAGACTTTTCAAAAAAAATAAGTGTTGAAAATTCAGCACTTATTTTTGCTTTTATAGGGCCAAATTGAAGCAAAACACCCCTTTTTATTGAATTATTATATCAATCATAGATTTTTCGAATGATTCTGAACATAATTTTTTCATTATATGTTGTACCTTCGCAGTTAAAATGTAATTAGTCTAAATAACTTAGCTAATATGAGCAAAGACAATCAGATTTTAGAAGAATTTACCTCCAAAGAGTACGAACACGGCTGGTCTGTAAATTTTGAGGCGGATGAAGCCCCAATCGGACTCAATGAAGAAATCATTCAATGGATTTCTGCCAAGAAGGAAGAACCACAATGGTTGCTTGAATGGAGATTGAAGGCTTTCAAAACCTGGCAAAATATGACTGAGCCCAATTGGGCCAATGTCACCTATCCTAAAATTGACCTTCAGAGCTTACGATACTACTCGGCTCCTAAGCAAAATAATAAGCCTAAATCATTAGATGAAGTGGATCCTGAATTGCTTCAGATCTATGAAAGATTAGGAATCAACCTGAATGAGCAAAAGAAACTTCAAGGAATCGCTGTAGACGCAGTCTTGGATTCAGTTTCTGTGGCAACCACGTTCAAGGGTACCTTATCTAAACTTGGTATTATTTTCTGCTCCTTCAGTGAGGCCGTCAAAGAACATCCAGACCTGGTAAAAAAATACCTGGGTTCTGTGGTTCCAATGACTGATAATTATTACGCAGCACTGAACTCAGCAGTATTTTCCGATGGTTCTTTCTGTTATATTCCAAAAGGGGTAAGATGCCCTATGGAACTCTCTACTTATTTCAGAATTAATGCCGCTAATACCGGACAGTTTGAAAGAACGTTGATCGTGGCAGAAGATGATTCCTATGTTTCTTACCTAGAGGGCTGTACTGCTCCTCAAAGAGATGAAAATCAGCTGCATGCTGCCGTAGTGGAGATTTATGCATCCAAAAATGCAGAAGTCAAATATTCCACCGTGCAGAACTGGTTCCCTGGTGATAAAGAAGGAAAAGGCGGTATCTACAATTTTGTGACCAAAAGAGGGATATGTGCCGGAGATCATTCTAAAATTTCTTGGACTCAGGTAGAAACCGGTTCAGCAGTTACTTGGAAATACCCTTCTTGTATTTTGAAAGGAGATAACTCCATTGGAGAATTCTACTCGGTAGCTGTTACTAATAATTACCAGCAAGCAGATACTGGCACCAAAATGATTCACATTGGTAAAAACACCAAATCGCGAATTGTATCCAAAGGTATCTCTGCAGGGAAATCCCAAAACTCGTATAGAGGACAGGTCCAAGTGATGAAAAGAGCGGATAACGCAAGAAATTTCTCACAGTGCGACTCCCTATTGATGGGTGATAGATGTGGGGCTCATACGTTCCCTTACATTGACATCAACAACTCAACTGCGAAAGTGGAGCATGAGGCGACTACTTCAAAAATTGGTGAAGATCAGCTTTTCTATTGTAATCAGCGAGGAATTTCTACAGAAGATGCAGTAGCCCTGATTGTCAATGGTTACGCAAAAGAGGTATTGAACCAATTGCCAATGGAATTTGCTGTAGAAGCTCAAAAGTTACTTGCTCTTACATTGGAAGGTTCCGTTGGGTAAGTGAGTTTAAAAATTAGAAATTGAAAGATTAAGACGAATATGTTAAGTATAAAAAACCTGCATGCCTCCATCGAAGGAACACCTATTTTGAGAGGTATCAATTTGGAAGTTAAAGCTGGTGAAGTTCATGCGATTATGGGACCAAATGGTTCCGGTAAATCTACATTGGCTTCTGTATTGGCTGGAAGAGAGGAATATGAGGTGACCGAAGGAGAAGTATCTTTCAAAGGAAAGGACCTGTTGGATCTGGCTCCTGAAGATAGAGCTAGAGAAGGAGTATTTCTTGCATTTCAATATCCTGTAGAAATCCCTGGAGTAAGCTCTACTAATTTCCTTCGAACTGCTGTCAACCAAGTAAGGGAGTACAGAGGCTTGGAGGCCTTGGATGCAGTGAAGTTCTTGACCATGATGAAAGAAAAGATGAAGTTGGTTGAAATCGACCAAAAACTGCTAAGCAGGTCTTTGAACGAAGGGTTTTCAGGAGGTGAGAAGAAAAGAAATGAAATTTTCCAAATGGCCATGCTTGAACCTACGCTTTCTATTTTGGATGAAACCGATTCAGGCTTGGATATCGATGCATTAAGAATCGTTTCAAATGGAGTGAACCAACTGAAATCCAAGGATAATGCAACCATCGTTGTAACTCACTACCAACGTTTATTGGACTACATTGTACCTGATTTTGTACATGTGCTTTACAAAGGAAAAATTGTAAAATCCGGCACCAAGGAACTGGCTTTGGAATTGGAAGAAAAAGGCTACGACTGGATTAAAGAAGCCGTAGATTCTGAGGCAACTGTCTGATATTCGCATCAACCCCAAAAACATGAGTACGCTGACTAAGGAAAATCTATTTGAAGGATTTTTGGAATCTTCTTTTGCCGGATTTGAAAAAATCAGGGAAGAAGGTAAAGTCTGCTTCACCAAGCAAGGCCTTCCATCTCTCAAATCAGAAGAATATAAATTTACTTCAATCGCCAAAAAGCTGGAGCAATCTCTTACTTCTATTACCGGAGCTAAGCCTTTTGAGGTTAGTCCCGAAGAAGTGAAAGCTAGTATCCCAACAGGGTTTGAAGGTTCTGTATTGGTATTTGCCAATGGACATTTGCAACAACACCTGTGCCTGGAAGCTGAAAGTCTAAATTTCTCTCCCCTACACGAGAAATCCGATGTAGCCATTGGAAGTATTGCTAAGGCTGAAAAAGATCCTTTTGCTGCCTTAAATCAAGCTTCTTTCGAGGGCGGAGTTTTTATTTCCATTCCCAAAAAAGAAGTGGTAGAAAAGCCTATTCTATTGCTTTCTTTCAATAAGAGCAAGGAGGGCGATGTTATTTCTCCTAGAGTGTGGATTGAAGCAGGTGACTTTGCCGAGGTAACTTTTATTACCCATACGATCAATAAGAGTGACAAGCCTTATTTTGTCAATAAAGTAGTAGAAATTAAAGGAGGCTTAAACTCTCAGATTAGATACTACAGGCTACAAAATGAAGGAAAGAATGCCATCGAGGTAAGTAATATTGAAACAAACCTTCTTCAGGATTCCCGATTTACTTCTGTGACGATCTCCCTTTCCGGAGAAATGGTAAGAAATAACCTTTCCCTGAATCTCCTGGGAAGTAATTCAGAAGGAAACATGTATGGAATATATCTTCTGAATGGTAAAACACATGTAGATAATCATACCAATGTGGACCATACCATTCCCCATGCAGAATCCAATGAATTGTATAAAGGAATCTTGGCAGATCAATCCAGAGGGGTTTTCAATGGTAAAATCTTCGTAAGACAGGATGCTCAAAAAACCAATGCGTTCCAACAAAACAATAACATCCTCCTTTCTGAAGATGCAATTGTGAATACCAAACCACAATTGGAAATCTGGGCAGATGATGTGAAGTGTTCCCATGGCTGTACTACTGGTCAACTGGACGAGGAAGCTTTGTTTTACCTACAAGCGAGAGGAATCGATAAATTACAAGCGAAAGGATTACTCCTTTATGCATTCGCCGGAGAGGTATTGGAGCATATCCATAATGACAGCTTTAGAGAGTACTGCATCAACTTGGTACAAAATAGGCTTGGGAGTAATTTCTAATGATTGAATGAGTTTCCCTATTGATAAAATTAGACAACTGTTCCCCATACTTCATCAAGAGGTACATGGGAAGCCTTTGATCTATTTTGACAATGCAGCCACCACGCAGAAGCCAAAAGCGGTCATTGACTCGTTGAATGGATATTACCTTCATGATAATGCGAACATTCATAGAGGGGCCCACGCCTTAGCAGATCGATCTACCCGATATTTTGAGGATACGAGAGTGGCTGTTCAGCATTTTATAAATGCCAAAGAGTCCGCCGAAATTATCTTCACAAAAGGTACCACTGAAAGCATCAATTTAGTTGCCTACACATTTGGAAGAAAATTCATCAATCAAGGCGATGAAATCATTATATCCACTTTAGAGCATCATTCCAACATTGTTCCCTGGCAACTACTTTGCGAAGAAAAAGGAGCGATATTAAAAGTAATCCCTATTAATGATGCCGGGGAAATCCTTTTTGAAGAGTTTGAGAAACTTCTCAGCCCAAAAACCAAATTGGTCAGTGTGGTGCACGCTTCAAATGCGTTGGGAACAATCAATCCCGTAGAACGGATGATTGAAGCGGCTCATGCCGTTGGTGCCAAAGTCCTCTTGGATGGAGCGCAATCCACCAGTCATTTGGAAATAGATGTCCAGAAATTGGACTGTGATTTCCTTGCGTTATCCGCACATAAATTATACGGACCTACTGGCCTTGGGGTACTTTATGGTAAAAGAGAAATTTTAGAATCTATGCCTCCTTTTCAGGGAGGTGGTGAAATGATCAAGGAAGTAAGTTTTGAAAAGACTACTTTCAATGATATTCCATTCAAATTTGAAGCAGGAACTCCAAACATCGGAGACGTCATCGCATTTAAGTATGCATTGGATTTTATCCGTGAAATTGGAAAACCCCAAATTAAAGAGCATGAAGATGGTTTGTTGGCTTATGCCAATGAATTACTTTTGCCGATCAAAGGCTTTATCCCCGTGGGTACTGCGGCTGAAAAAGTAAGTGTGCTATCATTTAACATCCATGGAATGCATCCGTTTGATGTAGGTGTGATGTTGGATGCAAGAGGAATTGCCGTAAGAACTGGTCATCATTGCACGCAACCTTTAATGAAAAGACTTGGTCTCGAGGGAACTGTTAGAGCTTCATTTGCTGTTTACAATTCCAAATCAGAGATTGAACAATTGGCCGAAGGCGTTGCCAGAATCGCAAGAATAAAAAATAAATGAGCAGTATTCAGGAAATTCAAAATGAAATAATCAGTGAATTTGAAATCCTTGGGGATGACAAAGAGAGTACCATTTATTATATAATGGAACTTGGTGCCAACCTTGAAAGTTTTCCTGATAACGAACGGGTGGAAGAAAATATCATCAAGGGTTGCCAATCAAAAGTTTGGCTAATCGCAGATGATAAAGATGGGAAAGTCCATTACCAAGCTGATTCGAATACAGATATAACCAAAGGACTGATTTCATTGTTAATCAGAGTGCTGAATGACCGGACTCCGAAGGAAATCATCGACGCTGATTTAGATTTTATCAATCGAATAGGCATGGGTGGCATAATTGGAAGTCAACGTTCCAATGGGCTAGCTGCAATGATCAAACAAATGAAATTGTACGCATTGGCCTTACAAACCAAACAAAACGCCTAATCCATGGAAACTGAAAACAATACAAGTGTGGGACAAATAACAGATTTGAAGGAGAAAGTAGTGACTGCTATCAAACAGGTTTATGATCCTGAAATACCTGTAGACGTTTACGAATTGGGGCTGATTTATGAGATTACAGTATACCCTGTAAACAATGTTTATGTACTCATGACATTGACATCTCCGAATTGTCCTTCAGCGGAATTTATTCCTTCAGAAGTGAAGGATAAAATCCAGCAGATTCAAGGTATTAGTAATGTGGAAGTAGAACTTACTTTTGATCCGCCTTACTCTCAAGATATGATGTCTGAGGCGGCAAAATTAGAATTAGGTTTTTTATAAATAGACTTTAAATAATAGAACATATGTATCCAGAAGAATTAATTGCTCCCATGAGAGCAGAACTTTCTAATGAAGGTTTTGAGGAGTTTAGAACAGCCGATATCGTTGCTGAAAAACTTGGTCCAGACCAAAAAGGAACCACATTTGTAGTAGTAAACTCAGTATGTGGGTGTGCGGCAGGAGCTGCAAGACCTGGAGTGAAATATGCTTTAGATCATGCAAAAGTAAAACCTGATGTCCTGGGAACTGTATTTGCAGGAAATGATAGAGAGGCAGTGGAGAAGTTCAGAGAAATCGTGCTTCCTTACCCTCCTTCTTCCCCAGCTATGGCCTTGTTCAAAGACGGTGAATTAGTTCACTTTATTGAGCGTCACCACATCGAAGGAAGAAATGCCAAAATGATTGGCGACCACCTAGTGGAAGTATTTGAGCACTTTTGTGCTTCATAAAAATAGCCCTGCGGGGCTTTTTTTATTCAACGAATGGAGATGGCTGGTTTATTGGATAAAAAACATGCAGTTCATTCTTCAAAATATCCTATAACCTTTCTGCGATTAAGCCAGTTTATCAATTAATCGAAGAATTATATCTCCCTTAATACAATTATCGTCCAAAAAACAACATGCTTTTATTAACTTAACCCCGAATTTCTAAGTTTTTTCTTAAGAGCAATCCAAACAAACCTGTTATATGTCTGAATCCGCTAAGTTGTCCTTCAAAGGACAAGAGTATGAATTCCCGGTTATTACCGGCACAGAAAATGAATCTGCAATTGACATTGCAAAGCTTCGAGGAGCTTCCGGTTTAATCACCCTTGATCCGGGATTCAAAAACACTGGTTCAACTACTAGTGCAATTACATTTTTAGATGGTGAAGAAGGTATACTTCGCTATAGAGGTTACAAAATTGAAGATCTTGCAGAAAAGTCAACTTTCTTGGAGGTCGCTTACTTATTGATTTATGGTGAGCTTCCTACCCAGGCGGAGTATGAGTCCTTTTCGAAAGAAATCACTCACCATACACTCGTACACGAAGACATCAAAAAAATCCTGGAAGGTTTCCCTTCTAACTCTCACCCAATGGGGGTACTTTCTTCTTTGATCTGTTCTTTAACGGCTTTCTATCCGGAATCATTGAACCCAAATAGAAGTGAGGAAGAAGTAAATATGAGCATTATTCGCCTATTAGCGAAAATGCCAACATTTGCTACTTGGGCTTATAAAAATGAAATCGGTCATCCGGTAAATTACCCTGACAATTCATTGGATTACTGTTCGAACTTCTTAAAAATGATGTTCGCACTTCCTGCTGAGAAATATGATGTAGATCCTGTTGTTGCTTCTGCTTTGGATAAATTATTGATTTTACATGCAGACCATGAGCAGAACTGTTCTACTTCTACGGTAAGAATTGTGGGTTCTTCTCAAGCCAGTATATATGCTTCTATTTCTGCAGGCATCAATGCTCTTTGGGGTCCACTACACGGTGGAGCAAACCAATCAGTGATCGAGATGCTTGAAGCGATCAAAGCAGATGGCGGAGATGCTAAGAAATACCTTGACAAAGCAAAAGACAAAAATGATCCATTTAGATTAATGGGCTTTGGACATAGAGTTTATAAAAACTTCGATCCAAGAGCTAAAATCATTAAAAAAGCTGCTGATGATGTATTGACTAAATTAGGTGTAAATGATCCAGTTTTGGATATCGCTAAAGAATTGGAGCATGCTGCATTGAATGACCAATACTTTATCGATAGAAAGTTATATCCTAACGTAGACTTTTATTCTGGTATCATCTATAGAGCACTTGGAATTCCTACCGATATGTTTACAGTGATGTTTGCATTGGGAAGACTTCCAGGATGGATCGCCCAATGGAAAGAAATGCGTGAAAATAACGAGCCTATCGGACGTCCAAGACAAGTCTATGTAGGAGCTAACGAACGCGAATATGTATCTATGAATAAGAGATAAATTATCTTTGAATAATGATAGAAAAGGCGAGTTTTAATGCTCGCCTTTTTTTATGCCTTTACATTTTATTTATTCTAAAATTGGCGCAATATTTGGAAACTAGAATAGCCTAAACCAGTTTACCATGAAATTAGAAAATCTAAATCAAGCGATTGATTTAACGAAGAAATTTACGCAGAAGCCTTCTAATGAAGAGCTCCTCAAACTATACGGCCTATATAAGCAGGCCACCGAAGGGGATAACGTGGGGGAAAAACCAGGGGGATTCGACTTCAAGGCTGCTGCAAAATACCACAGTTGGTTAAACTTAAAAGGCAAGTCTAAGTCTGAGGCTGAAAAAGAATACATTGCATTGGTAGAAGAACTTTCTAAGTCTTATTTATAAAAAAAGCAGGTCTGAAAATTTTCAGACCTGCTTTTTCTCTGTTAATACTTAGGTTATTTTTTTCCGTATTTGGAACCAAACGGAGTTCTTTTGATCATATAACTAATTCCATTTTCATAGGAATTCACATCGCTACCAAACACATGTCTGGAATCCGAGTATAAGTTTGTACCCTGATTGTTGAAAAGTCTAAAGTCTACAGAAGTATCATATTCAATGGTGGTAGAAGAACTTGATGAGGTAAAAGCACTTCCTTTGGTTCGTTCATCAGACTTTCCTCTGTTAGTATCTGTTTTTTCACGCTCGTTATAAGTAGTACCGGAGCTGCCATAAGTAGAGGCGCCTTTATTTGTTAGGTTAACAGTACCATAAACCACATACTCCACCCCCAACAAATTCGCTACTTCTGCAGGTGTCATGGAAGTAATATTGGATTGATCTATATTCTTCTTGGCTAGCAGTGCGTTGGTAGTCACAGGGTCTTGCAAAATCAGGTTTCCATATTGCTCTCGAATAGAATTAGCAGTGGTGTTTTGAGCTAGATTACTCAAAGAGTTAGCATCCATACTTGGATCATTGCTAATAAACTGAAAGGGTAAAACGGCGATTTTATTATGGGCATCTGCCGCATTTGCAGGAGCAGGTAAGGTGCTTACCGTTGCTCCAGTTTCAGCGACCTCAAATACTTCCTCCCTCCCACTGGAAAATTGGATCTTCGCTACATCTGTTTTTGGAATTTCATAATCAAATTCTTCGCCTATATACCTGAATTTGACAAGTGAGGTAGTGATCCCCGTTACTTTACCTTCTTTCTTCTCCCCGCTTTTTAAGAATAAAACGTCCGTTTTATCCTGCGCATACAATTCATGACTTGGGGAAAACCCCATTGCAAAAAAAATAAAAAAAAGCACATAAAATGCCCTTTGGAAAGCTTTCATATCTTTTAGTGACTTATTTCAATTGAAAATACAAAATATATGGTTTGATCAAAAAACCGGAAAAAGTAATAATTTGTTTTAATCCCTTTTACCCATACTAGATGCAATAATTGACCCTGCAATCAATTGCTGAATATGATAAAGCATGACTGGAAGTAATACCAATCCTAAAATTGCAGGATCCGGAAAAATCACCTTCCCAATCACTACACCCTGAACCAATGATTTTTTAGATCCGCAAAAAAGAGCGGTAATTTTATCCTCCCTGGAAAACCTCAAAACCCTGCTTAGGAGTTCTACCACTCCCATCACCAAAAAGAATAATCCCAACATGGTCACACTTACCTCAGCGAGTGTTGAATAGGTATAAGGTGAAAACACCTGTTGGGCAAAAGACTCCGCAAAAGAGGTGAAAACTATGATCATAATGACTGTCTGATCCAGGTATTTCACCTTCGCTATATGACTTTGGATTTTCGGGAATAACCAATTATGGCACAATATCCCTAAAATCACGGGCAACAGTACTTTCACCGACAACTCTCCTAAGGTGGCCGCAAAGTCAATCTCAAAATTGGAAGAGCTCCCCAAGACTTCCATCCATGCAGGTGTGATAATCACTCCCAACAAACTGGAAATACTTGCATTGAAAATTGCTCCTGGGATATTCCCTTTTGCAATGGAAACCATCACGATGGAAGCACTTACCGTGGAAGGCAACACAGAAAGATAGGAGATCCCCAGTCTAAAATCCTGATTGATAAAAGGTAGAAGATTAAAAATCAACAACACTAAAAGGGGAAATAGCAGGAAGGTAGTCAATTGTATCAGTACATGTAACTTCCAGTTTTTTAACCCTGATTTCAATTGTTGGGGATTTAATTTGACCCCATAAAAGAAAAATACAAATCCAATCCCCACATTGATGATGGGTTTCCAAGGAACCGTGGATTCTGAGGAACCGAACACCGGGAATAAATAGCCCAAAAATATGGCTGCAAATATTCCTAATAAAAACCCATTAATTCCGACCTTATTTAAGGTACCTAGTAATTTCCGAATCATTAGACACCCAACCTACTAAAATTGTCACACAGTATTGCAGTGGCAATTGCTACATTCAATGACTCGGCATTTCCAGACCCGGGGATGGTCAATTTATTGGTGACCATGGGAGCAAGCTCCTCTGAAATCCCTTTGGACTCATTCCCCATTAAAAGTATACCAGGATTCACCTGGTCTAACTGATGAATATTCTCTCCATCTAAATAAGCTCCATATACAGGACATTCCCACTGAGCAAAAACCTTTGCCAAATCCCCATAATAAAACTTCACTCTTGTGAAGGAGCCCATACTTGCTTGAATGACTTTCGGATTATAAAATTCCGCAGTTTGCTCGGAGAAAAGTAAATGCTTGATCCCATACCAATCAGCAATCCTGATAATGGTTCCCAAATTCCCAGGATCTCTCACATCATCGAGCGCTATCACCAACTCATCCTGGGGTTGATCAAAATAGTGATTGGGTTTCATACAAACTACCGCCAATGCACTGTCGTTACTTTGGAATTGCCCAACACTTTCCAATTGTTTTTGGGTTACATTCAACAGCTCACCCCGGTAGGATTGCATGGTTTCTTCATTACTTTCCATGAATTGATCTGTGGCAAGCAGCAATTCAATCTTAAAATCCGAATCCATGACCTCTAAAACTGATTTTTCTCCTTCTAAAAAGAACTTTTGTTCTAGGTTTCGGTATTTCTTTTGATGTAAGGTTTTTATAAACTTAACTGTATTTTTGCTAAGCATTCCGATCTATTCTCCCGTTTTGAAATTCATCAAATATATACTTTTTATCTGTGTCCTTTTAGTCCAGGCAGGCTGTTCTGTGACTAAAAACATCCCTGAGGGTGAATATGTGATCTTTCAAAACGACATCACCGGCCTTGACCAGGTAAATCAAGGAGATCTGTACCCCCTACTCATTCAGGAACCCAATACAAGAATCCCATTGACCAACATTTCTTTGGGAGTGAATATTTACAGGTTTGGAAAAAATTTTTATGACAGTGCGAAAGTTGCAGGAAAACTAGAGCTGAAGAAAGAAGCACTAGATTCCATTAGAAGGGCACGTGGAGAAAACCCTGACAACAGGAAACTGATTAAAAAGCAAGACAAGTTAGAATCAAGAGTGGAGAGCTTGGAGAAGAAAGCTGAATTTGGAAATCTGGTCATGCGAACCGGAAATCCTGCTACAGTTTTAGACAGTGCAGACACCAAGGTTTCTACCACCGAAATCAGAAATTACCTCTACAACAGGGGGTACATGGATGTTTCCACCAATTTCAAAGTGGAAACCAAAAAGAAAAAAGCATTTGTAACCTATGAGGTAGAAGAAAATGAACCTTACCTCATCGACTCTATCTATGTCAGGTCTGATAATGAAGAAATTTTAGGGTTATTGAATAGCTCAAAACCTGAAAGCCATCTAAAGCTTCATGAAAACTACAATCAAAACAACATCGTAGCGGAGAGAAACAGAATTGAAGACCTTCTGAAAAACAACGGGTTTTTCATGTTTTCGAAATCATTTATAGAATACAATGTATTTCAGGATACAAGCAAGAAATCGGTGGTCATTGAAGAATTGATCAGAAAACCCACGTTTGCGGAGAAACATGAGGTATACACCATCGATTCCATCTACTTCCGGGTAAACCCACCCAGCAATGATTTCATCGATCAAAAAATTTCAAGAAGCTATAGAGATATTGACTTTTCATTTTATAAGGATCGTTATTCAGAAAAAATATTCTCCTCAAGAGTATTCTTGGATAGTGGCAATGTGTATAACAGATCTGAGGTATTAGAATCCCAAAGACAATTAAACAACCTAGACTTATTTCGATTTGTAAACATTTCTTTTGATACTGTTGGGACTTCACTCACTGCCAAAATTCAAACACAACCCAACCAAAAATATCAACTGACGAATCAATTGGGACTTAGCATTACTGAACAGTTGCCTGGCCCATTTTTCTCTGCCTCTCTTAGGAATAGAAACTTTTTTAGGGCTGGGGAAATCTTGGAATTCAATTTTAGAGCTGGATTGGAAGGGGTAGCCTCCGCTACTGATCAAGGGGTTTATCAAAGCCGGGAAATAGGAACGTCAGCTTCTGTGATATTCCCAAGATTCTTAATGCCTTTCTCTCCAAGAAGTCTGGAAAGATACGGTAGATACAATCCCAACACCCGGACCCTGATCGGATTCAACTATACCAATAGACCGGAGTACACCCGCTCAGGTCTCAACGGGTTAATTTCTTACACCTGGGCCACCAGGTCCAATCGACAGCAATACACGTTCAACCTGCTGGACATCAATTACATACGAACACCACAAATCACCCAGGACTTCCTGGATGTATTAGAGGAATTAGCCAACCAGGGGAATAACTTAATCTGGTCATTTCTTCCTTCTATTGTGAGCAGTATTTCCGGTCAAACCATCATTAATTTCAACCGATATGGTGAATTTGAAACCAACCGCTCCTCCCTATTAAAACTATTCGTTGAAAGTGGTGGTACCTCATTTAACTTTTTTAATGCACCCTCCAATAACGAAACCACAGACTTTGCAAGGTTCCAATGGCTGAAACTACAGGCAGATTTTAGGAAATACCTACCAATAGATAAAAAGCAAACTTTTGCTTATCGCTTGAATTTTGGAATTGCCCAGCCCTATGGAGTTAGTAATGGGATTTTACCCTATGAAAAATACTTTTTTGCGGGAGGTGGTACCAGCATCAGGGCTTGGCAGGCAAGACGTCTTGGTCCCGGAAGCTATACTCCTCCATTGAATGAAAACGGATACTTTGATTATCGATTTGAGCAACCTTCTGAGATGATCATAGAATCCATGCTCGAGTACCGAAGAAAACTGGTGGGGTATTTTGACATGGCCTTATTTATAGATGCCGGAAATGCCTGGAATATCGGGGTGGAAGATTCAAGACCAGGTGGTGATTTCCGGATCAATCGGTTTTATAAGGAAATTGCCGTTGGAACAGGAATCGGACTCCGAATGGATTTTGACTTCCTGATTATCAGGCTTGATATGGCCACCAAAGCCATTGACCCAGCAAGGCCTGAAGGGGAACGATGGATTCTCAATAAATTAAGTTTTAAAAGACCCTTGGGGGAAAAAGGGCAAACAGTGTTTAACTTTGGCATTGGCTACCCTTTTTAATTCAAATCAGATTATGGCTAGAAAAAGCAAGGAAGAGATTTCTAAAATATACCAAGGTATTCAAGACCTTATTTGTAACCAGCTTGAAATCGGGGATGGAAAAGGGAAATTCCTGGAAGATAAGTGGGAAAGACCTGAAGGCGGTGGTGGGAGAACACGGATTTTTCAGGGAGGGGAAATAATTGAAAAGGGAGGTGTTGCTTTTTCAGCAGTTCATGGACCAACCCCCACTAAAATCCTGGAAAAATTGAAGCTGGAGAAAGCAAATTTCTATGCCACAGGGGTATCGATCGTATTGCACCCAAAAAACCCCATGGTCCCTATCATTCATATGAATATCCGCTACTTTGAAATGGATAATGGGGTGCACTGGTTTGGAGGGGGGATAGACCTCACCCCTCACTATATCAATTTGGAAGATGCTTCTTACTTTCATTCGGAAGTAAAAAAAGTCTGTGATGAATTCAATCAAGATGCTTATCCAACTTATAAAAAATGGGCCGATGACTACTTTTTTATCAAACACCGGAATGAAACAAGGGGGATTGGTGGGATTTTTTATGACCATTTGAGAGCCAGTTCAGATCAGGAATTTGAGGATATTCTGAATTTCAGCCTCAACGTGGGAAAACTGTTTCCAAAGGTTTACACTCATTTGATGAAAAAAAACCATCAGATTCCATACGGCCCAAATGAAGTGGCTTGGCAGAAATTAAGACGGGGTAGATATGTGGAGTTCAATTTGGTCTGGGATGCAGGTACAAAATTTGGCCTGGACACCAACGGAAGAACCGAAAGTATCTTAATGAGTATGCCACCGGAAGCGAGTTGGGAATACATGCATCAACCAGAAATCGGTAGTGAAGAAAGCTTTACTTTAAAGCATCTAAATAAGGGAGTGGACTGGATAAACTTTTCTTTATGATTGAGACCATCAAAAAATGGGACGAGAGTCTCTTCATTTTTTTAAATTCTTTCCATTGGGATTGGATGGATCCTATCATGTACCAAATTTCTCAAACGGTAACATGGATCCCCTTTTATGCCCTTTTAATCTATTTTATCTACAAAGCTGACCCGAAAACCAGCTGGTGGGTGTTTGGCGGAATTGCATTATCCATTCTTATTGCAGACCAGACTACCTCTGGCTTCATGAAACCCTTCTTCGAACGCCTGAGACCTTGCCATGATGAGCGCTGGGAGGGTATCATGCACAATTATGAAAGATGTGGAGGGCTCTATGGTTTTGTTTCTTCACACGCCGCAAATACTTTTGCCGTCGCTACATTCCTGAATCTCAAAGTAGGTAAAAACATCAAGCATCTAAAATGGCTGTTTCTTTGGGCTGCGATTATTTCCTACACCCGGATTTATTTAGGTGTACACTACCCTGTTGATGTGTTGATTGGGGCATTCATAGGCTTTTTAGCTGGATTGATCAGTTGGTTTTTCATTGTATTTATCAAGAGAGAAATCCTCAAATCATTGCTCAAATAGGCAGAATCCATAGAAGTAAGGACTGACAGTGCAGGTTGATTCGAATCAGATATTTTTAATAATTGGGAGGTTTCATTTAATCATCTAAAGAATAATTGTTACTTTTTCCTTATTATTAAAGTACTATTCAGATCCATTCAGTTGATTTAACCTTATTTACAGTGAAAAACACCTTTCTATTTCTGGCTCTATTTATCATTTCAGGATGTGCCATGGCACAGGAATTAAGAGTAAATACCTATGGTGGGTATATATTCAAGGACAAAGTGGATTCTTACTATTCTAGTTCCTCCTATTTCAATGGACAAATCCAAGATGGTTTCCGATGGGGTGCAGGTCTGGAATACCACATCCCGAACCGGGGTGCCATAGAAATCCAATATTTGAGACAAGACACCAGTGCCCCTACTACCTACCTTGACACAGGTTTTCAAGGAGGACCGAGATTCACAGATTTTGACATGGCGATTAACTGGATCATGTTAAATGGAACAAGGTATTTCCCTGTATCTGAAGTGGTGGAACCTTTTGCCGGTGTGGGAATAGGAATGGGAATTTTCAATGTCAGCAACCCTGACACCCGAAATAGCAGCTCCGCTACAAAATTCTCCTATAACATTCGAGGTGGAGCCAACTTTTGGTTGTCCACGAATGTCGCTTTTAGGGCACAGGCAAGTTTATTCTCTGCCACACAAGCCATTGGAGGAGGGCTTTACTTTGGTACAGGAGGTTTAGGAGCAGGACTTTCTTCCTATAGTTCCTTATTCCAGTTCGGTTTTGAAGGAGGGCTGGTATTTAGAATCCCTGGGAGTTAAAATTCTTTTCTTGGAAAAATCATAAAAATGCATTGGGAAAATATCATATTCTCAATGCATTTTACGTTCTTTGCCTTCGCAAATTTCAAAATCAGAATTTTAATGGATTTCTTTAGGGACTCACCTTTTCCAAATACCTTCAAACACCTGCTCGGACTATCTCTAATCCTACTAAGCTTTGGTACCGTCGCACAGGAAAAAGATTCAATCCAACAGGAACCCGTTTTAAAAGAAAAACCCATTAGACACACATCCAAAGGTTTTGTTTTTACTACGGCAGATGAAAAATTTGAATTACAAATCGCCAGTAGACTCCAGTTTAGATTTGCTGTTCCTGATGATCAAGACCCTATCACTTTTAATGATTTTAATAATCAGGATGTAAAACTGTTCAAAATCAATAGAGCACGTTTAAAAATAGGCGGTCATGCATACCAACCATGGTTAAAATATTACTTTGAGTATGAACTAGGCCAAAGTATCTTATTGGATTTTCGGTTTATGGTTGAAAAATTCCCTTGGTTAAAATTTAAAGCCGGCCAATGGAAAGTTGAATTCACCCGAGAGCGTTTCATAAGCAGTGGTAGCCAACAACTGGTAGATAGATCGTTGTTAAATAGATTCTTTACCGTGGATAGGCAACAAGGGTTATCTATCTATGGAAATTTAGATGGCGGAGGAGCTGCAAACTTTAATTATTGGCTTGGAGCTTTTACAGGAACAGGAAGAGGATCGAGATTTAATGATGATTCCAAATTGATGTATTTTGGGAGATTCCAATGGAATTTATTGGGAAGAGAAGTCCCATTTTCAGGTGGTGATGTATCTATTTCGGAGAAACCAGCTGCTTTGATTGCAATTGCAGGAATCACCAACACCAGCCCCTATACCAGGTTCTCTAGTTCGGGAGGAGGAAATTTGGCAGGATTTGAAGGCACAAACGATGGCCAATACACCATCAAGCAGTATAATATTGAAACCGCTTTTATTTACAAAGGGTTTTCTTGGGCCAGTGAATTCCATAGAAAAAACATTGTAGATAATTTTGAAGACAGTGGGAGCACTACCTTAGGAGGCGTGTACATCACTGCCGGGTATTTCCCGAATCAAGTGGTTGATTTTTGGCCAAAACCGTTGGAAGTGGCCATGAGATATGCAGTGATTAGTCCAGACTTGTCTATTTCACAAAATAAACAAAGGGAATTGGCTCTTGCATTTAATTGGTTTTTTGTGGGACATTTGAATAAACTTACCACAGAAATCACGAAATTCACTTTTGAGGATAAAGAACTTCCTCAAAGTGATGAATTAAGATTTAGGTTGCAATACGATATATCCTTCTAATGAAACAACTCCTGACTATAATCATTTTTCTAATCCACTTTGGAAATAGTTATGCTCAGGACTCTGTTACCTACCAACCAAATCAAATTAGGGACTTCAAAATCGTCCCCTTGCCTGCCATAGGCTCCAATCCTGCCAATGGTTGGTTATTTGGTGTTGCTCCATCTGCTACTTGGCGCATGGGCAATCCTGAAGACACCCATTTATCCAATTTGGTGGGGAATTTTTTATATACCACTAAAAAACAATGGATTTTTAGTGCTAGATCGAACATTTTCCTTTCTGAAGACAAATGGATTTTATGGGGAGATTGGAGGTATTTTATCACTTCACAGCCTACGTTTGGATTGGGAAGTGACGCACCAAATGCCCCCACAGAAAATCCTAATCAAACAGGGGTCCTTTGGGGTGAGCAGCAAATGGACTTTTCTTGGTTTAGATTCTATGAAGCAGTTTTAAAAAGAATCAGTGACTCTAAATTTTATCTAGGTATCGGTTACCACTTGGACATTTATTCCAAAATAGAGAATTTCCTTGATACGGAAACCGGGCCATCCGAATTGAGGTTTTCTCATGATTATTATAATGCTCAATTGGGGTTTAATGAAGATCGTTATACCTTATCTGGCATCACCATCAATGGACTATATGAAAATCGAGATGTAGCAGTCTCTCCTTATGAGAAAAATTTTGCACTGGTTTCTTATAAAATAAATCCAACGTTTTTGGGATCTGACAAAACTTCCTCCACCCTCCTCTTGGATTACCGGCATTACTTTAACTTAAGTGAAAAACGGAAAAGACACCTCATCGGAGTATGGGGATTAGGAAACTTTTTAGTTTCAGGTGATCTTCCTTATATGAGTTTACCTGCAATAGGCTATGACACTTTTGGACGGGGAGGAAGAGGCTATGCGCAAGGAAGATTTAGAGGAGAAACCATGGTTTATGCTGAAACTGAATATCGTTTCCCTTTACAAAAAGAGAAAGAAACGTTCGGAGGAACAGTTTTCATCAATGCCTCTTCTTTTGGAAGTAAAATGACCCAAGAGAAACTTTTGGAAAACATTAATGCGGCATATGGGGTTGGACTACGTGTGATGATCAATAAGGAAAACAGAACCACCATTACCGCAGATTATGGTTTTGGCAAAAAAGGAAATTCAGGATTTTACCTGAATGTGAATGAAACATTTTAAAGTTTTGACATATTTCAGTGAATTTTAACACATAATTCATTAATTTTTTAACTTTTCACAGAATAAATAATCTTGAAGCTTTATTTTTAATAAAGCTTTTCACCAACTCATCAAGATCATGAAAAATTATTTAGTCCCTCTAGTAATCTGCTTGTTTTTTACAGTCAGCTTTGGTTATGGTCAACAGATGACTGTTGATGATGAAATAACCTTAATTCAGGAAGCCTTTGGTAATGATAAAAAAATGATTGTCGAGTCCTATATGGATTTACCTGAAAGTATTGCTCCCGTTTTTTGGACCGTATACCAAGCATATGAACTGGAACGTAAAGCCATTGCCAGGGATCGTATCAAAATCATTGATGAATATCTGAACAAATACAGCTCTTTGGGAGAATACGAAGCGGATGATCTAGCAAAAAGGACCATCAAGAATGACATGCAACTCTCAAAACTTCACTCCAAATACTATAAAAAATTCAAGAAGGCAACCTCAGCCATTGATGCCGCAAAATTTCTACAAATAGACACTTATATCCATAACACCATACGGAATGCGCTTCAGCAAGAACTTCCATTTATAGGTGAAAATTAATTAAACCAACAAAAAACAATGAAACAAAAATTACTCAAAATTACCCTTGTACTCACTCTGGGATTGTTTGCAATATCCTGTAGCCCGGGTGGAGCGGATTTTATCGACGAATTGGACTTAGTATACACCAACTATGATGTTAGCTATGATTTTCAATCCAAATCAACGTATTCCCTCCCAGACAAAGTAGTGTTAATCACAGATGACTTTATCGGTGGAGAGCCTGGTGATGAGCCGGAATACCTTGATCCAAAGTATGGCAACCTAATTTTATCTTCCATAAGAAGTAATATGAATGATTTAGGATACACAGAAGTTAATTCATCTGTAAATCCTGATTTAATTATTTTGCCATCAGTTTCTCAAACTGACAAGATTTATTATTACTATGATTGGTGGTATTGGAGTTGGTTTTACCCAGGATGGGGCCCAGGATGGGGCTGGTGGTATCCAGGTTATTACCCGCCCACTATTACAAGATATAGGACAGGAACTTTGCTAATGCAAATGACTGATCCAAATGCAATAGATGAGACTGAAAAAGTCCCAGTTCTTTGGACAGGTATTTTTAATGGATTAATAGAAGGAAGTGAAAACAGCATTAACAATCGTGTAAATGCAAGTATTAATCAAGCCTTCGATCAATCACCATATTTAGCAAAATAAGTCATGAAAAATATATTTATCACTACCCTATTATTTATAGGTATATCCTTTGTTGCTTCCGCCCAGAACTCTTTGTTTTCAGTCAACTATGTGGTAACTGTTCCATTGGGTAATACCTCAGATTATATTGATAATCCTTCAGGAAGAGGAATCAATTTTGAATTCCAAAAATTTATCAACCCTCATGTAGCTGTTGGCCTAGAAGCTGGACATACCACACTATATAAAAGAGAAGAAGATAAGGTATATACAGAAGGTTCAGCGTCTATTTCTGGAGTCCAATATCGCTATCAATATACTTGGCCAATTTTAGCTACTGTTAATTACTATGCGCTTAGAACTGGCTTATTTAGACCCTATGCTGGTTTAGGCATCGGAACCATGGCAAGTAACAGAAGACTTGACATGGGGATTTACACTACCAGCAAAACCCATTGGCAATTTGCTATTAAACCTGAAGTAGGAGCATTAATCCAACCTAATGCAAGTATGGCTTTTAAATTCGGCGCTAAATATTTAATGGGAACCGGTGGCGATAATTTTGATAGTCAGTCAAATATCAACTTTAACATCGGCTTTGTAATTTTCAATTAAATGCTTGGCCTTCTTGCATCAATTTCGTTAGATTCAATTGATTACTTGGAACAACCTATTGGATATCACGCTAGTACTTTCGAATAGGCCCAACTTTCGGTAACATCCTTTTGTAATAGTAATTGAATTAAAACATCAATGAAATGAAAATCAAAAAGCTACTAGTTCCATACCTGATATTGTTAGTCAGTTTTGGATGTACTTCTTCTTTGGTGACGGTGGAGGGTGAGGACTACCAAAACTTCAATCTTTCCGATTATCAAAGCTATGGATTCATGGAAATTGAAAATACAGCCCCTGATAATCCATATTTTCAGAAAGCCATTGACCTGATCAAAAAGGATATTGAGTCAGAAATGAGCACTCGTGGATTGAGTGTTTCTTCCAATCCAGATTTATTGGTAAACATTGGCCTATTGGTGGAGGATAAGGTGCAAACCAGGACGACCAGTTTGGCCACGGATCCATTTACCTATACAGGACAAAGACGGTATACATGGAAAAGTGAAGAGGTGCCGGTAAATACCTACAAAGAAGGAAGCATTACCATGCACCTAATAGATCCAACATTAAATACAGCAGTTTGGATAGGTTCCATTGATCGAGTAGTCCCTAAAAAAGACGATAAAAAAGCAGAAGCAATCCAATTCGCCGTGAGTGAATTGTTCAAAGAAATTGACCAAAATTAAATCTTCTCTCTTCAACTATGAAAAAGAATAATATAGTATTCACTTTGCTTATTTTGGCATTTGCCATTTCATGTTCTCCAAGTTCCAAAATTATTGGATCTTGGACAGGGCCAGACACTCCGTCTGAACCTTACAAAACAATTTTCGTCACTGGGATTTCCAGTAATTTGGTGGCTAGACAAACCATTGAAAGCGACATCAATACTCATTTGAAAGAGAGAGGGGTTACTGCTGTCAGCTCTTTTGATATTATTCCTCCAGGTTTTAAAGCATCGGAAGAAAACAAAGATGCTACGTTAAAGGCCATCAAAGAAGGGGGTAGTGATGCTATTTTAACAATTGCATTATTGGACCAAACTTCCGAAACCAGATATGTGCCTGGTACTACCATGTATTCACCAATGATGTATGGAGGTTATTATGGTAGATTCTATGGATATTATTCTTACTATAATCCTGTCATGTATAACCCAGGATACTATTCTACAGACAAGAAGTATTACTTAGAGATGAACCTCTATGATGTACAAACTGAAACACTTGTTTGGTCAGCTCAATCTGAAACAACCAATCCTAGTTCGATCGAAACCTTTTCCAGAACTTTCTCCGAATTAGTGGTTCATCAATTGATCAAAGACGGCTTAATTGCCGGTAAATAAAACCAAAAAAAAGCCGCTTCCATCATTTGATGAAAGCGGCTTATTTTTTTAATAGTTCTTACGCTGCATTTCTTGCCGCATTGATAATTCCAAACATACTTCTAAGAATTAATTTCTGAAATAGTTCTGAACTCTTTCCAGATTCTAGCATGGACTGAATCGCATATTGCTGAATGGTAATCAGAGGCAGAACAATTTTTTCACGAATTGCAATGGATTTTTTACTTACTTGATTATCTCCCATCAACTCTTCCATTTCAGAAACCTCTTTCAATTTCAGTATTGATTTATTGTATTCATCAAACATAATTTGCCAAAACTCCCCGTAACTCTTATTATCCCTCAAGTAGGCTGTTGCCGGATAAAAACATTTATTGAGAGACTGCATGGAGTTACCAAGCAAGGTTCGGAAAAACAAGCTATTTTGATAGAGCTCCTTCACCTCATCAATTCGTCCTTCTTCTTCAAGCTTTTCGATGGCGGTTCCTACTCCATAAAAACCAGGGATGTTTTGCTTCATTTGAGCCCAACTACCCACGAAAGGAATCGCTCTCAAATCTTCAAATTTAAGTCCTCCACCTTTTCCTCTTTTGAGAGGTCTGGAACCGATATTGGTCATTCCAAAATATTTCAACGGAGTTACATGTTCCAGGTATGGAACGAATTTATCGTGGTTTTTGAAGTCCTTATAGGATTCATATGCCTTATCGGCAAGTTCCTGAATCAATGCCCTTTGGCTTTCACTAAGGTTATTTTCTGAATCTGAATACAAATGATTCTCTAACCCAGCACTTAACAACTGCTCAAAGTTATAGGTGCAGGAAGCTTGTTTTCCATAATTAGCAGAAATGGTCTGTCCTTGAATCGTAACTTGGATTTCCGAGTTTTCAACTTTCTCTCCCAAGGAAGCATAGAAATTATGCATGTTTCCACCACCTCTTGCTGGAGGTCCTCCTCTACCATCAAAAAAGGCTATCTCAATCCCATTCTCTCTGGAAACCCTGGTCAGTTCTTCTTTCGCTCTCAAAATAGACCAGTTAGCCTGAAGGTAACCCCCATCCTTTGTTCCATCAGAGAATCCCAACATGATGGTTTGTTTATTACCTCTGCTTGCCAAATGTGCTCTGTACTCAGGCAAGTGATAGAGGGAAGTCATGATCTCTGGTGCTTCGGCCAAATCATCAATCGTTTCAAAAAGTGGTACTATATCCAAAGGTAGATTTTCTTTCCCCTCTCCCACAGTGAGTTTTGCCAATTGATACACTTCTAACAGGTGCTTTCTAGATTGACAATTAGAAATGATATAGCGATGCAATGCTTCTTCTCCATTGGATTTTTGGACTTGTCCAATCACCCCTAAAGTTTGGAGCATTTCTTTATGAAAATCATCTTGCACCTCCTCTAAGTCAGGTAAATCTTTGATGGCTAAAATTTGCTCAATCTGGTCATCTTCTGTTTCAGCCCAATCAATCCCTTTTAATTCAAATATTTCTCCCCAAAGGCTATCATGCTTTCTACTATCCTGCCTTACATCCATATAAGCGAAATGGAGACCGAAAATCTTGACTTTTAAAATAAACTGGTCAAGAAGATCTATAAACATCCCATTATGATCTTGAATCAACGTCTCCCTAACCTTTAGCAAATCGTCTAAAAGCTGCTCTTTGGAAGTATAAACTGCCTCATCCTCAAAAAGCGTTTTATAAATAGACCGCTCAATATGAAGTACTTTATCCTCTACATTTTTGAAGGTCAACCTTCTTTTCAATTTTCTAAGATCTCTATAATAACATCTTAGAATCCACTTCTGAAGCCTTTCAGCTACTTTGACGGTGGTATCATGGGTTACAAATGGGTTACCATCCCGGTCACCGCCGGGCCAGAATCCAATTTTCAATAAACCAGGGTTCTCCCAGGTATGAAGTGGAATATCTAGGGTAGAAAGCAACCTGATGGTGATATCAGAAATACTTTGATAAAACACATTTTCTAAATACCATATCAAACTGATGGCTTCTTCATAGGGGGTTGGTTTTTCCCTATTGATAAAGCCTGTTTTCCCCAATTGCTTTAATAACAAATTGATTTTTCCAATATCATCGGAACGAATCGCATTCTCTAAATCAGTAATGATCCCAAGTACACTGCCTGGATAAAATTGGGTGGGGTGGGCAGTCAACGTAAGTCGAACAGAGAAATTCTTCAATTTCTCAATCAAGGCCTCTCGCTTATGATCATTATCCGCTCTTGCGATCAAGGCTTTAATGGAACCTTTTCCACTCAAATCATTGATTTTTTCGAATGCAGCATCTTCTATGGAGTCAAACAGTACCACTTGCCTCTCCACATATTGGATCATTTTAAACAAAAGGTTGGTCTGTTCTGTCTCGGTATTGTTTGACATCATTTCCTCAAAAAAACCTTCAATGATCTGCTTGGGAGTTAGACCGGATTGAAAGCCTTTCTGACATGCTGTACCTAAAATTGGCAATAAAGTACCGGTACGGTAGATATCATCAAAAGGAAGATCTAAAAATAAACTGTTGTAAATCGTAAATCGCTTCGCGACTTCGGTATCATAGGTTTTATGCATCAGGGTCTGGTTTAATAAGCTTACCAAATTAAATAAAATTCTAAGTTTTACCCAATTATTTACCTATTCAATAACAGAAAAGGCAAATCATTTAATTTTTTACATGAAAATTATCAATTCTCAACATTTCAAACAATTATCAACAATTGAATATTTTTCTATCTTTCCCAGATGAAATCGATTGTTTGTCTCACCCTCTTATTTATTCTGTGTTTTTCTTGTAAAAATCCTTCCACACCTCCTATGGATCAATCTGAAAACATATACACTTTTCTGATAGGCACCTATACAGATGCTGCGGATCAAGGGATCAACTTATTGAAATTCAACCCAGGTAAAGATATTCTTGAAGTTACCCTATTAGCACCTGATGTGCAAAACCCATCTTTCGTATTAGGTAATAAAGAGGGAAACTTTGTATTTGCCTTGGAAGAATCTGCCGGAGTAAAGGGTGGAGAGGTACTCAGTTTTAACTTAAATAGGACATCAGATTCATTGGAGCTTGTGGATAAAGTCCCTTCTTTCGGTGACCACCCTTGCTATTTAGGTTTATCCCCAAATGAAAAACACCTTACTGTAGGTAATTATACGGGAGGAAGTCTAAGTATCTATGAAATCACCCCAGAAGGAAAGCTGCTCCATCAGCAAACCATTCAGCATCATGGAAAAGGGACAAACCCGGATAGACAGGAAGGCCCCCATGTTCATAGTACCGTTTTCAGCCCTGATGGGTCCAGGCTATTGGTGGCAGACCTTGGAACCAATAAACTATACAATTACAAGGTAAGCCCGGAGGATGAAGAGCCTTTGTCTCTGGTCAATGAATTGAGTCTTTCCGCAGGAGATGGTCCAAGGCATTTAGTGTTCTCAAAAGATGGCAACACCCTCTTCCTAGTGCAAGAAATGTCTGCAATGCTAGAAATAATCGGGTTCAACAATGACACCTTTACTCCCAAACAACGGCTCAGTTTATTGGATGAAAATTTTGAAGGAGCGGTGGGTGCTGCTGAAGTGAAATTATCTCCAGATGGTGAAAACATCTATGTTTCCAACAGAGGGGATGCCAACACCATCTCCGTATTTAAAAAAGCCCAAGATGGAACATTCTCAAGAATTCAAAATACTGGCTCCGGCGGACTCATGCCGAGAAATTTTAACCTGACCCACGATGGAAAATACCTGTTAGCCGCGCATCAGGCCAGCAATGATATTGTGGTATTCGAAAGAAATGAAGAAAATGGGACTTTAGCCTTGACAAACTGGAAAGTGAAAGTCCATAAACCAGTTTACTTGTTTCAATTACCTCATTAAGAGGGCAATTCCCAAGGAACTTCGACCTCGTAATAAATATTCCCCTCACGAACAGTTAGCGGAGAATTCAAATTATTGTGAAACAACTTCCCGGTACCCAACCCCTGTGGAATGGATGGCTGATATTGACTTGTCAACTGACTAATGGAGTTTAAGCCTATATTGCTTTCCAAAGCGGAAGTCATCCACCAGCCAATCCCACGTTTTTCGGCTTCGCTGATCCAAGCTCTGGTTTCTTTGATACCTCCCAATAAACTTGGCTTCAAAATAATATAAGGAGGATTGATCTGATCCAATAACCCGGCTTTATCCTTGACTCCTATGAGTTCCTCATCCAAAGCGATCGGTAATTCAGAGGCCATGCATAGCTTCTTCATTTCTTCACCCTGCCCGGACCGAATCGGCTGTTCGATGCTATGCAGATCCAATTGATGTAAAGCAGCCAGTTTAGAAAGTGCTTCTTCGGGTGCAAATGCTCCATTCGCATCCACTCTCAACGAGATTTCTGAAGCGGAATAATTGCTGCGGATATAGTGTAATAACTCAAGCTCTTTTTCAAAATCAATGGCTCCGATTTTCATTTTGATGCAGTGAAACCCCTGGGCCAACTTTTCATCAATTTGCTGTTTCATGAATTCAGCACTACCCATCCAAATGAGCCCATTAATAGGAATTGGAAGCCCTTTCTCATAAAATGGATTCGAAACAATCTTTTGATTACCGCCATTCAACAAATCCAACAATGCTGTTTCCACTCCAAATCGAATACTCGGTAATTCAAATGGGATCAAATTGGCTACCTTTTCCAAAATTGAGGCTTCCTCCATGGACCAGGATTCCTTTTCCAAATCCCGGAGCGTTTTTTCCAATACCTGCTCAAAATCAGGCCTGTCATCTGGACTTAATTTCACCAATGGAGCCGCTTCTCCCCATCCGATCAAGTCGGGTTCACTTTCGCGAAAGGCCTTAATCCAAAACACTTCTTTCGTTTTCAAAACCCCTCTTGAGGTTCCAGCATCGAATCGAAAAATTAGATTCCTTTTAATGAATTCAAATCGGATGGTTGGAATAGTCTGCATAGTTTAATCAGTAAGCCAATCGGTAATTTTGTTTACAAGGGCTATATTTGCCAGCGAATTAGGAAAAAGTACATGAATATCCCCCAGATTGATTTAAAGGAATACGAATATACATTACCAGAAGAGAGAATTGCTAGGTTTCCGCTTGAAAAAAGGGATTCTTCCAAACTCCTCCATTTCAAAAATCAGGTAATTACACATCAGCGATTTTCGGACATCCCCAATTTATTGCCGGAGGATAGTCTTTTGGTTTATAACAATACCAAAGTCATTCCTGCACGCCTTATTTTTCAACGAGAAACAGGTGCACGAATTGAAATTTTCCTACTTCAACCCATCGCTCCTACTACCGTCATCCCTGAAATTATGCTTGCGAAGCATCCAGTGATTTGGGAGACCATGATCGGAAATTTAAAAAAATGGAAAGATGGAGAAATCCTTCAAGGAAGGATCATCTATCAAAATCAGGAAATAATCCTTTCTGCCAAATTAATCAATAGGGATCGTAGAGAGGTTGAGTTTTCATGGGATCAAGAACAGATTGCGTTTGTCGATGTGGTGGAAGCCAGTGGAGAAGTCCCATTACCCCCCTATTTAAATCGAAAGCCAGTAGCCGAAGATCGTGATAGATACCAAACAGTCTATTCCCAAAAAGAGGGTGCAGTGGCTGCCCCAACCGCTGGACTTCACTTTACAAATGAAGTTTTAGAAAAACTCCGAAAAAAAGGGGTGAAAACGGAGGAAGTAACATTGCATGTCAGTGCGGGGACTTTTCAACCCATCAAGTCGAAAAATATCACCGAACACCCCATGCATAGCGAACAGATCCACGTAGCTATTGACACCATCAGAAATCTGCTCCAGCATGAGGGAAAGATGGTGGCTGTTGGCACCACCTCCGTCAGAACCTTGGAAAGTCTGTATTGGTACGGTGTGAAGCTATTGAGAAATGATGGAGAGGAATTCAACATTCCTAAACTTTATCCATATACAGAATCCTCCGTTCACCCTCATTACAAAGATTCCTTTCAAGCTATTTTAAGTCATATGGAAGCCAAAGGAATGGATACCTTAGTGGGTTCAACGGAAATTTTCATCTTCCCAGGTTACCAATTTCAAGTTGTTAATGGGTTGATTACCAATTTCCACCAACCTGGATCTACCTTGATTCTTTTAATAGCGTCTATTCTTGGTAATCGATGGAGAGAAATTTATGAGGAAGCATTAAATTCTGGTTATAGATTCTTGAGTTACGGGGATAGCAGTCTACTTTGGATAGATTAAATTCTTAATTAGCTTTAATCCAACTTAGTAATCCCTCATTTGGGCTCAATAATGAAGAAGTTTCTTTTTATCCTTTTGGCATTCTCTTTTTTGTTTTCATGTAAAGAAGATGAAAAACCAAGGCCTGGTAATGGAATACTTACGGTTACAGGAATAGATTTGGGAAACTTCCCACTTTCCAACGATAATGGAACAAATTGGACACATGTTTTGACTAATTCCATGATAGTCAACTTCACCAATGAAACCAACCAAACCTTTCAATTAGAGCTGAACCCCAACACTATTGAAAAGTCTTTTTCAATTGAACTACCATTGGGGAATTATACTTTTCATTCGATTTCTGTCAGTCCAGATTTTTCGGATTTTTTACCTTTAAAAGCTGAGGGGCAACTAAACCTCAATCAAGAAAAGCAATCATGGAGATTACCCGTAGACACCGATTATGGTTTATTGACCCTCTCACAAAGTCCTGACTCACCCGCACCACAGTTTACCTCTCATCCTTCCTTTCAATTCTATAAGAATAATGAAGTATATTATTCTTATATCAAATCAGGAATAAAGACAACTGTTGAGGTGTCTTCCAATAACCCATCTAGTAGTTTTCAGGTAATCAGTCAATCAGTGCCTTTTCAGCACGTTTCAAAAATCATTCAGAAACAGCATGAACAAGTTTTGGATGCATTTCAAAAAACGGACTTTGATCTGGTTCAGGAGAAAATCAACCTGGACTTGGATCATCAACCTATCAACCTATCACCCTGGATTCAAGCTGAATTAGGAACTTCTCTCAATGAAAGTTCTGGTCTGGCACTCATTGATGGCAGATTATTTTCTATTAATGATGAAGACAATGACCCTAAAATCCAAGAGCTAAACCCTGAAGACGGACAATTGATACGGGAAATAACTATTGAAAATGCCTTCAATGAGGATTGGGAGGAATTAGCCCAAAGTGAGTCACATGTTTTTATAGGAGATTTCGGGAACAACCTAGGAAGTAGAAAAAACTTAAGTATTCTTAGAGTCTCAAAAGATGAACTCCTTCATTCCAATACCTTAGTGGCTGAAAAAATAGAATTTTCATTTGCCGATCAGGTGAATTTTTCCGGTCCTATGGAGAGCAATAACTTTGATTGTGAAAGTTTCTTTTTCCTGAACAACCAACTTCATCTATTTACCAAAAATCGAGGGGATGGAAAAACCAGGCACTATGTGATTAAAGATGAGATAAGCACACAAGAAGTTTCTCCCACAGAAGAATTTGATACCCAAGGCCTAATAACCGGTGCAGATATCAGTCCAGATGGAAAGGTCTTTGCTCTTTTGGGCTATGAAAACAAGGGAATTGCTAGCCAGTCTTTTATCTGGTTGTTTTCTGATTTTAGTACTACTGAGTTTTTCAGTGGAAAGAAAAGAAGGATTTATCTGGGAAGCCCTTCCATTCTATCCCAAACAGAGGGCATCGTTTTCAGGACAACGAATGAAGTCTTTATCTCAGGAGAAGAAATTAACTTTGGAGGCGTTTATGTCCCTGGCAAATTGAGCGAAATGAACATAAAGGGTCTTTATTAATCAAATACACTCATGTTTTTGGCATTGGTCCGGATGACATCATCCAACTCTTTCGCCAATGGCTTGAGGTATGAAAAATATTTTTGATTTTCTATATCCAGTTGATGAGGGTCGATCAAATCCAAAAGCCCCAACATGGAAGACAATGGAGAGCGCAACACGTGGGAAGGCTTTAATGCCAGCTCCTTCAGCTTTTTATTTTCATTCTGAATCTCTACCAATTTATTTCCCCAAGCAGAAATGTCTATCGCTTGTATCAAGGCCGCAACTCGATCTCCATTTGGATTCAAAACAGGCTTTACATTCACTTTCCAAAACCCAAACTCATCCTCATTCAGTTTGAGATTCAGTTCTATTTCGGAGGAACTTCCTTTTAAAAGGCATTTCCTTACATTTTCCTTTAATTGAGTAAATCTAGAGGAATCGGAAGTGAATTGGAGCTTTGATCCCTCTTGGAATTTCGAGCCAGACCAGGATTCTGAAAGTACTTTACCCGCATTATTTTGCTGGATCAAATTCATATCCGAATCCACCACCCAAACAGAACCAGGAATTGCTGTTAACTGAGTTTCACTAAATGGTTTTGAAGTTTGAAGAGAAAATGGTTCTTTCATTTTTGGAAGAAAAAAAAGTTGATACCCTTTTTTATGTTGGACCATTAAGCCCGTGAATTCATGACCTAGTTTGGAATCTTTTAGAGGTAGAAATTGGGAGCTCTCATGACTCAACGACAAGCTCCTCCAGGAGGTATTGGTTACTATTTCCAAACCAAGCTCGGAATCAAAAATTCGTTTATCAGAAAATTCATCCAAGTCTATACCAAGCCAATTTCTGACAACATCCTCGACTTCAATTACACAGAAATTCTCGTCTAAAAGTAAACTTGGTAAACCCAGGATATCACTAAGATTATCCAAAGGTATTTCCTGCTTTAGAAACTGAAAATCTATCCCTATCCCAACTACACCTAATAAGTCCATGTCAAGATTGGTGATGACTGAAAACTCAATCCAAACCTTCGGATTGTTTCTACCTCCTCTCAATTCTAATAATAAGTGCTGCTTTTCTTTTGGACAAGACAATAACTCATCCATGGTATTTGCAAAATCTCTACAGGAGCTTTCAGACAAATACGAAGACAAGGAAGCAGTTTCTACTCCCTCAACAGCCTCTTTAAAGATTTTATTAGAGTCCAATAGATTTCCTTCCACATCCATCAGGATGAGAAAAAAATGATTAGAATCCATTAAAACCTCCGGAATAAGATTTTCTATTTTTTCAGCACTAATCACAGCATTAAAGAAGTACTAGGTGATAACTTCTTGATTCTTTGAACTTAAAGATTGATAAAAATTATCAATTAAAAAAAGGTGGTTTTGAAGAATTTTATACTATAAATAGTCATTATTCGAATTAAAATTTTTATACGACTGAAAAAAAGTAAGTGAATAAATGAAAAATGCTTTTCATCCCTGAAAAGCATTTCTAAAAAAAAATCATTTTTTTTTGAGCTTATCTGTTTACAAGCTCTTGGCTATTAAATTCAGAGTATTCTATCTCTTTTACCATCAGAATCAGTGCATTTGCAAATTCTTGCTTACAAGCAAAAATGTGGTATGGATAATCTGGATTCGAAGTAAAAATTATCTGATTTGAGCCAAAAAAACGTTGCAGTTCTTCTTTTGAATTAGTTTTGATTTTCACAGAGTCTGATTTCAAACTGTTTCTTTCAATCAAAAAATTTCCGTTGCTCGTTTGTATTAACATAGTTTTAAAAGAGGATTGATCACAAATTTATAAAAGCGAAATTCAATAGAAATACCCAGTACTGGGTATTTTTTCCAAAAATGGAATTACGAACATGTAAATTATTTCTTTTGATTACCAGTATTTTAACAAAAAAGTAAAATAGAAATGATTTCTATGCCTCTGAAGCTTGTTATAATCTTATCAATTGATTTATATTTGCAACGCCTTAGGGAAACAAGGAGGTTTATTGAAGTAATTTCTTGTTCTCCTAAAGTCAAAAAGAGGGTTGGGTGAGTGGCTTAAACCAGCAGTTTGCTAAACTGTCGTACGGGTCAAACCGTACCGGGGGTTCGAATCCCCCACCCTCTGCAAAGCAAGCCTTTTCGCATAGCGGAAGGGCTTTTTGTTTTTAGCTACCAAGCTTGCTTGAGTGGCTATGAAATAAAAAGACCAAAACGAAGAAGTGAGTAGGCTTGGTTTGCATCTTTCCCCCAACTAGGGAAAGGCGAAGCCAATCCCCCACCCTCTGCCAAAACAAACCCCTAATTTCTTGATCAATAAGTAGTTAGGGTTCTATTTTTTACTTCAGTAGCGATTTCACGAGATGATTGCATTAAGTATTGTAATTCACCTTAGCACTGTTTAAATACATTTCAATGTTTCGTACATTTCGTACGGTACGGGAAGTACGAGCCCTGAGCATCCCCCAATAGTTGGACAGATTTTCTAAGACTTCAAGTATACGGAGGCCGGATGAGTTTTCCATATTTCCACACCTCAAGATCCTGTTTTAGATTTTTAGGATAGTGTGGGAATGTGGTAAACTCGGTTTCATGCCACCTCAAGGTTTTCGAATCAATTTGTGATGAAAATTGATCGCTTTTTCCTTTCTTACATTTACCATTAATAAGCCCACCACATTTACTATAAAAATCAGGATCACTACTCCATTGATAAATCCACCAACTTGTTTCCAACTTAAAAATGAAAGAAAATCCCCCAAAATTCGGACAACCAGGGAAAGCTGAAAAATCCCCACCCAAAAGTACCATACCGAATGATAGGGTTTTGAAGCCAATCCCAAAACTCCCGGTAAGATAATCGGGGCATGAGCAAAAATCATAGAGAACACAAACCCCAAAAAGAAGCTGTGTATCAGTGCATCATAGGAGATACTTCCTGATTGATTAAAGAGAAAAAAAATCCCAGCCACAGCTAACCAACTATATGCAAAACTCAACGTAAGTGCTGAGAATCGATGAATCCCAGGCTTTTTGATAGATTTCCTCACCATATCATAAAGCAAAAGCCAAAAGCCAATTCCTGTCATGGAAATCCCGGTCAGTAGTTGTCCTCCCAAGTGAAAAGGAAGTACACAGGAAATAACAAATAAAAGGAGAAACAACATGAGAATATTCTTTTTGAACTGGCTCAAAGGAAGAAAACGTGTTAGCTCCATCCTCTCTCCCACAATCGTCAAAAGCAAAAATCCCATCCACCAAATAATAGAATTGGCATATTTTTGAAAAATCAGCAAATGAGCATTTCCAACCAGCCACATGGCCGAACCGACCCACATCATTTGATACCCCAGTTCTGTTTGCTTTAGATTAATCAGGTAAAAGACGAAAACCAAGCCCAATGAACCGATGATCAAGCAGGAAAAGGCTATTTGATTCCAATTAAGATAGAAAAATAAAAGGCTGGAAGCATTGATTATGGGCAAAGCAAAAAGCCACTTCTTTTTGAACGTGACTATGCGTTCGATTAAAATGACCGTTCCCAAAAAGCTACCCGTCATCATGGCTCCATGGTGCAGGAATACTCTGGAAACCGGAAGATCTAATCCCAATCGAAACCAACCAGTCAGGATGCCTGAAAGCAGACAGGCAAAGACTAAGAGCAGTAGAGGAGCTTTATTGAGCAATAGCTTTTTCATGGGACTTTATCTTTTGGGTATTGAATAGAACACAAAGAATTCCAAGCACTTGAATTAGGGCCAAAATAAAGAGTACCAAGTTTGATTGGCTGGCCATTAAAGGAAAAACCAACATCAATTCAGTCCCCCAAAAAGCCCCCAGAAACAAAAAGATGCCTGTTTTAGAGGAAATTGACTCTTGGGTGTATTTCATTTTCAGAAAAAGGAAAAACAGCCAAATAGATACAAATCCGATCAAAACAAGATGCAGGTAAGCGATGACAATGGGCCTGGCAAATGCCATTTTGCCAAGGGATGGAAACGCCGATAAAAACATCAACACATGCTGAAGGCTAAGCGCCAGAATTCCGCACCATAGAAGGATTTTTTTCAAAAAAGAATCCGAAGAGATCAGTGCCCCTAAATGCCGCAAAACAAAAAGTAATAAATAACCTAATCCAATTATTTGGCCCCAAGCAACGATCCCAGCCAGGAAATTCCATTCAAATCCCGGCTCTGTCCACAAAGTGGATAAAATATAGGCGGGAAATATGGTCGCCAATTTTAGTTTAAAACCCCACTTGACTTCCTTGGTTTCAGTAGTTACTCCTCTCCTTTCCAAAAGCCACAGGATCAGTCCAAGCAAGGCAAATGTGAACCAACCATTGTATTGGAAATGCAAATAGAAATAAATGGTCAAATGGTAAAGGTCATTTTTCCCATGAATCGCCGAAATCGGTCCCAACGCAAAGGGAGCTAGGTTTGAAACCGTCATCAGGATCAGGGCCCATTTTACAAATTGAAAAGAAAGCTGATGCGTTTGGGGCAAATTGGACTGGACAGCCCTGATAAAATTCCAGGCAAAATAAATGGTGCAAAGTGCATGAATGGTGGAAAAAATAATGGACCAAAGTGCATACCCAGTCCAGGGAAAGGTAGCCAACATTCCCAAATTTGCTCCCTGCAAAATCATAAAAAGCAATGGATATTTCCCTGATTTCAGCTTATCTGGAGGCAAATATGCATATGACAACAATACATAAAGTGCCATAAAAACCCAACCCAAAAATGCCAAATGTGAATGTCCATGTAGGACGAATTGAAAATTGAATCCCGGAATGGAATGAACGAAATAAAAACGCATAAGGCTCCCGATAATCCCAACAATCAGCAAATTGAAAATTGCGATCTGGTTGCCTCTGCTTAGGTTCATATCTTTGATTTTTGAGGTTTAGAAGTTCTTTTTACGGGCCTTTCGAATCATTAAAATAAGAGGGATAATCGTCCAGATCAAAAGCATGGTCCAAGAGGCAATCAATCCAAGCCCAGTACCAAAAAAGCGCTGGAATAATGCTCCGGTATATCCCAAAAGTGCAGAGATGTCGAGTTTGAGTAGAATCATGATTCTGGACAGGTCGATTGGATTGAGGAAGCTGGCGATCAGGGCAAAATTGTCCAGAGGATAGTCCTTAAAAACCATCATGGCTAGCAAAATCAAGCCATCGTAAATCACAGCGAAAAAGAGCCACATCAAAATCGCATATCCAAAGCCTTTGATCTTATTGGAATTAAAAAGCGCTATGCAAATGGCCAAGGCTACGAAAATAAAAGTCAAAAAGGTCCCAGAAATCAGTAGAAAGATGAAATTGAGGATCTCTCTTGATTTGAAGAGTCCATAGACCAAGAAGGGAATCCCCAAACCAATAATCAGGCTCAAAGCAAGGGAAATGGATATTCCGAGGAATTGTCCCAAGAAAATCTTCGATCTTTTGATGGGTTGGGCCAAAAGGAGTTCGGTGAATTCCCGGGAGTTGTAGAAATACATCACCCCAAAAATAGTCCCGATCATCGGAGTCAAGACCACAATGACGTTCATTAGGGTGATAATTCCCTTAGAGAGATCATTGTTGAGAAACAACAAAACAATCCCTAGCAGCAGGTAAAATCCCAAATAAATAAAACTCCATCTACTCCGGATCAAATCCGAGAAACTATACTTGAATATCTTGATCATGGCTCTAGAATTGTCGCGATTGCATGTTCTAAATCTTCAGTTGCGGTTTTTGACTTTAATTCAGTGATAGTGCCCTGGAAATAAATACTGCCTTCCAAGAGGAATACCACCTCATCGGCAAGCTCTTCTACCAAACTCATAATATGAGAAGTTATTAGTATGATTTTACCTTTTGCTTTTTCCTGATAAATCAATTCTTTCAGCTTGATCAGGGCAACAGGATCCAAGCCTGCTGTTGGTTCGTCCAACACGATCACGGGCGTATCAAACATAAAAGTAAGGACGATATTGACCTTTTGTCTGGTACCTCCAGAGAGGTTGCCTAGCTTTTTGTCCAGGAATTTTCCCACCCCAAAAAGCTGAACCAGTCTTTCTGGATCCGAAGGTTCATTTCTGACATCAGCAATCATTCCTATGATTTCAGAAACCGTCAAATTATCCGGAAATCGGGCGATCTGGGGCAGATAACCTATGAATTTCCTATATAAATGGCTTTTTGAAATATTCTGATTCTGATAATACATCTCTCCCGCATCCGGAATCACCATCCCAAGCAGTATTTTAAGAAAAGTCGTTTTACCAGATCCATTGGGTCCAAGTATGGCCACGATTCCTGCCTGATGGATTTCCAGAGAGATATCATCCAATACCTGGAGCTTTCCAAAAGTTTTTTTTATATGTTGGGCGCTTATCATTGAAATTGTTTCATTGAGGGTGAATGATCAACCAAATCATCTGGAGTAAAAGAAGGGGAAACTTTCTCTGAGAAATTAATCAGATCTATGAAAAGACTTCTGAGCAAAACGATGGTTTCCGGAGTCTGATTGACGATGTAGGAAAAGAGCTTGACGGGTCTATAGGGTTGGTCCCCTACTCCATCCTTATCCAGATCGTATCCGCTATAGGATCCCCAGAAATTCCCATCAAAACTATTGTCGTTCATTTTGGAGTTGTAGGAGAGGTCAAAGGAGTTACCATGGAAATTATTTCGGGAAAATTTATTGGCATAGCATCCTCCGGAAACCTTGATCGCCCAGCCATTTTGCTTGAATGTATTGCCTATGTAATTCACTCTCGTAGATCCATCGACATAGACTCCAAGGGTGTTTTCCTGAAATGTATTGTTCAGAACCTCTCCATCATAAATTTCTTTCAGCAAAAGGCCATAGGAAGCTGTGCCCCAGTTGTCAATAAATTGGTTTGCTTCCATTCTTATCCACTTGGAAAACATGACTGCTACTCCTGCTCCATTATTTTGAAATACATTTTCCAGGTACTCGTCATGGTTGGAAAACATAAAGTGCAATCCATAGCGGACGTTTTGATGTGTATAGTTTTCAGCAATACGGCTTTCATCCACAAACTCCAGATAAATCCCGTCACGCATACCGGAAACCTCATTTTTGAGTACTTGGACTTGTTGGGCATGCCACAGGTGGATGCCGTTTCCCGATTGGTCCTCCTGGACAGCAACTCCCTTCACTTTATTCCCCTGAATCAACCCATTTTTAGATTTCTCTATCAAAATCCCAAAGAATGATTCGCTGATTTGATTGTTTAGAATCTGGAAATCAGCAATCCCAAAGGTATAGATGGCAGCATAATCTTTGGTATAGCTCCTTCCTGAATTTCTCAAATCAAAACCAGAAACAGTAATGCTATCAGCCAAAAGCTTCAATACATAGCTGTCGGCCATTCCGTCAAGTATTGCTCCTTTTTCACCTATCAAAACAATGGATTTGGTGATAGAAATAGCCTTGGATGGGTAAATTCCCGCTTTTACCAAAACTGTATCACCTTTTTGGGCCTGTTCGATTGCCGTGATCAACTCCTTGAATTGACATTGCTCACAGACATTCAGAGTCTTTGCCTGAGCATTTGAAAACAGGTAGATCAAGAGAATCAGGAAGTAAATTCGGTGTACCATGGAGTTCAGGGATTACTATTGGCTTTAAGCCTGGTATCTGTTTGAAGCTGGTGCCAATCCAGTTGAGATCCACCCATAGTTTGGTATATTTTATCACGAGAATTGGTGCTGGAAAAAGCACTGAGATTGGCGCCCATAGGGCTTGGAATCTGATCACTGATCAAATAGGAAGCTTTTTTTGCTTCGATCAACGTTCCAGGTTGCTCATAATCTGCCACTAATAGAAGTTCCACTTCAGGCCTTTCCCAGTCTTTAAGATCATTGACCATGCATTCGATGGCATCGTATTTATAGGCTCTTCCCTTTTGGGTAACCAGCTGGGCGGCATGCTGTTGATCTACAATTGTCATCCGACAAAATTGACAGAAGTCTTTTCCGTAATGGATGTCTTCAGGCTTGATATCACAGGAATTCAAAGTCAAACTCAGTGGAAGAAGCATCAGGAAAGCGGCATTTATTCCTGTCCCCCTATTTTTCCCGATAAAAAAGGCTAGTAGAGACAATCCCATTGCAGCTCCCATCAGGTAGGCTCCGACTTTGGGTAAAGAGATGGCCCGGAAATTCAAGATTGTCTTCGCTCCTATCAAGGGAGGCTGGTAAGACATGGGATTTCCATCCTCATCCGTGAATTTGATAGGAGCTTTATCTGCCAGTTCGTGGCCATATTCGTATTCCCATTGATAAAAATCATACATGCCGATTGCCCCAAAAATCAGCATCAAACAAAACCAGACCAGGTATAGGTTTCTTTTACCAACCAAGGCTAAAATCAATCCTAAAAGCACCATCCCTCCCACTACATAGGGGAAAATGGAAAACTCAGGAATCACTTCAGGGATTTCCTTCATCCCCACGTAATGATTCATGATGTTGATGTTTTTGATATCATTATCATTAACTCCATGGAATTTGTTGATGTAGATATCCATTCCCAATGGTTCAGGGTACTGAGGAGCTTCCAATGTGATATTCCACAAGGGAAAAACAAATACTGATCCCATTAGAATTGCCGCAAAGAGCATAATTATTTTAGAGCGTTTCATTCTGATTTTTTTATGGAATGATTGAGGCTGTTCCTTAGCCTTTTGGGAGAATCAGAGTGAGCACCTTTCACAAGGAAAGGTGTTCATTCTGACTGTGGTGATAAATTCAACTTTTGAAACAGCTTTTTTTGGGTGTTTATTCACCATCTAGGCTCCAACTCAAAGGAATTGTTGAGTTTTGTGGAGATACTCTGACATAGCCCTGCATCTCTTGGTGAAGAGCTGAACAAAAATCAGTACAGTAAAAGGGCCAAACCCCTACTCTTTTCGGTTCCCAAGTGAAGGTTTCGGTTTGTCCAGGCATAATCAATAGTTCAGATGTATTGGCTCCAATCATGGATATACCATGTGGAACATCATAATCCTGCTCCAGATTGGTCACATGGAAATAAACCTTATCACCTACTTTGATTCCCTCAATATTGTCCGGTGCAAAGTGGCTTCGGATAGTAGTCATATAGATATGAACCTCTTTTCCATTTCTTTCTACCCGAGTTTCACCTTCAGTTTTCACTGCATAAGGATGATGATTATCTTCGAGTTTAAAGATTTTTGTTTGATTTGGAGCGATCAGGTCTGCAGGACAAGCTGCAGCATAGTGGGGTTCACCTATGGTAGGAAAATCCAAAAGTAATTCCATTTTTTCACCTGAAATATCATAAAGTTGGGCAGATTGAGTAAGCTCAGGGCCAGTCGGTAAATAGCGGTCTTTAGTGATCTTATTCATTGCGACAGCATATTTACCCCACGGTTTCCTGGAGTTCCCTCCCGGTATCATCAAGTGCCCCACAGAGTAATAGGTTGGTTGTCTATCTATTACCTCCCATGTACCCACTTTCCATTTGACCACCTCAGAAGAAATAAAGAAAGTCGTATAACCATTTCCTTTGTCATCAAATTCAGTGTGCAAAGGCCCCAAACCAGCCTGTTCCACTACTCCACCAACTATATCGTCATAGTTTAAAATTGGAATACCGTATGCTTCACCATCAAATTTATTATTTTCAATGGCCTCCATCATTTTAGTAAATGAATGTGCTGTAAGAGAAGCTGACAATTTACCGCTTCCAATTATAAACTCACCAGTCGGATCTACATCGCAACCGTGTGGGGACTTAGGTGTTGGCAATAAATACACCAAACCAGGATATTTGGATGGATCGATGAACCTTACTTCTTTTTCCATGGTAGAAGTAGCCATGTGTGTAGATTCATCATATACATTATGCGCATAGGATGCTGGCATAGTCTCAAACTCTCCGGATTCAATCAATTCCTGGGCCTTTTTCCAGTTGATTGCAGCGATGAAATCTTTGTCATTTTGAGAAGCATTCACCTCTAGCAGTGTATTGGCTTCTTCGGTGTTGTAAGTGGTAAAAAACATCCAACCATGGGATTTTCCTCTTCCAGGGTGCGCCAAATCATAATTAAACCCAGGCATCATCACCTGAAAATCTATCTTCATATGACCTGTTTCCTCATCTACTTTAATAAAAGAAATAGCTCCTTTGAATTTCCCTTTGTATTCACTGATGGAAATATCCTCCTGAGGCACCGGCACGGAAAAACGCGTTCCTGCTACCACATATTCTGTGTTTTCAGTTACGAATGAGGAGCTGTGATTCCCTGCGCTGTTGGGTAGCTCAATAATCTCTTCGGTTTCAAAAGTAGATAGATTAATTCGAGCAATCCTGGGTGTATTGTTTCCATTGATAAAACACCATCTCCCATCGATTTCCCCATTGGTTTGTGACAAATCAGGGTGGTGAGCATCATCCCATGGAATAAATCCAAAGGAAGTTTCCAGCAAAGGTATAGTTTCCTCATTGTATCCATAAGCTTTTTCGGGATCTTGGGAAAAAACCGGAATGACTTTGAAAAGTCTGCCAGAAGGTAGCCCATATACGGAAAGTTGTCCACTGAAGCCTCCGGAGACAAAGGCGTAAAATTCATCATGTTCTCCTGGTGGTACATATACTCGCTCTGCAATATTACTACTCAGAGCACCACCTTTTTTCTCACCTTGACCACAGGATGTGGCCAACATTGCCAGGCCTAAGGCACAGACAAAAGAAAAGTTAAATAGCTTTTTCATAGTGTTTTGTTTGGGTTTTAGAAGTAGAGATTGTCCTACTTATTTATTTTTTATAATGTCCTGAAATACTCCAAAACTGCCCTTGCCTCATCTTCTGTTAGACTTTGATTGGCCATAGGAGAACCATTGAAGTCCATAATGAGCTTTTTAGCGATAGGATCTTCCACTACCATTTTGTCTGGTACCAAAATCATGTTCATGATCCAGGCAGGATTTCTTCTGTTTAAAATATCCTTGGGTGATGGGCCAATAAATTTTTTATCGGTTTTATGACAGGCTGTACATTTAGATTCGAAAATGGTTTGACCTGTTGTGGCCAAGGTTTCATCTATTTCATTGGGTAATGTGAATTCTTTTACTGGTCCCACTCCCTGGTAATCTTTCCAGTTTTCATAAGGATCAACAGCTGCCTTTGCCGCTTGTTGAGTTTGTACCCCGCCTTGGGATGATTGAGATTCTTTCTCTCCTCCGCAGGCAAAAACAAGAGATCCAATAGTGGCCAAAAACAGATTTTTGAATGTGCTTTTCATCTTTTAGGTGATTATTTAATTATCAAATTTGAATTCATTAAACAGTTCTTGGGCCCTTGGAAAAAGGATATTATTTTCCAAATGAATATGCTTATGGAGATCCTCTTCGAACTCTTGTAATATGGCATAGGTGACCTTAAAGGTCTGGCATCCATCTGGAGGGCAATTATAGCCTTTAGTAAGCTCAGCTATTTTCTCGAATCTTTTCCCTTCTTCGGCATGTTCATGTTCCATCATTTCAATGGGGTTTGATATATCTTTGAAATGCGGTTTAGATAGTGGGAATCCATCTTTCTTTGACTGAATCATTGCTTTCACATAAGGAAACAATACCAATTCTTCTTTTTTCATGTGGATTGTCAATGCGTTCGAACCATCAGTGAATAATTCATTAATTTGAAATAACTCAGGATGTCTTTCTCCGTGCACTTGGCAGAGTTTCTCCAAATACAGTCTGAGAACAGGAATGCTGGCTTCTACATATTGATGATGGACTTGGACGATCATATCCATCAATTGGTCTAATTCAAATGATTGCCAGTTTTGACTGTCTTTGGTTTTGAATATTTCCTCCAATTCAGAAATAATTTCATCCAAATTTTGGTTTTTGATTTTACAAGCTTCCTCCAACGTAATCCCTCCCCCACAGCAAAAATCAATTTGATGTGAAGTGAAAACAGTTGAAGTTTTAAAATTGGAGGCCACAATTTTCCCCACTTTAGTTTGTGCTAGATTTTTCATATTAGGGAGTTTAGGATCTTTTTATCTTTTATTAGTTTAATTTTTTTTATTTTATAATTTCAAAAACCTGTTACCGGCGATCAGCCCACTCTTTAATTCTTTCAATTGTGTTGTGGTCAAAACCCCTTTTAAATGATCTCGAATAGCCATGAATTTATCATGAGCTGGGCATGGGTGGGAAGAACTACATTCCTCCAATCCTAAAACACAATTTTTAACAATCCTATCTCCATCGATCGCGATGACTACTTCAAGCATAGTGATAGGTCGATCTACAACCCTGAACCCCCCACTTGGTCCTCTCAGTGACTGTAATAATCCAGCTCGTACGAGTACCTGCAAAATTTTTGCTGTAAATGCCTCAGGTGAGTCTATGGCTTTTGCTACTTCTTTCAAACCAGCCAGGTTTCCTTCACTCTGCACTGAAAACAAGTAAATCATAATCTTTAAGGCATATTCACAGGCTTTCGAAAACATATTTTGCTAATATTTTGAGTAAATGTATGCAGAAAATCTATTTCGGACAAATTTATCCTTTATTATTTTTGTACTAATTTCTAACTATCTTTTGGAATTGATTTTTGTAATTAAAGGATCCTTCTTTCCGGGGGAACTCCGCTTTTTTAACAATAACTATTCTTGTTTTCCAGAATCAAAAGCTCTGACTTTTATAAAAAATAGGTCCAAAGAGAAGCACAGGCATTAAATTTTTAACTTGATTTTGAACCCAAACGAGTTCTGAATGAATATGAATACTTCTTTACTTTTTACACTTTTAAACTCAACCGTTTTGAATCTAACTCATTATTTAATAAACCCGTTAATTATAAAAACACCTGATTATGTGGTCAGTAATAAAATTTTCAGGAACAGTGTTCATTAGCTTTTTTGCCATGATTGTGGTGCATAAAGTCAGCTAAAAGTTTACCACTTAGGGTATAAAGTTAAGTGACACTTAATTATCTTGAAAGCATGCTTTCAAGGCTTTATTCAAACCTTAAAAAGTAAACGGGATGGGGCCACCAAGAAGACCCAAAATGAGAACTGTTGAGGCAGTTGTCAAGGACTGAATATGTGACTTAATTTTACCACCCTTGGTAAACATTGGTTTGAAGACATACATTTTATCATACTCTACCAAATTGTCTTGCTCCTGTTGATCATCTTTCCCTTTAATAAGATTTGAATAAAAGGTTCGAATCCCCCACTCTCTGCTTCAAAAAAACGCCCTGCAGGTTGAGACTGCAGGGCTTTTTTATTGGATTGCTGGTATACTTAAATGCTAGCTCTCAAATGCTCCATTAATTCATCAATATCCTTTCCTAATTCTTTGGAATCCGTCTTTTTGATGTTGGAAATAATCAAACTTAGAATTTCCAAGTGTTCGATCTCTGCATTCTTCTGTCCTTTATTTCCCGCCATTTTCCAAACCTCATTGTAAGATTTTTTGACTTCACCTAAGTTTACCTTAGGGGTTCCCAAAATCAGCTGGGTTAATTGGATCGTGGCCAGATTTGCATAGGTCCAATAATCCTTTTCTTCTTCCAGTTTCTTCTCACACCTACTTTTCAGTTCATCCAATGCTTTTCTAGCATCTAGTGGAATCAATGTAATACTTGGTTTTCCCTCCAATAGCATCGCCAACCTTTCTAAGGAAAGCCAGTTTGTCAAAGGGTAAGGATCCTTGAAACCACTCATACTAGCAGCTTTTTCATAATAGGAAATCGATTCTTTAAGGGATTTGACACTTTGTTTGACACCCATCTTTTGCTGCACAAACATTTTTCGTTTGTAAGTACTTCCCATCAAACTTAATCGCTCCCTCGTTTGACCAAATTTGAGTAGGTTCTCAAAATCAGCAATTACCACATCCATTTCCTTAATCGTCTCTGGTCCACTGATCGATTCTTCCAAGAAATTCTTCACCGCAAACTTGGCTCTTACATTCCCATATTGCTCAACGGACTTCATCGAATAGGTAGCTCTATTCGAGGATAGAAGCTTTTGATAGCATGTGATGGAACTCGCATAATTATTCAGCCCATTATATAAGGCCGCTGTAAGCTCTACAATTCGATCATTTTCCAGCCCTGTTTTTTCTGTTGCTTCTACCAACTTGTTCACCCTACCAAGCACATACTCATGGTCGTTTTGATTGGCCTCTAATTGATGTAAAAGGTTCTGCAATTCAATTTCCACCTCTTCTTCTACCAAGACTCCTGAACCTCCGGATCGATCTCTGGTTCCTTCAGAAAGGTTATAAAATGGATCACCATAACATTGGAATGCCCCCCAGGTATTTGTTCTTCTTCCAAATTCCTCATAGATCCTTTTCCTTGACCTTTTTATAGCCTCTCCAAACCCAACTCCTGAGAACATGTACTTATAAAACTGCCGTGCAAATTCCAATGCTGCCGAATCATCAACAGCCCAACCAGCTACCACCACTGCTCTTGCCCCATTATTGATTAATTGAGTTCCAATATTTGCTGCAAACTTGTTTCGCTGCTGACTTTCCTTCTCAGACTCTTGATTCATTTGACCCAGATAACAACAGTTCACAAAAACCATTTCTGCTGTTTCACTCATCCCTGCAATCTGCCCTGGTGTTAAGAATGTATCATTCCCAATGACCATTCCAGTTGCCTTTTTGCTACCATAATTAAAAACTCCATGGCCTGCCAAATGAACTATTTTATGATTTTTGGAGAAGAGCTTTAAAAAAATCTCTGATGCATTGGTGTTGATGAGACTTTGTGTGGTGTACCCAGCATCTTTAAGCAAACTCGAAACCATTTCCGCCTCTCTCTTTGCTCCTGGCAATTGCGTCATGAACTGGTCCAATTGGGGGTCACCTATGACCAATGCTGTTTTATCTTTTACCCTAGAGGTCTTTTCCCTGAAATTCCCTGTGGATAACTGTCTTACCATTCCTGTATGGATGCAAAGTGGAACCGCATTTAAATCCTCTTGGATCATCTCCCAAGGGTATTCCGCTGAAGCAATATCCAATACCCATGAGATATTGTTTTGCCTTTTCAATTCCTCTTTGAAACTAAAAGGAACCAACAACTCAAACATGGTTTTTGCAATCTCCGGGGAATATTGATTATTCAAGGTCATGTCCCTTAGCAAAATCTCCAAGGTTTTGTTATTGGATTGAACCTCTTCCACTTTTTCACTTGCTCCACTCGTCGCAACCGAAATCTTGAGAATTTCAGAGGATTCTTTGAGCTCTTCCCTCACCGTAATTCTAGTCCACCAATCTGAAGAATTATCATATGGGATTCTCCACCTTTTACCCAATTTTGACTTCAATCCTTTTCCCTTGAACACCATGTTAAAGTCTCTGCTATCGCTGTTTTGCAATTGCTGGACTGATTTCAATATGGACAAGGCTTTGTCATGGAAAATCTCTATGAATTCTAATTCTTCAATAACTTTTATTTTTGATTCATAAAAATTTCTAATATTTCTATTTGCCCGCTGAACACCTTGAACGATCGCTCTAATGGAGCTCTCTGTAGACAAACCCCCATAGGTATTTGCAATCGCTATGACGGAAATCCCAATTGTCTCATCTGAAACCTCTTCTTCAGGGGTATTTTTGATGGTCAGATACCTGGACACTCCTTTTTCGATGGAAACCATCAACTGAAATGCAGATAATTCGCCAGGAACTCCCAAACCCACAATAACTCCACCCTTGAATTTTGTCTCCGCATCTTTATCAGCTAAAACAATTTGATTTGAACCGATTGGTCCCGGGTATAAACCTAGCCTCAACAACCTACTTAACTCGCCATTCAATTGATAATCAATTGCTTTTTCAGTAGTCAAAATTGAATCGTACTCAAAGTGTCCTGCTAATACTGGATAGTCTGCATATTTTAAATCTCCATGACTGACACATACTCGAATGGGAGCTTCTACATTCCACTTTTCCTCTTCCTTATCCAATCCAAGGATGCTGTTGACTACATGCTCTTCACTTATATCAAATACCTCTGTCTCTTTAGGAGCGAACTCTTGCTCTTCACCTCTTACCACCGGAAGACTGTTTTGTAATTTGGAGGTAGATCCATACATCAGCAAATCTTCAATCGCTGCAAACAACTTACTATCCTTCGAAAGCCCTCCATGGGTCACATTGCAGTAATAATATTGTCCTGCCTTTCTGATTCCATCAGGGATTCCAGATTTCCATGTCACACTCTCGTCCCCAGCATTGGTGGCATAAAAGACCAATTCTCCATCTTCAATGTCCAAATTCGAAACAGTAAAGTTCTTTTTACTGCTTTGTCCAGCTATATAAGTAATGTTACTATAGTCTATGGAGTCAGCCTCTGACAACACCTTGTTTTGATGCAGGGCAAACTCATCCAATACTTTTTTAGATGGAATTGGCCAAGAACTATCCCCTGAGGCAGCTCTCAATTTCTCCCAAAAACTCCTGCTTGAAAAGTCATGGTTTCCATTTTTGTTGATCGGCAACAGATTGAGTATTCCAGGAAAGTCACAAAAAACAGACAGCAGGTCTTTGGTATTATTTCTAATATCAATTTTACCCAACAGTCGGATTAAACTGTCTTTGCCAAAAAGCACATAAGGAATTCGATAAGACCCACCCAAAGGAGAGCCCAAAAAGACCGCCTTGAATCCAATGGACTTGTTCAGTGATTGCCAGGTTTCGGGATGATATAAAATAAAATCCCTGACCAACACCCCTCCCATACTATGGGCTACTATCTTGATGGGCTGGTTATACTTTAATAATTCTGAAACCTTTTCATTGAGTCTTTCAGCACTGACCTTTAAAGGTATTCTCCAGTCAAATTGAAACGTGAGCACCTCATAGCTCTTTTCTAGATTTTTCCCTAAGGCCTCGTAAGAAGTAGCAATCAATGAATCTGCTTGGATAGGCTGTTTACCGCTGTCTTTATAACTTAATTTGGACAAGTCGCCTTTCAAAAACCGGAAATAATTAATCCAAAGCATTTTCTCGTCTTTCAGGTTGGAACCCATGATTCCCGGCAAAAGAATGGCAATTGGTTTTTTCCCCGAAATCTTCTCTCGTTTGTAATCTCCTCCCTCAATTCCAAATACCCCTCTCTCCTTACTACTGGCCTGCGCAAAGGTGATGAAGCCTTCTGGCTCTTGGTCAATCAACGCATCTAATGCATCCACCACTGCTTTCAAAGTCCTAGGAGAAGAAAAGTATTTAAAGTGGTCTATCAGACCGCTTTTTTCTATAAAAACTGAAACATTCCCTTCTTTTCTCACTGCACCCCACTTCATACTTTCGGTATCCACTACCAAGTCGTTTTTATCCAAAAAGAAGAACTTACCAACTAAGACCACCAGACTTTTAAATCGTAAACTCAACTCACTACTACCCCCTACCACATACAAAGGAGATTGGATCACGATCTCTGATCCTTGATAATTCAAAGCCTTGATAAATGGAGACTTGGGATTCATGGCTTCTAAACCAGGAAGCACATCCACATCATCCTTACATGCAACGGCCTCCATAATCATCTCTTTGAAAGTGATAAATATTGGATTTCCGGCTTGCCCGGTTGCCAACCCGATCAAATTGAAGGTTACATTTAAAAATATATTCAATCGTTTGGAGGCCAGGGTGGTTCCGTTTGCCGGGCTGGCTACACGAACTACCTTATGAATGGTGATTTTTTTAGACTCCATCAAGGATTGAAGTTCCTTGATTACTTCTACATCACGGTCTCGATCATTGTCAACGAGAACCCCTAACTCTGCTGTATCAAACCCCCTTGAATCGGTACAAAACCTTGCAAAAACATCTGACACCAAACCTCCACGAGACTGACTGATCAAATCTAATTCAATCTCATCTGGGAGCTGACTGACTAAATCCAACACATTCTCAAGAGGACTGGTAGATAAGGTTCTATGCTGAAAAGCCAGAATTTGGTCAAGCCCATATTCACTGGTGTAAGTCTTCCAATCTTCAGAATCTTTCAAATCTCCAAAAGAACTTTTGGTAGATGAACCGGTACCATGCAAAAACAACAAATGTCTTTTGGAAGAGTCCAGCGCTTTGACTTCCTCTAATTCAAAATCCGGCAAACAATGGCATAAAATACCATACTTCACCTGTTCAAAGTCGTTTCCACGAAATGCCAGTTGTTTGTTTTCCAGGTTGATTGCCAACTCCCTCATTTTGGGCCGGATCACCTTTTTTTTCACAAAAATCTTCAACAGTTTGATTCCCACTTTTTTGAAGATGCCTCTATCCGTCTCTTCTGTGGCAATTTCATCGGGCAAAAAAAGCTCGTCTTCGCCAGCGGAACGCTTGAATCGCTCTGGGAAAATTTCACGAAGGGTTTCCTTGTCCCCTACCCAAATGCTGTCATCGTCAAATTCAAATTCAATAATATGATCATCATCTATTTCAATGGTTTGCTCCTCCACATCGCCACGGGTAGGGCTTAAAATAGTAAATGCCTGATCCAAACCATAATATTCAAAACCATTATCCTCCCCTTTAATAAACGGTAAATGGTCATTTCCTTTGAGCTTGAGTTTCAGTGTTGACATAGCAAAAATGGTCTTTGTTAAAGTGTTTTTTTCCTAAAAGGACAGAGTTTGAGTAGAAATCTGGATTGATGCCAAAGAAAAATTCAGAGATGAGAAAAAATCATCGTCCAATTTTCAAAAATCGGTGAGAGTAATCAGAAAACCCTATCCCAAAATCTTAAGTACAAATTATAATTTATTACTTGTATTTTCTTCCAAAATCAAAAGAATTGAAAAATTATGAGGGTGAAAACGAGTAAAAAACCCAATAATATCAGGGAGACAAAAAATAAACAAATAAAAAAATTGCTAGAATTCTTGAATCCTCTTTATATCCTCGATTAAGTCTTTCAAATTTTCTTTCAACTCAATAGGCTCCACAATCCGAATCATATCGGTCATATTAACTATACATCTTAAAAAATACTGCAGGGATGAGTTCATAAAAACCATCTCTGTTTCATCGCCTATTTGTTTTTCGGAAACAAAACCTAGGTTATACTTCTGGGTCTGTAAATATTTTAACCCTTCATTTTTAACCATCAATATGATTTGATGCAACTGATGCTCGTCTGACAATTGATCCAAAAACTCCTGTATACTGGGATGTTTTCCCAGTACAAAATTCTCTTCCAATACTAATAGTTGATCAAATCGATCTACTCGGAAAGTCCTGTAGTCTTTTCTCAGCCGACAATAAGCGATCAGATACCAATGTGAATAATGATGATAAATTCCTATAGGCTCTAGCTTTCGCTCGGAAGATTGCTGGGGTACAAAAGTGGTATATTTCCCAAATAGAACTTTCCGCTCTGATATTCCCTCCAGGACTTTTTGAAAGTTCTTACTTTTTTGTTTTTGGGTAGGAACCGAATTGGAGCCAATTACTTGAATCTGCGCATCTACTCTTCCAACGAGATCCTTCTCCTCAGATTTTAAAATGGCCTTGATCTTATATAATGCTTCCTTATAAAACCGGCTATTCTCCTCATCCATTGACTTCTCCAACAACTTTTCTGCCACTACAAATGCCAGCGCCTCTTGCTTGGTAAACATCACCGGCGGCAGCCTATACCCCTCTACCAGCGAATATCCCTGGCCTGCTTCTCCTATTATTGGAACCCCAGTTTCTTCCAATGCCCTGACATCTCTGTAGATGGTCCGAAGACTTACCCCAAAACGCTCCGCCAGTTCCACTGCCCGAATGGTCCTTTTGGATTGGAGGTGGGTTAAAATTGCAGTCAGTCTATCGATTCGATTCATTGGTAAGGAGCTATCTGATTGAATGGAAAATCAAATGAGCAAAAAATAAATCATTTTTTCATAACCCTACTGACATAAGGCTGACACTGGGTGCCTATACTTTTACCCTATCAACAAAAAACAACCGCATTATGGAAACGCAGATTATGAATCAAATCATCACAAAAGACCAACTTTTAACCCATTGGCAAGGACATAGAACCCTGAGCAGAAGAACGTTGGAAAAATTCCCCGAAAAGGAGCTTTTTGAGTTTAGCATTGGTGGAATGAGAAGCTATGCCGATTTAGTAAAAGAGATGTTGGCCATCGCAGCTCCTTCGGCAAAAGGTCTGGAAACAGGCAAATGGGAACCCCTTGATGAAGATAAAAAAGACTTGAAAACCAAAGAGGATTTACTGCAAGCTTGGGACCATGCAACGGAAGTAATCAATGGGGCTTGGAAGAATGTCCCTGATGAAATTTTTCAAAAGAAGGTAGTCGCTTTTGGTCAATATGAAAGTACTGGATATGGTCTAATTGCTTATGCCATTGAAAATGAAGTTCATCATAGAGGGCAGGGATATGTCTATCTGAGAGCATTAGGAATTGAACCTCCTTTCTTCTGGGAGCGGGAATAATCACAAAAGGCCCTTGTATTGCTTTCCAAGGGCCTTAATTTATTCCTTGTTGAAGCCATAAATGCCGTTTTCTCAGCGTTCGGACTTTCCAATGTCCCGATTTATAATAGATAAAAGCCACTATCGCTGCAAAGAGGTTAGAAATCGGGAAAGACCACCATATCCCTTCAAAACCTAAATCTGTTTGGTAGGAAAGGATAAACGCCAGCGGAAACCGCACGATCCACATATTGAAAACTGAAATCAACATGGAAGCCTGTGTAAAACGTGCCCCATTAAACAATCCATTTAATACTTGTTGAACTCCCAATAAGCCAAAACTTGGCGCCATTATCTTAATAAACTTGGACCCTTCTCGAATTACTTGAGGATCATTGGGAACAAAAAACCGGGTCAGTGGCTCTGCCAGTAGAAATAATATCAAGCCTACCCCCGTCAATCCAAAAAAGGCGATTTTACTGCTTAAATCCCCTATTTTTTCAGCACGTTTGATTTTAGCCGCTCCAATATTTTGACCGACAAGGGTCGTCGTGGCGATGGCAAAACCTAATGCAGGGACAATGACTAAGCTCAATATCCTGGCTCCAATTCCATAGGCAGCCACTACATTACTTCCAAAGCTTGTAACCAACATGACCATTACTGTCATGGCACCAGCCCTGGAGGACTGCTCCAAACTGGCTGGGATGCCTAAGGAAAACAATCGCTTCACCCACTCCCATTGGGGAATCATATCTCTTAACTTAATTCTTATCCCGCGCTTGCCTCCCAATAGAATTATCAACCCAACTACCGCAGAAATACCCTGTGTGATCACACTTGCTACTGCTGCTCCTGCTACCCCATAACCGGGGATAGATCCATAACCAAATATAAAAAGGGGATCCAATACCAAGTTTAGAAAAACAGTGCCCAACACGATATACATGGGAAGCAACACATTTCCGATTCCCCGCATTAAGGATTGAAAAACAAAAAACATAAATAGGAACACAAAGCCCCAAGAAGACACTTGAAAATAGGAAACTGAATCTTCTAGGATTTCAGGACCAGCTCCTATGAGTACCATTAAGGGTCTTGCGGAAAAAAAACCAACCACTGCTAAGAAAGAAGAAACCAACAATACCAAAGCCACCGTTTGTCCAGCAGAAAAATCAATCATTTTTTGATTGGAAGCGCCTTTGTATTGAGAAACAATAACGGTACCTGCCAAGGTCAACCCAGCACCTAAAGACAGGACTAAAAACAGGATCGGGAAACTGATACTCACTGCGGCAACGGCATTAGCACCTAATCTTCCAAGCCAGAACGTATCTATTAATTGGTAAGCAGTTTGAAGAATGTTGGCCATGATTATTGGCCAGGCTAGCATGGATAAAGATTTAAAAATGCTTCCTTCTAGCAACCCTTGCTCATTTTTCATACGCTTTTCATCTCCTATTAGTCTACCTATCAACAATCAATTTAGACTTAAAATAATTCCGAAAGGTATTCAAACAAAAAAAGGATTTAAAAGGACTTTCATCCATTTCAAATCCTTCTTATGTAGGGAATAAAAGCTTAATTAATCGTTACATCCACTTTCTTCCCTGTAATTCTTTCAAAGTCTTGTATCATCTCGGAAACAAGATCGGGATGCTGCTCTGCCAAATTTTGTTGTTGACCTATGTCTGATTTCAAATCATACAATTGAACATGGGGATCATTTCCTATCTCTATATTCACCGTCTCAATTTTTGCAGCTCCTTTATGAGGAGGAATCATCACATAGTCTCCTTTTCTAATTGCCAGCCTACTGGTTGCCTCCAATATCAATTCATCCCTTCCCTGATCTGATTTTCCCAGAAATACATGCAGGAAATCCTCACTATCCTCCCCTTTTTTTGTACTACCCGCTAAGCGTCCCAAAGATGTCATCAAGTCAATTTGAGAAACTAACGCATCAGAAACTCCTGGTTGAATGGTTCCTTTCCAATAGGTAAAAAACGGAACTCTTGTTCCTGCCTCAAATAAACTATACTTCCCTCCTCTCAGAGGACCCGCAGGGGTATGATCTCCAAGCATCTCTACGGCATTGTCATAATACCCATCATTCAAAACAGGACCATTGTCGCTGGAAAAAACTATCAAGGTATTTTCTAATAATCCTTCTTCTTCCAAAGTTTTTATAAACTCTCCTAGTACCCAATCTGCTTCAACAATGACATCTCCACGTGGCCCCATTCCTGAAGAGCCCACAAATCTAGGGTGGGGTGTTCTAGGGACATGTGGCTGTTGGAGCGCATAATACAAGAAAAATGGTTCTTCCTTATGGGTTTTCACATAGTCCTGAGCCTTCTTCAAAAAGTGATCAGCCATATCCACATCACTCCATTTGGCAGATGCCCCTCCTTTCATAAAACCAATTCTGGGAATCCCATTGACGATGCTATTGTTATGCCCATGATGCCATTTCATGGTCAATAATTCCGGGTTATCCAGCCCGGTTGGCTCACCTTCAAAATTGCTTGAATAGTCCACTTCAATAGGATCATTTGGATCCAAACCATCTACATCGCCATTGTGGATATATACCGTGGGAACCCGATCCTGAGTAGCAGCCAATATGTAACTGTAATCAAAGCCCACTTCATTCGGTCCCGGAGAAATATGTTCATTCCAATTGGTAGTTCCATCGCCAAGGCCCAAATGCCATTTTCCTACGATCCCGGTATAATAGCCTTGTTCTCTTAATAGCTTAGGCAATGTCAATTGTGCCGTATCGATAATCAAAGGAGCTGTCCCAGGCAAAATATGGGCGTTTTTATTTCTCCATGGATAAGTGCCCGTAAGTAAGGCATAACGGCTTGGTGTACAGGTGGCAGAGGAAGCGTAGCCATTGGTAAACCTTACCCCTCCATTGGCCAAGCGATCCATAGTCGGGGTATTGATTTCTGTGGCTCCATAAGCCCCCATATCCCCATACCCCAAATCATCCATATAGATGATCACAATATTGGGTTTGGATGGCTGCTCTTTAGCATCTCCTTCCGTACCAGAAGAACAACTTACTAGGACAGTCATCAGCCCTATCCCTAGTGATAAAAGAAAAGTAGATTTTAGGTTCATGTGTTATAGATAATCAAATTTATTTTTTGTCTAAAAGCATGGAATTACTTCCATTTTTCAACTGTTGGTAGGTTTCAATTTCATCCAAATCCTGGAAATCAGTTTGATTTACCCAACCATACTTCACATCCTCTCCCTTAAGGTAGCGCTCATAAAAATTTACTCCTCCCTGATCTGCATAAGGATACCTTTCTAGAACATCTCCTTTACCAAACATTCTTGGATCCCCTTGTTCGGTCAATGCAGTCACCATTTCCATGCGCATTTCCTGGAGAATATCCTGGTATCCTTCCTCCAATGCCAAATTTCTCATACAGTCGGGATCATTCTTAATATCATACAATTCTTCTTCATTTCTTTTCCCAAATGACCAATTCCAAAATTGAAATGTATCTGGGGAATAAATACTATTTAAAATCACCGTTTTGGTTGCACCTCCATCCGTATTCAGGTATCCAGTCTCCGGATTACCTACAGGCCATCTATCGGTTTTGTAGTTTTTCAGGTAAAGCATCCCCTCTTTGACCATCCCACGAATCGGATATCCTGCATCATTGGGTCTACCCACATCATGTCGCTCCTTTCCAATCAAAACTCGGTCCCTAAAACCGGTAACTTTTCCTTCTTTTTCTGAAAATAAAATCTCCGTTAAGCTCTTGCCTGTAATAGTTTCCATTCCCGAATTTTCTTCAGAAATCCCTGCCAATTCTAAAAAGGTAGGGGCAAAATCAATAAAGCTTACCAAGTCCTCTACCTTTCTACCCGTAGACTTAATTCCTGCAGGCCACATCATCGCCAAAGGTAAATGGTTTGAATATTCGTATTCCTGTCCCTTGATCCTTGGGAATGCCATGCCATTATCGGAAGTAACTATGACCAAGGTATTCTCCAACTGTCCAGATGCTTCCAATTGATCCAGCATTTTTCCTAGCTGCTTGTCAAAATATTCAATCTCGTAAGCATAATCCAAAAGGTCCGTTCTGACAGAATCCACTTGAGGCCAGAATGAATAAATATCCTCATCCTTCACTTGGCTAAGTTGCTTTCCACCCTTGGCTATGCCGGAGCCATATTCATAACCTCTATGAGGTTCTAAACCACCATACCAAAAAAAGAAAGGTTCTCCCTCTTTATTGTCTTTCAAAAAAGCTTCAAAATTGGCCGCATAATCTACATTGCTGATATGAGGCGTGGGCGGATTTAACGTTAGTTCACTGTACCGATGAACCAATAAATCTCTTGGACTTCCATCTGCATGTTTTGCTACCCCTGGCGCCCAACCTTTCCCCGTATAGCCAACATGGTATCCATTTTCAGACAAGGATTCTGCAACAGACTTAAACTTCACGGGAAAATAAGCCCAATGATTGACCGCTTCTTCCAATTGCCAGGAGTTCCTGCCCGTCAAAATATTGGATCTGGAAGGTCCACATTTTGCATTTGGGGTATAGGCATTTTGAAAAAGAATACCCTGAGCTGCAACCCGGTCAAAATTAGGAGTATTGATCCAATCACTTCCATAAGCCCCCATATGCATATAGGTGACATCGTCCATGATCGCAAATAAGATATTCGGTTGCTGGGGAAACTTATCTTCTGAGTTGCTACAACTAAAAAGGAAGAATAGTACAAAAGCATAAGTAGTTAATTTCATCAGGTTCTTACTCATCATGTTAGTATTCCCTTTTCTTCTACTTAAAAACAGGGGCATTTTGGGTTTTCATGTTGTTAAAATATGACCAAACTTCAAATGATAATTCCGATTTAGGTCGATACCAAAGAAGATGAGCCTTTCTATGTACCTTCAGGCAAACAAATAACCTGTTGAAGTCCTTCATATCTGAAATCAAATTACTTGGTCAATTCCCATTATCCAAACTAATACGTAGATCCTATCAGAAATTATCAACTAGGAACCATCAATGGATAAAACTCAAAGAAATCGAAAAAAAACACAACGATTGATGCGTTTCTAGGAAAGACCACGTCACAGTTGTGAAAAATTAATTAACCTACTATTATGCTTAACAAAGTGAAAAATTGGTCTAACAAACATTTAAGATCATTACTTGCCCTGTTACTTATTGGCGCTACAGTTTCTTTAACCAGCTGCTTTGATGATGATGAAACCATTCCTGTACCCCCTGCAGCTTACGTTTTAGTGTACCAAGGTTCTCCCGATGCTCCAGAAATGGATATTTATGCAAATCAGAACAAAATCAACAACTACCCAATCAAGTATGCAGATGGGGTTAATTATGGCCCATTCTATACTGGAGAAAGAACGTTTAAATTTACTTCAGTCAATTCCTTGAGTTCCATTTTAGAAAAGGATTTCACCATCAAAGAGGATAGTGTCTATTCTATTTTCGTATTAGATCAACTATCTCAGATCGACGCAATCTTGGTTCAGGATGAATGGGAAGAGCCTGTTGCCGAAGAAGCCCAACTTAGATTGGTCCACTTATCTCCTGATGCTGGAGATGTTATTTTAGAAATCTCAGAACAAGAGTCTGCTTTTGTAAGTGATCTGGCTTTTGGAACTGCAAGTGATTTTGAAGGAATTGAAGCTGGGACGTTCGACCTAACGGTTAAGTCTTCCACTACCGGAGAAACCTTGGTCACAGCAACCGATATTGAGCTGAAAGGTAACCGTGTAATTACATTAATCTTAAGGGGTTTAACATCAAGCACCGATAATGACAAAAAGATTGATCTACAGCTGATCACCAATTATGTCAATTATTAATAGTTAATCTCCGTCAGTAACATCCCAGGGCTTCGGCTTTGGGATTTTTTTTTTGCGTGTACCTAAATGTCTTCCAAAATGGACAAAATGTTTCCCGCAGGATCTTTAAACCAGGCGATTAAGGGTCCTGAATTTCTGCAGATACCCTTTTCATCTGTTTTGATGGGATCTTGGTACTGCTCAAATACCACACCTTTTGCAATCAATTCGTCCACCGCTTTTTCCACATCTTTTACAGGAAAATTCAATACAGTGAACGTGGCAGGCTGATGATTGGTCTTAGGATAAATCATGATTTGATTGTCATCCGGGAATTTGAGACAAAGTATTCCCATAGGCAATTTCTCCACCTCCACCCCTAAAATCTCCCTATAAAAAATTTTTGCCTCATGAAGATCGTCTACAGAGAACCCACCGAATGCTTTTGTATTCGTAAACATAGTGTTAAAAGGTTTTAATTGTTAAACAACACAGGAAATTCAGGGGCTATTGTATAAATCCAATTTCTACAAAAAAATATAAAAAAAAAGGTTTGAAGACATATATTCTTCAAACCCTTCAAGGAAAGCTGGAAATTTTATCTGTTTCTTACTTTTCTGAACCTCCGAAATTTAACTTGAGGCTAGCCCCAAACATTCCGAAATTTGTCCCAAATCCTGAAATAGATCTCAACTGGTGATTGTAAAAAGGCATGACCAGATAATTGGCATGTTTTGTCTCCACCAATCGAATATTCACCCCAAAATTAAGCGTAGCAAATGGGTAGAATTTAGAATCTTCTGTTTGCAATACTTCTGTTTGGGATACGGCTACGCTGGATAATGCAAATGCACTGCTATTCGCATCTGAGAAGTTATTGACTGCAACCTGTTCATTGATGGTAGTGCTTTGTTCCGCATTTTGGTTTATCGCATAAAGGTTGGAAAATCCCGCTTGAATGGAGACCGCATTATTTCTAGTTACCGGGTATTTGAAATAAACCGGCAGCTCCAATTGAACCTGCTGAATATTTTGCTTTTCCACCTGAGAGGTACGATATCCGGCAATGGTCACGGGCATTTGAGACTTATTTTGCTGACTCATATAATTCAACCCAAAGCCAGAACCAATTGTCAATTTCCCAGGGAGATCCACATCCAATAACATCCCAACTCCAATGCTTGAGGCAGTGGTATTCACATCATCTTGCTGAATGGTTCCAAAGCCTGGGGATACACCCATCCCCAAGGAAACCGTGGTATGATCTTTTGGAATCTCAGGAAAATCCTCTTCCTCAACTTTCGCTATCAGTTGATTATCCTGTTCTTTTTTGATTTTTACCACTGTTTCCTGCGCTGCTTGAGCTTCAGGTTGCTGGTCCAGTGTTGCAATCAATCCGGAAGTGGAAGTTGGCTGTTCGGTATTTTTCTTTACCTCTTCTTTTATTGGATTACCGGTTATTGGATTAGCAGTCTCCTGCTCTTCCATTTCCTTCACCTCTTCCAGTGCAATCAAATTTTCTGTTTTACCTGCTTTGCTGAAAGAAGGTATTACCTCCGTATTCTGAACTGATCTCTCTGCCTCAATTTCCTCATCCGGTTCCTTACTGCTACTGCCATTATTCGGCTGAAGTTGATGAGACTCAGCCAATAATTCCGGCTCAGGACTTTTGCCCTCTTCCTCTTTTACATCTGAATCGGAGGCATCATCTTGAATCGGTTTCTCTTCCTGCTGTTGGAATGGTTCTGATCGCATTTCCGTGGCAACCAACTCCTGATCAGGTATAAGGTCACTTTGGAAGAATACTTGACTGATTCCAACCAATAGAAGTAAAGAGGCCGCTACTGCACCCATCCAATAATAGGAAGCACGACGTTTCCTGGAATTCCTCACTTTTTGGAATTCCTCCCATGCCCCGATTTCATAAGGCAATTGCCCCTCCTCCAGATGTTTTTTCAGGGAAGAAGCAATCCATTCATCCGACTTATCTTCCTTCATATTCTTTTAAATGTATATGGACCAATTGTCGAAGTTTAACCTTGGCTCGAGTCAAATAAACTCTAGACGAGCCTTCCGTTATCCCCATTCTATCCGAAATTTCCTTATGACTGTACCCCTCCACTTCATAGAGATTGAATACTAGCTTTTGATCTTCCGGCAATTGGTTTATTAGCTTTAATATATCCTCAAACCCCAAACTTGACAGGGCGTTTACCTCTACCTCATTGGGTATATCTATTTCTAAATCAAGATGACTTTGATACTTCTTGTTTTTTCTATAATAATCTATGGCCGTATTGACGGTGATCCTTCTAAGCCAAGCTTTCACAGTTTTAAAGCTTTCGACTTTCTTGATGGAAGCAAAAAATTTTAAAAAGGCATCATTGGTGATTTCCAATGCCAAATCCCGCTCCTTGGAATAGGACAGACTGATTCCCATGACATAGCCATAGTACTTTTTGTAGAATACCTCTTCATGTTTGGCAGACCTCCGTTTGCAACCGGCGATCAACTCCTCTTCCGTATAGTTCAATTCAATACGCTATTTCTTAGACAGCCAAAGTTGGCTGATTTTTTTCTATTCTTATTTCATCATTAGGCATAGTTCTTCGTACCTAATCCAAAACCGAATGATCTATACGGTGAAAATTCTTAAGATGATACATTCCCGAATCTTCAAACTCATTCAATTCTCCTTGATTAATTAAACATTGCTCTATTAAACCGCATGCATTACCATTGTCTTCGAGCGTAAACCCAAAAAAGAACAACAATAAAATCACCTTAATAAAGACTTTCATGATGGTTTTTCAACCATTACGTGGCTGGTGGGCTCAATGCAACATGGACCTTAAAAAAAATTAATAGTTTATTCTAGGTTCTACCCACAAAGCCCCAAGGAGGATTAAAAAGAGAATTAAAAACACCCATTCTGAAACCCCGCTTTTCTCCTCTCCGGATTGCAAATCAATTTGATGACCAGCTCCTTCCCTGAAAAACTCGGCCAGAATCCTCTCAGATCGAACGGAATTCAATTCATTCTCCCCGTATACATACACTTCCATGGAGTCTGCCAATGAAACCCAGCCGGATTCTAAGGAGATAAATTGTGCTCTTTTAGTCAATGGATTGATCAGGTCATGTTGAAAATAAACAGTATCCCGGCTGAGCAAGATGGACTCCGCTTCCCTATTGATTCCGTTATATACTATTTCAGCAACTTGATTCGTAAATACCGGAGCTGAATGATTCCAGTTTTCAAGTTCACCAGGAGTGACTAGGGATAGAATTTCATTCCAAATCTGCTCATAAGCGAGCGTATCCCCACTTAGGTATTTAGGAAATGTCTGACTTAGTAAACTGAACCCAATTTTCAAATCACCCTGATCCTGAACAGCTACTGAATTCTCAAACAACGTTTTCTGCCCCGTTTTTGGAACAAAAGAATAGGGTAAGACCTCAATTCCTGATTCCAAAACTCGATACTCCTCGCTAGTACTTCTAGTGATCTCAAAGTTTGTTTCATAAAGCTCATTCAACGCCTTAACATCGGATTCTGGGTTCTGGGTATTAATCAATAAAATCCCTGCAATACCCGCATGTATATCAACATCCCCATGGCCCGATTGGAGTTGTTCTATATCACTGATCAGAATAGTCAATGAGTCCAATTCCTGGGTTCCGGAAGCGATTTCACTGGAGCGGGAAACTTTTATCTGTTCTTCTACTTTTGCTCCTTTTTTGATTAAATATTGGCTCAAGGCACGGACTTCAGGGTCAGGAAAGGAGAATTGGAGGCTATAACTTTTGGGTTTAGTAGCTTGAACAAAAAATCGGATTTCATCTTGAAGTGAATCATTCAAATAAAGTCCCCATTCATTCCTGCCTGAAATGTAAACTGGGAAATTAAACTCAACGATATTGGTACCGGCATGAAGAGAATCAAAAGCGATCCGTTGTTCAAGAATTTTGAGTTCAAGGAGAGATGGCTTATCCACCTGAATTTCACCTGCTATTTTTTGAACTTCTCCCTGATTAAGAAGACCTCTCCAATGGATATGCTCCACCTTATTTGGACTGGCACTTCGTATCCAATTCACTTTTTTCCCGACCAACTTATTCAACTCAAAGCCTGAATAGCCTTTCCCAATCAAATAGACAGGATTCCCCGTACCATTATACTCATCAATGGGTACCTCTCGCTTTAACACCAAGCTATCTTTAAGGAAGCGAATTCTTTCCTGAGGAATATCTTTGGAATACACCAACACTGGTTCAGAAGCCATCCTGGAGATCCAGGTAGGCTGGAATAGATAGGCAAGCAAACAGGTAGCAAAAATGATATTCAATAGAGACTTCGCCCATTTCCTGTAGTTGGAAATCTTCAAATTATAAATCCAAAACAACTGAAACCCAAGAACCAGGATAGTCAGGACAGAAAAAACGGTCAACCAGCCGATGGGTATGGAGGGATTAAAATTCATCATTTGATATGTTTCCAAAAAGCACGCTCCAAGTCCTGCTGCTGTAAATAAGAAGTAGACTTTCTTTCACCACTTACTGCGAAAGGATAGATGGATTCGAATAATTGAATTTTTCCTTCTCTGGAAATTTCACCTGAGGATAGTTGCTGTAATTCCAGTAACACCGACCAATCCTCCATGCCAGAGTATTGCATTTTAGCTGTCCATAACTTCCCAAATTCAGTAATGATCAACTGATCATTACCATTCAATTCATTTTTTGACATCAATCCGATCACTTGGGAAGCTAGCGGCCCAATTTTCTCCTGAAGGATCAACTGCTCCTTTCTTATCTGTTGGTCTAAATCATCTAATTCTCCAGTCAATCTTTTCTCCTCTTCTTTGATTGGAGGAGGGTCAAAACCAGTTCTCTTGACATATACTCGCGATTTTTGCTGCACGGATTTCAGATATTCCAAGGCCTTCTTTTCATATGGCAAGGCTTTCTCCGGTTCATATAATCTCAAGTAGAGTTCCGATTCCCACATTTGCTCCAAGGCCATTTTCAAAGCGCTTTTAGTAGATTCCTCAAAAAATGTATTGGTCTCTTCCTCTTCATGGTTATGCATATAAGCGCTTAACAAATCTCCCAATCCGGATTCATCTTCACTGACATGTTCTTCTTCGGAATGGCTCTCTTCAACTACTGTTTCGGAAGCACCAAGATTAACTGCCATTTCATGTTCTCCCTCTTCATCATGGGCATGCCTATACCCAGCCAAAATATCCCCATCATCTTCCACCATGGATCCACCTCCAGCAGAATTCTCAAATTCTTCACCTAGGTATTGACCATATCGTAATCGAAGTAATTTTTGATCATAGCCGATATTGTTGGAAGTTTCATTGAATGTTTGCTCCTTTAAACTACTGCGTTCAGCAATCAATTTTTCCGTATCGATAATAATTTGACGTTGACTTCTGAAATATTCAGGCAACACGTTAATGGCCATTCCTGCCATTTCAGTCTCTCCCAATCCGGAAGAATCAACGTATTTGATGAAATAAGTGTCTGATCTTGAATAATTAGATTCAGGTAATTTATTATCCTTTGCTGCCCAATAATAATACAGCTCATCCCCTTGTTGAAATTCCAAGGCATCAAAATCAAGTTGGACACTGACAGTAGCAGATTTAAAATTCCTTTCCACGAGATCGATCCTACTTTCACGAAACTTTACATTCTCTCCAGATCCTCTGGCCAAGGTAGCTACCAAGTACACCTCTTTCACGCTGAAATCATCAGAAACCCTAGCCTCCAGATTCATTACCTGTGGATCTTTCTGGAAATGAAACTTGTACACTTCCTTTTCAGAAGGCTGAATCAAAGGCACTTTATCCTCAAAAACTTCCATCGTGAAAAAAGAGGATTCAAATACTTTTTCTTCGCCTTGGTACCCTCGAAGTGCATAGATCCCTGATCCTAATGCCTCATCCTTTAAAGAATAGATTTGTTTCTCCTTTGTAAAAATCAATTCCTCTCCCTGAGAATTAACCATCGTCACATTCAATTGATCTGAATTGGAAAACTCAGCACTCCATGTGATTTCGGATCCTTTAATTGTCTTTATCTCCAGCGTATTTTGCTCTTGAACAGGCAGCCCTGTATAGGCAGGTGGGCGAACAGTCACTTGAAGTTCAGACAATGCCACAAGTGGGGCTACCTCCTCAGTTGCCAGGGTATTTCTTATTTCAGGTTGCAGCATTTCTTGATTAAAAGAGGAAGTCCAGTCCACAAAGCTTAAGGCAAACACCCCTGCACAAATCAGGAAAAACACCATAAACACCTTTAAGCCTTCCTGATAAATGGAAGGATACTGTTCAGGAACCTGTTGGTTGATCCGCTCCCACTGAAGTGTTTCCGCTAGATTTTTTTCTTTTTTGTCCAATAACTCAAGGCTGAATTCCAAGGCAGGTAAGCGCTCGTGAAGGATCTGTAAAGCATGGGATTTTTGATCTTTGAACAGCCCTTGGAAATAGGCTCCAATTGCAAATGAAATTATTGAAACAGAAAACGTAACAGCCAATGAATCTTGAAATGCATCAAACAACAATCCTGAACCCAGTCCTATAAACATGGACTTGATGAGTGCATTGACTCTTAGCTGAAGCTGAATTTGGTCTATATGTTTTTCAATTCTACTCATATCCCCCGCTGGTTAGAGTAATAACGTTCTGCCCCATAGGTGAGGACAAACAATGCTACCAGAACGATCTCAAAGCCAGACTTTTTATCTTCTTTGGGAGTCTCCTTGGCTATAAATCGGGACTCTATTTGATGTTGGGTCACTTCCGCGGACAAGGGTTGTATTCCAAGAAACTCCAGGAAGTTTACTAAAATAAATTCAGGAAGTTGGCCATTCCTGACCATCTCAGATTGATCAAAATTCAATTGCTCTTGAATCAAAACCACATTCTGATCCATCGAATACCCTTGATGGGAAACTAGAAAATAGAATGTGGATGGATCCAAATGATCAGGCTTTTGGGAATCGAAAACCAAATTCCCTTGGTCTTGTTGATCCGTTTCGACACACTTGATTTTCATCACTTCCGAAATTGAGTTCATTGCGGCCCGAATGGTGCTTTTCTCTCCCTCCCCTAGATTTCCTAGGAAATAGGATAGTTCGAGCAACTCTTTCTTGGATGGGTTCAAGGAGCTTGTACTACTTACTTCCAAAACCCCTAGTTCATTTTGTTCGAGCACATAGCTTGAATCAGCCTTTATGGATGTGAACGCCGGCTTCATTTTTGCGGATTTTGCAATATGAACAATAGGCTTCACAGGGCTTATGATCGGGATTTCAGGCAAATAGCTTTGGGAATTCGGCAGGTAGATATGGAGCTCGGATATTGGTCCTTCCAAGTTGTTCAAAGTCTCTTGCACCCCTTTTTCAACCAGCCAATTGGGATTTATTTCAGTAGTTACCTCGGACAATTCAGGTTCCAACCAAAACACTTCCTCTCCAGCGTCCATCGCCCTATCTATTTCAAATCTATATTCCTCAAAAACCTGTTGATCTGGGGTCACCAAATGTACTGTTTTGGTTTCATCAGGTAACAGCCAGAATTTAAGGATCAATTTTGAAAGCAACAACACCAATAGGGTCAACAGGATCAACCGTAAGAGCAATACCAGGATTTGATCTAAACGAATGGATTTAGAGGATTGATTTTCTTGCTCGGAAAGCCAGGCCATGGCTGCCCAGGAAATGGTCTTCCCCTTTTTTCCATTCCATAAATGAATGGCTATCGGGATGGACAAGCCTAACAATCCCCAGAGCAATATGGGTTGCAAAAACTCCATTAGAAAAAAGACCTTTTAGAAAGAAATTTAGAAATGACTGATACCATGGGTTCATCAATGGTTTCTTGCATCAAATGGATATTGGGCTGGTGAAATGCTTCTTTTAAGGATTTCAAATACGCATCAATCGCTTGATTATATTGCTTTTTTGCGGTCGCTCCATCCAAGGTAATCTCTCGATCACTTTCAAGATCCTTGAAAACAAAACTGCCTTTCATATCAAACGCTACCTCCTGTTTTCCTAAAAGCTGAAACAAAACAATCTCTTTTTGTGGATGTTTCATTTCTTCTACAATCTCCACCCATTCCTGGTCTTTTTGTAAAAAATCAGAAACCAATAGAATCAATTCCTTTTGTTTATTTTTCAATGCGGGAAAGGATTGCTTAGAAACTGGCCAAGAACCGGATGCTTCTTCAGACTCCAAACAATATAAAATACGCTGGAAGCTTTTTGGGGAAGGTGCCACTTTCTGAGTAAGCGTACCCTCGTGAAAAGTAAAATACGATAGGGAATCTCCCTGTAGATGGGCTAAATAGGCAATCGTAGCGATGATGTTTTTGGCATAATCAATCCGCCTCACCCCATTTTCTTCATAATTCATTGAGCCAGACAGATCGAGCATCAAGGTGATTTGTAAATGACTCTCTGTTTGGGATTCCTTAATCATGTATTTCCCAGATCTCGAGAAGTATTTCCAGTCTATTCTTTTGGGATCGTCACCAGGTTCGTAATATCTGTATTGTTCAAACTCAGATCCGGCTCCCACCCGTTTTCCAAGATGGATTCCTTGCTTTAGTTGTTCGCTGATGATCTTAGCAGACAACCTCAAGTTATTGAGTTTGATGATTTCCAGATTACTAGCTTGCATGTAGCGGGAGGGAATCTACAATTTGAGTGATCACCGCATCGGCTGCAACATTTTCCGCCTCTGCTCTAAAATGCAGTGATAATCGATGTCTCAATACCGGAAAGGCTAAGGTTCTGATATCTTCCGGGGTGACTGCAAACCTACCTTTCACGATGGCCCTAGCTTTGGCACATAATATCAAGGCCTGACCTGCACGGGTTCCTGCACCCCATTCCACATATTCACGAACCGCCTCGACTTGGGAAATATCAGGTCTGGTAGACCGGATCAGCTTATTGATATGCGCTAGTAATTTGGAGTCGATATGCACTTCCCGGGTCAGTTTTTGAAGCTTCTTCACCTCTGTGGCTGACAACACGATTTCAGGTTTACCCGAATAGGTACCGGTAGTTTTTTCCAGTACCTCCAGTTCCTCTTTTTCTGAAGGATAGGCTAGTTTGATATACAATAAAAATCTATCCAACTGTGCTTCCGGAAGTGGATATGTTCCGGATTGTTCAATCGGGTTCTGGGTGGCAATGATTAAAAATGGGTCTGGAAGTGGATGAATTTGCCCTCCATAAGTCACCATTTTCTCCTGCATCGCTTCTAAAAGTGCAGCTTGGGTCTTGGGTGGGGTTCTATTGATTTCATCCGCCAACACCATATTTGCAAAGATGGGACCTCGGTTAAACTGGAAGAATTTCTTTCCTGTTTCATGATCTTCCTCTAAAATTTCAGTCCCTAAAATATCCCCTGGCATCAAGTCCGGAGTAAACTGAATACGTTTAAACTGGAGCTCCATTACTTCAGAGATGGTCTTGACCATTAAGGTTTTGGCTAAGCCTGGAACCCCTTCCAGCAAGCAGTGACCTCCTGCAAGCAACGTAATAATGATCTCATCCAGAATTTCTTCCTGGCCCACGATCACTTTAGCAATTTCTTTTTTCAGCAGCGGAATCTTCTCTACCAACTCCTTGTACTCTGCTAATTCTATATTTTCCAATACGTGTTAGGTTAAAGCATAGACCACTATGTTGACACCAAACTTGGTGTTATCAACTTTGAGGAAGCGCTTGTTTCTAAAATCATAGTCCCATTCGCAACCATAATCTTTATTACTATAAAGGACTCCTATCCTTCCATTGATCATGATGGCTTTGAGATAGTCATGGACTAAATCATCGCCCCAGCCATTCAGTTCGAAGGATGTGGCTGGAGGGCCATCTTCAAATTTGAAGAAGCAATTATAAATCCAGTGGTCATTTGGGATTTTTTGTAAAGCATCCGGGCCAAATATCTCTGCCATTTCTGCTTCGAAGGATTTTGCAAAGAGCCCATCAATATCATGGTTGCAATCATCTGCAAAGACGAATCCTCCGTGCTCAACATACGTTTTAAAATTGGATCGCTCTTGAGCCGAGAAATCCACCAATTTATGCCCACTTATGTAGCAAAAGGGGCTTTTGAATAATTCAGGGCTGCTCAACTCCACCACCTTTTCGGTTTCATCCACTGGTATGGTCGTGTAATCTACCAAAGAATGTATCAAATTGGATGGCATCCTTTGATCAGTATCCCAGTTTCCTGAATTGTATTTTATTCTTGTGAAAAAGAAAGGGCGCATGTAGTTGGTCAATTTTTCGATAGACAGTGAAAACGCAAGCAGTGAGCAGAACCTGATTCATGAAGATCGAAGGATGCTGCCCACTGCAAGTTTCACTGTTAGCTGATTTTAAACAGCATCAGATAAGCTGGTAAAGGTAAAGTCCCTGATTTTCATTGGAGGAACCATGCTACCATCCACTCGCTGAGGTTTGCCCATCGCTTCAATATTGTTAAGCATAATAATGGGGCTCTCGTTGAAACGGAAGTTTTTTACTGGAAACTTAATCTGTCCATTTTCAATATAGAAGGTACCGTCTCGAGTCAAGCCTGTGAATAGTAAGGTCTGAGGATCTACGGATCTGATGTACCAAAATCTCGTAACCAATACCCCTCTTTCAGTACTCTTGATCATATCGGCCAGAGATTGGTCTCCTCCTTCAAAAATGACTCCTCGAGGTCTTGGTACAGGTTCAACTCCTTGCTTCTCTGCCCAATACCTGGAATAGAACAAGTTTTTCACCACCCCATTTTCTACCCAATTGGTCTTGGTAAGAGGCAAACCGTCCCCACTCCACGGTGCAACAGGGATATCTGGATGCGTGGGATCTGAATAGATATTCACTCGCTCATCAAAGATTTTCTCACCAATTCTGGTTCCTCCTCCTTTTTTAGACATGAAGCTTCTCCCTTCATCCGCACTTCTAGCATCCAATCCAAATGTCAACCGGCCCAACAAATCCGAGGCAGCTCTAGGCTCCAAAATCACCGTATATTTCCCAGGCTCAATGGCTTGTGCATCTACGGAGGCCATTGCCTTTTGAACAGCTAGAGAGGTTACCGGTCCTGATTTTAAAAGACTCACGTCATTGTAATCAGAACCTGAATATCCGGATCCGGTTCCATCTGCGGTTCTTACTGTTACTGTAAAATCAACGGAGGTTCGCTTATTGTACCCAAAAAGACCTTTGCTGTTGCCGGTGGCAAAAAAGCCAGAAAAGTCTTCTAGGTAACCGGCCGCAGTTAGATTTTTCTCCGCACAGGGTTGAATACTATCTATTGCTACCTGTGCTCTATATTCAGGATCAATTTGATCCGTAGCCTCACTAAATGTATTGGTTTCCACATAGGTTTGAGGACCTAACATCGGCATATACTCAGGGTTTTCGGGTGCGAGTTGAGCGATCTCCTCTGCTCTCGCAACCGCCTTTTTCAAAGACTCATCGTCCAATTCATTGATGCTGGTGGAACCGGATTTTTTTCCAAAAACTGAGGTGATACTGAGACTGATGCTATTGGTTTCCCCACTGGTATTGACGGTGTTTCGGGCATACCGAATATTACCCGTTCTTCCTCCGGAAATGCTAACTTCAGTTTCATCAGCTTTAGCGTAGGAAAGAACTTTATCTATAATTTGTTTTGCTTCTTCTTTTGTTAAAATAGCCATTTCGATGATTTTAAAAGTTAAATCTTTCTTCCTGTGTTAATTACATTGACACCGTCAAATCGGGTAGTTGAACTACCATGAGAGACAGCTGAAACTTGCGAAGGCTGACCTTTTCCGTCAAAGAAAGATCCGAATAGCTTATAATCATCCTTGTCACAAATCTGGGAACAAGAATTCCAGAATTCCTGAGTATTCGATTGATAGGCTACGTCTTCTAGCATACCCACAATTTCTCCGTTTTTGATTTCGTAGAACAATTGTCCACCAAACTGGAAATTGTAACGCTGCTGGTCAATAGAATAGGAACCTCTGCCTACTATATAGACTCCTTTTTCCACATCTTTCACCATGTCATTGACACTCAACTTTTCTTTACCAGGTCTCAAGGAAATGTTTGCCATTCTTTGGAACTGAACAGACTCCCAGCTATCTGCATAGCAACAGCCATGAGACTCATTTTCACCCAGAATACTTACTTGATCTCTAATTGCTTGGTAGTTCACCAACACGCCATCTTTAATCAAGTCCCACTCTTTGGTTTTTACACCTTCATCGTCATAGGCAACATATCCCAAAGAATGGGGCTGCGTTTTATCTGCGAAGATATTTACTTTGTCAGAGCCGTATTTAAAATCTCCTGACTTCCATTTATCAAGGGTGGCAAAGCTTGTTCCAGCATAATTTGCCTCATAGCCCAATACTCGATCCAACTCCAGTGGGTGACCAACTGATTCATGGATGGTCAAGCCCAGGTGATCAGGGTCAAGTACCAAGTCATATTTACCAGGCACCACTGATTTTGCTGAAAGCTTCTCTACCGCTTGTTTTGCGGCAGCGGTTGCATCTTCGATTAAGTCATAAGAATTTCTGTAGCTCACCAATCCAGCTGGACCAGGGATCTTTTCAGATGCTAACCCATCTAAATATTCATAGCCCATTCCCATAGGTGCACTTAATGCTTGACGGCTTCTGAAATTACCCTCGGCTTTGTTTAAAGCAGTCACGGTAAAGTTTGGCCAAATCCTATGAACGTCCTGATCAATGTAAGAACCATCAGTAGAGGCAAAATACTTTTGTTCATTTACCATAAACAAAGCAGAATTGACAAAAGCAGCTCCGTTTTGAATAGCCGCATCATTTGCACTGAGCAATAAGTCAATCTTATCCTTCACGGGGACCTCAAAGGCATTTTTCTTAATTGGGGTTTGCCAGGAAACCTCACCTGCACCTTGGACTGGAGCAAGCTGCACCGGTTCTTTCTGAAGCTTTGAATTGGCTTTTGCAATCGCTACTGCCGTTTCCGCACATTTTTTTATTCCATCTGGACTTACATCAGACGTAGCTGAGAATCCCCAAGTACCTTCTGCGATTACTCGTATACCTACTCCAAATGATTCTGCATTGGTGATATTTTGAACATTTTTTTCCCGGGTGATTACAAATTGATTTAGGTATCTACCTATTCTCACATCTGTGTAAGTAGCTCCTTTTGCTTTGGCGGCATTGAGCGCAATGTCCGCTAAGACTTTCTTGGCAGCTACATCAATTCCAGGTTCCATTAATCTTTCCGCTGTCACGGGGTTTCCCATGGCCAGCATTCCAGGGGTCATTAGAGCGCCAAGGCCCATCCCTGAAAGGTGAATAAAATCTCTTCTTTTCAATTTACCTTCTGTTTAAATGATGGTGTATTAGTGATATTTGGTTTGATAGGGTTTTCTGTATAAAAATACCTTTAAAGATCAAGATGCCAATCGAATTATACAGTCACGGTAAATAAGCTATTTATCCCGCCATATTTTTTGTTTGGCAACCTTCAACTCCAATTTTTAATCAAAATATGAGGCTATATTCATTAAAAAATAACCTGAAAATAAAATTTTCACCATTTATTTAAGTTCAATTAACTCAATTTGACCCTTGATCAATCATTCAAACCGTTTTCAATTGATCTTTCTCTTTTTAAAAAACTGTGATGATTTCTCTTCAGATTCCTTTTTAATATGCTTAATTTTTCAGTGATTTTTGAATATAAATACCAAGCATGAAGCTACACACTATTTTAGGGGCCAATGGAAATATTGCCCAGATCGTTTCCAATGAACTGAATCTACACGGCATCCAAATCCGTCAATTCAGTAGAAACCCACAAAAGGAAAATGACTCTGACGATCTAGCTTCAGGAGATTTATTGGATAGCCTTGCAGTAAACAATGCCGTTTCCGGCGCTGAGGTGGTCTATCTTTTGGCTGGCATAAAATATAGCAGCAAAATCTGGGAGGAAGAGTGGCCAATCATTATGAGCAATACCATTGAAGCCTGTATTTCAAACAATGCTAAACTGGTCTTCTTCGATAATATGTATGCCTACGATCCTGATCAGATCAGCAACTTGACAGAAGAAACCCCATTGAATCCTAAAAGCAGAAAGGGGCAGGTAAGAAAGGAAATATTAGAGATGCTGTGGAAAGCGGTGGAAGAAAAAAAATTAACTGCAATGGTAGCCCGCGCGGCTGATTTTTATGGACCCAATGCTTCCAATAGTTTCCTGAATGAATTGGTGATCAAAAGAATGAAATCCGGAAAAGCTCCCCAATGGTTATATTCTGGCGATAAAAAACATTCCTTTACTTATATACCAGATGCAGGGAAAGCGACCGCATTTTTGGCTCTGCAAGAAGATTCCTGGAACCAAAGCTGGCACCTTCCGACTGACAATTCTTATCCTTCTGGAAATGAAATCACAGAATTTTTAAATAAGGAGCTTGGCACCAAGTTTAAACTTCAGGTCATGCCCTCCTGGCTGGTCTTTGTATTAGGGATATTCATGTCGATCATGAAAGAAATACGGGAATTAAAGTATCAATCTGCCGAAGACTACTGCTTTGATTCTTCAAAAATAGAGAAGAAGTATGGGCTAACACCCACTCCTTTTAAAGAAGGTCTGAAAGCCTGTATTTAATGTTATTTCTTTACCAGTTTTAATTTGTAAAGGATCATTCCGTCATCTTCTGTATCAGATAGATTTCCATCTTTTGATACTACTAATTCTCCTTGCTTATTGACTACCATTGGGTAGTCACTTGCTTTAGGAAATGGAAGGTCTACCGCCACCTGATTGAAATCCTGGTCAAAAACTGCTGCTAAATGTGGGTCTTTCTTTCTCCGCTCGAATCCAAAATTAGGGTCTTGCCTATTCATAGTTGCCAATACATCCTCTGAGATTCCTTTGGTATAAGTTGCAATATAATAAGACCCCACTTGGAACAGATTCGTCAAATTACCTGGTATTTTCTTGCTATACTCTTCAAAAAATTTCTCAGCTTGATCCTCAGAAACGGGATCATAATGCACCCAATTCGGAATATTCAACTCTACTGTCTGATCATAGTCAAAGTGATCCCCCTCCTGATTGTAAACATAGAATCGGGGTTCTATCCACATGCTCAACAAAAGCAACTCATCTGATTTGGTGTAAACAGGTATGGGAAATCCGTGGACTTGCCCATTCAGCAACTTACTTGTTTCCGGAAGCCGAACCACACCCAGGGTATCTCCAGTCGACTCATCAATTTTACTAAGGATTGGGAGTCTATATAATTTCTTGTAGAACTCCCCTTCATTCATATTAATTGCAAAGGTTTCTGGCCAAAGGGATGGAAAATAAACCTGATTGTTTTCCTTGAACACCCCCAATTTGGGATAAAACATGAAAATCTGATAGGAATATGGAATTTCAATCTGCCCCACTTTCAGAGAGTCTTCAAACTGGTAATACCCATTGGTAGGCGTTAAAACGGTTACGTTTCCATCGACATAACCTAAACCTAAGGCAGTTTCAACGGCATCTATTCCCTCTGAGTTAAATTGATGGTGATTCAAAATTTCTCCGGATCCCTCTACCTCTACATATTCATAATAGGTATCATTGGATAAAAGGTATTTGCCTTCTTCTGGATCATAATCCAACAACATCAAATCCCCAAGGTAATCTACTTCCAAAGAATCGCTTAACACGAGAGAAAACCCGAGCTTTTCATTTCCCTCGTTTTTATTAGCTGTACAAGAAAATGTCAATATGCCCAGAAACAAAAGCCCCGAACATTTTTCAAAAATTGGTTTCATCCTATTGTTTTTTGCCATGAAAAATTAAATCACCGATAAATCACCTAAGAACATAGGTATTTAATTTAAATTATAAAAATAAATCAACTAAAAGTAGGATGAATTTAATGCAATAGCCTTGCACCGTTCTTTTAGTATTTTAGTGTTTATAGAATTTATTTATGGGACACTCACATTCACACCATCACCATCCTTCAAGCGGTTCCAATCTCAAGCTGGCGTTTTTTATCAACCTCGCTTTTACCATTTTGGAAATCTTTGGTGGAATCTGGATTAATTCTGTGGCAATCTTATCGGATGCCATCCATGATTTAGGAGATTCTGTTTCGCTGGGACTGGCTTGGTACCTGGATAAAAAGTCCAAAAAATCAGCGAACGAACAATTCTCTTTTGGGTACACTAGATTTTCACTTTTGGGAGCCTTAATTAATGCTGTCATCTTGATTACGGGATCTTTTTTCGTGATATCAGAAGCCATCGACCGATTCATCTCTCCAGAGGTATCAGACGCCAAAGGGATGATCCTTTTTGCATTGCTTGGAGTGGCTGTCAATGGATATGCTGCCTGGAAGGTCAGCACGGGTTCCACCCAAAATGAGAAAGTGGTCAGTTGGCATTTGCTCGAAGATGTATTGGGATGGGCTGCCGTATTGATTGCAGGGATTATTCTCTATTTTAAATACATTCCTTGGCTGGATCCAGCTTTATCCTTGGGTATTTCACTATTTATCCTTTGGAACGTTTTCAAAAACCTCAAGGAGACTTTATACATTTTCTTGCAAGCTGTTCCAGCTGAGCTTTCACTGGAAGAAATTAAAAAGAAAATATGTCAAATCCCTCAAGTAGAATCCATTCATCACACCCATTTATGGTCTTTGGAAGGTGCTCATCATGTGTTCACCACACATGTGCGAATAAAGGAAGTTCATAGCCTGGAAGATGTATTGGAAGCGAAAGCTGCCATTAAAGAAGTTTTAAAATCCTATCCTTTCAGCCACTATACCGTTGAAGTGGAACTGCAAGAGGAGCGTTGCGAACTTACAGAACCTCATCAACATTAGATCCTAAGATTTTTTTGACCCGATTTTGAAGTTCCGGAATAACTTTTTCCTCAAACCAAGGATTCTTCTTTTGCCATAGGCGATTCCTTGGAGAAGGATGCACCAAAGGAAAATAATAAGGCAAATATTCCTGAAATGCTTTGACTGTATTGGTCAGATTCTCTTTTCTTTCTTTGGCTAAATAATAGGTTTGTGCATATTGGCCAATCAACAATACCAACTCCAACTCTTTCAAATGATGGATGAGTTTTGGATGCCAAAGCGGAGCACATTCCGCACGGGGTGGCAGATCTCCTTGTTTACCCTTGCCAGGGTAGCAAAAACCCATGGGCATGATTCCAAAAACCTGTTCATTGTAAAACTCTTCTTCTGTAACATCCAACCATCTTCTCAATTCCCTGCCGCTAGGGTCATTCCAAGGAATACCTGTCTCCTGCACTCGGGTACCAGGGGCTTGACCTACTATCAAGATTTTACTCTTTGGATGGACCGCAAAAACAGGTTTAGGATGAAAAGGCAATTCTTCCTTACAGACTATGCAGTTCTTGGCTTGGTTACAAATGGATTCAAACTTTCTCACCACACAAATTTCTAAAATCTTCAAATAAACTGTCATCAATGGGACATTATTCAAAATACAAAGGCTATTGGATGATATTGTAATTTTTTTTCAATAACTTAAGTAGATACATAATTGAATTACAAGTATTTGAAAACAACATTACCGAAATTAGGTTAATCCAATAGAACCGGATTGTTCGTATTTCTGATAGACTTTTTATCAACCAAATGACTTAAGAAATCATGAAAAACTCTTACCTGATTTTATCCTCAATCTTGATCTTATGTGCCTCCTGCTTTTCGCAGAAAGATTATGTAACCGAATATGATTACAATTATCAAGGCTCATTCAAAAAGTATAAAACCTTTGCTTTTGTGGTTCCGGATGAAATTGACACCACTTCTATCTCTCCTGTTTTAAATGCCACCATTGGGGCAAGATTGGGTTCGCAAGGCTTCCGAGAATATGAACAAAAGCCCGATATGCTGGTAAGCTATAAGATCTTTATGGATTCTATTCGGTATAGAGGGTATGTTCAACCAGAATTTGATTATTGGTTAAACAGGCGGGGTATCACCACCATCAATGAAGAAGGTGAAGAGGAAAAGGAACAAGAAAAAGATGAAACTTATAATCAGGTGAAGTATCAAGAAAACCAAGGCATGTTGGTCATTTATGTCATTGACAGTAAAAGAGGAAGTACTATTTGGCAAGGATATACTGCAGCAAACTTTGATGCATCCTCTCCTAACTTTCAATCCGACATCACCAGAGCTGCTTACCGAGTCATGAATGAATTCAAGGTTGTCAATAGGTATATGCAATAACCTCAGATAGTTATTAGGGAATATTCCTGTGCAATCTGTGGACTTAATCCACAATAAAATATGAAACCCCGATTCTTTCGGGGCTTTTTTTTGCCTAATTAATTCTCCAAAAACTAGCCGAAATCCACTCATACACCTCAAATAGACCAATTTTCAGTATTACTAGGATTAATTTTCTTTACTCCATTTTGGGACTGGCAATTGGTTTGGAACTAGTTCATCAAAACCAAGAAAACTGAACAATGAAAAAATCATTTATTATCACAGGAATTTTAGGAGCCACGATCATGGTTTCATGTGTTTCCAAGAAGAAATACACAGAATTAGAGAGTAATCTTTTTAAGACTCAAACAGAACTGGCCACTACGAATCAGGAAAAAGCTGAATTAGAGGAAAAGATGGCAATCATTGAAGCAAGAGTAGCAGAATACAATAACCGAATCAACTCTTTAAGAGCTGTTAATGATGAATTAAACAGCACGAATGCAAGCCTATATAGCATTGAAGGCTCTACGGTCATGTCCAAAAACTCCAAGACCAAGATGAATGAGACTTTGGCAATGGTGGATCAAGAAAAATTAGCTCAGGCCAAAACCTTGGAAGATTCAGTAAACTTAGCTGTAGAATACAACCTGAAGAAAAATATTACGGAGACTTCCGAAGAAGGTGATCAAGATGATGTTCAAATTGATATTGACCAAACTGTAGTGATGATTTCCGTATCAGATAAATTGTTATTCAATACAGGGAGCTACAGAATCAATAGTAAGGCCAACCCATTATTGCAAAAATTGGCTGAAGTAATCAATGCTGAACCAAGCCTACAAGTGATGATTGAAGGTCATACTGATCCAAGATCTATTTCAACAGGCGTAATCCAAGATAACTGGGATCTATCTGTGAAAAGAGCCACAAGCATCGTTAGAAAGCTTCAGGAAGAATACAATGTAGCTCCAGAGAAAATGATTGCAGCAGGCAGAGCGAGCTATATGCCGATCGTTGAAAATGACTCTCCAGAAAACATGGCGATCAACAGAAGAACTAGAATTGTTTTGATTCCAGATTTGGATATGTTCTTTGCAATGTTGTAAACTTCCCGATTACCAACACTACCAACCATAAAAGGCTGATCTCAATTGAAGATCAGCCTTTTTTTGCTAGAGTTCGTTTATTCTTTTATTTCTTTTAGTATTCTACTGTCAGGGTTCCCAAAGCATGTTTCATCAACACCTCTTGAAAATACAAGGTATAAATCGCCTGAGCCTGGTCTGCTTGTGCAGCTACCAATTGCTGATTGGCCGTAGATAGGTCCACAAAATTGGATAAACCTAATCTAAATCGCTCACGAACTGCCAACAGAGCTTCTTCTGCAGCCAATACCTGAACCTGGGTATTCTTTTCATTTCTTACCGCAGCCTGGTAATTAATATAGGCAAGCTTAACCTCTTGATAAATCTTTCTATCCAAAGATTCCTTTTGAAGAATTTGGTTTTGATACGCTACTTTCCTTCTTCCTACTTCCAACTTGGTTTGAAGGTTATTGAAAATTGGAATTTGTAAGTTCAAACCTAAAACTTGTTGAGGGTAAATTTTCAACAATTGCTCACGCAATGTCCTATCATCCAAAGAAGTAAAGAAGGTATTGTAATTATAAAAAGCACCGATTCTTGGATAATACATCGCTTTCATGGCTTTCACACTTTTTTGTGCTGATTCCACCAACATCTCTTGCTGGTCTAAATCTGACCTACTATCCATAGCCAATTCATACAGTTCGTTGACGCTTAGCCCGTCAAACGTGACCGTAGTAGCCAATGGGTCCACAGAATCCAGTTCCGGTACCACAGTAGGTTCCAGCATCAGGTATTCTGATAAATTCCAAAGGTCTGTTTCCAATTGAACCTGAGCTCTCACAGCGACAGACTCCAATCTTGCCACTTCTGATTCCTGATTGTATTGATCGGATAAGGTTCTCAGACCGGCATCTACAAAACCAGTGATCTGTTCTAATTGCTGTTTCTGATTATCCAGGTTTTCCTTAGCTATTCTATAGAGTTCCCCATCCAGCAATACTTGTAAATACCTTCTAGAGACCTCAAATACTACCTGTTGTGCTGCTCTTTCAAGCCCCTTCTCTCCTGCCAAATAAGATAATTTTGAAGATTGCGTATCTAATAATCTTCTACCAAAGTTGAACACAGGCATATTCAGGTTCACTCCAGAGGAGACAATTTCATTGGTCACGTTTGTCACCACAATTTCCCCTTCAATTTGTTGAAATTGCTGCCCTCTTTGCTGTTGAAAGGAGGTACTTAGATTCGCACTTGGGAAATGAGAGGCCAAAGCCGATTGCTTTTGCCTTTTCAATACCTCCATTTGGTTGGACTGGATTTGAAAATCCAGGTTTTTGGAAAGTGCAATATCTACTGCTTGCCGAAAGTCCAGTTTAAGGGTGTCTTGGGCTTGAACTCCTCCTAAAGTACTTATCAGGAGTGTAGCTCCTAAAATATAGTTACGCATGGGTAATAACTTCATCTTGATCAATTTTTCCATCCAGCATTTGAATCAACCTGGTACCAAAATCCGCATTTTCCCTGGCATGGGTAGCTTGGATTATGGTCGTGCCTTCCTTGTGAAGCTCCTGGAAAACCTGCATGATTTCCTGAGCTTGTCCAGAATGTAAATTACCAGTCGGTTCATCCGCTAAGAGTATTCTTGGTTTTCCGGCTATTGCTCTGGCAATACCAACCAATTGTTGTTGCCCTCCTGATAGCTGGGCAGGGAATAGGTCTTTTTTGGCTACCATATTGAATCTATCCAATAAGTCTGCAATGATACTTTTTCGCTCATTGGAGGATACTTTTCTATATAGAAGTGGAGTTTCAATGTTTTCATAAACGGTCAACTCATCAATCAAATGATAGGCCTGGAAAATGTAGCCGAATTCTGATTTATGAAGGGCAGATCTATCCCGATCCCTCATTTTGTTGATATTATTGTCTCCAAACCAATATTCCCCAGAATAGTCCTCATCTAACAAACCAAGAATATTGAGTAACGTTGACTTACCGGCACCGCTAGGTCCCATCAACGTAACAAACTCTCCCTCATTGATGGTAAGGTTAATTCCTTTGAGAATAAAAATCCTTTGAAAGCGGGATTCTATGTACTTATCAATTTCTTTAAGTTGAATCATTCTGTTTTAATGAAATAGGTATTGTGTGTAATTAATCACTTTTTAATGTTTTTGCCGGATTCAATGAATACACCTTCCAGCTTCTATAGGCAATGGTAATTAAGGCCAATAAGAATACGACAGCAATCGAAATCACAAATGGCCATATAGATTGAGTGGTTCTATTTGCAAAGTCCTGTAACCAGGAATTGGAAAACCAAATCCCGAAGCCGATCGCCAAAATAGCTGCCACCGACAATAGTTTGAGAAAATCTGCAGCAAGCACCCCCACCACATTTTGTTGGGTAGCTCCCAGCACCTTTCTAATACTGATCTCTCTGGTTCTTCTTAGGGCTACATAACTAACCAACCCAAAGAGTCCCATGCAGGCAATGAAAATGGCAATTCCTGAAAAGACTCCAAAAATCAATCCTGCTTGTTGTTCAGAATTATACATATGAGCATAGGCTTGATCCACAAATACGGGATTGAAAGGCCGCTCTGGTACCAACCTCTGCCAAACATTCTCCAAAGTAGCCAAATGAGTTGCAGGGTTCCCTACCGGAAGTTTTACCAAGAGCACGTTCGCCTGGTCAGGATCATTAAATATGACTAGTGGCCCCACTTGATGATGCAAAGAATTGAAATAAAAATCCTTTACCACTCCTTTCACTTCTGAGTTGGAATTAAAGCCAACATTGATGGTTTTGCCTACTGCTTCTTCTACTGTCCAGCCCATTTCTTTTACGGCCGTCTCATTCAAAATCACGGTATTACGGTCATCTGATTTTTCCAATTCACTTCTTTTTGGATCTGTTTCAGAAAAATTATTACCTGCTATCAAATCCAAATCAATGGTTTTGATCAGATCGGTATCTACAGAATATCCAGTAATCATGAATTCTCGCTGATTATCACCACCAGGGAAAATTTTATATCCTGCTTTGATGTGTACCGGCATGTCAGCAGCACGGGAAATGGAAGTAGCTGCTCCTGACCTCAACAGTTCATTCTTGAGGGTTTCTATCCCACCTCTCATGTTGTAGTGGTAGCTCAACGAAACTAAATGCTCCTTGTCATACCCCAGGTTGATTTCTTGCATGTAATCCAATTGGTTTTTCACCACCATGGTGGAAATCAAGAGACCAATGGAAACAAAGAACTGAAAAACCACCAATGTTTTTCGTACCCATGCGCCTCCTCCCATTTTGGTCTTGTTGGCCAAGGCTTTAATGGGCTCCATTCCAGAAAGGATCAAAGAAGGATATAACCCGGCCAATACTCCCATCAATGCCACAAAAGCAAGAATCAACGTGACTCCTAGTGGAGTTACCAAAAGGTCTAATCTCAAAGGAACTCCACTGATCGAAGAAAATTTGGGAGAAATCAGATAGAGCGCCAAAATACTGAGTAGCGTAGAGGCAAAAGTCAATAGCATGGATTCGGAAACAAATTGTCCAAATAATTGGATTCTTCCTGCTCCCATGGCTTTCCTCAAACCAACTTCTTTATTTCTTTCTGTGGCTTCAGCAGTAGCAAGATTCACATAGTTGATCACCCCAATTGCGATCAGTAATAATGCAACAATTCCAAAAATATATAAATAACGAATATCAGTCCCTGGCTTAATTGAGTCCAAAGCCTGATCTCCAAGATGTATATTGGTCACAGGTTGAAGGAAAAAGGCAGTTTCATATCCATACTCTGCCAATTCTTTGCCTAAATACTTATCGACTAGCTGTGCTAATTTACCTTCAAAAACTTCTGGCTCTGTTCCGGGCTTCACCTTGACATAGGTATAATAATTACTGGGAGACCACTCCGGATCTCTACCATGCCTATGGGTCTTAAACGAAGCTAAAAAATCAAAATCAATATGGCTGTTGGATGGAAAGTCCTCCATGACCCCAGAAATCACATAATCATCATTGTCTATTTTCAAAGCTTGACCTTGAGCTGCATTGGCATTCCCAAAATATCTTTCTGCGGTGCTTTTGGTCAACACCACTTGATTGGGTTCTGAAAAAGCCTGTAGTGGATTTCCGGAAACCATTTTAAAATCAAATACCCGATAGAAGTTTTCATCTACATAGGCAAAAGCTGACTCCTCTTGGTTTCCTTCCCCTGCATCTACCATCACAGTAGAAAAAATACTGATATCAAAAATCAAGGTTCCGGTTTCTGCCTCAGGTATTTCCTCTAAAATGGAAGGCACCAAACTGGAAGGTGTAGTAGACACCAACTGCGATTCCCCATCAGATTTGAATTCCTGATTCATTTTATAAATCCGGTGATAATCCGAATACATCGTATCATAACTCCATTCATGATGGATATATAGACAAATAGCCAAGAAACTTACCACTGCGATGGTCAGGCCCAACAGATTGATTCCAGTATACAGCTTTCGCTTCTGGAGATTTCTAAAAGATACTTTCAAGTAATTTTTCCACATGGCCAAAAAAGGTTTGATTTAGGAAAATTGAATTTTAATGAATTGTCATGTTCTTCCAACACAAAAAATAAAGGTGAATTGAACACACCTTCGGCTTTTGTGATCCTACTGCTTTCTTTCCCAGTTTTGTGCCATAAAAAAAAGCCCCTGAAATAACTCCAGAGGCATTTTTTGGTATTCAACCCTATTGTTTTCTCGAACATTTTTGTTCGCATGCGGACGAAACATATGAATTATTTCATCCGGTAAGATGGTCTTTTTTAAAATTTTCGATATTTCCCATCCAGGTATTTATTGGCCTCCTTTTCTGAGAATCTCGCTTTTTTACTATCCCAATGCAAGGTCTGGTTTGGAAAACGACCAGCAATCACTCCTAGCAAAATGGTCTCTGTCAATCGGGCTGCATAAGAGAATGGTGCACTACATTCATCTTTACCAAGACAGGCATCCACAAACTGATGGTAATGTTTTTTACTTTCAGCATCATAGTCCTTTACAGGCTTACCTAAGTTAAATGACTCAATGTCCATTTCCACATAGTTACCATCAACTATTTTTCTTGGCAACTGCTGGAAGTGTGGAAGCAACAATCTGCCTTCCTCACCAATAAACATTGCGCCTTGATCGGGTAATTGATCTCCATTTGGCAACACCAAATCTTCATGATCTGCAGGAGCTCCAGGTCCATCGTACCAAACCCATTTCAATTTCTCTGTAGTTTGTGGTGTACCCGGGAATTCATAGGTTACCACGTTATTCTCTGGAAAACCAAATCCTGTGGGTTGACGGCATTCGTTGATGATCGTTTCCGGTACATCCAACTGTAAGGCATTATAAGGGGTGTCAAAAATATGGACTCCCATATCTCCAAGCGTACCACAACCATAATCCATTACTTTTCTCCAGTTACCTGGGTGATAATATCCTTCTTTATAGGGTCTTTCCGGAGCTGTACCCTGCCATAAGTTCCAATCTAAAGTAGATGGAACCGGATCTGATCCCGCTGGCTCTGGCCCATCAAATCCCCAGTTTTTGGGAGACCAGGCTCTTACGGTATGAACTTTCCCTATGATTCCTGATTGAATCAAAAGTGTCGCTAATTTATAGTCATAAAATGAATGAACCTGAATCCCCATTTGAGTTACCAGATTCTTCTTTTCAGCCATTTTCTTCATTTCTCTAGCCTCTGAAACATGATGGGTCAAAGGCTTTTGACAATACACAGGCTTATCCATTTTCATCGCCATCAAGGACGCAGGAGCATGTGTATGGTCTGGAGTAGAAACAACTACCGCATCAATTTCATCTTCAAGCTCTTTCAATAGAACACGATAGTCTGCATAGGTTTTCGCATTAGGATGAAGGGCCTTTGCTTTGGCCAATGCCTCACTATCTACATCACAAAGCGCAACCACATCTACCAAATCATGGGATGAGATCGCATCTAAATCTGCCATTCCCATTCCACCTAGACCAATGTGTGCAGTTCTTAACCTACCTTCTGCATTCAGTTTCCCTAAAAAAGATGGTGCCAAAGCGGCTCCAAGCATACCGATGCTACTCTTCTTTACAAAGTCACGTCGGTCCATGATTGCTAATTTCTTACTCATTTTTGTGCTTTATTACTTGATTAATTTAATTCCTTGATTCGAATATTCTTAAAATGAACTACATCGCCATGTCCTAGAAAACCAATATGCCCAGAGGATCTTTGAAGCCCTGGGTGATCTTTGCCATCCAAGGTCCCATTTTTACTTGCCTCTAAATAATCTCCCTCCAATATCACTTCTCCATTCAAAATAATTTTGATTTTCGGATGCTTGACAATTACTTCTTCCTGATTCCATTCACCCACTGGTTTTAGATAGCCACGTTTGGCAGGGATCACCCCATAAACAGAACCATGGTATTGGTATTCATGAAGTTCCGCATATTTTTCGGCAGTATTGTCCAAAATCTGAAGCTCTTTTCCCATATAAGCAGCATCTCCTGTCAAAGGCGCATGAATCCCCAAACCATTATTAGCTCCTGGAGTAAGCTGAAATTCAAACCTCAAGACAAAATCCCCATATTCCTTTTCGGTATAAAGATTTCCTCCTCCACTCCCCTTGGGATCAATGACAATCATTCCATCCACGGCTTTGTAAGACTCTTTGTTCCCCACCCATCCCTCAAGATTGGTCCCGTTAAATAAAGAAATAAAATCTGAATCCTCAGATTTGACTTGTGCTTCAACCGAAACGGATAGAAGAAGTAAAAAAGATAGTAAGACAAGAGAATATTTTCTCATAGGTTTAAAAGGGTCTATTTAATTGCTACTCTATTTGAAAAGACAATTTAAAGGAACAATGGGATATTTCCTTAAAAACTTATTTAAAAATTTTCAATACTTCCAAGGGTGTTATTTTATTTTTTTGAAAAAGATAGAATTTATTCAAAATCAAGTGGGAGGCAAAAGCTTTTTTTTAGGGCTGGTTTTTAATAATTGACAGCTCTTGTCCAATATTCCAAGCACACTTTCCATCGTTAGGATAAGGTGGTATTTTAGATGTATGGAAAATCGATTCAAACTTGGGGATCACTTCAAGGGCAGAGGTGCTCAAATCAAAACCAGGAATAGGTTTTTAAGTAGAGAATATGTTACGGAGCACGTAGAAGGGTTAGACGAAGAATTACACGTAAACCCGCATACCAAAATTTACTATGAGCAATCAAAATCCATTGTAAACAAAATTTCTAGCCCAGATCTGGGAATGAGCTACTCTTTAAACCCTTACCAAGGTTGTGAACATGGATGTTCCTATTGTTATGCCAGGAACACCCACGAAAATTATGGGCTGGATGCAGGGATCGATTTCGAAAGTAAAATCATGGTAAAGAACAATGCAGCGAAACTTTTAGAAGAGCTATTCCTGAAGAAAAGCTGGAGGGCTACCCCCATATCCCTATCCGGAAATACGGATTGTTATCAACCCATCGAACGAAAGCTGTCGATCACCAGAGCACTGCTTTCCGTATTTTTGAAATACCGCCACCCTGTGGGAATCATTACTAAAAACAGTCTCATCCTCCGCGACCTTGATATCCTTCAGGAACTTGCCCGGCACCGTCTGGTTCATGTATACATATCGATCACCACGCTGGATGAGCAACTCCGAAGAGCCATGGAACCGAGAACTGCAAGTGCTTCAAAACGGATTCAGACCATCGCGCAACTTAGTGATTCAGGAATCCCTGTTGGAGTCATGAATGCTCCTATCATTCCAGGTCTGAATGACCATGAGATCCCCTCTATCTTAAAAGCCGCATCTGACGCAGGAGCTCTTGCTGCAGGAAAGACGTTGATCAGATTAAATGGAAATGTAGCTCCCATATTTAAAAACTGGATTGCTACTCACTATCCCAACCGAGCCTCCAAAGTTTGGAATCAAATCCAATCCATCCATGGAGGCCAGGTAAATGATAGTCGCTTTGGTAAACGAATGACTGGCGAGGGAAAAATCGCTGAAATCATCAACCAACTCTTCCTCACTGCCAAAAACAAACAGTTTCAACACAAAAGCTTTCCTGATTACGATCTTTCTCTTTTCAGGAGAGGGGGCAATCTTAACCTATTCTAAAAGCGATCCCTATAAATTACTCATCTTTCAATACATTGGCAGGGTTGGTTTGGGCAGCAGTAAAGGAATGAAGCCCCACTATGATCAAACAAATAACCAATACACCCAAGCCAGAAATCATATATATGAAATAAGGCATCTCTACTCGGTATTGAAATCCATTGAGCCAATCATTTAAAAAGTAATATGCAGGATAAACGGCTAACGCAAAGGAAACCATCACCAAGAGCACATATTCCTTGGAGATCAATCCTAAAATCTGAAGGATACTTGCCCCTAACACTTTTCTAATACTGATTTCTTTGGTTCGCTGTGCAATGGTGAAAGAAGAAAGTCCAAATAAACCCAAACACGAGATTAATATTGCCAGACCACAGGCTAAGCCCAATACATTCCGGATTTTCAAGTCTTCCTGATAAAATCTACCAATCTCTTCATCTAAAAATTTAAAGGTCTGATTTTCTGACCCTATGACTTCTTGATACACTTTTTCCAGTCCCAATTTAGCCTCCGCCAAATTGATATGATCCTGAAGCTTGACATTGATCGCCCTAAACGTTTCAGGTTGATAAATCATCAGAATAGGCCTAATCTCTTCCCTTAACGTTCTTGAATGAAAATTTTTCACCACCCCAACAATGGTTCTCTCTTCTCCAGAAAACTTCATCTTTTGTCCTACAAGCTCTAAGGGGTTTTCAACAAGCACCTGATTCATAAACACCTCATTCACCAACACCTCACCCTCTCTATTTTGACTCGTTCGACCTGCCAATAACTCCAACCCGTTTACTTCCACAAAAGCAGAATCCATATTTTTTATCTGTACAAAGAAATCCAGCTCGGCTGTATCTAATTGATACTGGGCATCGGAAGTCCATAAACTGGTAGAAGAAACCAAGTCTCCACTAAGGCTTGTCCCTTCTACATAACTCAATTGATTCAATCTTTCCCTCAGCAATTCGAATTTATCCTGCCCTCCTCTATAAGGTAAAGAAGAATATAAGATGGCCTGACTATTAAACCCTAGGGGCTGACTGGATACGTATTTAAGCTGAAAAGAAATCACTGAAACAAGAATTATAAATGCGATCGAACTAGCAAATTGTAACACAGTCAGGTTCTTTCTCAGAAAGACTCCCAAAGAGAATTTATGGGATTGTTTCACCTCCCCTTTTAGAGCTCGTTGAGGTTGATAGCTGACCAAAACCAAGGATGGATATATTCCGGAAACCAAGGTCAAAACCAAGGTAAACCCTATGATAAATAGCATGTTTTCAACAGATAAAAAGTCAACTGAAATCCCATTGGGAAGATAGGATTCATATGAACGCAATAAAATCTGAACCAGTAAAAAGGAAATAATGGTAGCTGTCAGTACAATCAGATAGGTTTCAGCCAGGAATTGAACGATCAACTGGAATTTATTCCCCCCTAAAGTTTTGCGAATCCCCACTTCTTTCGCTCTGCCAATTGCCTGGGCGGTTTCAAGATTCACAAAATTCAAACAAGCCAATATTAAAATGATCGCTCCAATCACCAACAATCCATTTAGGAAGGTTTTTGAAACAGAATTACCATCGTAGGTCTGTCCAAAATGGACCTCTTTCAAAGGCTCCGCAAAAAAACTGGTCTCAGCATCTTCTTGATCGCCTAGATTTTTGGCTACAATCGCCTCTAACCCTTCATTGACACTACTTTCAGTAACTCCATCCAACGTTTTAATATAAAGCTGGCTGCTTGAATTCACATTATCCCATTGCTCCAAAGCATATCGGTTTTTGTTGGAGGACATGGATATCGTAGAAAAGGAAATAAAATCTGTGAATATAAAGTCAGTGTGCTCTGTAAAGTCCTTAACCACACCTGTTACCTTGGTGTACATGGTGTCTGTTTCGGTGTAGAGAATCTCTTTCCCTAATACCTCATTAAAAGACATATCTGGAAAATATTTTTCTGCAGAAGAGGCGGTCAAAACCACTGAGTAAGGCTCTTCCAAGGCATTTTTAGCATCCCCAGCCAACCATTCTCTCTTAAAAATCTCCAAATAACCAGGACTTGCCAGAATCACTTGATTTGTTCTTCCAAAATCTTTCTCTGGTGACTGTACCACTACGTTGGTCTGGTAAGTAGTATAGAACCTCGCCTTTTGATCAATGCCTGAAATTTCATCTTCAATCACCTCTCCTAATGGCATAGGAGTCCCCGAATTGGGATAGACTTCTCCTCCACCAAAGTCTGTGACAGTAGAAATCCTATAAATATTTTCTGCTTTGGGATGAAAATTATCAAAGCTATTGGCATACCAAACCACATTGAACACCAGAAAACAAATTGAAACTCCTATGGATAGGCCAAGGACATGAATTGCCATCCTCAACCTATTTCTAAGGATATTTCTAAAGGCGATTTTGAAGTAGTTCTTCAACATATTTCATTTTTTTTAAAAATCTGACTGACCTAAACCTGGGTTCTAAATGCATGGAAATCTTTATTCATCCTTTAGTACTTCTGAAGGATTGGCTTGGGTGGCGTTGTAAGCATGCAGCCCAACAATCAGTAAGCAAATACTCAAGATGAATAAACCAGATAAAGCAAAAAGCTCATATGGCATTCCAATCTTGAAGGCATAGGTATTCAAAAATTCACTTGAAAAGAACCAGGCTATTCCTGAGGCCATCACAAATGAAATTCCAATCAACCATACATATTCCTTACTGATCAATACTAACACTTGCGCGATGGTCGCACCTAAAACCTTGCGGATCCCAATTTCTTTGGTGCGTTGGGCGATTGTAAAAGAAGATAACCCAAATAGGCCTAAGCATGAAATCAAAATAGCAAGTCCGGATGCAAAGCCCATGACATTTCTAAGCATTTGATCATCTTTATAAAACTCTGCAACCGTCTCATCAAGAAAATTAAATTCAGACGATTCCAATGGGTAGACCCCTTTAAAAAGTTCGTCCATTTCGGATTTTGCCACACTGATATCCGTTCCTTTCTCTAACTTGACATTGATAATCGGTGAATATTCAGGCATATAAAACATGACCAAGGGGCTTATTTTAGATCTCAGATTCAACGCATGAAAATCTTTGACCACTCCCTTGATTACTCTGTTTTGACCATTGTAATTAAACATCAAACCCAACACTTCTTCCGGGTTTTCAAGTCCTAATTCCCTCACCAAGGCCTCATTTACCAACACATGATCTACCTGGTTATTCATGTTTTCTCCTGCCACCAACTCCAGTGTATTTACCGCCACAAATGATGAATCAATATTCTTGGTCTGTATATCGATTTCCATTTTGGTGGTGTCCACCACTAGGTTGATACCAGAGATATTATAACTATTGGAGGAGACCAAGGCATCACTTTGCGAAACTCCAGCTATATAGGATTTTTGAAGTAACCGCTCCTTTAAAACATCAATCCGGCTAGATGACTCCATAAATGGGGTAGCAATGAATAGTACGGCTTCTTTGTCAAAGCCCATTTCCTGTCTACTCAAAAATCTTAATTGGCTATTCACCACCAGCACCATAATGACAAAAGCAATGGAACAGGTAAATTGCACCACCGTTAAATTTTTTCGGAGAAATACCCCAAAAGAAAATTTTCCAGTGACTCCTTGCCGCTCCCCTTTTAAGGCTCTTTGAGGATCATAATTTCCAAGAACTAAGGCTGGATATAGCCCCGCTACCAAGGTCAACAACAGGGAAAACCCGATCAAGAAAACTAAATTGCTAAGGGAAAAGAAATTCAGCTCAAAATTTTCAGGCAAGTATGACGTTGAAACTGACCTTAACATTTCAGTGAAAACTCCTGAAATACAAGTGGCAATCAAAACAATCACTAGCGTCTCTGCCAAAAATTGATTCGTTAGCTGTCCTTTACTCCCACCTAAAGTTTTCCGGATTCCTACCTCCTTGGATCTGTTGATGGCCTGAGCGGTTTCTAGGTTGATGAAATTCAGGCAGGCTAAAACCAAAATAATCAATCCCAAAATAACCAGTCCATTGAGTATCAATTTGTTTGCAGGCTCGTTTCCTAATGCATCAGAAAAATGAAGTTCGGATAAAGGCTGAGCAAAATGTTGTCTATACTCTTCATCCTCATCTCCTAAATACTTTTTAATCATCTCCGGAAATGCTGCTTCCAGGTGCTCTGGACTTACCCCCTCTGCCAACTTGACAAACAATTGAGAATCTGAAGTAAAGGCATCCCAACGTTCCATATTGAATCTGGAATTGTCTGGAAGGACATTTAAACTGGTGATCGAGATAAAATCCGTAAAATCAAGATCTGAGTTTTCGGTGTAGGGCTTCACGATGCCTGTAACTGTAGCTGAAATTGTATCCTGGTTGAAATAAACTATTTCTTTCCCTAATATTTCCTCCGCAGGCAAATTTGGAAAATAGACCTTGGCAGTTTCTTCCGAAAGCACCACCGAATTTGGCTTTTCCAATGCCTGTTCCATTTTACCAACTACCCATTCTCTGGGAAATATCCTGAAGAAGGAATTGGAAACCAATAAAGCTCCATTTCTTCTACCTAAGTTTTCGTTGGTTTCCGGAATTCTGACCATGGTCCTTTTAAATAAATGGGCATGGGCTTTTTCCTCAATTCCTGTTATATCCTGATCAATGACTTCAGCCAAAGGAAATGGAACTCCCGGATTACTATACTCCATATTTCCATAGGATGACTTTGTTGTAATTCTAACTATTCGATCTCCATCTGGATGGAAGTTATCAAAGCTGTAGGAATGGACCACCACATTGAAAATTAGGAAACAAATAGAAATCCCGATTGATAAACCCAGAATATGAATTATGGTCCTCAGCTTATTTCTGAGAATATTTCTCCATGCTATTTTGAAATAATTTTTAATCATACTTTTTCTATTTGATTTGCCTCTGCGACTAAACTATTTATTAAAGGAAAACTATTCATCTTTCAAGGTTTTCACTGGATTCATTTGTGCTGCAAAATAGGCCTGAGCAGAAACGATCAGTAAGGTAAATCCAATTCCACCTATCGCAAGCAGTGTGAAGTTTACCCAAGAAGGCCAGGCCTTCACTGCAAATTGTTCGATCCAACTTTGCATCACATATAAACTTAATGGGAGCGCGATCAAGATTCCCGCTAGGGTGATGATCAAGAATTCTTTGTTAAACATCCACGAAATACTCCAAATAGATGCACCCAATACTTTTCTGATTCCAATCTCTTTGGTTCTTCCGGAGATACTCAATGCAGCCAATGCAAATAAGCCCATCGCAGCAATTAAAATGGCAATCCCTGCAGCAAAAAAGACCATTTTACCTAGCCGCTCATCTGCCCTGTATTGTGCTTCCACGGTCTCATCGAGGAAGCTAAAGCTAAATGCCTCCGAAGGAAATACCTTTTCCCATTCGCTTTCCAGCAAGGCTCTAAAAGACTCAAAATCTGTCCCTGTGCCCTTGACAATCACTTTAGGATTAGTTGCGGAGTTGATACTCAAGGAATTAATCCCACTGAAAACCGCATCTGGACTTTTAGCGAATAAGACCGGTTCAATATCCTGATATAAGGAAGCATGGTTAAAATCTTTTACCACGCCCACTATTTCATGGCTATCGAATCGTGTGCTAGGCAACATCTCAGCAGTTGGATCATCCCAGCCCAAGGCTTCTGCAAACTTTTCATTGATGACAAATGCACTGCTATCTGCTCCTAAATCAGGATTAAAGTCCCGTCCATCTACCAATTCCAGACCAAGGGTTTTGATATAATCCCCTCCTACAAAGTTCACCCGAAACTGAAATTGTTTTCCTTCTTCCAAAGGAAATCCAGCCTCCCAAAATGCATCGTCTCCGTAGGTGGCGATGGTGATTCCCGCTGTTTGAATCTCAGACCTGGCATTCAAGGATTGTCTATATAATTCCGCTTGTTTAAAACTCTCATTAATGGTTTTAATGAAACTTGGAGAAGGGATTTCCGGCACATCTACCAGCACCACCATATTTTGATCAAATCCCAAATCGAAATTGCGAATGGTATTCATCTGGTGTACCATGATGAGTGTAGAGGCGATTAAAAGAAAAGAGATGAAAAACTGTATGGCTACTAAGCCTTTTCTTAATCCTTGCTTTCCAAAATGAAGCGAAAGGGTTCCTTTTAAGACTTTGATGGGTTTTAATCCCGATAGGAAAAATGCAGGATAAGCTCCTGCCAAAAGTGTAATCGACACTACTAATCCAACTAGGATCAAAATTTGGTTCAACCCATAAACCAGCACTAGATTCTTCTCAAAAAGCTCATTAAAAGTAGGCAAAAGGACTTCTGCTAGAATGACTCCAATAATTAATGCTGCCATCGTAGTCAGGAAAGCCTCTGTCAAGAACTGAATGACCAATTGACCAAAATCAGCCCCCATGGTCTTTCTTACCCCAACTTCTTTGGCCCGGGTCATGGCCCTACCAACGGCCATGGTGGTGAAGTTAATACTGGCAATCAATAGAATTAAAACCGCTATCGTCGAAAGAATCCAAAGTAATTTAGGGCGGGTAGTTTCAACCATTCCCCCATTTGGATCGTCTGAAAAATGCATTTCTGAAATAGGTTCCAACGTAAAGAAGTATTCTCCTTCTTCGTAATCCTCTCCTAGTACTTTCTTCATCATTGCTTCCATTCCCGCTTCCACATCCTGTTCTTGCTTGGCACTGGAAAGGGTCACATAAGTTTCCCCAAACACATTATACCAAGAGTTTCTACTTCGCTCCTCCACCATGAAATCAAGATTCTCGTCATTTAGGAGCATGTCAAATTTGATACTTGAGTTTTCCGGGATATCCTCTAGGATTCCAGCAACTTGATATTCCTCATATGACTCTCCCAATCGGATTCGGATACTTTTACCAATCGGGTTCGCCTCTCCAAAATATCTACCGGCAGTCTCTTCTGTGATGACGATTCCATATTTATCGCCCAACACATTAGAAGGATCGCCTTGCAGTAAATTGAAATCAAAAATTTTCAGGAATTCAGGACTTACCATCAAAAACTCCTGACTTTGGGTATTGGTCTCATCCAAAAAGGCCTGCGCAACCCCACTGATCATCCGTGTCACATTTTGTATTTGAGGGAATTCTTCTTGTAATGCGGGAGCTGAAACAATGGGGGTGGAAAAGGAACTTCTCAACTCCCCTTCAAACATTTCAAATCTTTTTAACCTAAATGTATTTTCAGAGTTGGAGTGAAATGTATCGAAATTCATTTCGAACTGAACAAAAAAGAAAATCAAAATACTCACTCCCAAACCGAGAGAAAGACCAATTAAATTGATCCCTGTATGCAACTTGTTTTTAGACAAATTACGAATGGCGATTTTGAAATAGTTCTTGATCATGGATATATGGATTTAGATTGGCTTAGTTTTATATCTGTAGGGTTTGCTATTCATTTTTGATGGATTCTACCGGATTGGCATGGGCCGTTCTAAAGGATTGGAAAGAAACAGTCGTATAGGCCAATAGGATGGAAATACTTGCTGAACCGACAAAGAACCAAACGGAAAGTGGAACTTTGAACGCAAATTGAGCGAGCCATTCTTTCATCAGAAGGTACCCTGAAGGAAGGGCAACCAATAGGGAAATTCCTACCAAAATCAAGAATTCAGAGGTCAACTTATTGACAATACTCAGTGAAGAAGCCCCTAGCACGCGTCGTATTCCTATTTCTTTCTTGCGAGATTCTGCAGTGAAAATGGATAGGCCAAATAGACCCAAACAGGAAATAAGTAAGGTGAGAAAAGCAAAAGAACCTAGCAATGTACTGGTTTTGGATTGTTGCTCATATTGCTGGGCAATGTCCTCATCCAAAAACTTATAATCGAAAGGCAATCCATTATTTATTTCTTTCCAGGTAGCTTGCATCTCAGTCAACAACTCAGGACTGATCCCCTCCTCCGACTTGATCAAGGTATAAGAAGTACCATCAAAAGCCGCATTTTTGGCTGGGAGGTAAATGGTTGGAGTAATAGAAAAACGCATGTCTCGAGTATGGTAATCTTGAACTACCCCTATAACAGTTCCCTTGAAGTTTGAAAACAACTCGCCATTTTCTTCGGTAAATACTCTCAATTCAGATTGTAATGCAGTATTCGCATCTTTTCCCATCCATTCCAACGCAGCTTCATTGACAATCATGGCCACTTGGTCCAACTGAGGGAAACGGTCTCTCATTAAACTGTGAATCCCCCTATCTGCTCCATCTTCTATGAATTCCCTGCCCGATACCATGGGGATACCTAAACTTTCAAAATATCCTGCATCTACATATTGTACATTGATATTTTTAGTATCACCTTCCTTGATACCCGGATAATCTGCTGTGGGGTTCCAACCGGTGTCTATCCCTGGCCTGTCACTGGTAAACTTCACGGAACTTACACCTGGGATTTTTGCCAATTCTTGTTTTAGAACATCTCCTTTCTCTTTTGCGAGTTCTCCCATTTTAACTGAAATCAATCCATTGGAATCAAAGCCCATGGAGGCATCTGATAGGTATTGATGTTGAAAATAGGCTACAGAAGCACAGAAAACCAACAACGTTGATAGCACAAACTGGAAGACTACCAATCCTTTTCGAAGCAGGGATTTGCTTCTACTCAAAGGAGATTGCTTTAAGATCATTTCTGGCTTTAATCCAGAAAGGTAAAATGCAGGAAAAATTCCCGCCAAGAGTGAGGAAAGTACCCAAACGCTTATTATCAATACTTGTAGTTGGGTATCATTTACCAAGTCTATTGGAATTCTTAAGTCCAAACTGGTTTCAACCAGGGGAACTACCAAATAGACAATCATTAGTCCAATGACAATGGACAGCGCGTTGATTAAAAATGACTCCGCTAAAAATTGGGCAATCAATTGACCTCTTTGAGCTCCATTGACTTTTCTAATCCCTATTTCTTTCATCCTCTTTATTGCCCTGGCTGTTGCCAGGTTAATAAAGTTGATACAGGCCAACACCAATACAAAAATCCCTATTGAAAGAAAAATCCAAAGGGTCTTTGCAGCAATTGGAGGAGTCCATTCTCCTTGAAAACCTGCATTGGTATGGATATCTGTAATCGGTTGTAAAAAATGCACATAGGATTTTGCCTCTTCTGGATTCCTATAATTCCCATTGATTTCTGGAATGGCTTCGCTGACCTTATAGGGATCTTGCTGTTCATTGACTTTTACATAGGTATAGGTCTGAGGCCACCAGAAACTACCAAAATCTGAGGTGATTGGAAATTCATTGAACGCCTTGAAAGTGTTCATGCCAGAAATAAAATCAAATGCCATATGTGTGTTCTCCGGCAACTCCTTCAACACTCCTTTCACTTGAAAAGCAAAGTCTCCTGTAGAAATTAAAACCTGATCAATCGGGTCCTGATTTCCAAAATATTTCTGGGCGGCTTTTTCTGTGATCACTACTTGATAGGTGTTTTCCAAAACACCATCCCAACTCCCTTTTATCAACTCAAAACCAAAAATTTCATCAAATCCCTCATCCGAAAAAATAAAGCGATCCTCTCTAAATCGCTCTTCAGGATTTATTCCTTCAGGAGCATATAAATAAGTACTGATCTGGGTTAAGCTAACCACTTCATCCAGCTGCCCCTCAAATTCCTTTCGAAGCATTGGTGCTACAGCACCTCCTGCCCAAGCCCAGGAATTCTTTGATTGAACCTCTTGAACTACTCTAAAAATCCGGTCAGAATCTGGATGAAACCTATCATACGTTTTTTCCTGTTTGACATAGGATAAAAGGATCAGACAGCAAGCCAAACCTAAGGACAATCCCAATACATTGATGAGTGAAAATGATTTCTGACGAACCAAATTCCTCCAAGCTATTTTAAGGTAATTTTTTATCATGCAGCAGATCTGTTTCAATAGAATACTGAATTCCCGGGCTATTCTATTTTACAATGCTGCCATCAATTCCACATTTATGCCATCAAAAAACCTCCAAAACGGAGTGTTTTGGAGGTTTATATGGCTTTTGATTCAAATTTTTCGGACAAATTTGTTCGCCTACGGACTATCCGCCCCTATCAGTCACTTAAATAATTTAATGGATAGGAGGTCAACCCAACTCATAAATTCAATCATCCCTGACGATCAATCTACCCTTTTACATACCTATTCGTTTTTTAGACTTTCAATGGGATTAATCACCGCAGCACGATAGGCTTGTGAAAATATGATTCCTATACTGATCAAGAGGATTACCCCGACTCCTATTCCTATCGGTACAACTCCGATACTGACTCGGGAGGCGAAGAATTCCAACCATAAATTATTGATGAAATAAGCGGCAGGAACTGCCAACAGGATCGCTATTCCGAGCAATTTCAAAAAGCCCTTGGAAAGCAAAAAGATAACCTGGGAAATACTGGATCCTAAAGTTTTGCGGATTCCTATTTCCTTGACTCGAGTTTGTGCGGTATAGGTAGCCATGCCCAACAATCCTAAGCAGGAGACAAAAATGGCCAAGAAGGAAATAAGTCCGATGACAGCAAACACATCTCCCAACACCTGATGGATAAACAAAAGCTCCTGATCCAGGTATTTGTAAGAGAACTTGGAATCAGGGTTCACTTCTTTCCAGGTAGCCTCGAGGGAAGCCAGGGTTTGGGCTTGATTGACCCCGGATACTTTTACTAAAGCAAACCCCAAAGCATCATTTCTATTTCGTAAAACCAGGCTTTGCATGGGTCTATCAGGTGAGAGGAACTGAAAATCCTTTACCACGCCGGCAATCTGTACATTTTTAAACGCAGCTCCATCCTCTACCGCCAGTTGTTTCCCCACTGCCTCGGTGCTACTTCCAAGATTAAAACTTTTTACTGCGAATTCATTGATCAAAATGAGGTTATCACCCCCTTCTAATGGTAGATTTTTACCTGCTACCAATTCTAAATCCAAGACCTCTACGATTCCGCTATTGACATCAAAATAGTTGGTTTCCAAACTATCCAGTGGGTAATCCGGGTTGATCACTTCTGTTCCAAAATTCCATCCTCCGGCGGGAATAAGTGAGGATCCTCCTACAGAAGAAACGGCAGGATTAGCGTTCAATGCCTGTGCAAATCTTGGGTAGTTCTCATGATTGAAAAGCTTAACGGTGACGACATTTTCCTTGTTAAAGCCGTAATCAAAATTCAGGATATGCCTTGCCTGGGATTGAATCAAAACCACCGAAATAATAAAAATCAAAGAGATTGAAAACTGGACCACAAGAAGAACATTTCTCAAACCCATACTTTTGAAAAGCCGAACGCCATTCAGTTTATTAAAAAGATTGACAGGATTCAGTTTTGCCACGTAGGTTGCTGGAAGTACACCTGCAACTACCCCTACTAAAATGCTGAATCCTATAAAGATCAAAATACCAAGTAAACTCTGCTTTAGGGAAATTTTAAGATATTGGTTAAAAGTCAGTCCATCCACGCCATTTTCCAGAACCTGAAGCATCAAAAATGCAAAGAACAAGGAACAGAGAGATATGACCACCGCTTCTGTTATAAACTGTCCAAAAATCTGTCTTTTATTCGCACCCGAAACCTTCCTGATCCCTACTTCTTTTACTCGCGTCAAAGCCCGAGCTACAGACATATTGGTGTAGTTTAAACAGGCTGAAAACATCACGATCAAGCATAATATTGATAATATCACTAAAACCACTTTTGGAACTGACACATGAGTCATGTTGCCAATAAACCCCACAGGAGTGATTTCTCCCAAAGCCACTGCCTTAAATGAATGCTTGTTATCATATTTATCGCCATAAATCTCCTCCGAGATATAATCCAGGTTTGACTGTAAATCCTGTTTGGCTTTTCCTTCTTTTAAAAGCACGTAGGTATAATTTGACCAGACATTATCCCAGTCACCCTGAGCAGCCATGACTGATCCCTCAGGGAGCGATTTCATCGTACTGAGGGAAGCCAATAATTTAAAAGGAAGGTGTGTTTTGCCTGGGCTGGGATTTAAAACTCCGGTGATGGTAAAATAACCGAAGTCAGTTTCGGTATTCCCCTCTTCAATATCCATTGCTCTGATATCCTTGTCATGAAATGCCACTGTTTTACCTAAGGCTGATTCATCTTTGAATAGGATCTCCGCCATGTCAGAAGAAATAACCATCGAAAAAGGCTCGGTTAACGCAGTGTTTGGATCACCTTCCTTAAAGGAAAAATCCAGGATTTTGAAAAGGTTGCCATCAGCGAAATACCCTCCCCCAGTCGCAAATTTTTCTTCATAAATAATATCACCCCCAATTTCACTATTCAGCGCAGCTGCTTCTTCAATATTGGGATAGTCACTTTTCAGCTTCTCAGCCAAAGGCAAAGCCGAACTGGCTGTTTCACCATTATTCTGCTGATAACGAGTGGTATGAACCCGATAAACCCTATCCTTCTTACTATGATAGGTATCGTAGCTGTATTGATCCATGAGGATCATGATGATGAGGAGACAAACGGACATGCTCACTGCAAGTCCCAGTATATTGAGAAAGCTAAAGGATTTATTCCTTTTAAGGTTTCTCCAGGCAAGGATGAGGTAGTTTTTGAACATATTCTGTTAGATGATATGGACTTAGGAAAAGTTACAAGATTGTTCTATCGAGGACGATTCCTCTTCCCCATCCAAATTCCTGTGCCAAGCAAAAAATCATGCTTTTGAGCTTGAAATAGCCCTTTTATTAGATTCCTGATATTGATTTCGGACCTTTTTAATGAAAAAAATATTTCCGTTCAACAGGCTCTTTTTCAATTCATTGAATTTGATCGCAAATTTTCGAGATTTCAATAATTGAAAAGTATATTGAAAAAAATAATTGAACCCAACATGCCCCATTTAAGAAATCAGATTCTCCTTTTTCTTGCCCTTTGGTTCTGCTATGCTTCAGCAATTGCTCAAGAATCGCAAGGTACCGTTTTAGTAGATTCTATTTATTCTGAAAACCTGGAAAACAATTTCGGAGAAAATCCAACTAGAAAGGTATCCATTTACCTCCCTCCCAATTACGAACATACCCAACAACGGTATCCCGTCATTTACTTTCTCCATGGGTTTATGGGAAACAATCAAATGCTTTCTTATATGAAAGAGATTCTTGATTTTTCGATCAACACCCATAAAATCAGGCCTTTTATCATGGTGATTCCAGACGAGCAAACCACGTATGATGGGAGTTTCTATAGCAATTCAGGGATCTATGGGAATTGGGAGGATTTCACTGCCTTCGATCTTGTGGAATACATGGATGAAAACTATAGAACCCTTGCCAAAAAAGAGAGCCGTGGAATTACAGGGCATAGCATGGGAGCTTATGGGGCTTTGAAAATCGCCATGCATCATCCCGATATTTTCAATTCAGTGTATGGTTTAAGCCCTGGAGCATTGGCCATTGTAAGGGAGTATGGTCCTAATAGTGATACGTATAAAGAACTTTCGGGAATCGATAATTACGAGGACCTGAATAAAACTTACTTCGGAAAAGTCATTATTGCCTTTGCAAAATCTTGGTCACCCAACCCCAACAATCCACCTTTCTATTGTGACCTTCCATTTGAAGTGAGGGGTGAAGAATTAATTGTCAATCAAGAAGTTTTAAAAAAATGGCATGCCAATATGCCTGTACATATGATTGAGGACAATCTGGATAACTTACAACAGTTAAAAGCTATCAAATTTGATTGGGGAAGGAATGCCGGAGACCGATTTACTATCCAATGTAAAATGTTTAGCCAAAGGCTTGAGAATGTTGGAATCACCCATTTTGCGGAAGAATATATAGGAACTCATACCTCTGGGATCTATACCAAGGATGGCAGGATTCCTAACCAAATGCTTCCCTTCTTCGATTTCTATCTGGAATTCCAATAAAATCTAAATCAATCCCCAATCAACCGCTTTCTTGATCATTCCCACTGAGTTTTTGACATCCATTTTGACAAACAGGTTACGTTTGTGAGTAGCTACTGTATTGGTACTGACAAATAATGCATCAGCAATTTCCTGCGTGGTGTATTCTTGGGCAATCAACTTCACCACCTCTATCTCCCGTTTGGTGATTTTCGGGATTTCACCTTCTCTGGGTTTGGGTTTTTCATGGAGACTCTCTATCATTTTCTCAGTCAGATGGGAACTGAGAACTTTCTTCCCTTCAAAGGCATCTTTAATTCCTTGGATCAAGGATTCCTTGGATGCATTTTTAAGCAAATAGCCCGTAGCTCCTACTTTAAATAAAGAGGTAATGATGCTTCCTTCATCATTGGTAGTCAGCATGATTACTTTCACCTCAGGATAGGATTTTTTTACATGCATGGTAGTTTCCAATCCGTCCATGACAGGCATTTGCAAATCCAGAAGCAGTACGTCTATGGATTGATTTTTCAAAAATTCCAAGACTTCTAAACCATTACTGGCGGTCCCTACCACTTCAATGGACTTATCCTTTGCAAAAATTGCCTTTAAACCATCGAGCATGATTTGATGGTCATCGGCTAATAGAACTTTGATCTTTTCCATATGGATTTCAATTTCTGGTCTAAGCTTCCGGTTTTGGATGAAGAGGGAGGTTAATGGTCACCAAAGTTCCTACTCCAGGCCTACTGTTTATATCATAAGTCCCTCCTATAAACTCGGTTCGAAAGGCAATACTTTTCAACCCCATTCCCTTTTCTGATTCTGAGGAACCAGGATCAAACCCGACTCCATCGTCTTCTATAGTCAGGTCAAACCATTCTTCTGAGTAGGTAATCTGAACAGACACCTCAGAAGCTTTTGCATACTTGACGATGTTATTCAAAGCCTCCTGAACAATTCGATACAACATGACATTGGTATTGTCATCAAAGGTTTGCTCTACCCCATGAACATGGAATTCCGCGTCAAAAGGATGGGTTGCATCCATTTTTTTAACTAAATCCTCGAGGGCCTTACGAAGTCCCAGTTTCTTTAAGGCCTGGGGCATCATTTCATGCGCAATTTTTCTTACTTCGGTACAAGCTTCATCGATCATTTGACTTGCTGACCCATAGATTTTCTTGGCATTTGAATCATCAAAATTAATTTGAAGACTCCCAATGTTTACTTTTAGGGTTGATAGCAAATTCCCCAAGCCATCGTGTAAATCCCGGGCGATTCGGGACCGTTCTTTTTCCTGGCCTTCCAACATCGATCGCATGGATACTATTTGCTGTTCCCGATGAGCATCTTTGAGTTCGATTTGAGCAGATTTTACTCGGTTCTGATAGTAAAGGAACCCAATCATTGAAATCAGAAATAGGCCTGCTAAAGAAATGATTAAAAATGTCACTTGTTCCTGTTTTTTTTGGTTTAAAACTTCCTCCTCTAACAGTTGAATGGTCAGCTGATCTTTTTCGAATTTTACTTTCAAATCAGCCATCGCCTCCAAACTGCTTTCTCGAAGCTTATACTCTTCTTGGATTTGTTTTTGCCTCAAGAGTAATTCGTATGCCGCTTCAAAATCCTTGTTTAATAAAAATCTCCGCCTTTTCACATCCATGATGGACTCTTGTATCCCGATTCGATCTGCTACACCTGGGGTATTTTCAGCTTGTTCGATCAGGCTCATGGAATTATCAAAGCCATTTTCCTTTATAATTTCCTGAATGGAAGTGGTATCTATGTTTTGTTCTGCCACATCGTACATCATCGAGGCGATACTGAGCATAGATTCAACTACACCGATATTCCCAGCCGCTTTTCTGTGTTCATAACCTTTAAGGTAATTCCTAGTGGCTAATACCAGATCCCCTTGCAGTCGGTAACATTCTCCCAAACCTTGATAAAGCCGCGCTATATCAATAGGTGAAATAGGTTTTTCCTCTACTCTAAATGCCAGGGCAGTCTTAAATTTTTGTATTGCCTCATTGACATTTCCCCTGGTATATTCCGCAATCGCCCAATTATTCAAAACTCCTGCCTTTCGCTCCTCGTTCCCAATTCGTGCATAGTAATCATATGCCTGCTGATAGGAATCATTTGCATCAGATAAGGATCCATATTCCATCAATATGGTGCCTTTGGTGTCAAAGACATTTCCCAAGCCATAATAGTCAGCGATGCTGGTAAAAGTTGTAGCCGCACTATCCAGATAAGCGGTCTTTTTATCCATCTCATCCAATCCATGACACCAGGCCAATCGATGGTAAGATTTACCTATCAAGTTCGGACTATTCAATTTCTTCGCTAACTCCAGCGCTTTTTGGGCATATAATTCAGACTCATCGCCTGCATATAAAATGTATGCGATCCTCAGGTAGGTTTCAGTTTTCAAAGAATCATCTGGTATGCTTTCAACCCTTGATTTCAGGCTATCCAGATTATCTGATTGCGCAAATGTCAATCTACAAGTCAGGTAACACAGAAAAATCAACAATCTCTTTAACCCCATATCAGGATGTTTGGCCTATAAAAAAAGAAACATTTATCAATAAAACTGATAAAGTATGAGAAATCAACTCCTTAGGAATTTCCACACTCCAAAGTAGTTCTTTTCAAATTTTGAGACAACACCCAAAACCATGACTTTTTCACCTCACACAATTGTGTGAGTTTTCCTCTAATAGAAGTATGATTTTCTGAAATCATACGAATGGGTGTAAAAAACCGACCCATGCCTTCCTAGCTTTGAAGCAAGTTTTTAGCGTGATTTTTCAACCAATTAATTCTTTGTTCATGTCTTTTAAAATTACCTACTCCTCTATCAATAGACAGGTGGAATTCGAGGGCCAGTCTCAAACCATTTTGGATCTATCTATCGCTAACCGCATTCCCCATATGCATGAATGTGGTGGCCATGGCATTTGTACCACCTGCAGAGTGAGGGTGCTACATGGGATGGAAAATCTTAGCCCCAAAACTGATTCCGAGAAAATAAATGGTCATTCCAGAAAATGGGATCCAACGGTCCGCCTTGCTTGTCAAGCCAGACCCAAAGGGGATGTCATTGTCCAACGACTAATCTGGTCCAGTGGAGAGGTGAATAATTTGCAAAAAGAATTGGTACCACAAGGGAAAGCGGAAGAACGACCCATCGCAATTTTGTTCTGTGACTTAAGAAACTATACCAACCTATCTTCTGAAAACCTAAACTATGACATCGCCTACCTTCTGAACAAATTCTACACTGCATTAGGCGAACCTATCTTAATGAATAATGGAATTATTTATCAATATGTGGGAGATGAAATTGTGGGAGTATTTGGGACCAACGGAGGTTCTGCACAAAAAAATTGCGAAGATGCTATCCGTGCTGCTCTAGGAATGCAGTATGCCTTGGAATCCCTCAACAAAACGGAACTCAAAGATTTTGGCATCAAATTAAAATCGGGAATTGGGATCAATTTTGGAACTGCCTATATCGGCCTTTTAGGTCACCCCACCTTCAAGCAATTTTCTGTGATTGGAGATCCTGTGAATGTAGCCAGCAGAATCCAAAATGAAACCAAATCCACTGGTACTAAAATACTCATTTCAGATTCGGTATTCCAAAATATAGAAAGTGGCTCCTTAATCATCGGCCAAGAATTCAATAACAAAGTCCGGGGAAAAGATGACCCTATCAAAATCCTTGAACTCTTGGGCTTCAAGGAACTGAACCTTCAACTGGAATTGCAATGCTCCATGAATTTTCTATTAGAAGACGAGGATCGATTTGCTGAAATCTTCTACCAAAAAGTCTTTGATATTGCCCCAGAGGTCAGGGCATTATTTAGGAATAATATGACAGAGCAGGGAAGATTACTTACCCATATGCTCGGTGGAATCATCCATTCTTTATCTAGACCTGATCAACTCCAAAATGGATTAAAAACATTAGGCAGAAACCATGTAAGCTATGGGGTCAAGGTCGAATACTACCCAGTAGTTAAACAGGCTATGATGGAAACTATTGAAGAAATCCTCGGAGATAATAAAACTACAAAAACCATCAATGCCTGGAATTCAGCATTGGATTATGTCATCGAAAACATGCAAAAACATGCCTATCCAAAAGCTGAAACTGTCAGTAGCTAAAAAGAGTCAAACCACCATTTAATTTTTATAGAATCATTTTTCTCATCATTAATTTAAACTAGTAATCATGACAACGAAAGTGAAAGAATTAGAGCAATCAGTGATTGAAGCATTTGTTACTCAGATTAGAGGCAAGGTCATTTTTCCAGAGGATCCAGCATATAACGAAACCCGAAAAGTTTACAATGCCATGATCAATAAACATCCAGGTATGTTTGTGATGTGCGCAGATGTAGCCGATGTCATCTATGCTGTTAATTTCGGGAGAGAAAACAATCTCTTGGTCGCAGTACGAGGGGGTGGCCATAATGGAGGGGGCTTAGGGCTATGTGAAGAGGGAATGGTCATCGATCTATCAGGTCTTAAATTCGTCCATGTAGATGTTCAAAACAGCACCGTGAGAGTTGGAGGAGGAAACTTATGGGGTGAAGTAGATCATGCCACACATCCATTTGGATTAGCAGTCCCTGCCGGGATTATCTCCACTACGGGGGTAGGTGGGTTGACGTTGGGTGGAGGGGTAGGTTACCTCTCCCGAAAATATGGTCTGACCATAGACAATTTGTTGGAAGCCGATATGGTGCTAGCTGATGGCTCGTTTGTAAGGGTGAATAAAGACCAGAATCAGGATCTTTTTTGGGCAATCCGAGGAGGAGGAGGGAATTTTGGAATTGTCACTTCTTTCAAATTCCAAGCACATCCCGTAAAGACTATTATTGGTGGCCCTACGCTGTGGCCCATAGAACAAATTGATGAAATCATGGAATGGTATCATGAGTTCCTAAATCATTCATCTGAAGATTTAAATGGATTTATTGCAACCATGGTGATTCCAGGGCCTCCTTTTCCAGAAGCATTACATCATAAAATGTTCTGTGGAATCGTATGGTCGTATTTAGGTGATCCAGCTAAGCAAGAAGAAGTATTCCAACCTATTTTGGAAAAGAACCCAATTTTCCATCATGTGGGCGAAATGCCTTATCCATCCATCCAGACTATGTTTGATGGAATGCTTCCACCGGGTTTACAATGGTATTGGAGAGGAGATTATTTCAAGGAATTGGGTGCAGAGGTAAGGGCCAAACACTTGGAATTCGGATCCAAGATCCCTACTCCGCTTTCACAAATGCACTTATATCCTATCAGTGGGGCTGCCAGCCGAGTGGGCGAAGAAGAAACTCCCTGGGGACATAGAGATGCCAAATACGCAGGGGTGTATGTAGGGGTGGATCCTGATCCTGCCAATGCAGAAAAAATCACCCAATGGTGCAAAGAGTATTGGGAAGCACTTCATCCCTATTCCTCAGGTGGAGCCTATCTGAACTTTATCCAAGATGAAGGGCAGGAACGGATAAAAGCGAGCTACAAAAAAAATTACGAGCGCTTAACCAAAATCAAAAAAGCATACGACCCGAATAATTTTTTCAGGGTGAATCAAAATATCTTACCCGCAGATTAAGGCAAGCGCTTTCCTGTGAAAACAAAAGGGACTTAAGCATAACAAAGTCCGGGCAGATGCCCGGACTCTGTTTTTATAATTACCTGTGTATGGTACAGTTTATTCGCTTTTCAACGTTTTGGCCGGGTTGATCAACGCTGCTTTGATGGCTTGGGAGCTCACCGTTAAGAAGGCTATGATCAATGCTGCCAAAGTGGTCCAAAGAAAAACTTTCCAATCAATTGAAATACGGTAAGCAAAAGACTCCAACCAAGTATCCATGAAATACCAAGTTACAGGGATACCAATTACTACGGCGATCAACACGAGTTTCGTGAATTCAGAAGAAATCAACCGGACTATACCAGCTACCGAAGCGCCTAATACTTTACGGACAGATATTTCCTTACTTCTTTGTTCGGCCATGAATGTGGCCAGTCCGAACAGCCCCATACAGGAAATGATTATCGCAAGTCCAGTAAAAACTCCAGTAAGTTTCGCGGTTCTCTGTTGAGAAACAAATTTCCGTTCGTGTGCCTCGTCCACAAACTGGTATTCAAAAGGAGAACCAGGATTGAATTTGGAAAAGAGGGCTTGTAGATTATTCATCGCCCCTGCATATTCCAGGTTGTCTTTTAATCGGACATGGATAAAATTCAGGTTTCTTTTTGGACCCATGATCACGATGGGTTTCACCTGGTCAAAAGGTGATTCCATAATAAAGTCCTTCACTACTCCAACGACGGTGAATTCATAGGAGTCATCTTTGATAACCTGACCAATAGGATCCTCAAAGCCCATCGTTTTCGCAGCTGTTTCATTAATGACAGCAGCCAAACTATCACTGGGGTATGAATACACGTCAATATCACGGCCTGCAATCAATTCCATTCCAGCGGTCTTCACCAAATTGGCATCTGAGCCCATTCGACTGATATTTGGCCTGAACTCCTCTGGCTTACCTTGCCATTCCATGGCATCGGTGTCACTGTAAATTTCTGTTAGTGGTGAAAAGGTATAACTGACTGATTCCACTTCATTCATTTGAAGAAGTTCATTCTTAAATGCGACTTTATTTTTTCTGATGGATTCGGTCAAGGGATGGAATAATAAGTTTTCCTTGTTAAGGCCCAAGTCCCTGTTCTGAACATAGACCATTTGGTCTCGGATTATCCAAGCTGAAGAAATCAATATTCCCACAATGGCAAACTGGAACACTACCAACACCTCTCGTGGATTTACCCAGTAGTGTCTGGATTGAAGCTTAGATTTCAAGACGATGGCAGGTCTGAATGAACTGAGCAAAAATGCCGGATAACTTCCTGCCAACACCCCGGTAATCACCACATATATTCCAGAAGTCAGCCAGAAAAAAGTCTGAGTAAAGGGGCTTTCCAATTCTTTACCGATCAATTCCTGAAACCATGGAAAGGAAAGGGATACGATTAAAGTCGCAAGAATAAATGCAAAAAATGCGATCATGATGGATTCTACCAAAAATTGTCGAATCAACATTCCTCTTCCTGCTCCTGAGATCTTCCTCACTCCCACTTCTTTGGCCCGTCTCTCACTTTGGGCGGTACTCAAATTGACAAAATTGATACAGGCTATCAATAATACAATGATCGCCACGATTCCAAACATCTTGATCAAATCAATTCTTCCTCCAACGGATACTCCGTTTTCAAACTTGGACCTTAAATGCCGGTCCCTCATAGGAAAAAGGAAGTCACTGATTCTTTCACTTCCAGAATTTTCGGAGGTAAACCCTTTAAATTTCTCATTGAAAAAATCCAAATCCGTCCCTTCATTCAACATCGCAAATGTCAAATAGGAGTTATTGTTCCAATTTTCATCCACCCATCCCAATTGCTCCAATTTTTGAAAAGGAAGAAATGCTGTGTAATCAAAATCAGTGTTTTGAGGAAGATCTTGAATGATTGCCTTGACCTCTAAATCAAGCTGTTTTTCTAAAGTCACCGTTTTTCCGATGGCCTCTTCATCATTAAAAAGATTTTTGGCCAGGGTTTCTGTCAATATAATGGCATTCGGGTCAAACATTGCATCGGAAATATCCCCTTGCAATACCTTAAATGAAAAAATCTCGAAAAAATCAGGATCAACAAAGGTGGTTTTTTGATACATGCTGGTAGCTCCTACACTGATCAACATTGGATCCCATTCCGTCAACCTACTGGTAGCTGCTACTTCAGGAAACTGCTCCTTCATGGCGGGTGCATAAGGAGCCGGAGTGTAATCCCAGGTAAAAATTTCTCCTTGATTGTTGTCATTTCTCATGACTGCGTAAATTCTATCAGAATTTTGATAGAAATTATCCACTGACAATTCAAACTGGACCCAAATCAGGATCAAGATGGATGCTGCCATTCCAATGCCTAGACCTCCTATATTAATGAAGGTATACCCTTTACTTCTGGTAATATTTCTCCAGGCTATTTTTAAGTAGTTTTTCCACATAACAGGTTGGTTATTTTATTCACAACTTTCCAAATTCATTCAATGAGAGGTATGAAAAGATCAATCGATAAACTCCAAATTGATACTACCACCGGAACTTCTCATGGAAAGTAGAGGTCCCCCTCCATTCATTTTTCCAACAATCAGGTCTTTTTTCACTTCTCCATCAAAATTGGAAAATCTTGAATTGACTCTCCCACCTCGCAAATCCAGGTTCAAACCCAATCCAGCTGGTACCATGGCAGTGATACTTCCACCTGAAGTTTGAAAAGACAGGTCTTCATCTACCCCAAGCAATTTTGCACGAATCGAACCGCCACTGGTATTCGCATCAATGCTCCCCGAAATATCTTCCAACGTCACACTGCCCCCAGAAGTATTGATTTCAAGATCTCCCTCCAGACCATTGATTTTTACAGATCCCCCGCTGGTTTGAACATCCACCATTCCATCAAATCCAGTTAATGAAAAGGATCCTCCAGAACTTTGGGAAGTGACTTTACCACTTGCATCTGCAATACGAATACTACCTCCACTGGTCTCGATCTTATGTTCTCCGGAAACATTTTCTAATGAAATAGATCCTCCACTTGATTGAAAGTAAGAGGACATCTCGGTAGGCACCTGTACCTTGAAGGAAAGGTTTAGATTGTTTCGATTATTCCAGCCTGAATTATTCTTTTTCTTTACTTTAAGGGAAATCGTATTGCCACTCTTTGATATATCCAATTGATAATTTTCGAGCAATGCTTCAATTTCAGGATCTTTGGAACCATACTCTCGCCCATTTCTTTTAACATACATTTCTACAATCACCTGGTTTCCAGGCATACCTATTACAGCCACGCTAGCACCAGAAGTTTCTACGTCTAATTCACCCTTTCCACTAAGGGTAAATTCTTTTGTTAAATAAGGGTCAGCAATGGAGCTGGCTATTAATTCCTGAACTGAAGCAAAGAACAGACAGAAGGATAGATAAAACAGAGAATAGAATGAGGTTTTCATGGTAGTTTAAATTATCAAACACCCTACTCATTCTACTTTTGTGCCAGCAAAAACCCCTTTAAAATGGCTTTTTGGGCATATTTTCAATAGAACTACCAGAATTTCTCGGACAATTTCGTTCGATTTCGGGCAAAGATCATATAATTTTCTGAGTTCAGAGATCTAAAAAAATCACATCAATTTCATTTCAAAAAATTATAGTTGGCTCTATGGTAGTTCTCGATTACCACCCCAATCGTTTTTGCACCAATTCATCAATTTGCTTGAAAAGTAGTTTTGGGTGCTTTGTCCTCCAGGAGACATCATCCAATTTACCCCCCATGACAAAGAATTGATCGATTCCAAACCTGCTCATCTCTTCCATCACTTGGGGCCGTAAATTCAAGGCCGCAATCCAACCTTCTTCCAGTTCATCTTGCCATTCCTCATAATAATCTACGGAATCCAAATCGGAATGAAAATTAAAGACATTTTCACCCACGAGGATAAATTTATTGATTCCCTCACTGATCATCAGTTCAATCACATCTCTCTTCAAAGTCATGATATCATTATTTAAGAGATCATTCCATTCTCCCAATAATTCAATAACCGCAAATCCATGCGTGTAATCAGCAAAAAGAACCTTCAGATAAAGGGTCTCACTCCCAAAATTATCCCATTGAGGATGGATGAGGTAATTATATATTTGATCTGTGAAGTAAACCTCACTGTTTTCATAGCCAAAAAATGGAGACTTCGGGTCTTCTGCGGAAATGTATATATTCCTCCAATTGTAATGGGGTTCTAAAGTATGCATAAGTCAAGTCCAATTGAACAAACTAGAACAAAACAAAGGAGGAATTGCTCTAAAATAAAGGGCCAGGTCAAATCCTTACCTCACTTGCATCCACTTTTTACTTTCCTTGTTGACAAAAGTGATGGGTACAAACTTGTCTGTGGGAGCTCCAATGTAATAGACGGTCCAATTGGGGTCATGGTTGGCCAGCATGTCTGAAATACAATCTGCCCGATGCCCCTGGGGATTGGCACAATCTTCCCAATAAAAAAGCTCGACTTTATAATGCAGGGATTTTACTTCGTTGTTGATGATTACCTGGATTTCTATGTCCTGTTTTCCAGGAAATGTCGGAATTGGAATGGCGATATGGCTCATGGCTCTAGGGGTTTAAGTGTGTACTAATAGATGCATTTATTTTTAGGTTGTTTATTCTCATTCAATCTATATTTCCAGCAGATCAAGGTTTTCCTATAATTACTGACCTGACATGAGGTGTTTCATGCCCATCCCTGCTGATCTAAATTCTTGGAACTTTTCACTTTGTTTCGATTCTTGATCCTTAATACTCGGTAATTTCAACTCCGTACTATATCACTCGCTCTTCAAACTATTCACAGGGTTCATCATCGCTGCTTTGATGGCTTGGAAGCTAATGGTAACTAAGGCCACGATCACGGCCAACACCCCCGCAACCAAGAAAACCCACCAATGTAAAGGCACTTTGTAAGCAAAGCCTTCCAACCATTTATTCATGGCAAACCATGCCAAAGGTGTGGCAACCAAAATGGCAATCAGCACCAGCTTGATGAAATCTTTTGAAAGCAATCCCACGATACTTCCCACGTCTGCACCCAATACTTTTCGGATTCCGATTTCTTTGGTTCGTTGCTCCGCCGTATAGGTGGCCAATCCCAGCAACCCCAAACAGGCAATCATAATTGCCAAGACTGAAAAAGTGGTAAAGATCTGTCTGAAGCGGAAATCCGATTCATACTGGCTGTTAAAATCCTCATCCAAAAAGCTGTAGATGAATGGACGGTGAGGAGCCAGTTCCTTCCATACATTTTCAATTTCTGACAAGGTTACTGGAAGATTTTCTGTGTTGAGTTTGAGACTCATATAGCGACTGGCATATGCCTCAAAAGGCAAAGTCAGAGGTTCTACGGTATTATGTAAGGAAATGTAATTGAAATCTTTCACGACCCCGATGACTTCTCCTGCTCTTCCCCACTGATCAAACTTTTTCCCAACAATATCTGCTGGATTGGAATAGCCATATTGTCTGGCTGCCGCCTCATTCACTACCAAAGCCGATGTAGAATCTGAGGGATAATCTCTGCTGTAGGATCTTCCAGCTACTAATTCCAGATCAAAATGATCAATAAAATCCAATCCGACCTGAAATATGGCCTGCCCTTGCATCACCATTTCACCTTCTGGATTCTCGATGGTGGTTCCGGCATTTGGGAAATGACTTCCAGGTACGCTACGGGAAAAAGCCACTGAAGCAATGTTTGGATTGTTCTCCAATTCATTTTCCAAAGCAGAGGATACGTTGTTTACTTGCTCATCGTAATTGTAATCCACAATTAACATTTGCTCCTTATCAAATCCCATATCCTTATCCAATAAATGACTCATTTGATTGTAGACGATAATGGTCCCGGCAATCAATGCAATAGAAAGGCTAAACTGAAAAACCACCAGGCCTTTTCTCAAATTGGCTCCTTTGGCATCGGATTTATTGATGCCCTTCAGGATCGATACCGGTCTAAAACTAGATAAAACCAAAGCCGGATAGGAACCAGCAAGAAGTCCGACCACTAGTACAATGCCCAAAAAGAATGGAATGGTCTGCCAATTCAATATGCTATTGAGCATCAGTTCTTTTCCTGTCAGCTGGTTCATCAATGGCATGGCCAAGGAAACGAAAATTACTGCTACGATAGCAGACAAGATTACAATAACCAATGACTCTCCGAGAAATTGGAATATCAAACTGTTTTTATCTGCTCCGATGGATTTACGGATCCCAACCTCTTTGGCACGCTCCATGGATCTGGCGGTAGAAAGGTTCATGAAATTGATGATAGCAATACCGAGGATAAATAATCCAATCACAGAAAACACATAAATATTCGTCAAGGAAGCTGTTTCGCCAGGTTGACGCTGCACCTCAGAATTGAGGTACACATCTTTCAAAGGCTCAATTCCAATAGTGTAATTAGGCCCATTTTCTTCGCTTGCCCTCCGAGCTATAAATTCCGGAAGCTTGGCCTCAAACGCTTGCTGGTCAAACTGATCATTTACTAAAAAATAAGTATAGGTATCCACATAGCCCCAAGCATCAAAGACAGTTGGTCGGGATTGATGAAAAGTGCTTAAAGAAAGCAGGGTATTAAATTTCAAGTGGGAATTAGAAGGTAAGTCTTTCATGACTCCAGTGACCGTGTAATCACCGGGATTTGCTCTACCTGCCACATCCGATCCTTTCAGCGTTTTACCCAAGGCTTCTTGGTCTCCAAAATATTTCTTTGCGGTGGACTCTGAAAGCACTATGCTATAGGGTGCCACCAAGGCTTTTTGAGGATCTCCCTCTACTAGTTCCCAAGAAAACACATCAAATACCGTAGAGTCCATGAAAACTATTCCTTCCTCTTGTTGAGTCTGATCTCCAATGGTAAACAGAATATCTGCCTTACCTGAAAATCTGACCACTTTTTCTATTTCTGGAAAATCCAGTTCTAAAGCTGGCCCCACGGGTGCATTTCCCCAAACCCAATAATTTTCCCTGGAATTACTCTCAGCTTGTTCATCCTCAGAAAAATATCCGTGGACCACTCTATATATCCGATCCCCTTTCTCATTAAATTGATCATAGGAAAGTTCATCCTGAACAAACATAAATATGAGCACGCAACAAGCCATTCCGATACCCAAACCCAGAATATTGATAAAAGAGTACACCTTCTTTTTAAGGAGATTTCTATAGGCGATTTTCAGATAATTCTTAAACATATATTTCTAATTTTTTAAGCTATTTGGATTAACACCAATGCTCTTTTTACATTTCACTTTTCATACTTTCCCACTTCCTCTTTGGTACCTCTGACTTCGTCTTTCGTATTTACCACTTCATACTTCTCATTTCTCATTTCGTTCTTCCCATTTCTCACTCATCCTTCAAACTCTTCACCGGGTTTGCCTGGATACTTTTATAGGTCTGGAAGAAGATAGTCAATGCTGCCAATCCCAAACAGGTACCAACCGCCAGTGTGATCACCCAAATGCTGATACCAGTCTTGTAGGCAAATTCCTCCAGCCATTGATTCATGAAATAAATAGCAAGCGGAATGGCCAATGCAACAGAAATTAGAACTAATCGAAGATAGGATGCAGACAGCATGACAAAGATTTCTGCCATGGAAGCACCAAAAACTTTTCGGATTCCAATTTCTTTGGTTCTCAAATGAGTGGTATAGGCCGTTAACCCAAACAGTCCCAAACAGGCAATCAAAATGGACATGAAAGTCAATACTTTTAGTAAATCAGCCATTTTCATTTCAGACTGATAAACTTTTGCAAAATCCTGATCCATAAAGGAATAATTCAAAGGAATCCTTGGCTCATAAACATCCCAACCAGCTTCCAATTCCTTGAGGACAGATTCCACCTGATTCCCCGCAACTCTTACTGTGATGTAATCTCTCAGGTAATAATCATGCATGTATTCGATGACCAGAGGTTTGATCTCATTTCTGTAGGTTTCGAAATTGAAATCCTTGACCAATCCTACCACTTCTAAGGAAGCCTCATCATTTTCCCCTTCGTTTTTCACCAGAATCTGTCCAATCGGATCATTAGAGATGCCCAAGTATTCGGCAGCTTTTTCATTGATGATGATTTTCCCGGCATCGGTGCCTGGCGTTTGTGCAAAGTTTCTCCCCTTCAATAATTCGAAATGATAGGTAGTCAGATAATCTGCATCTGCTTCATACCAATTCATTCCTTGATTTTCTTTGGAATTAATGGAGTTAAAAGAGCGCATTTGATATTGACCAGTCATCGGAATTCCTGTTGAAAAGCTCATGGATTCGATTTGGCCACTGGAGGCAAATCTCCCCTTGAAATCCTCACGTTGTTCATTTCGTATTTCCCCATCATTATGAATGATGACCAGTTGCTCTTTATCGAAACCTGGGTTGGAGTTTTGAATAAAGCTCATCTGACGCTGTACCAGAAGGGTACAAATAATCAGGGTCAAGGAAGTAGCGAACTGAAAAACCACCAAGGCATTTCTGAAGGAATGGGCATTCTTCCCAGCGGATAATTGCTTCTTAATGATCAACAAAGGCTTGAAGGAAGAAAGGTAAAAGGCTGGGTAAGCTCCAGAGATCAAAGTCAATCCAATCAAGAGCAATGGAATCATTGCCAGGATCCACGGATTTGTAAATAAATTAAACTGAAGATTTTTACCTGAAAGTTGGTTGAACAGTCCATTTGACAACTGAACTACCACCAGTGAAAGTATCACTGAAATCAGAACCAAGATGAATGCTTCAGTCAGAAACTGGTAAATCAATTGGGATTTCGCCGATCCCATTACTTTCCTTACCCCTACTTCCATAGATCGAAGCCCCGCTTTGGCAGTGGCCAAATTCATAAAATTGATGCAGGCCAAAAGCAGCACAAAAACAGCTACCAATGAAAAAATATACACATAGCTTTCATAGCCATTCGCCTCCAACTCTCTCAATAAATGAGATTTCAAGTGGATATCCTGAATGGGCATCAATTGAAGATTGTAATCCGATCCCTCTCCTTCCTTATTAAAAGCAGGAATGGCATAGTTCGAAACGATTTGATCCAGTTTCGACTTTACGGCTTCACTACTACCATGTTCAATTTTCAGATAGGTATTTAAGATTGGCCAGGTCCAAGAGTCCATTAAGAAAATCTCTTGATGCATTCCCGGTTCGTATACCAACATATCAAAATGTAAATGGGATTGAGCAGGTATATCTTGGATCACAGCAGCAATTTCCCGAGGTGTAGGGTCATTACTTCCGATCAACAATACCTTTCCAAGGACTTCCTGAGGTGAAATATCTCCAAAATACTTCTTTGCGAAAGCTTCTGTTATAACAATATAATTCGGCTGGGATAATGCCTTTTCCTTACTTCCTGCCGCCAAAGGCATATCAAAAACCTGAAAGAAATTTGGCTCGGCATAAAATACATTCTCTTCACGGAATACCTGATCCCTATTGGCTCCTGATCCTGGCTGTATGGTAAAGTCATTCCATTTCAGTATTCGGGTCACCGCATTTACTTCCGGAATGTCAGAAGCTATTCTTGGCCCCAAAGCGGGTGGAGCAGTGGCATAGCTCGCTGTTTTAAAGTTCCCCCATTGCGCATTCACCCTATAGACGGATGATGATTCAGGAAGGTATTGATCATAACTTAACTCATCCTGGATAAAAAGTGTAATCATCAAAAAACCACTGATCCCTAGCGTCAAACCAAAGACATTCAATCCAGTATACAGTCTGTTTTTCTTTAATACTCTCCAGGCAATTTTTAAGTAGTTTTTTAACATAGTCAAATCAAAATAGAATGAAAGGGGTACAACATTTCCTATTTCATCTCATTCTTTAATCCCAGTTTTGTGCCATAGAAAAAAGCCCAAAACAGCATTGTTTTGGGCTTTTTTAGCGGATTCTTAGTGAGCAAGCGAACAATTTCGTCCGCTCGTGGTCAAATCATAAAATCACTATTCATCCGATAAACTATCCACCGGATTCGCCAAGGCGGACCTGATGGCTTTGGATCCTACTGTTAAACCTGTAATCAACAGCGAACAAATCATGACCACCACAAAGAGTCCTGTTGAAAATGGAATTTTAAAGGCAAAATTTTCCAGCCATCGCTCCATCATCCAATAAGCAATTGGAACTGCTATAAAAAAGGCTAAAAGAACCATTAAGAAATACTCTCTTGTCAATAAGAATGTAATCTGGGAAACGGAAGCTCCCAACACTTTGCGAATACCGATCTCCTTTACTTTTTGGCTGATCATAAAAGAAACCAGTCCATAAAGGCCTATGCCGGAAATCAGGATGGAGATGGCAGCAAAAATCTTGAATAGTAAAGCTAATTTCTGCTCACTTTCATAGAATTCCTGAATGGATTCATCCAAGAAATACCCATGATAGATTTGCTCAGGATAGGTTTTTTCAAAGGACTGCTCCAAATCAGCAATGCTTGCCAAGGATGCGTTTTGGTCCAATTTCAACCCCACAACATGGTAAAAATCCTTCTTCGGAGCAATGACCAGCTGTCTGATTTCATCGCGCAGGGAGTTAACGGTAAAATCTTTGATCACTCCAGTAATGGTGGCCCACTCTCTCATAATGCCCAGCCTAAACTGCTTGCCGATCGCATCATTTGGATCTTCAATCAGTAAGCGCTTGGCCATGGTTTCATTAATTACAACCTCCCGAATGGTGTCGCTAGCCTGATAGGGACCTCCAGCTACGAATTCAATCCCATAGGTTTCAAAATACTTTTCATCCCCAAACTTTGCAAAAGCAGGAAAAGGCACGTCTTCTGACTTTCCGTCAAAATAAAAATTAAACAGGCTATTATTATCAGAAGCTGGAACATCCGAAGCCAAGCTTGCGGAGACTACGCTTGGATTGCTAAGTAATTCCTGCTTGAAATATTCAATTCTCCGTTCATCCTCTGAATCAAATGGCACTTCAATGTAATAGACATGATCCTTGGTGAAACCCAAGTCTGCATCCTGAACCATGTTCATTTGTTGAATGGCAATGATCGTGCTGATCATCAGGATCTGTGCGATGGTGAATTGGACTACTACCAAAGCTTTCCTAATCGATACTCCTCCCACCTGACTTTGGTGGAATTTGCTTTTCAGCGCATGAATGGGCTTAAATTTAGAAATCACCAAGGCGGGATAAAACCCGGAAAGTAAAGTCAAAGCTACTATCAAAATTCCGATGAATATCAGGACGACAGGTTGGAAGAAATCCATCTTCTCAGGAACATCGGCGATCAGGCTTAAAAAAGGAAGTAATAAGGTGGCTCCCATCACACCTATCAAAGCTGCAATCAACACAGACAGAAAAGTTTCTCCAAATGATTGAAAAATTATCTGGGCTTTGGAACTTCCCATGACTTTTCTTACCCCAATTTCTTTCCCTTTACCAATGGCACGGGAAGTGGCCAAGTTCACAAAATTAATGGAAGCCATAACCAGAATAAACAATCCGATGATCACCAAGGTGTTGACGGTGGACAATCGGGTCACACTGCCGCTGATGCTTCCATATTGTTGGTCAAAGTGAATGTCTTTGTAAGGCTGTAAGATCAAAGACTTTTCTGAATTCCCTCTCCCCTCAAAATTCTTCTTGGTAAAACCATCCAAAGCGGCTTGAGCACTCGCGACATCTGTATGCTCTGCCAAGCTCACATACAATTGATTATCGCTTCCCAAACTGCCCCAGGACTCTAAATCATGATCAAAAATCCTTGGATTGGATCTCACTGTCTGGTAGGAAACCAGCATGTCAAAAAACATATTGCTATTATCCGGAATATCTTCCACGATCCCTCCAACAGTTAATTTCAAGCCGCTGGAAAAATCTAAGGTTTTGTTTTCAGCCAATTCCCAGTTGTCAAAAAACTTGGCTGCTGTCGTTTTAGTAAGGATTATTTTATTGGGTTCTGAAAGGCTTTGGATGTTGCCCGAAGCAAATTCCAGATCAAAAAGATCCGCAAAATCCGGAGTGGTATAGAAGGTATAGTCAATTTCATATTTGTCAGGAATCCCAACTTCAGTTGCATCTTTATAGATATTCACTTGGGTGTTGTAGGCAGATTTTACTGGCACCACTTCTCCAAAAGGCAAGTTGTCTGCAGCGATGGCATCTGGTACAGGGTTATTGACCCCGGGATTGTAATCGTATCCATCCGGGTATTTGTCCTTAGAAACGACGCGATAAATTTCATTGTAATGACTTTGAAACTTATCAAAACTCATTTCATATTGTACTACCATAAAAAGTAAAAGGGATGCAGTAATCCCTATGGCTAAACCAAGAATATTGATTACACCTGCCCATTTGCTTCGGACCAGATTTCTCCAAGCAACTTTCAAATAATTTGTAAACATGTTGGCAATTGTTTTGGTATTTCTAATTCTCAAGATTGAAAATCCCAACTAGCTATTCCAGTTTAATGCCAAAGCTAAACTGCTTTAAAAAGCCCGAATAGCTATTTTTATGAAATCCCTATTCAAAAGTAACGGACAATTTTGTTCGATAATGGGCGATTTCGGGAAGCAGAAGTAGTAAATAGTCACAGAGTGGGCAGTCGGAGTCTCAGAAGGAAATGGTCAAAGTTACCAGTCCTTCAATTGTCATTCCCACACCTCGCTTCGCCGCATTCCGTATATCGTATTCCGTATAGCTTATATCTTACTTTATAAATTCATTCTACTACATCACCTTCGATCTCTGAAAACTAAACAGAAGATAAAAAAGCGAGGGTAAAATAAACAAGCTTCCTATCAATAGTGCCCAAGCCAGGGTTTCAATTGGTTTTCCAACTGCTGCAGAATTGAATACTGAAAGGTTTTCTCCGGATTGGGTAATGATGATATCCGGAAAATAATGGTATCCAAAAGCAATCAATATCGCACTGACTATAAAACCACTAAGGGCTCTGCTTGATTTTCTGTTTCCCTTTTCAATCTGAAACCAAAGAAAGACCAATGCAAGGGTGGCAAGTAGGAGTATTGAAAGTGTCAAGGGTTCTTGTACCAAGAGACTGACCAATGCAATTCCTTCAACTTCAGCTGCCAAAAAGACCAATCCACCTGCCAGGACAATCGCCACCATAAACATCCGTGATCTCTTCAAGAGGAATGGTTTCAAGGTAAATTCCTCTGTTTCACCTACCAGGTAAACAGCTGCCAAGAACCCACAAATTGCCACTGTAAATACACCGATAGAAAGGCTAAAGAAATTGAACCAGGGGTGGATAAAGGAATCGTAAAAATTCACTGCATTCGGGTTGATGTTTCCGCTGACGGTTGCTCCAAATATCAAACCCAAAAACAAGGGAGTGACAAAGCTGGAATAGGTGAAAACCAAATTGTAAATCCGCTGCATATCATCCTTCACCGCATCGTAATGCCTAAAGACAAATGCAGTTCCCCTTCCAATGATTCCTATCAGCATGAGCACCAAAGGAATATGTAAGTGCACGGAAAGCATGGTATAAATAGCCGGAAACCCCACAAAAAGGATCACAATCGTAATAATCAACCACATGTGATTGGCCTCCCAAATCGGTCCGATAGTCTGATAGGTAATTCTTCTGACCTGATCCCGAATCTTTGCCGGAGAGGTCATTTCCACGATCCCAGCACCAAAATCAGCTCCTCCCATCAGAATATATAACAAGATGGACAACCCCAGAAAAACAATGACCACGTAAAGCATGCTTTCGAATTTAAGAGTTAGAAATGACTGACTTGGAACTCATTTCACCTGAACCTTTCAGGGAGCTAGGTACTGCTTTGATCTGTCGGATCAGCAAGAAGGTAACTACGAGAGCGAGGGAAACATAAATCGCTGTGAACAAATAAAAGGAATACGCAATCCCGGGGATTGGGCTTACGGCATCTTCTGTCCTCAGAATTTCATAAATAATCCAAGGCTGTCTTCCTACTTCCGTCACGGTCCAGCCGGCTTCTACTGCGATAAATCCAAGCGGGGTAGCCAAAGCAAACAACCTGAGAAACCAATCCTTCTTCATCCATTCCTTCTTTTTCCAATTGGAAAAGAAAAATAACAGTCCCAGGCCCATCAACACCATACCCAAGCCTACCATAATTTGAAAAGCAAAGTGTGTCACCAGGACGGGAGGGTGATTTTCTTCTGGAAATTGATCCAAACCAATTACCTCTGATTCAAAATCTCCATGAGCCAAAAAGCTCAAAGCTCCCGGAATTTTCAAAGCATAATTTACTTCCTTAGCTTCCTCATCAGGAATCCCACCAATTATCAAAGAAGCCCCTTTTTCAGTTTCAAAATGAGCTTCCATTGCCGCCAATTTTGCAGGTTGTCTGACCGCAATATCCTTGGCCGATATATCGCCAGAAATAGGCTGAAGCAAGGCAGCAATCCCTCCAAAAACCAAAGCAATGCGGAAGGCTTTTCGATGGAATTCAATGTTTTTCTCTTTCAACATCATGTAGGCATGAATACCTGCTACTGCAAACCCAGTTGCTGTAAACGCAGCCAAGGTCATATGTAAGGACTGAGAAAACCAAGCATCATTAAACAAGGCCTGTATGGGATCAATATTCAGGTATTCACCATTGACAAAATCAAAGCCTGTAGGGCTATTCATCCAACCATTGGCAGCCACCACCAGTATACCAGAGGCCAGACCACTAATTCCTACCACCACACCGGTAAACCAATGAAACCATGGTTTGAATTTACCCCAACCGTATAGAAAGAATCCCAATGCGATGGCTTCAATAAAAAATGCCGTTCCCTCCAAAGAAAACGGCATTCCAAAGATCGGTCCGGCATGCAACATAAACTTTGGCCAAAGCAACCCCAGTTCAAAGGAAAGCATGGTTCCTGATACTGCACCAGTCACAAAAAATATGGCCACTCCTTTGCTCCAAGCCTTGGTTAAATCTTTGTACAAAGGATTTCCAGTCTTCAGATATTGATAATGAGATGTGGCCATAAAAAAGGGCATCACCATACCAATACAGGCAAAAATAATGTGAAACCCGAGCGAAAGCGCCATTTGGGAGCGTGCTGCGAAAAGGTCCTCCATGTAACTTCTATGTTTAATGACCAGCTTTTTCAGCTAATCAATCACGTGAAACTTCTTACCAAACTGACACACAAATTGAGGGATTAGTTCACCTTTTTCAAACTATTTTTTCAAGAGCTCTTGGGCTCCCCTTGAGTTTGACCAAAACACTAAACCATCTACGAAAAACGCACCTTCTAAAAGTCAATTTGGTGTTTTTTATCACCATGCCAATCAATTAGTTAAGTGATTTTTTAACAAAAATCAGTAGCTTAATAACAAAAAACCAGTTTTATGTACGTCAAACGGTATTATAGTTTTTGGATGACAGTTCGCTGGTCCAAGTTTTCTTTGATTTATGGCATACTCTATTCCTTTATCATCATTGTCCTATATGAAATTACTTCCATTCCATTTTCACTCCCTTGGGAACCCATCTCAGTAATCGGTGTCGCTGTTGCTTTCTTTTTAGGATTTAAAAACAACAGTTCCTATGACCGAACTTGGGAAGCAAGAAAAATTTGGGGAGCCATTGTGAACGAAAGCAGAACCTTCGCCACGGCAATCCTAAGTTTACCAAATCCCGATATGCCTTTGGAGGAGAAGAAAAAGTTCATCTATCGACATTTGGCCTGGCTGATGGCTTTGAAGCATGCAATGCGTCAGGAAAAAACATGGGAACACAACCTTCCCGTCAACAAATTGAATTTCATTCCTGGATTTATCAAGGAATATTACGACGGTATTTTTACTGAAATAGATAGGTACCTTTCTGAAGAAGAATTGAATCAACTCAAAAGCCATTCAAACATTCCCTCACATATCTTAAAGAACCAAAGTAATGAGATTTCAAAATTAAAAGAACAAGGGTTTTTAAGTGATTACAAGCAAGTCAGGCTCCATGAGCTAATCGGAAATCTATACACCCATCAGGGGATGTCAGAACGCATCAAAAACTTTCCGTTCCCTAGGCAATATGCCTCCACGGGGCTTTGGATCACCTATATTTTCTGCGCATTGATACCTTTTGGCTTATTGGATATTTTTGAACAATCCAGGGCACTTCACTATTGGCTGACCATTCCTTTTTCTGCCATTATCATTTGGATCTTCTTTTTGGTGGACAGGATCGGTGATTATTCTGAAAACCCCTTCGAAGGAGGTTACAATGATGTGCCAATTTCTTCAGTGGCCAGGGCCATAGAAATTGATCTTTTGGAAATGATCGGAGATGAAAATATCCCTGCACCTTATGAAACTGAAAATGGTTTCTTGATGTAATGGAAACCCAGTCATAGATAGAACAAAAAAACCACCAAAAAATTGGTGGTTTTTAAATTGGTATATAATTGAGTTTAACGTTTTCTAATGCTGCTGGAACCAGACACTTTGATGTCTCCCATACGAGGTGAGCCTGAGTATACAATATCTCCTGAACCAGAAGAACGAACTGATATTTCACCCAAATCACCGACATAGGTGTCTCCGGATCCTGATTTTTTTACTTCCAATTCTTCGAATGTCACCTCTTCTGCTTCAAAATCACCGGAACCGGACTGACTGATTACAGCTCCTCCTATTGCACCTCTATCAATTTGGATTTTTGCAGATCCAGAGATGGATGCATCTAGTTCGTCCGCTCTCAAAGATTGCATGATGATGTCCCCAGAACCAGAAAGAGCCAACATAAAATCTTCGGCTACCACATCAGATTTTACATGAATCTCTCCTGATCCAGAACATCTTAAACCCTCGAGGCTTTTATATGTCACATAAAATTTCAATTTCACTCGGTTATAGCTTCCCTTTACTAAGCCCAACTTCAGTTCATTCCCTTCTATTTCAGTTCTAACCTTACTTAGGTCTACACCACTGGCTTCAATCCGAACTTCCTCCTTATTCCCTTCCTCCAAAATCACTTCCCAACTACCTCCGGAATGCACTTCTGTAAAATGACCAAGAGATCTTGTTTCTGTCTGCTGGGCTTGTGCACAAGAAACTAGGATAAAAGCTGAAATGGCAAAGGCCAACAATTTTGAATAGATTTTCATTGTAATGATAGTTTTGTTGATTTGATTTATTCAATGGAGTTTCTAAATAAAAAACATGGATAGCATCACGTGCTATGAATAAGATGCAGTAAGTGCTTTGAAGGTTGCATGCTGTTATCAGGGTTACTAGTATATTTTTTCATCCTATTATTCTGGGTGGAAGAAATCATACAAAAACGGCCGCCTAAGCACTTTTAATAAAGAATCAAATCCAATGGGATAGCTAGTGCATGAACATTCTTCTACCTGCCATATTCCAGATCTTCTCCATTTTATATCCTCTCTATTCACCAGTATTGTGCCATAAAAAAAACCTGCTCTAATGTCAATAAAACTCGGTTTTGAGAGCTAGTGGACTAAATATTCGGACACTGTTGACCAAATTCGAACAATCAAAAAATTCCTTCCCCTGAATGTTTTACTAAATTCTAAAACTGGTAGTCAAGTAAAAAAGTATTCAGAATGAGATCGTAACTAATTCTCGTTTTTCTCTTCCTTCTTTCTGGCTTTTTCTTGCTTCTTATAATACCCCCTGAAAAGAAAATTTGATTTCATCGCCTCCATATTCTCATTTAATTTGTAAGTACTGGATTCAAGATTTTGAAGGGTTTGATCCACTTGTTGTCGAAACAAGGAATCCTGTAAAATCAACCCGGCAGTTCCTTTGCCTTCCTGGATATTATGGAGTAATAAATTGACGCTCTTCATCATTTCCTCCGCTTCTTTACTAGTATTTTGAAGCTGGATCAAGGTTTCCTCGAAATTAGAACTCATACTACTGTCGGTAAATAACTGATTGACCAGGCCATCTCCTTTTTCAAAAGAGGTGATCATATTCCTACCCGATTCAGTGATTTCGACCGCATTCGAACCAGCATCTCTAAATTTACGAATCGCAGTATTCAAGTCGTTCACTAATTCTGGTTCTGACAACAAGTCCCATAGTGCTTTGCTTTGATTCAATCTTTCTGTGATCACAGAAAGATTTCTTAAGGTACTTTCTAAATAATTCCCGGTGGAATTAAGTGTTTGAAGCATTTCATCCGTATCAATCTGAGGCAATGAATACAATATATCTCCGGGTTCCAAGAGGGGGGCATCTGCCTCCATTTGATTAATATGAAGTATTTTATTTCCCATCAAGCCATCGGTATTGATCGTAGTCTTCGAATTTTTCTTGATATAGGGCTGCATGGATTTATGAATCAGGAGTTCCACATGAATGATAGAATCATTTTTCATATCAATCCCACTCACCGTTCCAATATCCATTCCTTTGAAGCGCACATTATTACCAGGAAGAAGCCCATTGACATCTTTCATCTCTGCGATCACTTTGATAGAGGAACCAAAAATATTCTGATTTTTACCTATTAAATACAGGGAAAAAACCAGAAATATCAGGCTAGCTAATACTAGTACTCCCAGTTTTGCATTTTCTATTTTCCGTTCTTTTTTCATCCTATCGAAAGAATTCACTGACTTTTGGATCAGTGCTTTTCATTAAATTTTCATACGTATCCGTCTCATAATTCCTTCCCTCTATCAAAGCAATTACCCGATTAGAAGTCATTTTTATACAGTTCATGTCATGAGAAATGATCACTGATGAAGCTTTGTATTTTTCTTGAATAGAAATCATCAGCTCACTGATTTCTCTACCTGTAATGGGGTCTAATCCTGTAGTAGGCTCATCATACAATATCACTTGTGGTTTCAAAATCAGCGTTCTTGCCAAAGCGATTCGCTTTCTCATTCCCCCAGACAATTCTGCCGGCATCATATTGACCGTGTGGGAAAGCCCAACATCTTCCAGAGCCTCCATCACTGCATCTTCAGCTTTGTTTTCACGTTCTTCTAAAGTCCAATGCCTCCTCAATGGAAACTCCAGGTTTTCCCGGACGGTCATGGAATCATACAATGCATTACTTTGAAAAAGAAAACCTACATCTTTTCGGAGTAAATCCATTTCATCCTCATCCAATTCACTGATATCCTGATCTAACACCTTAATTTCACCAAAGTCCGGCTCCAAGAGTTTGATGATACATTTGATCAAAACGGACTTCCCAGATCCTGACTTTCCAAGAATAACCAAGTTTTCCCCTCGGCCTAATTCCATAGAGAAGTCCTTGAGCACTTGATTACTACCAAATGACTTATTGAGTTTTGAAACTTTAATGATATGATCCTTCTGTTCCATTTCTTAAGTCAGTCCTAATAGATCAGTAATCTGAACAGCAATCAAATCCAAAATAAAAACCATTAAAGACGCGACGATCACGGCGGTGGTAGCCGACCTCCCTACTCCCTCTGTGCCTTTTTGAGAATTATAGCCTTTATAGCATCCAACTATACCTATCGCAAAACCAAAGAAAAATGTCTTGATCAATGAAGGGATAAAATCCCCAAAAGTAAGAGCATCAAAAGCTTGAAACCAGTAAAGGGACCAACTTACAGAACCTTTCAAATTCACCCCTAAATACCCTCCATAAAGAGAAATAGCAATAGCCAAAATGGATAAAATGGGAACCATCAACGTAGAAGCCATCACCCTGGTGACCACCAAGTATTTAAATGGATTGGTTCCTGACACTTCCATTGCATCAATTTGTTCTGTCACGCGCATGGACCCCAGCTCAGCACCTATTCCAGATCCTATTTTACCGGCACATATTAATGCCGTGATAACCGGTGAAATTTCACGAACCAAGGATACCGAAACCATAGACGGCAAGAGGGAGGCTGCTCCAAACTCGACCAAAGTAGGTCTAGATTGGATTGTCAATACCAGCCCCATGATAAAAGCAGTGATGCTTACCAAGGTGAAGGTCTTATAGCCAATCCAGAAACATTGATTGATAAATTCCTCATATTCCTGCTTTGGTTTGACGATCTGTTTGAAAAACCTTCCGGTAAACCTAGCTATTTCTCCTACTTCTTTGAAAAAAGGTGTATTGATTACATCCAAAACCCAAGGCGTTATTTTTATACTATAATTTCAGAAAAGTATTTATTAAAGATGACGAGAAATAATTCCTAAATAACTGATTTATATCAGCTTTACTTGAAGAAAAAAGTTTATTACTTCGGTAATTTCTCCAATCCTCTTTCAAAAAAATTAGAGAATATCACCTACTGAATTTCTGAATTATTGAATAAAAAAATGGCCCACCTGAATTTACAGGTGAGCCGATATCATGTTAGAAACAGGAGCTTTATTATTCGTTTTTAATGCTTTTCACGGGGTTTGCTAAAGCAGCCTTCAGGGATTGCATCATCACGGTTCCTGCTGCAATCAGTCCTGCAATCAATCCCGCCCAAAGAAAGACGGTCCAGCTAATGCCAATCTTATAAGCAAAATCTTCCAACCAGCTGTCCATTCCAAACCAGGAAATTGGAACCGCTATCAAGAATCCAATCAATACCAGTTTCATAAAATCTTTGCCAAGTAATATCAGAATATTGCTGGTTTCAGCTCCCATCACTTTTCTAATTCCTATTTCCCGAGTTCTTTGTTCCGTGGCAAAGGTGGTTAATCCAAGCAATCCCAATACGGAAATCAAAACAGCTAAAGCAGAGAAAAAGGTAAAAATTGTTTTCACTCGTTGCTCGGCTTCATACTGCCTGTTAAATCCTTCGTCCACAAAACGTGGCTCAAAAGGGAATCCAGGGTTCAAATCAGCCCATTCAGATTTGAGGTAAGCCAAAGTTTCCTCTCTTCTGGAAGCATCTATTTTGATACTCACCTGGTTTGACCGATCCTGAGTAATCATAAATACAATCGGCACAATCGGCTGATGCAAGGATTCGAAATGGAAGTTCTTCATCACTCCAGTAACAAAGCCATTTCTTCCTCCATAATTAAATTTCTTTCCAATTGCCTCTTCTGGAGTTGCCCATCCAATATCACGAATAGCTACCTCATTGAGGATAAAGGCTTCGGTGGAATCACTGGCCATTTGAAAATCAAAATCTCTTCCCGCCACCATCGGAATTCCATAGGTTTTAATAAACTCGTGACCTACGTGGATATCTGCGATTCTTACATCCAACTGGGACATTTCACCATTCACTTCGGCAGTTCCATCCTGCGAGTCCAAAAGTCTTCCCGATGGCACTCTACTGGAAATGGTTACAGCAGAAATCCCTGGATTATTAACCAATCGATCTTTAATAATCTGGTAGTTTTCCACTATTCTAGGGTTTGCAGGCAAAACCACAATATCATCTTTTTTGAAGCCCAGGTCTTTGGATTGCATAAAATCCAATTGCCGCACTACGACAATGACGGCTACAATCAAAATTACTGATATAGCAAATTGACCCACTACCAAAACGGATCTGAAATTCTCATGTCCCTTTCCCGCTTTAAAAGTTCCTTTCAGCACCTTTGAAGGAGAAAATCCCGATAGAAATAAAGCGGGGTAACTTCCTGCCAATAACCCAACTCCAATAGCCAAGCCAACTAAAATCAGAAAATATTCAGGATGTTCAATAAAATTAAGGCTTAGCTGTTTTTGCGTGAAATCTGAAAAAAGAGGAAGGAATATATAGACCAGAATGACCGCGATGATCAAGGAAATAAAGGTCATCACAAAGGATTCCCCCATAAACTGGTTGACTAACCTACTTCGATCTGCTCCCATCACTTTTCTCAATCCTACTTCCATGGATCTCAATGAGGATCTGGCTGTAGATAGGTTCATAAAGTTGATACAAGCAATCAGTAGGATGAACAATGCTACTGCAAAGTACACATACACGTAATCGATATTTCCATTGGCTTCTATCTCGGAATCCAGATTGGAATATAAATGGATATCCTCAATGGGCCACAAATGCAATTCAGTCACTTTGGACATGGGTACCCCCGCTTGTGCTTCTCCCATGTTCCGATCAATCAAAGCTGGTAATTGGGCTTCCAAAGCTTGGTAATCATACCCCTCTTTCAACAAGACATAGGTGGAGAAATTATTCCCCCCAAAATTTTGCATAAATGCCTCCAAGCCTCCATAAAATTGGATTACGGGGTTCATAGTAGCAATGAAGTCCGGATGCATATGGGTATTATCTGGGATATTTTCAAAAACTCCTCTGACCTGGAATGTCAAGGTCATTCCCTGAATTTCACCAATTAATTCCTGACCTATAGCCGAGGAATTCCCAAAATACTTCTTGGCCATATCCTCTGAAATCAACACGCCATCTCCTGACTCCAACCCAGCTTTAGGGTCACCATCAATCATGTTCCATGAAAACACATCAAATACTTCGGGATCAGCAAAGAAAAAATCATCTTCCATAAAGGAATTCTCTCCAGACCGAATCAACAATCCATTATTCGTCAGTCGAACTACTTCCTCCACCTGATCACCAAAATCAGACTTGATCAATGGACCAAAGGGAGCAGCCACATGCCCTAAGTGTAAACTCACATCTCCATCTGCATTGTACCAATTTCTGGATACCCTAAAAATCCTATCTGAGTTGCTATGATAAGTATCGTAGCTCAATTCATGCTGTACAAACAAAAAAATCAGAATACTGACCGCCATCCCGATAGAAAGCCCTAGAATATTGATAAAGACATATAAGGGGTTTTTCTTGGCGTTTCTAAAAACAATTTTGAAGTAGTTTTTAAACATGGTCGAGCGGGTTATTTTGAAAAAAAAAGTTTGACTTGAGCTGATTAGCCTCAAGTCAAACTCTAATGGAATTTTTATTTTCTAATGATTCTGGCCGATCCAGAACTTCCTATAGATTGGCTGGTCGGATTTCCTTTGATATATACATTTCCAGAGCCAGAAGCGCCTACTTTTAAATCTCCTGTAACTCCTATTGAAGTAGCTCCAGAGCCGGATTTTCCAATTTTCACATCTCCGGCCATCAAATCCAAGGCATCAAAGGAACCAGATCCGGATTGACCAATATTGGCATTTTCACAAGAGCCTCCCTCAATAATTACTTTTCCTGATCCACTCATACCTACAAACAAGGATCTTGCTTCAAGTTGTTGCATCTTAATATCTCCTGAACCAGAAGTTCCGATTGCAAATGATCTGGATGAAATATCAGATTCAATTTCCATATGACCTGATCCACTTAATCCAACAGATTCCAATTCACGGACTGTTACATATGCAGTAAAGTTCACATTGTTATGTCTGCCTTTCTCCAATTTAATTTCCAGCGATCCATCTTCTACTTCTGTGATGACTTGGCTTAGATCAAAGCCTTTAGAAACCAATTTCACCTCGTCTTTATCTCCGATTGTGATATATACATCCCAAGACCCTGAAGAAGTCACTTTTGTAAAGTCACCTGGCGTTCTAGTTTCTGTTTGTGCCTGGGCAGTTGCACCCATCAAAAAAAGCATGAACACGAAGGCGGATATAGTTGAAAGTTTCATAGCGTTTTTAGTTTAGTTGGTTGTCATCACTAATTCAGAGACTGTGCCAACCGACAAAAAGCCCTTTTAGAGCCCTGAAAGGGTCAACTGAAGAATAAACTTGTCCGAACAACCTTGATTTTGACCGCAAGCGAACAAAAGAAACATAAGGTATCGAAGGTAGATAGGAAAGGATTTGGAATTAAGTTAGAATAATCCCAAATCCTGAATTCTCCTACTCACTTTTTAAATAGTCTACTGGATTTGAAGCGGCGGTCTTAAAACTTTGATAACTGACAGTAAGCCAAGCGATAAGAATGGACAGCATTCCCGCACCAAAAATCAGGACCCAACCTATGGAGGTCCTAAAAGCGAAATTTTGAAGCCAATACTGATCCATCACATAGTAGGCCAAGGGCCCTGCAATGACAAAAGCAATCAAAACTAAAACGGTAAAATCCTTACTCAGCAAAGTGACCAAATGAGGCATTGTTGCTCCCATGGCCTTGCGGATACTAATTTCCTTTGATCGCTGCTCGGTGGTATAAGCTGCCAACCCGAAAAGCCCCAAGCAGGCAATACTGATCGCCAGGACTGTAAATACCAAAATGATATTACCCATATTCTTTTCTGATCGATAAAGGGAATCAAAATTTGAATCCACAAAAGAGTATTCAAAAGCAGCTCCATTAGCATATTTTGACCAAAGCTCTTCAATTAAATTTATCCGATCAGTAATATCACCAGGATTTAGTCGGATAGCCATTTCCTGATAATAATCAGGTGCAATCCCCATAATCAATGGTTCTATTTTTAGCTTGAGATTATCATAATTAAAATCCTTAATCACCCCGATTACTTCCCTTTCTTCGTTGGTATCTGCATCAAAATACCCAGAGATTTTTTGCGTTCCGTCCAACTCTGTCCAACCTATCTGTTTGAATGCACTTTCATTAACTATCAAGGCTGAGCTGTCAGTTGGAAAATCTTCAGAAAAAAACCTTCCTTGCACCATCTCATACCCCATTGCATCCAGGTGATCCTGGTCCACCCAATTCATCGTAAAGAGATAATCTTGCTCGGTATCGACCGCCCGGTACACAGAGGTCCAATCTATTTTCGGAGGCAAATTATTAGCGAAGGAGGCTGCAACAAAGCCAGTATTCGACAATAGGTCCTGCTTGAAAGCTTCAGCATTATTTCCCAAAGCCCGGGTATGAAGCAAATTGATCACATTTTCTTTGTCAAAACCTAAATTGACTTCCTGCATATAGGTCAGCTGCTTATACACCACCAAACTACTGATGATTAGGCAAATAGAAACAATGAACTGAAAAATAACCAAGCCATTTCTAAAGCCAGATCGTTTGGTTCCTTTTCTTACTTTTCCCTTGAGCACTTCCGAAGGAGAAAAGGATGTCAAGTAAAAGGCAGGATAGGAACCAGCCAAGAGTCCCACGAAAAAAAGAAAGGCAAAAAAACCTAGGAGTAAAATTGGATCAAGAAAAACCATCCAACTCAAATTTTTACCTGAAAGGGCATTGAATGGCTGCAATGCTACCAAAATAAAAATCAAAGCCACAAAGCCAGAAATAAAACTGTAAATCATGGATTCAGAAAGAAACTGGCCAACTAGTGAAGTTCGACCTGCGCCGATGGATTTCCTTACTCCTACCTCCTTCGCACGATTAGCTGATTTGGCCGTGGCAAGATTCATGAAATTGATGCAGGCTATCAGAATGATAAAAATGGAGATAGCCCCAAATATGTATAGGTATTGGATGTTGCCCGGCGTAGTCGGTTCTTCGGAAAGCTCAGAGTACAAATGGATATCCTCTACAGGCATAAAGCCATACCCAACATTATTTCCTTGGGCTCTTAGCTCATCCATGGAAAAACCAAGATACTGTTCAATCTCAGGTCCAAAATATTTTTCAATAAATCCATCCAGAGCGGTCTGTACATTACTCAGGTCTACCTCAGGATAAGTCCTGAAATACGTATATAGATTGTTACTGGACCAACTCTCGTTTTTCATGTATTCCCAGCTTTCTCCTGAGATGATCATATCATACGTGAGATGGGAATTTGATGGAGGATTACTGATCACTCCTGTAATTTCAGAAGCAGTTTTGTCTGAACCACGTAAAAGCACCTTCCCTATTGGGTCTTCATCTCCAAAGTATTTTCTCGCATTATCTTCGGTAATTACAATTTTATTTGGACCATCCAAAACTGTGGCTGGATCTCCCTGTAGCAGCTCAAATCCAAAAAAATCGAAGAAGTTTTTCTCAACCACCAGAATATTTCCCTCTGTGAAAGTGAGTTCTTCATATTGGATTGGAACTGACTCCCATTGCCCTACCCTAAGGGTGCTTTCAACTTCAGGAATTTCTTCGGCCATAGCAGGCCCAATAGGTGCCCCTGTCATGGCCATGTTAAATTCATTACCGTTAAGCTTTCCGGTAAAATCAACTCGGTAAAGCCTTTCACTTTGTGGATGAAACTGGTCATAACTCAATTCGTCCGCTACAAAAACAACAATCAGTATACTGGCGGCAATCCCTAGACTAAGGCCCAGGATATTGATAGATGCATACACTTTGTTTTTCTGCAGCGTGCGAAAGACAATTTTCAAATAATTCTTCAGCATGGTAGGTTGGTTTAGTAGTCAAAACAGGAAATAAAAAAGCTTCCTACTTTACAAGATGACACTAAAGCCAAAAAGGTTGCATCTGAAGGACTTTATTATGAAGAAAAAGGCAGGAATTAAACGCTAACCTTCAAGTCCTTATTCGCTTTTCAGACTTTTTACCGGATTGACTATAGCAGCTGAAATTGCTTGATAGCTTACAGTAATTAAAGCCACTCCCAAGGTCAAAAGCCCTGCTACCAAAAACACAGAAAGTCCCAAGTCTATTTTGAAAGCAAAAGAATCCAGCCAACCGTCCATGGCAAACCAAGCCACTGGAACAGCAATTAAAAAGGCAATCCCTACCAGCTTGGCAAAGTTGATTGACAAAAGGAACACAATGCTGCCCACGGAAGCCCCAAGTACCTTTCGAACGCCAATCTCTTTCGTACGGAGAAATGCCGTATAGGCTGCTAATCCAAATAAGCCAATACAGGCAATTAGAATTGCCAAAATGGAAAACACTCCTAAAATTTTGCTGGAGGTCTGCTCATTTTTATATAGTTCCGCCAAGCCATTGTCCAAGAAATAATAGGAAAGAGGAAGGCCGTCGGATAGGCTTGCCCATTTTTCTTCTACTGCTCCCAACACTTCATTTTGACGGTTATTCTCAAATCTGATTGCAAGGGTATTGGTGAAACCAGCTGGATTTTTGGTATTGAAGATTGCCAATGGTGTCACCACTGTGTGTAGGGATTCAAAATTAAAATCCTCGACCACTCCCACCACTGTTAACTCGGATGTAATATTTTCTCCATTGATGTTATTCGTAGTCATCAAGTGTTGCCCTAAGGGATTTTCATCTCCAAAAAACACTTTTACAGCGGACTTATTTAAAATCAAAGAAAGTGAATCATTGAAATCTTCATCAAACACCCTTCCTTCTAAGGCTTCTATTTTTAAAGTACTGAAGAAATCAGCTTCGGCAGAAAAACCTTTGGTGGTCAACACATCTCCTCCACCAGGCTTGGTAAATTGAACACCAAATGTACCTTTTCCTGGCATGGTGCTAGTCTTCCCTGCAGATATCACTCCCGGTAAATTCTCTATCTCCTGCTTTAAAGCATGATGATTGTCTTGATTGCCAAAACGCTGTAAAACCAATACATTTTCTTTATTAAAGCCCAAACTGGTGGATTGGATGAACTGTATCTGATCATTGATGATCAAGGTACCTGAAATCAATACAATGGCAATTCCGAATTGAAATACCACCAACCCATTTCTGAGCCAATTGCCTTTACCCGTCTGCAGTTTTCCCTTGAGAATGCTGATCGTATTGAATTTTGAAATCTGGAATGCAGGATAATACCCTGCCAATAAGCCTACAATCACCCCGAAAATCAATAATAATGGAATGGAGGATACCATGGCTGCAAAATCAAATACCAAGGATTTCTGGGCCAGATTATTGAAAAATGGAACGGCAAAGCTGACCAAAACGATTCCAATCATCAAACTGACTATGGTAAGTAATACTGCTTCCAATAAGAACTGAGTGATGATTTGCTTTCTTGCTGAACCCATCGCTTTTCTCACACCTACTTCCTTAGCACGATCGGCGGATCTGGCAGTAGCCAAGTTGATGAAATTGATACAGGCTAAAACCAGAATAAATGCAGCTATGGAAATAAAAATATATACGTATAAATAATTGCCATTTGCCTTGATTTCTCCCTCCAGATTGGAGTGCAAGTGAATATCTTTTAGCGGCTGGAGGAAATAACGATAGCCATTCCCTGCTGCTGTATAATCCGCATAACTGATCCCTAAATTCCGCTCAATTTGCCCCGAAGCATATTTGGTCACTAATCCAGGAATTGCATCTTCCACGGATTTAGCCGATACATTTGGATCCAATTTTATATAGGTATGTGCAGAAAAGGAGGTATAATTATCCTGATCTATAAAAGGAAAGGAAGTACTGGAAACCAAGTAATCAAATTTCATATGGGAATTTTCCGGAATATCTTCCATGACTCCTGTAATCTCATATTCAGTTTGTCCTTGCTTGATGGTTTTACCCAAGGCAGACCCTCCTTTAAATATTTTCATGGAAACCGAATTGGAAATCACCACAGTATTGGGCTCCGCCAATGCAGTCTCCTTATCCCCTTCTAATAACACAAAATCAAAAACATTGAAAAAATTAGAATCCACAGCTGCCACGTAATCTTCTTCATAAGGAGTGTCTTCATAGGTAATTACATTCCCTGCACCAAAATTAAAAATCCGGATAGCATCCGATACTCCTTTTACTTCCTCTTGAATTACCTCTGCAAAACTATGGGGAATGATGGAATAAAAATTTACATGATCTGGGTAGATCCGTTCCAATGCGACGCGGTGTATTTGGGCATAGTCTGGAACAAATTTATCATAGGAAAGCTCATCTTTGACATGCAGCATGATCAACATGCAGCAAAGAAAACCTAGGGTCAGACCCATCACATTAATGATGGAATAAACCTTGTTTTTAAAGAGATTTCTGAGGGCAATCTTAATATAATTTTTAAACATAGCTCTGGGGTTTAGGGCGTTTAAATAGGCATTTCTACGTTAAGTCCATTTTATATTCTTTTTAATATATCCTACATCTTATATCATAAATCCTACATCTAAATCACTCGCTTTTAATCGCCTGTACCGGATTGGAATGGGCAGCTTTCAAGGATTGTAAGGTGACCGTTAAAAATGCGACACCTAAAATCGTAGCAGCTGCTACCGGTATAAACCACCATTCAAATGAAATCTTGTATTGATACCCTGCAAGCCAGTCTTTCATTACCCAAAAGGCAATACCGGATCCGATAAGGATAGACAGGGAAACGATTAGAATAAATTCCTTATTAATGACTTGTAAAATGGAAATAGTGGAGGCTCCCAATACTTTTCTTATTCCAATCTCTTTGGTTTTTTGTTCCGCCACATGAGCAGAAAGTCCAAGTAATCCCAGACAGGAAATCAAAATAGTCAATATGCTAAAATATTGAGCAAGATCTCTTAAACGTACATCCTCCTGATATAATCGAGCATAGTTTTCATCCATGAAACTATAATCAAAAGGAAATTCCGGGTTTAGATTTTTGGCAACAGTTTCTAAGTAAGCCACTGTTTCCTGAATTTTACTAGTATTTACCTTGATATAACCTTGCCAGGTGTTTTTAGGATCTAGCAGAAATATAGCAGGGGCTACATCTTTTCTAAAACTCTCAAAATGAAAATCTTTCACCACTCCAGTAATAGCTCTTTCCTCATCCCAAAGTCTAAAAAATTCATTTCCTTCATGATCTTGCTCCATTAATTCCAAAGCCGTCTGATTTAATATAGCTCCTGATACCGAATCCGATCCATGCTGGTGATCAAAATCCCTTCCCCTCACCAATTGCAAACCGGAAGTCTTTATGAAATCATAGTCGATCCGGATGATCTCAAATAACGCCGCATTTTCGGGGTCTTTTCCTTCCCACTCTACTCCTCCCGTATTAGAGTTTCTTCCCATAAACCCAAAGGACGAGCGGCTGACGGATTCTATGTTTTCATTTTTCTCCAATTCTGCTTTGAAAACATCAAAACTCTCCAATAACTTCCCTTCCAAGGTTACTTGAATCAATTGGTCTTTGCTGTATCCCAGGTCTTGGTTCATAGCAAAACTGATTTGCTGATATACTACCAAGGTGGAAACGATCAAAATTGTGGCAAGAATAAACTGAAATAGAACTAATCCTTTTCTGGCCATCACCACCCCTTTACCTGATTTGGTATATGACCGAAAAACTGAAACTACTTTGGTGGCTGACAGGTAAAGCGCTGGGTAACTGCCCGCAACCAATCCGGTAAATAAGATAATACTGAGCAATTCCATCCAGAAAATACCTGAACCATAAGGCACAAACATTTCTTTTCCAGTCAATTCATTAAATATGGGAAGACTAATTTCTACCAATAGCACGGCAATGAACCCAGAAAAAAATGAAATCAATATAGACTCACTCATAAACTGCATGACCAGTGATTTTTTGTCAGCTCCGGCCACCTTTCTTACCCCAACCTCCTTGGCACGTTTTTGAGATTTTGCAGTGCTCAAGTTCATGAAATTTATGCAGGCGATGATCAGGACGAAGAGACCGATCATGGCAAACAATTTGACGTTTTTTATTCTCCCTTCTATCAACTCACCATCTTTCCATTGCCCGTAGAGGTACAAATCTGCCAAGGGATATGCAAAAAGGCGCACATTGGAATCCTCATTTCTCTCGGAAATATAATTTTCAATACTGGCTGAAAAAGCTTCAGGATCTGTTCCTTCTCTCAATTTGATGATGGTACTGGGACCATTATTTCCCCAGTCAGAAAGCCATTCGTTTTCCTGAAAAAACAGGGCATAAGGCAAAATATAATCAAACTTCAAGGAGGAGCTTTCTTTCAAATCTTTAAGAACTCCCTGTACAATAAAATTTTTTGAGTCTGTCCCTTGTCGAATTTCTACATCCTCCCCTACCACATCTGTTTTCCCAAAGAGGGAGATAGCCCCTTTTTCCGTCAAGACTACATGGTTGTTTGCAGTCAACATCCGATCCAAATCTCCTTGCGCCACATCAAATTGATAAATCTGAAGTAAATCAGGCATGGCATAAATCCCAGTCAGCTTGATTCTCTTATCTTTTTGGATGAATAACTGGGTTTGTGACCAGGTATAGGTAGATGCAAATTCTACTTCCGAAAGAGTTTCCTTCATGCTTTCTGCCAATACGCCTGGAGTAGAATTGGTAGTAAAAACATCAACGCCATACGTCTGGTGCTCCATCACTCGATAGATTTGATCCAGATCTTTAAACTCTCTATTTACATTCAATTCAGAATTGACCCAAAGACCGATTAAAATAGCAGCCCATAACCCCAAAGACAACCCAAAAAGGTTAATGAAAAAAGTAAGCTTATGCTTGGCAAAACCCCGTAAGGCAATTTTAAAATAGTTCTTGAACATAGTAATGCGTCGTAAAGTGGAGGAGGTTTGATGAGGAATATTATAAAGTTGGTTTAGCTTTCTACTGAAGGAGATGCACTTAGGCTAGGAAAAGTTGCATAGAAAGTGCCAGTGGAATAAAATGCCCTAATTACTGAGTAAAAGCCATTTATCGGGATCTCTTTTGTCCGCTAATAGGCGCTTTTGGTCGCAATCGGACGATAACGGAAAATCTGGTTGCTTTCTCAATTCTTGAGATCTTAATGACCTTTCCAGGAGAACAAGAATCCCCTCAATTTTTCTAACTTTAGTATACACCAAAATTTTTGAATGATGACCCTGTTAATTTTACCATGGCTTGCACTTTTATTTTCTCAGGACCGGCCAAACTTCGAAGCCCAACTCATTGACTCCAATGTCTCTATAGGTTATGGAGTGGTCGTAGGTGATGTGGATGGAGATGGAAAACCAGATTTAATTTTGGCAGATAAAAAACAATTTGTTTGGTACCGAAACGGGGATTGGAAACGCTTTGTAATGGTAGAAAACCTAACCGAACGGGATAATGTCTGTATTGCAGCTAGGGATATTGATGGAGATGGAAAGGTAGAGATAGCTGTAGGTGCACAATGGAATCCAGGAGAAACCAGCGATGAAGCTCAATCCGGCTCAGTTCATTTCCTAATCCGACCCGCAGATCCTACACAACTTTGGACCCCAGTGCAACTTCCACACGAGCCAACGGTACATCGTATGTATTGGGTAAAAACAGGGAGTGAAACCTATCAACTCGTCGTACTCCCACTCCACGGTCGAGGAAATAAAGCAGGCGAGGGAGCTGGAGTGAAAGTGATTGGCTATGAGAAACCTTCAGACCCAAAAAATCCATGGAAAACCAATCTCATCGATGAATCCATGCATCTGACGCATAATATGACCTCCAAAGACCTGGGCGTGGGTGAAGGCGAGACCATTTTCATAGGGGGAAAAGAAGGTGTAAAAAGCTTTTCTTATCAAGATAACGCCTGGTTTGCCGGACCTACAAAGGAGTCCCCTCCAGGACATGAATCTTATGGTGAATTGGCTCTTGCAATGATACCCGCCAGAGGAATACTGCTGGCAGGCGTAGAACCCATGCATGGCAATCAAGTGACAACATACACCGCAACCCAGGAATCTGCTCAACCGCAGCGGATCGTCCTGGATAAAAACCTAAAGGAAGGGCATGGGATTGTGACTGGGGATTTCTTGGGAAACGGATCCGTTCAAATCGTGGCTGGATGGCGTATGCCCAATGAAGCCAGGGAAATTGGAATTAAATTATATGAACCTGTAAACGAGAACTATACAGAATTCAAATCCCACTGGATCGATCAAAATGGCATGGCAACGGAAAGTCTAACTGCCGCTGATCTCAATGGTGATGGGAAACTCGATCTAATCGCCTCTGGCCGATCCACCCATAACCTAAAAATTTACTGGAACCGAAGAGATTAAGTTAATACAAGTTATTATCTATCCTCAGGGAGGCAGACGATCCCGGGAATCGGGAGATGCAACCTCTTTTCAGACTTCAGACTCTTCTTATCTGATTTCAGGTTTGAATTAAAGTACTTTTAAAACTCACACTGTACATTTCGAGACTGGTAAAACACCCAATCGATGCCTAAAAATAGAATCAATACAAAATTTGAACTTCCATGTGGGATTACTCTGAAGAATAGATTGGTAAAATCTGCCATGACAGAGCGTATCAGTAACCATAAATTGGAACCCACTATTGAGCACGAAAGACTCTATGAAAAGTGGGCTGATACTGGGGCGGGTTTATTAATTACCGGAAATGTGATGATTGATAGGATTCATTTAGAATCCGCTGGAAATGTATGTTTTGATGATGAAAAGATGCTGCCAAAGCTCAAAAAATGGGCTGCTGCCGGAAAAAAGAATGGAAATCATATTTGGGTACAAATCTCTCATGCCGGAAGGCAATCCAATAAATTTAGCACCTTAAAACCATTGGCACCTTCAGAAGTACAACTCAAGAAACTTGGCCTATTTGGGAAACCAAGAGCCATGTCAGAAACGGATATTAATGTCACCATCAAAGGTTTTATAAAAGCTGCCAAAATCGCCAAAGATGCAGGTTTTACAGGGATCCAGATCCACGCAGCACATGGCTATTTGATCAGTCAATTTCTTTCCCCTTTAACCAATCAAAGAACGGATGATTGGGGAGGAAGTATTTTCAACCGTAGCAGATTACTGCTTACCGTAATTCGTGAAATACGAAAGGTGGTCGGACCTTCTTTTCCAATTGCAGTAAAATTGAATTCATCCGATTTCCAAAAGGGTGGATTTACTGAAGAGGAATCACTGGAAGTAATTAAGCTGCTGGACAATGAAAAAATTGACCTCTTGGAAATTTCTGGAGGAACTTATGAAAAAGTGGCGTTCTTTTTAATGAATGAGGATCAGGTTAAGAAAAGTACACGACAAAGAGAAGCCTATTTTATCGACTTTGCTAAAAAGGTGAGAACAATCAGCAACTTGCCCTTATTGATTACAGGAGGTTTCCGATCCTATGACTTTTGTAATGCAGCATTGGAAAAGGGAGAATTGGATTTGATAGGAATGGCCCGTCCCTTTATAACCAACTTAGATGACATCCACAGTTTTTTGAAGGGAGAAATTCCTAACCTGGACAACCTTATTTTAAGAACTGGAATTAGTCAGTTTGAGGACGCGGCTGAAGCTGGGTTTTATGCAAGACAATTGATCCGACTATCCAAAGGCAAGAAGGTAAAGCCATCTATGAGCCCTTTTATATGTTCCAATTTTTTAATCCTGAATGAACTCCGTCTGGCAGTCTCCAAAAAATTCAAATCCTAAAGTGTTTTCTAAAATTAAAACAGCACTATAACAATGGGCATTTAATTAGGGATAGGTACTTCTCTCCTCTCAGCTTTCTAAACTACCTTGAAAAGACAAGCTTTAGCCCTCCGGATTCCACCAACTAACCTTGCACATCAAAAACCCATCTAAGTAATTTCAATAGCTTTTAGAGGAAATTGACATCAATTTTTTTATAGATGGAAAAGGTAAACATGATGATCCCCTGTGAAATGAATTGAGTTATGAGAATAACCAATACAGTTTTTATAATACTCCATACTGACCGCGTTTGATAAAATTGTAACACAGCAAGTACATACCAAAAACTTATAAAAAGCCCTAAAATCAGACCTAATATTTTCATGGACGACGGAAAGAAAATAAAGATGATTATGGTAATGGTATAATAAAGCATCGTTTGTCCACTTAGATAAGCAGATAAAGCTAAATTTTCGACAAAATTGGTTCCTTGCCCTATAAAAAATAACCAGATAAGGAAACCATAAATTGGACAGTTGAGCAGTATAAATACATTGAAATGCCTAAAAGAGAAACGCAAAAGCTCAATCTCATTTGTTTCTATCTTGGAATAATTGATTGCGGTATCTTCGAACTTCAAAATAAAAAATAATGCTACGGCTACCATAATTACCAAAAAGCTAAAGGGATTAAAATAGGTCTTTCGCTGCCCTGAAATATAGGCACGAGCCACCCTGCCTGGCCTGTATACCAATTGTTTAACTAATAGCAGAATTCCCCGGTCTGTATTACTAAATGCCATCCAAAGGTCTCTCAGCAACTGTTGGAAATTCAATCTTTCAATATCCGTTTTTTGACCACAATGAGGACAATATTGATAATCACCCGTTATTTGTTTACTACAGTTTTTACATTTCATCCTCAATAATTGGTTTAGTGCATAAACAATATTCAAGTAGCTTCAGCCTACGTCTAAGACATTGTATTACAGGTTATGAGCATACACTTAGCCACTTTATCTTTAAATTGCTCCATTTAACCTATTAGCTAAAAAAGTCATGAGTTTTAACCTACTTAAATTTAGTAATAAGAATAGTATTATGGCACAAAGCCAAAATCACACGGCAGCTAAACACCAAATAATTCATCATATCATAAGGGCTTCCATAAATACTCAAAAATTGAATTTTTAGCATTTTTTCTGGAAGAGCTACTCTTGATTATTGTGGGTAGACGTACCAAGAAGTAAAGAACTAAATCATCTTTTAGATTTTTAGAACCTCAAAGATGATCTCACTTCACTTGTCTTGGCTCGAATCTCTTCGAGCCTTGCGATTTTCAGTTCGTGAAGACACAAACTGGGAAAAACAAAACCTTATACCCTACATTAAAATCTCCACTGGCTTTTTTTATATATTAAGAGTCGTTAACCAAAATCGTAGCCCATTAACCCATAAATCCTCCTATGAAAAACACTTTTTATATAGTTCTCGTCTTGTTATTAATTTCAAGAAATACGTTGGCTCAAGGAACGTATACGTTTCAGCCTCCCATTGAAGGTCGTGTTGTAGATCTGCTTCACGACAATCAATTCATTTTTAAAGATCTCAACAAAAACAACAAACTAGATCCCTATGAGGATTGGCGGCAACCTGTGGACATCCGAATCGCTGATCTAATAAATCAAATGACGCTGGAGGAAAAAGTGGGAATGATGTTGATCAATACCCTAAATGCTGGAGAACACGGAAAAATAACGGATCAAGCTGTAGACTTAATTGAAAATCAGAAAATGACCCGGTTCATTTTCAGGAATACCATTAAGGACAATCCAGTCAATATTGGCCCTGGAAATGGATTTGCTGGAGTACAAATCTCTCCCTTCGATGCCGCTCAATTTATGAATGCGATCCAAGAGCTTTCAGAGCACACACGCCTGGGTATACCAGCTATGTTTAAATCCAACGCCAGAAACCATATGGACTATGATTCTCGTGCCGGAATTAACGTGGAATCCGGATCATTTTCATCCTGGCCTAAAGAAAGTGGACTGGCAGCGACAAGAGATCTGGAATTAATTGCCGACTTCGCTAAAATCATGGCAGAAGAATGGAAGGCTATAGGCCTGCGTGGCATGTATGGATACATGGCCGACTTATCTACCGAACCGAGATGGTACCGGGTACATGAAACCTTTACGGAGGACAGCGAACTTGCTTCCGATATTCTCTCAGTATTGATAAAGAATCTTCAGGGAGAGCAATTGAATTCAAAAAGCATTGCCTTAACCATTAAACATTTCCCCGGTGGAGGGCCCCAGGAAGGAGGGGGCGATCCGCATTATGATTTTGGTAAAAACCAGGTCTATCCGGCTGGTAAATTCGATTACCATCTCGCTCCTTTTAAAGCTGCTGTGGACGCAGGTGCTTCATCCATCATGGCTTATTATGGCATTCCGGTAGGCCAGCCTTATATGCCCAATACAGTTGGGATGGCTTTTTCCAAAGGAATCTTGACAGAGTTATTACGTTCGAAACTCGGCTTTAGTGGATATGTGAATTCCGATACTGGAATAATAGGTGACAGAGCTTGGGGATTGGAAGATAAAAGTGTGGATGAACAAATTCTGATTGCAATTGACGCTGGAACGGATATACTTTCCGGTTTTAGCAATAACAAGCAAATCCTGGACTTAGTGAAATCCGGTCAACTTTCTGAAGATAGAGTCAATCTTTCGGTGACCAGATTATTAAAAGAGCAATTTGAATTAGGCTTGTTCGAAAACCCTTATGTTGACCCAAACCGAGCAGATTATGTAGTGGGAAATCCTTCTTTCCAAAAAAAGGCCGACCTCGCGCAACGTAAATCAATTGTGCTTCTCCAAAATAAAATGACTCTTCCCCTGTCTCAACCTAAAGAACAGGATACATTGAGGGTCTTTACTATGGGAATGAATACGGCTTTGTTTAAAGATCGAGCATGGTCAAATTACATCTTCACTCCAGGGGATGACAACAAAGCGAATGAGGAAACATTGCCAGCCATAGATAAAGAAACTGATATCGCTATTATCCGAATTCAGGTAACAACGGACGGAGGGCGCGATAGAAGATTTGGAGGAGCTAGTCCTGATGAATTAAACTTCCTTTCCTTTTCAGAAATGGCTAAATCAAACTCTTGGAAAATTTCACCTTCCTTAGAGGACATTCAGAAGGTTATGGAAACCGTTGGTCCGGAGAAAACCATTTTATCCATTGACTTCCGCCAGCCATATGTATTGGATGAAGCCAGTGGTGTTCTCAATGCTGGGGGTATACTTGCCACGTTTGGGGTAAGTGATGCTGCCGTGATGGATATAATTATGGGCAAATTCAATCCGAGCGGAAAACTGCCATTTGCCTTGGCAAAAACCAGTTCGGCAATTATTGAACAAGATCCAGACGCGCCGGGATATCCCGAAAAAGACACCTTATTCCCATTTGGGTTTGGGTTGACTTATAAATGAGATCTTGAATAGGTTGAGCAGCTAATTCCTCGAGAATTATCGGAATCAAATGCATTTGAAAACAAAAAAACCTTCGAGGTTTTAAAAAATCTCGAAGGTTGAATTTTGCTACGGTTCGTGCCTTCACGAGCCTTTTTTATTTATAAGTTCCCCAGTCCCGGCTTGTGTCTGCACGAGCCGTTTGTAACATCAGTTCGTGAAGAAAGAAACTTGTGCGACCATAGGCCTTTTTTCAGATTTATGACTTTAGCTTTCTGACTTAAGATTGCTTCGCTCGTACCTCACTCGCAATCACGATCAAATCAGAAGATCGGTAGTAACTAAATCTTATATCCTACATCTAAAATCTTAAATCAATTTATTCGCTTTTCAGCGAGTTCACAGGATTCGCAGTGGCAGCTTTGATGGATTGATAACTGGTGGTCAACAAGGCAATCACCACTGCAAAGAGTCCTGCCCCCAGGAATACCTGCCATCCCAAATCCTGTTTAAATTGATAATCTTCCAGCCATTTTTTCATGGCGTACCAGGCCACTGGTGAAGCAATCAAAAAGGCTATCAAAACCAGTTTGGCAAACTCTTTCGACAGCAAAACGATGATGCTTCCAATGCTTGAACCCAATACTTTTCGGATACCAATCTCTTTAGTTCGCTGCTCTGCAGTAAATGCCGTCAAGGCAAAAAGGCCCAAGCAGGCTATCACAATGGCAAATACTGCAAATATGCCAAAGACCTTTCCAAGTCGGGTTTCTGCTGCATACATTTTCCCAAAACGATCATCCAAAAAAGAATAAGTGAAAGGTTGCCCTGGAGCAAATTCATTCCACTTTGCTTCCACAAATTCAATCACCTGATCCGTATCATTCGCATTGAAACGAAAAGAGGCAATCCCTTGAGGTCTTTTGCTTAGGAAAATCATCAAAGATCCAATATTCTCTTTCAGAGATTGGAAGTGGAAGTTTTTCACCACACCTACTACCGTTTTGCTTTCCAATTCGTCTAAATTCATCGTTTCATTGTCCCCCGCCAAGGTGTAAATTCGCTGTCCGATTGGATCCCCTGTAAAGTTGAATTGCTTCACTGCAGATTCGTTTAGGATGACTGCACTTGAATCAGATGGAAAATCCATTGAAAAATCTCTACCTTCTACAATTTCCATTTCCATAGTCTTCACATAGTCGTAGTCTACCCGCCAGTTTTGAAGACTAACTAGATTTTCTGTTTGCTTGGGATCTTTTCCTTCCGCCCACCAAGGTGTATCAGATCTATTGGTGCCAGCTACTGGCAAGAACCCAGTGATCGTTCCGGATTCCATCATACTATTTGCTAGAATCTCCCGCTTGAAAGCTTCTGCCTGATCTCCCAAGGCATAAACATCATCAATAGTGATGACTTGATCTTTACTGAAACCAATTTTCTTGTTTTGAATGTAGTTCAGCTGGTTGAATACCGCGATGGTAGCAATGATCAGAATTATGGAAATCGAGAACTGGAAAACCACTAGGGAACTTCGTATCATCCCACTTTTCATTCCGGAGGCCACCTTTCCCTTTAAAATGCTCACCGGTTTAAATCCAGATAGAAAAAATGATGGATAGGTACCAGCAAGAAGACCTGTACCAATGGCACCCACCATCAAGATGATATAAAACGTCAATTGGGAAAATGGAATCCCCAAGGTTCTCCCTGCCAAATCATTGAAAACTGGCAATAGCAAGGCTACAATTGGAATCGCAATTAAGAAAGAGATGACACTTAGCAAAATAGACTCCATCAGGAACTGTCGTATCAAATGAGACCTATAAGATCCCATCACTTTTCGGATACCTACTTCTTTGGCCCGATTGGAAGATCGCGCAGTGGATAAGTTCATAAAATTGATGCAGGCAATGACCAAGATAAATAGGGCAATTGCCACAAAAAGGTAGACGTAGGTGATATTGAAATTTGGCTCAAATTCCCCCATCAAATCACTTTTCAAGTGAATATCAAGCAGCGGTTGCAGCACGTATTCCAATTTGCCCCCATCAGCAAGCATGGCATCCATTGTTGCCCCTTCACCAAATATTTTACTTAATTCAGGTTCGACATTCTTTTTGATCAGTGATTTCATCTTTAAATTCAAATCCTCTGGATCAGCCCCTTCCCTTAGTTTCAGGTAGGTCTGGAAATTATTGCTTAGCCAAGAGGTGGTTTTCGCTTCATCCAAACCTTCCATAGAAAGTAAAAAATCGAAATGGAAGTGGCTATTTTGAGGAATATCCTCATAGATTCCAGTGATCCGAAAATCATAGTCATTATCTAAAATCAAAGATTTTCCTAAAGCACTTTCTCCAGGAAAATACTTCTCAGCAATACTTTTGCTGATGGCCATGGTGTTTGGCTCAGTTAGAACGCCCTCCGGATTTCCTTCCAAAAGTGGCATCCCGAAGACATTAAAAAAATCCTTGCTCGCCCAAATTACATTATTTTCTTTGATGTTCTGATCTACTTTTTTGACCAGATAGGAACCACGCTGTCTAAAATTAACCGCGAATTCCACCTCGGGAAACTCAGCAGGAAGTGCTTCTGCCATGGGCGCCGGTGCCTGGGTCATATTATAATGATTCCCACCAAAAATAATTTCCGAATGAATTCTGTAAATCTGATTCGCATCTTTGAAATGCTTGTCGTAAGAGAGTTCATTGATGACAAAAAGTGAGATAATCATACAGACTGCCACCCCGACGGATAAACCCAAGATGTTGATAAAGGTGTAGAACTTATGCTTTTTTAAGTTCCTAATGGCGATTTTGAAGTAGTTTTCAAACATAGCTGTACTGGTTTAGGTGGGTTTCCAAAATTCAGAAAGAGTTCCTTGCCTTCATTAGATGCTTACTGGTTCCATAAGGTTGCAGAAGTCCTACTCTCTGAGGGTTATATATTTTTTAAAAGGTGTATTAAAGATTCCTAATCCTTTTCTTCTTTCTTCTGGGACCTATTCATTTCATTGAGAAAGAAATAATCCTTTTTACGGGAATCCGGCAATCACGAGATTTTTAATCGAGATTGCATGGTCAAATTTTCTTCATCTTACCATGAAGAACCTTAAATCATTCCTTTTTTAACTTAATTCGTGTAGCTCAAATTCTAAATCCCCTTACTCACTTCGAAGGGAATTGACCGGATTGGCAGAAGCTGCTTTGAAAGCCTGGTAACCTACCGTGACCAGGGAAATCAGAATCAATAGCACCCCTGATCCGGCAAAGATCCACCAACTCAAATCTGTTTGGTAGGCATAGCTTTGCAGCCAATTATTGGCAAAATACCAAGCAATGGGAACGGCAATGAGGATCGAAACCATAATCAAAGCAACAAAGTCTTTGGAAACCAAAGTCAATACGCTCATCAAGGAAGCCCCCATCACTTTCCGTACTCCGATTTCTTTTTTACGTTTTTCGGCAGTAAAGGCAGCCAATCCAAATAGCCCCAAACAAGAAAGGAAAATGGCTGTAGTACCAAAATATTTAGCCAGTTTCGAAGCTCTTTGTTCTGAAGCATACAAGGACTGATAATCCTCATCCATGAATGAATAGTTCAAAGGTTGACCCGTGAATTTCTCATAAACCTCGGATATTCCTGCAATACTGGCTTGCTGGTCATCGGACTCAATTCTTACCATCACTTTTTGAGCAAATGCGGGGTCGTATTTTAGAAATGCAGGTTTGACTGTTTCTTTTAAGGACTCAAAATGAAAGTCTTTCACTATGCCGATTACTTCTTTGTCTTCTCCCCAAAGATTCACGATTTGACCTACCGGATCCTGAAAACCAATCGTTCTGACGGCGGCTTCATTTAGGATGATCTTGTTATCTTCTTCTCCGAATTCGGGAGAAAAAGCACGACCTTCAGCCATTTCAAAACCCATGGTTTCGATCAAGCCCATATTCACAGTAATATTTTCAAACTTCACTTGTTCCTCAGGATCTTTTCCTTCCCAAGTCAATCCGATCGTAGAACTGGCAAGCCCTACCAATGGATGGGATAGGCTTGAGGCATTGCTTACCCCTGGCACTTTCTTGGTTTCTTCGAGGTAGGTATCCAATTGATTTGGAGCAATTCCAGAAGCATTCAGTTCCAGTAATTGTGCTTGATTGTACCCTAAATTTTGATTTTGGATAAAGTTCATCTGCTTACTCAATACGGTTATTCCAATAATGAGCAAAAGCGAGATGGAAAACTGAAATACAACCAATCCCTTTCTTGCCAAAAGTTCTCCAAAACTTCCTTTGAGATTGGATTTCATCACCTCTACCGGTTTAAACTTGGAAAGGTATATAGCCGGGTAAATTCCTGCTAATAATCCTGTAATCAACCAAACACCAACTATAATGAATACAATATCTGGTTGAAATGTAAGGCCAAGTGACTTGGAGGTAACTTGATTAAAAAATGGTTGTAATAGAAAGGAAACCAAGATCGCTAAAACAACGGCAAAAAAGGTCAGAACTAATGATTCTGTAATAAACTGGGCAAATAATCCTCCACGACTGGCCCCCATAGATTTCTTCACTCCGATTTCCTTTAACCTGCTCATGGATCTGGCCGTGGTCAAATTCATGAAATTGATGCAGGCAATGACCAGGATGAATATTGCGATGACGGAAAAGATTTTTACATAGCTGATTCTTCCTCCCGCAACTTTTCCATCCTCATAGGTTCCGTACAAGTAGGTATCTCCAAAAGGCTGTACAAAAACAGAAACATTGGATTCAGCTTCCTTATTTTTTATGAAATCAGCAACCTGCTCATTGAAGGAAGCCACATCTGTTCCTGCTTTCAATAACACAGTGGCAGTTGCATTGAAATTATCCCAATGCGCACCTTCGCCCAGCATTTGCTTAAAAAAAGGAAAAGCCAATAAATATTCAGGCTTAACCAGATCAAGTTTCCCATAGTCCTTGTAAACTCCGGTCACTTCTACCTCATTCTTAAAATCAAATACCTGCCATTTCAAGGACTTTCCTAAAGCCAGTTGCGGACTACCAAAAAGTTTATTCGCCAAGGTTTCTGAGATGACCACAGAATTAATATCTGTTAGGGCTTTTTCTGGATTTCCTGCCAAAAAATCTACATCGAAAATCTGGAAATATTCCTGATCCACGAAATATCCATCCCCTTCCATTTTTGTATTTCCCTGCTCAAAGGTCACTCCTTCGATAAAGGGAGAAAATGCAGTTGCCTTATCCACTTGTGACAATTCGGCTTTCATAGCCTCCGCCATTTCCGCAGGGGTATATGGAATAGTGACAATTCCAGTAGAATTATCATGATTCGTCATCACGGTGTAAATCTGATCTATCTGGGAATGATAACGATTGACACTCAATTCATCTTTCACCCAAAGCAATATGATAATGACCGTGGTAAGACCTACAGTCAACCCAAAAAGATTGATGGCAAAAATATGCTTGGACTTCATGAAACTTCGGAAGGCCAATAGAATTTGATGACGTAGCATGGGGAGGTTGGTTTAGTTGATGGTCTTTTTCGTCATTGCTTCCCCCGGCTTTCGGGAGAAGCAATCTCGCCCTAAGAAATCTACTCCTACTTTTTTGGATAAGTGCTTCTTTAACACGAGACTACTTAGTGGTTCCTCCTCGCAGTGACGGATTGTGCTTCACACGTTTTACACATGAAACTGCTCACGAATATTTTCAGTCACCACCTTACCATCAAATAAGTTGATCGTTCTGTGGGCATAGTTGGCATCATGAGGAGAGTGAGTTACCATCACGATGGTAGTTCCTTCATTGTTTAACTCCTCCAAGAGGCGCATTACTTCTTCACCATTGGTAGAGTCCAAGTTACCTGTAGGCTCATCGGCAAGGATTACAGAAGGTTTTGCGACAATAGCTCTGGCAATCGCCACACGTTGCTGCTGACCACCGGAAAGTTGCTGTGGGAAGTGATTTCGACGGTGCATGATGTTCATCCTTGTCAATACTTCTTCCACCCTGGTTTTGCGCTCATCTGCAGGAATTTTCAAATACAATAGAGGTAGCTCTACGTTTTCAAAAACTGTCAGTTCATCGATCAGGTTAAAGCTCTGAAACACGAATCCGATATTTCCTTTTCTCAAGGAAGAGCGTTGTCTTTCAGAAAACTTGGCCACTTCCTGATCCAAGAAATAATATTCACCGGCATCAGGGTTATCCAATAAACCAAGAATATTTAAAAGAGTGGACTTACCACAACCGGAGGGTCCCATGATTGCGACAAATTCCCCTTTTTTAATTTCGATTTGAATACTATCCAAAGCGGTAGTTTCTACCTCTTCAGTAGCATACATTTTCCTAAGATTGACGGTTTTGATGACGTTTTCCATATGGTGTTGTTATTGCCCGATGTCCGAAGTCGCTGATCCGATCCGGCTCAATCAGTGGTTTTAGTATTTATTTTATTTTTTGACTTTACTAGTTCTATCCTATTGATTAGATGGCAAGAATCCGGTTTTGGTTGCATGGGTTTCCTTTTTATACATGACACCCCAATTCATTCTTCTCAATTCTAATTTCTATTTCAACTCCAGTACCTCGTTATCCCCGAAATTCTCATAGCCCGATACAATGACTCTTTCTCCCTCTACCAAACCTTCCAGTACTTCGTAATATTCAGGATTCTTTCTTCCCAAACGGATATTTCTTTTCTCTGCATTTCCTGCAGCGTTTAAAACAAATACCCAGTTTCCTCCGGTATCTTTAAAGAAGCCTCCTGTAGGTAATAATAAGCTTTGCTCGCTATCTCCTAGCTCCAGCCTAATCCGAACACTTTGACCACGTCTGATCCCTTGTGGGCTTTCACCTGTAAACTTCATATCCACTTCGAATCGACCATTGGTAATGGTTGGATAGATTTTCATAATCTCCAATTCATGATCTACACCACTTAAGGTGAATTTACCTCTCAGCCCCTGTCCAATTCTTGGTAGGTATAATTCATCGATCGGAACTCTCACTTTAAACTCATCTAATACATCGATTTGCCCATAGCGCTCTCCCGAATTGATTGCTTGCCCAACTTCAATCTGCTCCATGGCCAACTGTCCAGCTATAGGAGCCTTGATGACCAGGTTATCCAAAATCCGACCTACTCCATTCAGAGAAGCATTCATTCTGCTTTCTGACTGCCTAAGCTGAGCGAGCTGATAAGCTCTTGCGATGGAATCACTTTTATATGATGCATAAGTCAACTCCTTACGCTTCAGGTTATATTCGTATTGCTCGGCTACTTCCTCGAATTCACGGTCTGAAACCAGGTTTTTCTCATGAAGCTCCTTGAATCTTTTATATTGGGGCTCTAGCAAACTGATTTGATAATCAATTTCAGCCAGTTGACCTTGTTGACTCAAATCATTTTGATCTAAAAAGAGACGAGTTTGACGCAGGTTATTGATTTGTTCGTACAACATCGTTTCACGCTGCATGACATCTAATTGTAGATTGGAGTTGGCCATGATCAAAATCGTATCACCCACATCCACCAAGGCTCCGGACTCCCGGACAATTTCGGCAACCATCCCGCCTTCTACAGCATCTAGGAAAAAAGTCTGTGCAGGTTCTATTTGGCCAGAGACCAAAATATAATCTGTAAACTCTCCTTTACTTACCGTAGCAATACTTAACCGATCTCGCTCTACATTCATGGTAGAACGGTGATCCGCAAAGCCTATTTGATAAATAATTCCGATGAGCAATGCTGCTCCTCCGACAATCCATGCAATTCTCCTGGGCGTCCAGGTCTTCTTTTGTATTTTTCTATCCATTGTGTGTATCTGCCATTTTCGGCTATACCCTTTATGCCAAATGGTATGCCATCAAAAAAACATCGTTCTCAGGCTTAAAATGGAGGTTTCACCTTTTTTGAATTTGGATCTCCCGAACATTTTTGTTCGCAGGCGAACAAAACTCATTCAACTTTCTTATTTTTATCAAAAGCAGATCACTGGCCCAAAAAGAATTAAAATGGCCTAATTTCCGTCATAGGGCTGGATTTGATTTTAAATTATTTGAAATGTAGAATTCGGTATGCTTTTGGAACACTACAGTGCAATTATTTGAATATGGCGAAAGCCTAGATCTTATTCTTTAAAACCCAACAGATAGATGAGTGAGCAAAAAATTGGTAAAATTCTCATTATTGATGACAATGAAGACCTACTAAAAGCTGCCAAGATTTTTCTAAAAAGACATTTTGCGCAAGTAGATACTGAAACCAACCCTGACCTACTTCCTATTTTGACTCACAACGAGCAATATGATGTGATCATGCTGGACATGAACTTTACTAAAGATGTGAGTTCAGGACAGGAAGGTTTTTATTGGCTTGACCGGATCCTGGAGCTAGATCCTTCCGCTGTGGTGGTCTTGATTACTGCTTATGGAGATGTCAACCTTGCTGTAAGAGCTATCAAGGAGGGTGCTACTGATTTTGTCTTGAAGCCATGGGAAAATGAACGCTTATTGGCCACGTTGAACTCTGCCCTGAAACTAAGGCAGAAAAAACTGGAGGTAGATTTACTGAAAGACCAGAAGCAAACACTTCAGGCGGACATGGACCGCAAGTTCAGCGAAATCATCGGTCAAAGTGCGGTCATGCAAAAAGTCTATGAAACCATAGAGAGGGTAGCTTCAACCGATGCCAATGTTTTGATCTTAGGCGAAAACGGGACAGGAAAAGAATTGATCGCCAGAGCGATCCATAGACATAGTAGAAGAAATAAAGAGGCTTTTGTAGGAGTGGATCTTGGATCCATCACTCAATCACTATTTGAATCCGAATTGTTCGGTCATAAAAAAGGGTCCTTTACGGATGCCAAAGAAGATAGGGCTGGAAGGTTTGAACAAGCACATAAAGGCACCCTCTTTTTGGATGAAATCGGAAACTTACCTCTTCCACTTCAAGCTAAATTATTAGCAGCATTACAAAATCGGCAGGTTACCCGTGTGGGAGCAAACCGTGCCATTGATGTCAACATCCGGTTGATTTCAGCGACCAATATGCCGATCCACAACATGGTATATGATAATAGTTTCCGACAAGATTTATTATACCGGATCAATACGATTGAAATCCAGCTTCCTCCGTTACGGGAACGAGATGACGATATCATGTTGCTGGCCAATCACTTTATCGCTTTCTATGCCAAGAAATACAATAAGGATGTCAGAAAAGCTTCAGAACCTTTGATCAAACGAATGATGAAGTACCATTGGCCTGGAAACATCCGGGAACTGCAACATAGTATTGAAAGGGCAGTAATTATGAGTAATCATAATGTGCTTCAGCCAGAAGATCTCTTCCTTCAAAAAATGCAGCAACCGGAAAGCAAGGATGAATCGGTGAGTTTAGAGCACTTAAATATTGAAGACGTAGAACGGATTTTGATTCGTAAAGCCCTTCAGAAACATAACGGACATATCACTAGGGCCGCTGAGGAATTAGGATTGACCCGCTCCTCACTTTATCGCAGACTGGAAAAATATGGTTTATAAGCGGTTTTCGATAGGTGTTGGGTTTAGGATTTTCCTGATTATTTTATGCCTATACCTAGGTTTATGGCTTTATTATAGGCAAGAGTTATGGCTAGCGCCGGGTATTCTAGGGCTGATTGCTTTGATCCAAATAGGCGAATTGATTTACTATGTCAACTCGGTCAATCATAAGCTTGCCCGATTTCTAGACTCCATTCGTTTTACTGATTTCTCCAGCTCCTTTACCTCTGATAGCCAAATGGGAGGTTCCTTTAGAGAAGTGAACATGGCATTCAATGAAGTCATGAACGTCTTCAAACAAACCAGGGCTGAAAAGGAGGAACAAATGCTGTTTCTCCAAGTGATTATCCAGCATATCAACTCAGGGATCATCTCTTTCAATTCTGAAGGAAAAATCGGGGTGATCAATAATGCCGCCAAGCACTTATTACAAATCCCTCAGTTTCGAGATATTTCTGATTTAGGAAAGCTCTCTACTTCTTTATTGGAACAGGTCATGGAAATGAAACCTGGTCAGCGAATCTCGTATCGGGTCAATCCAAACCTGCACTTGATCATTCAGTCCACCTCTTTGAAAATGGGAGGTCAAAGCTGGACGTTGCTCTCTCTACAAAACATCAATGCGGAACTTCAATCCAATGAATTGGAAGCTTGGCAAAACCTTACCAAAGTGCTGAGACATGAAATCATGAATTCCATCACCCCTATTTCCAGTTTGGTAGATTCGTTGAGTACCATTTTAGAAGAAGACTCCTACGTACAAAAAGAAGGGTTCTTGATCAAGAAAGACGGCTATCAAGACATACAGGAAGGATTGGAAACCATCGCCAACCGAAGCAAGGGCCTGGTAGCTTTTGTCAATGCCTATCGGGATTACACCAACATCCCTACTCCTAAAAAGGAGCTGATTTCTGTTAAATCATTGTTCGAAAATGTCCTGATTTTAATGAAGGAGGACCTGAAAGTATCGGATGTTAAAATTGTGACAGACATCATGCCGGAGGATCTTGAAATCAATTGTGATCCAGATCTAATTGCGATGATTTTGATTAACCTCGTAAAAAATGCCAATGAGTCTTTACAAAATCAAGAAGAACGAACCATTTGGCTGTCTGCCTTATCCCAAGGGGATTTGGGAATTCTGATCCGCGTGGAAGATCATGGCCCAGGAATCATACCGGAGGCCCTCGAACGAATATTTGTTCCTTTCTATACCACTAAAAAAACGGGATCAGGGATCGGTTTGGCAATTTCAAGGCAAATCATGAACCTTCATAGAGGAAGTTTACAAGTGACTTCCATCCCCAATGAAAAGACGGTCTTCACCTTAAATTTCAGATAACTATCGGTTATATAAGGAGGAATAATAATCGGTATAGTAGTTATATACATCAGGGGTCTGTCGGTACAGATCCCTCAATCTTTTGAAAACAAAAATAGATTGAGCGATCAATTCTTTTTCATTAGTCACCTCAACGGAAGCTACCCCCCTATTTTCTACACTGAACAAAAGTCCGGAAGGACCGATGATATCATATCCTTCCTTTTTCTTCTTCTTTTCAAAATTTAAAACCTCCCCATCTGTAAAAGTCAAGTTTGCCAACTGGTAACTATTCAAACTTTTGCCTTCTGCCAACACTTTATCGGACTCCAAATCGATGATTTTACATTTTTTACTGCTATTGTTCAGCAATATCCGGTAAGATCTAGACCCTACTTTTAGATCTGCATATTCCAGACTTTTTTCAACTCCTAGATTTGCTATTTCTTCGCCCTCTGAGACCAAAGGAATATTGATTTTTGGTAGTTCCCAACTGGATTCTTGGGCATTGGTTGAAATAACACTACCTATCAAAAGGGCAATTAGTAAGAATGACGTTTTCATCAGAAGGAGTTTATGGTGAACAAGTAATTGATACGCTTTTCATTCCTCCTAAGTTCTTATTAAACAGGAGTCTGCCATCATTTATTTTTGAAACTGACTTAAGTGGCCACTAACTTTCCGAAAATTACCCAGTACTGGGTATTTTATTGTAGTTCAAGTATTTGTAACTTATATACAAAAAAGAGGATATGGAAGAAAATATCATCACCCAAACCCAAATAGCTTTTCACAATTTGAATGGACTCATCAATGGTATTGCCATGGATGGACATATTTCAAAAAGCGAATTCGACGCACTCAAATCCTGGTGTCAAACTCACGATGGTTTATGCTCTATAGATCCTTTCAAGGATTTTCATGAAGAGGTAAAAGAAACAATCAAAAGTGGTGTCCTGGGCTCAGAAGAAATAATAGAACTGCAACAAATTATTGCGAAATATTCTCCCTTGTTTGAAGAAAAGGATCAAATCAAAGCGGATCTACATTTCTTACAAGGGGTTTGTTATGGAATCATGGCAGATGGAGACATTAACAAATATGAGTTAAGCCTGCTCCAAAAATGGTTAACTGACCACGATCACTTGAAAGACACCTACCCGTTTAATGAAATTACTGCTGTGGTGAAAAAAGGCATCGATGCCGGTAAAATAGAACAGGAGGAATACAAGTACCTCAGCAAGTATTTCTTGGAGTTCCTGAAGATTGACTAGTTATCATCTATTTCTGAAATCATTGAGTTGTCCCATTGAAAGCCTGTTAGGAAATGGTCTTCAATGGGACAATCATTTGTTATCTTTTGAATTGAATGGAATGCATATTAAAGGTGGACCAAATCGATATTCCAGATTCAGTACGTAAAATCAGGTAAATAGGGGTCGGAGCCTTCATTTTTGAAATTGGAATTTCTACCGTTAAGAACTGCTTGTCTTTTGGTTTTTGAGAATTGTCCAGCAACCTGGACTCCCCGATAAGCTCTCCGTCTACACTTCCTGCTCGTACTTCCAACTTACCTGATATACTTCCTGGCTCTACCTCCATTTCCAAGGAGGAAATACCACTCAGATCCAATTGATCAAATTTAATGTAAGCTCCTTTTTCGGTGAACTTTACAAAATGAGAGTTATTTTCATTGGATTTGGCAACATGTACGAATTCATCCGCACGGGTAGGTGATAGGCTTGGGCTTCTTAATACCAGCTGTTTGGTAACCTTTAAAGGTTGAATACCATGGGCTCCTTGGTCTTCATAGGATGCCTGAATTAAATAATAAGATTCACCTGAGCTGGACTGATCCAGCTGATAATCTCCTGCCAAAGGAAGTGTTCTTTCTTTGAGGGATGGGTCAGCGATGGCCAATATAAAATCCACCATCTCCTCAATCTCACCTTTATCCAGGTGGACGTGACCAGGCATTTCGGTATCTCCCCAAACTCCTGCACCGCCCTTGGTTACTTTCTCCACCAAATAGGCTTTTGCTTCTGGATCCTTTAGGTACTTCTGGGACACTTCGGTGTAACTCGGACCAACCGACTTATCGGCAATGCCATGACAGCCTTTACAGCCAGATTGATTGATCAATGTCTCCCCTAAACTAAGCACTTCTTCTTGGTGACCTGTTTGAATGAGGTCGTAGCCTCCTTCCATAAAATCAATGCTGAATTCAATTTTAGATTCGTTGATTTCTGCATCTTCTCGGTCTGAAACCAATACCTCATAGGAGACTTGATCACCTGGAAAATAAAAGCTTTGGTTCCCATTCCATTGGATATCCACCACTGGTGCTTCATTCCCAGCTAGGATCTCCATGGATTTTTCAGCTGTGGCTCCTGAGTCATCGGTTACGGTCAAGGTCACTGGGTACACTCCTGGCTTTTCAAAGGTGAAACTTGGGTTTCTCTCTTTCGAACTTCCAGCATCTCCAAACTCCCATCGATAGCTAAGCTCATCACCCTCATCAAAATCCTGCGTCCCTTCCGAAGAAAACTGAACCCGCAAAGGGGCCGCTCCAATTCTTTGATCCGAACTCAACTGAACCGAAGGCTTCCGGTTCCCTGCAGAAAATTCAATTCGATACAATCCGGAATTATCATTTTGGGAACGCCAGAAGGTTCCATATTCTAAAATATACAGTGCTCCATCTGGGCCATATTGCATGTCCATGGGCTTGTCAAAATTGGTAGATGGCATGAACTGTTCTAAGGTATCCAATTCATTATCTTCGGTAAGACTGACCATGAAAATCCAATTTCTCATCCAATCATAGAAAATGGACTTTCCATTGAAATAACCTGGAAACCGCACTTCGGAATCCCGGTAATCCTCTCGGTAATAAACCGGTCCAGCCATGGCATTCCTCCCTCCTGTCCCTAGCATCGGGAATTCCTCCGACTCATCATATGGATACCAGATCAAAGGTTTTTGTGCCGGTGGCAACTGTTGAATTCCAGTATTTCTTGGAGAAGTATTGATTGGGGCATTGGGATCAAATTGGAATAAGGATTCACCTGTGGCGAAATCAAATTTCCAATAGGCTTTATTGTCCCCCACAAAATACGGCCAACCATAAAACCCTGGTTTAGTTGCCAAGTTATATTCATCGTGTCCTTTGGGACCTCGGAGAGAATCACTTACCGCAGCATCTGGCCCCACTTCTCCCCAAAAGAGATTGTCATTATGCGGATCGATGGCAATTCGAAAAGGGTTCCGGTTTCCCATCACATAAATTTCCGGCCGAGTCCCTTCCGTACCTACCGGGAATAAATTTCCCTCAGGAATGGAATAAGTACCATCGGGTTCTGGATGAATTCTCAAAATAGCACCACGCAAATCATTGGCATTGCCCGAGGATCTTTGCGCGTCCACATTTTCATCTCTAAACTCACGCTCATCAATCGGATTATAGTTACTGGACTCAAATGGTGTGGAATCATCCCCTAGGGATAAAAACAAATTACCATGTCGATCAAACTCCAGGGAACCACCAGAATGGCAACAATCTCTGTAAATCGGGATATCCAACAATACCTTTTCGGAAGCCAGATCTACCAGATTATCTTTAAAATCAAATCTGGAAAGTCGATTGATTGAGGTATTTGGCGGAGCATAGTATAGGTAAATCCAATGGTTATTTTCAAAATCAGGATCTTTGGCCAAACCCATCAGCCCGTCTTCTCGCTCGGGATAAACAGGTAAAAACCCAGCCTCCACTAATTCTCCGGTCTCATGTTGATAAAGCCTGATTTTCCCAGCCCGTTCTATAATCAAAACATCTAGATTGTCGAGAACCTCAATTTCCATAGGTTCATTCAATTTCTCAACCAGGGTGATTTTTGTAAATCTACTTTCGTCAGGTTTGACAGTAGCAAATGGGTCTGAATCTTGTTCGGTGCAACTGCTCAGGCAAACACCTAAAACAGCCATGGCCAACAACCATTTCTTCATAAATTCTATCCTTAATTTTTGGCAGTGCCCAAGATATAAATTTTAGTTTTCTATGAAATTACCGATGGTGGATTTCAAGACATTATTCATTGGACTCCTAAAAAAAGTCCAATATCTACTCAATTTGTCATATAGAAGACACATCCACACCCCCTATTTATCCGTATTTTAAGCTAGCCATAAAAAACTTTATCTTTAACCAAAACACTAAGAGTGGATTGAAGGTTTTATCTTTTATTGGCTGATTCATTCGCCACTCGTTAAACTATACAACAACCCATGAATTATTTTAAAAATATGTCTTCAAAACTATTGATTGCAGGATTTGCGCTCATGGTGGCAGCCTGCGGAAATTCTCCAGCTGAAAAGAATGAAAATGGTAGTGCTGACATGGAAAAAGTAGCAGCTTATAAAGGGGATACCGAATTGGCGACTTTCGCTGGAGGCTGTTTTTGGTGTGTGGAAGCACCCTTTGAGGGGTTAGATGGGGTCATAGCAGTGACCTCTGGATATTCCGGTGGTAAGGAAAAGAATCCCACCTACGGAGAAGTAAGTAGCGGAGCTACTTCACATCGAGAATCTGTACAAATCACCTTTGACCCAGAAGTCATCAGTTACTCCGAACTGGTGGATATATTTTGGCAAACATTTGATCCTACTGATGTTGGAGGATCCTTTTACGATCGAGGTTCACAGTACGAATCGGCAATTTTCTACCATGATGCCGAACAAAAGAAAGTGGCTGAAGAATCCAAAAAGCTGTTGGATGCATCAGGAAAATTTGACAAGCCTATTGCCACTCCTATTATCAAATACACGAATTTCTACCCAGCTGAGGAATACCATCAGGATTATTATAAAAAGAATCCTAAAGAATATTATGCTTATAGAAGCGGAAGCGGAAGAGATGCATTCATCAAGGCTCACTGGCCAGAATTGTCAGAAAAAAAATATCCAGCTCCTTCCAAATCTGAATTAAAAGCCAAACTGACGGACTTGCAGTACGAAGTCACCATGGAGGATGCCACTGAATACGCCTTCCAGAATGAGTACAACGGCAATAAAGAACCTGGTATCTATGTGGATATTGTAACTGGAGCTCCCCTATTCAGTTCGAAGGACAAATACGAATCTGGCTCCGGATGGCCAAGCTTCACGAAGCCTATTGATGCAAGAATCATTGATAAACCTGTAGACAGATCTGCCGGGATGACCAGAGTGGAAGTCCGAAGCAAATTAGGTGACAGCCACATAGGCCACGTGTTCTACGATGGACCAAACCCTACCAACCTACGTTATTGTATGAATTCAGCAGCGATGAAATTTATCCCAAAAAGCGAGATGGAAGCTGCCGGATATGGAGATTACTTATGGTTAGTAGATTGAAATGGTTAGTAGATTAAAAAACTACCTCTTTTGAGAGATAAAGCCCAGATTAATCTGGGCTTTTAATTTTTTAGTAGGATCAATTTTATTTCTGCTAATTTTAGTTCAAAATTGAGGGTAGTATTTTTTCAAATGCTACAAATGAAGCGTCTATCTATTACCAAACCTATTATTGAATAATTTTTTGATATTGATTTTGAGGTATTGAAAAGAATTCAAAGCAAGAATCAGGGGAATTATAAATATTTTAAGAGAATTTGAAGGATTTGACGAGGAAGTTTCAAACAATTTTAAAATATTACTCCTTCATCCTTCATATAGTTGTTTCTATTTCAGCAAAAACGTGGAAACTTTATTAAAACAAGATAACCGGCCTAATGAATTTTGACCTATTAATCGTTGATGACGATCCCCAATTTCAATTATTACATAGAAAATTAGCTGAAATAACTGAATTTCATCTCCATCCCCATTGTGTTTCAAACGGATTGGATGCAATTGAATATATAAAGTTGAAAAGCGCAGAACCCAAAAAGAACCTGTTGATCTTTTTGGATATCTACATGGAAGGAATTGATGGATGGGGGGTATTGGACTATTTGGAATCCTTGAACCTCCCCAAAAGATTCAAGGTGATTCTGATCTCTTCTTCAGTCAATAGTGAGGATAAGAAAAAAGCCATTAAATATCACTCCGTGATCGAGTACATAGAAAAACCCCTGGCAACCGATTATTTAACCATGCTGAAAGACTGCTATTTGTTCTAGATGGATTTTAGGGCAGAAAGGGCAATTCCTTATGAGAAAACTATTTTTCCCTTTTCAGGTAAAATGTGTTAATCAATCGAACTCTAGGAAAAAGTTGGAGGCGTGAAAGATCAAATATTTGATTTTTGAATCAATTATTCTATTCCACTTTCTATATTTAATAAAACTTTTAAAATTTCATTATGAAGAAGTTCGCTTGGATTGCCGGTATCAGTGCATTGCTTATTTTCTTACTCTTTTTTTGGTGGAAATTCTATTTTGTTTTCGGTGAAGGAGTCAAAGCCGGAAGTTTAAATTACTTCGTGAAAAAAGGGGTCATCTTTAAAACCTTTGAAGGCAGAGTCGTTCAAGAGGGATTTCAAAGTCCCACCGCTGGAGGATTGCAAAGTAACGAATTTAGATTCAGCGTGGTAAGTGATGAGGTTGCCAGCGAATTGGAAAGGGCTTCGGGAAAATTTGTGGAACTCCGATACAAAGAATATAATGGAATGCTTCCCTGGAGAGGCACTAGTAATTTTGTGGTAACGGAAGTTTTGACGGTAAAAGAAGCAGGCAAAACGGACGGATCCGCTTTGCCATTTGATCAATAATTAATGGGTCCAATAGTCGACTACTACCACTTTGGATAGGCTATTGCCTAACACTTCTCCAAATGCTTTATGATCTGGATGAGGTAAATAAATAGCACGATCTTCTTCCGAGTGAAAAGTCAGCGTAAATGCATGGGTCAACCCATCATTTAATCCTTCAGGGCTGTTGTTAATCCCCCATTCAAATCCTTTTATTTGTTCGATTTTACTTGGCAATGCAGCAAATGCATCAATTACCTCTTGAATTTTTTCAGGACTCGTTTCTTCCTTAAAACCAAACATCACTACATGCCTTAATACTGAATCCGGAGCAGTACTTTCCATTTCTATTTCTTTCATTTCTTCAACAATTTTTTTCTCTTCTGTTTCCTGCGAACAAGCCCCTACCAAGGCCATTGCAACAACTAAAAGGACACTTTGATATAGTTTTTTCATAATCTGATGGTTTTTGACCCAATCTAGGCAGAAACTATAAATTTCTCCAACTCTTTGTCAAATCAGAAAGACAAAATCATGTTAATTGAAGGAAATAAGCTATTTGACGAAAAGATTTTAAATTAAACGAAAATTTCGTAGACTTACGAAAATTAAATATTTAAACATGAACAATTCTACTCACCCACTTCTATTTTGTCTTTTATTCGGGTTTTCACTCTTCAGCTGTACTTCAAAGACCGAATCTACAGTTGATCTGAATTACTCTTTAGTGAAAGTGGATTCTTTCCAGGTAAATAACTTTACCAGAGTGAGCATCCGGGATTATAGCCATGAAGAAAACATCTATTTAGGCTACTCTGAAGTTGAAGACGATCTACTTGAAATTTCAGAAAACGGAGAAATTATCAAAAGAGTCAATAAAAAAGGAGATGGACCGGGAAAATATGGGAATTGGAATCCAGTTGGCTTAGCCTTTGGCCCCAATCAAGAACGAATTGTGGAGCTTCCCTTTCAAGTAATTTCTTACGACCCCAATTATGAGATTACCCATTCCCACCGTGTGTTATCTCCGTTACCGATTAGAACGAATACTCCTTTGGGAAAAACTCCTTATTTTGTTTCTAATGACACCACTCATTTGTTGGTCGGCCCAAGCAATTACCTGACTGCCTCTCATTTGATTCGAAATCAAGAAGGAAAAGACACACTCAAAAACTTTTATCAATTAAACTTATTTACCGGTGAGACGAAAATGGTAGTCCCTTACGAACCAACCTCGGTTTATGAGCAGACAGAAAATGTTTATAACGGGGTCATGGGGAAGACTTTTTTCATTGACCATGACGCCAATGAATTGGTAGTAGCACAAGAACTGGATCCGGAAATCCTAGTGTATCAATTACCAGAATTCACGTTGAAAAACTCCATTCCTATCAACTATTCTGAATTTTTGACTTATAATCCTGTACCCATAGGAGCGCCTTTTGACGATCCACAGGCAATTAACCTTGCAAGACTTTCAGGGAGAAACAGAAAACTGATTAACCTGGGGAACGGCTTTGTGCTGCTCCAGTATTTCACCGGGATTACTGAATCTGAATTCGAAAACCGGAATTCAGAAGAAAACCCTTATTCTGCGGTACAAGATGCATCTGAGCAAAGAATTCTTATTTTTAAAGACGGAAAACAATTGCCAGTAGAATTACCGGGAATTGAGGGGGTGTTGGTCACTGCTCTCAAGGAGAATAAACTGTTAGTCCAAGAACCTGCAAATACGGAAATAGAAGAAGAGTTTACTAAATTCACCATCTACCAATTACAAACCAATTAGCTATGAAAGTCGCATGTTTTAGTACCAAATCTTATGATCAAAAGAGTTTCGATTTAAGATTGACAAAACATGGACATCATTTCACCTATTTTGAGGCAAAACTGGATAAGCACACGGTAAATTTAGCAAAGGGGTACGATGCGGTTTGTGCATTTGTCAATGATCATCTCGATGCTCCGGTTTTAAAAATACTCCATGAGTTCGGAATCCAGGCGGTTGTACTTCGCTGTGCCGGATACAACCAAGTAGACCTGAAAACTGCCAAGGAGCTAAACTTAAAGATTTGTCGTGTTCCTGCGTATAGTCCAGAGGCAGTGGCCGAACATGCATTTGCCATGATTTTGACTTTAAGCAGAAAAACCCATAAAGCTTACAATAGGATCAGGGAAAACAACTATTCCTTGGAAGGTCTTGTGGGGTTTAATTTAAACGGGAAAGTGGTCAGCGTCATTGGAACCGGTGCTATCGGCACCGCTTTCTGTAAAATAGCTCTAGGCTTCGGCTGTGAGGTTTTGGCGTATGACCTGATCGAGAACAAAGAGTTGAAAGCGATAGGAGTAAAATACCTGAACTTGGATGAGCTATTATCGCAAAGCCAGATCATATCTCTCCATTGTCCTTTGACTCCAGGAACCAAGCATCTGATCAATAAAAAGACCATAGACCAAATGCCAAATGGCGTGATGATCATTAATACCAGTCGTGGGGCTTTGATCGAGACCAAATCTGTCATTAGAGCCCTGAAATCCAAAAAGATAGGATATTTAGGAATTGATGTTTACGAACAGGAAGAGGACTTATTTTTTAGGAATTTATCCGAAGAGATATTGATGGACGAACAAATTGCGCGATTAATGACCTTCCCTAATGTGTTGATTACAGGTCACCAGGCATTTTTAACCCAAGAGGCATTGTCCCAGATTGCAAAAACCACCTTGCTCAACCTAGACGAGTTGGAACAGGGCAGTGAGCTGTCTAATGAGGTCACCTACTCCGAATAAGTTGGCTATCGCTAAAAAGAAAACACCTGACCTCAAGAGAAGCCAGGTGTTTTTGTATCAAAAAGTAAATAGATCGGGTTGCCCCATTCTATTTTTCCTTATTTGATCACTTTAACATTTACAGCGTTAACGCCTTTTTTACCTTGAACTAGTTCATAGGATACTTTGTCGTTTTCACGGATATCGTGAACCAAACCAGACTGGTGTACGAAAACGTCCTCGTCAGAGTCAGATGGTGTGATGAATCCAAAGCCTTTTGTAGTGTTAAAGAATTTTACTGTTCCTTCATTCATGATTTCTTGATTTAAAATTTGGTGTTCTTGTGTTTTTATTACTTTGATTTTGATTTTTTGTATTCTTTACTGGCTCCTCTTCAGGAGGAGTATCGGTGAAATTACCGAAGCGATCAACGTAGACAATCATGTCATCCAAGTCGCCGCTTTTGGGCTGTGCTTTTCTTTCTAACTTTTTCTCAAATTTTTCTTTCTGTTTTCTTCTCTTTAATTCAGCTTTTTGCTTCTTAATGAAGCTATTTTGATTTTTTGACATACAGTTATTTTAGTTGACAAATGTGAGGGCATGACCAGTCTTACCAGCCCTACCTGTTCTTCCGATTCTGTGTATATAGCTATCCATTGTCATGGGCAGCTGATAGTTTATCACATGGGAAACATCAGCCACGTCTATACCTCTGGCAGCTACATCTGTCGCTACCAACACTCTGGTTTCGCCAGATTTGAATTGCTCTATCGTTTTATTTCTAAAATTCTGAGACTTATTTCCATGGATCAATCCTGATTTAATCCCAGATTGGTTCAATTTTTTACTTAGCTTATCTGCTAAGCGTTTTGTTTCTGTAAAGATGATCACCTTATCCATGCCTCGATCCTGAAAAAGGTCTGCAAGCAATACAAACTTATCCTTGCCTTCTGGTACCCGGATGATTCCTTGTTCAATGTTTTCGTTTGTGGTAACCCCTGAATTGATTTTCACCTCCACAGGATTATTCAATAAGCTATTGATCAGTGCTTTCTGACTGGCCTCCAAGGTGGCAGAAAACAACATGGTCTGTCTTCTTTGGGTCATTGCCCCAACAAGCTTCTTGACATCATTGACAAAACCCATATCGAGCATTCTGTCAAATTCGTCCAATACCAAGGTTTTCACTTGGTTTAGCTTTAGAAGTCTTCTGCTGGCCAAATCCAACAACCTACCTGGGGTACCAACGATTACATGAAGTTTTCTCGAAAGCACCTTCATGTCCGTGTTGATATTGGTCCCTCCAATAAAGGTCGCAGAGTAAAGGTTCATCCCTTTGCTCAAGCTTTTAAATTCCTCTTCAATTTGAAGGGCCAGCTCCCGGGTAGGAGTTACAATCAATGCTGTAAACTGGTTTTTGTCCTGTAATGCATGTTCGATAATAGGAATCAAAAACGCTCCTGTTTTTCCAGAACCTGTATTGGAAATCCCTAGCATATCTCTTCCTTCCAACAAAGGGGCTACTGATTGCTCTTGAATATTGGTCATATTCACATAGCCTTTTGTTGCCAGGTTATTCATCAATCCTTTTGAAAGCGATAGGCTGGTGAAAGAAGTCTTCGATTGAAAACCCTTTTGCCCAGTTGGCTTGGCTTTCTTGATCAATAAATTTGGATCAAGCGTAGAAACCTTTTTCTTCTGAACCTGTCTCGGCCCGCGATTAGGTCTACTAGAAGAAGTAGGCTTCGTATTTCTATTTGTGGTGCTATTCATTATTTGAAAACTTTTTGAGGCTCCAACTTCGGAGTGTTTCCGAGGATATAAAGCATTTTAAAATGGTCTAAAACAGCCATCAAAAAGTTCGGCTTGGAGTAATAAGGCACATTAAACTCCGCTGCTGTAGCTTTTACAATAGGTGCGATTTTTTTATAGTGTACATGACAAATATCCGGAAATAGGTGATGTTCCACTTGGTAATTCAACCCCCCGGCAAACCAGGTGATGATGCGTGAATTCGGTGAGAAGTTACAGGTAGTTGCCAACTGATGCAGCATTCGCTCACCTTCCACATTTCCATGCTCATCAACTACCGGAAAATTAACATCTTCCACAATATGAGCGATTTGGAAAACCATGGTTATTACAAACCCTGTCACAAAGTGCATGGATACATAACCTAACAATATCATCCAAAAAGGAAAGGGAGAGAAGATTAATGGCAATCCTAGGATCACAGCAAAATATCCCGCCTTCCAAGCGATGATCTTCCACAAGGTTTTTTGATATCCATTTTTCCCTTTCACCAATCCCTTGTCATGGTATCTTTTAAGTCTAATGAAATCCTTGGCTGTTACCCAAGAAAGTGTAGACAAGGAGTAAAAGAACCATGCATAGAGATGTTGAAATCTATGAAGTTTATTTTGCTCAGCTTCAGGAGAAAATCTCAAAAAGAATGGAGCATTGATATCATCATCATGTTCATGGATATTCGTATAGCTATGATGCAACACATTGTGTTGAATTCTCCATACTTCTGAACTTGCTCCCACCATATTCAAGGTGTAGCTCACGAACTTATTGACTAAAGGATTTTTTGAATAGGAACCGTGACATGCATCATGCATGACACCCATGCCTATGCCGGCCATTCCGAAGGCTGATAATAAATAGCAGGTAAATAGCTGCCATGTTTCGGCAACCCATCCTGAAATAATGAGTGCTTGAGGGATTAAAAATAGTGAAACGAGTAAAACAGTCTTGATGACCATTTCCTTATTTGCATACTTGGATTTGTTATTGGACTTGAAATGTCCATAAACCCTTGACTTGAGGGTGACAGAGAAATCTGATAGATTTGATTCTGAGAATCTTACAGTTTTAATAGAGTGTTGTTTTGGTTTAAATTAAAAGGCAATTCTGATACTGTTGGGGAGGATTTTTACTGCAGGTTTTAATTCGAAAAATGACGCTGGGCCATTGTTGAATTAAAAAAGTAGAAAAGGGAGAGAATTAAAACCTAGGTAATCGTAAGGGAAAACTCTTGAATTTGCTACTTAAGCAGGTTGATAATCAACGCTAACTTTACTTCAAGGATCAGGATAATAGTTGTTAAGTGAATTCCTGACTGGGACAAAGGTCCATCTATTATTTGGTAATTCCTAATTTGTATCAAAATAGGGGTATTTTAATCCCCTATCTCTCCACCGGTATCTCATGGAAATGATTCAAATCACTTAAAAGGCCTCCAATTCAACATGCCGTTGACATGGATCATTTCCACTTTATTGTAGCGTAATTTCGGGCTAAGGTCCCTATTCCCCATGGCTTCCTTATTCATGATGATCAAATGAAAATCAATGGCTTTATAGGATTGGGGCACATATTTAAGACCTAAATTTACTTGTCGGTAGGAAGGAAAACCGTATTTGTTGGCTTGAGGATCTGTATAATCCGGCAACCAATGAAGTCCGAAATGCAAATATGGCTTAAGACCTGTATCCCCTATTTGATAATCCACATAAGCTACCAAGGCATCCATTCCTCCAAATCCTTCATTCCGCTCTCTAGGAATAAAGGTATACCAAGCATCTTTCCCCCACTCTCTAGGGCTTAGCCATCTCCCTTTGCCATCCAAGTGAGAATAACTCAAACTCATGGACCAGTTTTTTACAGCATAACCAGCCTTTGCCGACACTACCCAATTGGTATCTTCAGGGTCTTTGTATTGAAATATGGGATTGATATTACCTCCATCCCCTATCCCATTTTGAAATCCAAACTGAATTCCTGAAAACCACTTGCCATGAGGTTGCTCCGGCCAATTTTTCTCCAATGATGCCCAAAGGGTGTTGGATATATTCTGCACCAACGTTTCTGAAACACTTATTTTTCCAAACTTTTCGGTTTGATGGGAAAACTCCAAGATCCCTATCCAATCACTATTGGTATTCCCTGCATACTGAGACGGTTCTCCATTAATAGCTCTACCAACAGGAAATACTCCAATAGACTCCCCAACCCCAAGCCATTCAGAAGTTCCCCTCACTCCCATTTTACTGATTGCCCATAAACCGAATTCCCATTTTGGACTTGGTGCATACCAAGCATGGAGTCCCTCTATGGCTGTGGGAGCAAGTCTTCCATCCTGGGCATTGACCCAATCGGTATTGATCCCCATTCTACCCACTTTTGCACCCCACTTTTCTTGGGTGTAGGATATAGAAAGAGTCTCCAATTTTCCGAAAAACTTATCTTCTGGGTGGAGCAAATCAAATAATCCCACTTCATAACGATTCCCAAGCCCGGAAAGGGGATCCGGACTCGTGAGATCGGAACTCCATAGATTTCCGTAAAACCGATAACCCACATGGAAGTTTATATGATCTGCAAAAGCCAGATTCGCCCCTAGGTTCAAGCTTGAACCCAGGGCAAAGTCATTTTTAAAGTCTTTTGGATAGCTGGTACTCATCCAAAACATTCGGAAATGGACATCCGGTACTACTTTTAGCTGACGCTCTGATTGTTGAGCAATAGCTTGAAAAGATAGCACCAGGAATAATCCTAGTAGTATCTTTTTCATTTTAGTTTTGCTATCGCTTCTTTGATAGGTTTGAAAGGACCAAACTTATGTTGCTCCTCTGAAAATTCATCTGCATAAGGACCAAATGGATGATCCATTGGCTTTTTACTGATATCTGGCCAATCATTAGGAAAATCTCTGGTAGGTCGATCAAGGCTGTTTACATAGGCTGCCACATCCCAGGCTTCCTCGTCAGATAGCATTGGATTTTCATAAGTAGCCCCAAAAGGCATATTGGCTTTGACATATCCGGCAAATCTTGACATTCTAAATAGACCGGCTTTCTGGTTGTAGCTATGCTCTCCCCAAAGTGGAGGGTAAGTGTAACCGGTCCCGTCTGCTTTTGCCAAGCCTTGTCCATCCGCCATATGACAGGCAACACATTGTCTATCATACACAAGTTTTCCTTTTACCGGATCGGCAGCTCTATCCAACAGTGGCACCTCATAAATCCCTGCTCCTACCGGTTTTTCTCCTTTTGGAACATCCTGACCTAGCCAATTCATATAGGCAACCATGGCTTTCATTTCTTTGCTGTCCCTAGGCAAGACACCTCCATTCAAGCTTCTTTGGAAACAGCCATTGATTCGCATCTCAATATCTTCAGAAGTACCAGATCGACCTCTTACTTTTGGATAAGTACTTGCAGCAGCTGAATAATTATTTCCCAAGGGAACGGTACCTGCCTGAAGATGGCAATTCTGGCAATTCAACCCATTGGATATCTTTTTGACCTTTCCGTTTGGCCCCAAATATTCAGAAGTATTGGCAATCAATTCTCTACCATACTTGATTTCATCGGCATTGGGTTCCGTATCTACACTTGCCCAATCAGGCGCTTGCCACATACCCGAAGGATCCATCAATGCCTTAGAAACAGGTGTATTCACTACTTGGGCTACTACAGGCTGCTCTTTAAAAGCCGGTAGATTAACCCCCGAGTAGGACAAATAAATTACAAATCCGATTACGCCTACTAATAAACTGGCCAATACCAATAAACTTAGTACCAGCGTAATCAATTGCAGAAATGGTTTTCCGATCTCTTTCATAGTGCTATATCAAGCTACAAAAATGGCTCAAAGAATGGCTATAATGCTGTGACAAGAATCACATCTGGCTTGACATATTGTAATTTAATAGGCTTCTGCTAAAAATACGAGTTTAGCCCCCACTAATCCTTGAAAAATAAAACGATCTTCTTTTTGGTAGAGATTAATTTCCACCACCTCTCCCAACATGCATTCTGCCTGAAAATTGATTAAAAATTTAGCTTTCTCAATGTTCCTTTCTTTCAGGATATTTTCTACCCATAGAATGTAGCTGGTATTATTCACATGATCGTTTAAGTCTAAATCCGAATACCTTACCATCAGCTTTTCACTGGCAATCAAGTCTCCTTCCACTTTCACCTTCGCTGCTTGCCAATCCGGTTTCTCCAATGGATCAAATAGCTGGGATGGCAATACCTGCTCAGGTCTCATAGGTCTTTTGGACTCCATGTTCAACAAAAGATAAGAGGTCATGCAAAGTGCGAGGATATTATCTTCCTCATCAGTCATCATAAACTCCCTGAAAGCAAACAATTTCTCTACACCTCTCCCGGCAGTATAAACTTTCACATGATCGCCCCAAGAGGGCAAATTAAAACAATGAAAATCCATTCTTGACAATACCCACATTTGACCATTTTCCATCAAATTCCTCCCAAAATCCGCAGAATCAGCATGCCCCCAAGAACTTTCCTGGAATAAGTCTGCCACACAACTCAATCTGATTTTCCCCGAAGGATGAACTTGAAACGAGCCGATTTCAAAGTCTTTTTCGTACTGAAAGGTAGAAGCATGACTCATGAAACAGAAGAGGGTTTAACTTTTTGCGGAATAAGAAATACAGCTTTACGGAAACTTGAAAGCAAGGTGATCCCCAAGGCAGCTACCGCTACCATGGCGAAAGAGGTTTTCAAATTAAAGAGATCAGCAATGAATCCAATCAAAGGAGGTCCTAACAAAAACCCGAAAAATGAAATGGTAGATACCAAAGCCAAAGCCACGCTTGGCGCGTATAATTTAGATCTCCCAGCTATGCTATAGGAAAGAGGGATAATAGATGCCACTCCTAATCCAACCAATAAAAATCCTACAGTAGCCACCGTAACTGTGGGGAATACCACCGCTAAGGCTAAGCCTACAAATATCAAAACACCACTTACTTGAATGACGGCAACTTTGGTAAATCTCGCTGCAATTTTATCGGTAATAAATCTTCCTGTAGCCATGGTTCCCATAAAGGCTACATATCCTAACGCAATTAGTGAAGGGTCAGCATTCACCACTTTTTTGAAATACACGCCACTCCAATCAAACATACATCCTTCGCACATCATGCCCAAAAACGCAATCAAGCTAATTCTTAATAGCAAAGCATCCGGCTTTTTCAACACCAACCCACCATCTGCAGATGCAGCTTTTTCTTTAATGATGAATCTTTGAGCAACTAGAATAATCGTCAAAGAAATCAACATGACCACCCCATAATGCTGGGCTGGACTTAGCCCCAGGTAGATCATTAATGCGCCGATTCCAGCTCCTGTAAATCCCGCCATGCTCCATAGACCATGAAAGGAAGCCAGTATATTTTTCCCCATTTGGTCTTCCAAGTTTAATGCTTGAGTATTCAATGAAATGTTCATGGTATTCCCTAACATTCCATACAGAATCAAAACCGGAACAAGTAACCAAATAGCAGGAGCCAATCCAATCAAAGGCAAGGTGAGTGCATAAGCAACCGCGCCGATCATAATGACTTTTCTGCTTCCAAATTGATGAACTGCCCAACCCGCAATTGGAAGTCCTATCACTGAACCCAACGGAAGGAACAATAATAAAGTCCCGAGTTGACCTTCTGAAAGATCAAACCTGGCTTGAATATCAGGTATCCTTGCAGCCCATGAGGCAAAACATAAACCCACAAAAAAGAAAAATGCTCCGAGGGCTACTCGGCGTTTGGAATAAGAAATCATAGGTTGGGTATAGATTAATAGGCTCCGAAATTTAGAAAGATTACTCCAATAAGCGGCAAATAACCTCTCCTCAAGCTTAAACTATTTGGGAAAAGGGGTGTTATTGTGGTAAATTTAAGCACATGGAATTTATCATCGTAGGTGCAATTATCACCACAGCCATCTTGATCATCAGATTCATTATCAAAAAAGTATTTGATTAAAAAAGCCAGTTCCCTATCAGAAACTGGCTTTAATTATTCCATCTAAACCTAATAGTTAATTTGGAAGCTTCTTCGCAAATTTTCCATATACCCAGGTTCCCGCTATAGCTGAAATCAAGGTTACAAATACAATGGTAAATCCACTTCCTATTTGAGCAAACAATGGTCCTGGACAAGCTCCGGTAATCGCCCATCCTAAACCAAAGATGAATCCTCCGATAATCTGTCCTTTCCTAAATTCCTTTTTAGGAATATTGACAGTCTCTCCTTTGATCGTCTTGATGTTGAATCGTTTGATGATCTGGATGGAAATGATCCCGGTAATGATCGCGGAACCAATGACTCCATACATATGGAAAGACTGAAGACGGAACATTTCCTGAATTCTAAACCAAGAAATGATTTCAGCTTTGACAAACACGATTCCAAACAAAATTCCGACAATCATGTATTTTACTAAGGCTAGGCCTTTTTCAATATTCTCTTGAGAGTTTGGAGCATCACATACTGCAGCCCCTTGTATATTTTTTTCTGCTACTTTCATTTTATCATCTAATTAAAATCCCACCAAAGACATCAAAGGTCCCAACAACAAATGAGTCATCACAAAACCGCCAAGCATAAAGAAAATGGTAGCTACCAAGGATGGCCACTGAAGTGAACTAATTCCCATGATCGCATGCCCGGAAGTACATCCTCCTGCATATCGGGTTCCAAAGCCCACTAGGAACCCTCCAATCACGAAGAACAAAAGGCCTTTCGCAGTAAATAAAACGCTCCAGTCAAAGATGTCAGATGGCATCAGGCCAGAGAAATCCGTGATACCCAAAGCTGTTAAATCAGCTTTTGTCTGATCTGCCAGGATAAAATCATTGGGGTTTGCCAAGTAATTAGTCGCTATAAAACCACCAATTAACACCCCTAACACAAACAACATGTTCCACATTTCTTTTTTCCAGTTATAGGTAAAGAAAGGGATGCCTGCAGGTACGCAAATGGCGCAGACATGTCGCAAGGAAGAGGAAATCCCAAAGGTCTTATTTCCAATTAAGAGCAACGTTGGCACTGTAAGGCCAATCATTGGGCCCGCTACGTACCAAGGCCAAGGCTGGGTAATCCAGTCGATAAATTGATTCATTTTTATTCTCGTTTATTTAAAATCTATAGTCTAGTATGAGATTGAAATTCATCATTTCAACCCGGTTTATCACATATTCCAAAGGGATTTCCCTTTCAAATAGTTCTTTTTTGGCTACTACCAACAACTGTAAATCAAGTCCATGGAAAAACCCTTTAAATCTGTAATCTGCCAATCCTGAGAAATGCAGATAGCTTGGGATTCCATATTTATTAAGTTCTACATGATGGATATCCGGAGTTTTTACATGTGAGACTCCCAACACCACCTTCATTCTGTCATCTGCCAGCTGTTGTTCAAACTGGGTCATGATGGCATGAGTAGCACCTAATCCTTCGAACCGCTCCCTTGGAAGGCTCGCAAAGAACTGTTCCCTCCCCCATTCTCTTGGGAATAGAAACCTTCCCCGGTCTGAAAATCCAAGGTAGTTTACCGTCCATTTACTATGGGGCCATGACAATCCAGCTCTCATTCCAAATGCAGAGGATTTCTCCCCTGGCAGAATATAAGCCTTGGCAGGATCAGGATTTCCTCCATCTCCTATCGCAGCTTGGAACATGGTTTGTACCCCCCAAACCAAATCAGGTCCTTTCACCATGGGCTTCCTGCCTTCTACTTGGGAAAGATTAGTGGCAAACACCCCCTCCGAAAGATAGCTCCAGGATTTTGCTGTTACCTGTTCATTATCCCATCCAAGCCCTAACACACCAATTCCTTTGGTATGAATATGATGTTGGTAGCTTTCTTCCTCACCCGTTGGATTTCTTCCAGTAGGATAAAATCCAAAAGATTCATCAATGGGCAACCATTCTAGAGATCCTCTTGAAATCACATGGGTAAACCAAGCCCCTTGCACCGTGAAATCACTTTTATTCCAATCTAAGGATAGACCGCTGAACAAATTGGGACGCATCCTATTATCAGAGGCATTAAGCAAAGGACTTTCGAAATGATGTCTTCCGAACCAAGCTGAAATGGAAGAAGATTCATAGGAAATGTAAAACTCCTCCAATCGATCCATATCCTTGTGATTTTCGGGATGATGAACATCATACAATGGCAGTTCATATCTATTCGGCATTCCTGTCAAAGGATCTAGTTCGGTGATATGGTTTTCAAAATGTCTGAAGACAAAAAAACCACTAAAGCCCACTCCTAGTCCTTTCCATCTTGGTGAGAAATAACCGACTCCAGCTCCTGTACCCCAAGTACTGTAATTAGTCAAAGCACCCTGATTGACAGTTCCCATCATATATGACCTGAGATGAAACTCAAACGATCCAGTTTTCAATAGTTTACCAAACAACTTTTTGTCTGGCTCTTCTTCCATTTCTACCTCTTCATACGAGTGCTGGGAATAAACTGATTCAGCCATCACCATGAGAAGAAATAGTAATGCAAATTTGGCGATCATTTTCTGCATATAGTTGTGACTTTAATCACATGGAATAAGTTGATACTAAAAATGGCAAGTCCTAAGACTCGCCATTTTGGGAATTAAGCAACTTTTCTCCTAGCATTTAGAGAAGTGTAGTCGGGCAAACGTAATCTGTCACCTGAAACTTCTCGGATTCTTTGATGGCCTTAAATCCTCCATCCACATCGATTAAATTATCATATCCTCTCGCTCTCAAAATGGAATTAAACACCATTGATCGATATCCGCCAGCACAATGAACGTAGTAAGTTTTATCCTTGTCTACTTTCAACATACTCTCATTGATGTAGTCCAATGGTGCGTTTTCAGCATCTACTACATGTTCTGATAAGTATTCACTGTTCTTTCTAACATCCAGAATAGTCAATTCAGGATCTTTCTCTTTTCTTTTTGCAAGCTCTTCTGCAGAAATAGATTCTATTGAATCCAATTCATGTCCAGCTTTTTTCCAGGACTCAATTCCCCCTTCCAAATAGCCTAAAGCATAGTCATAACCTACTCTTGCTAACCTGGTGATTACTTCTTCTTCTCTACCTTCATCCGCTACCACCAATATCTCTTGTTTCAAGTCGGGAATCATTGCTCCTACCCATACTGCAAAACTTCCGTCAATTCCGATATTCACAGAGTTAGGCACAAATCCCTTGGCGAAAGTCTGAGGGGCTCTTGTATCCAAGATCAACGCTCCTGTTTCATTTGCAGCAGCTTCAAATTGCGCAGGTGTCAATGGTTTCACACCTCTTTCCAATACCTCATCAATGCTGTCATATCCTTCGATATTCATCATCACGTTTTGAGGGAAATATGCTGGAGGAGGAGTTAAACCTGTAAGTACTTCTTTGATAAACTCCTCTTTGGTCATTTCCTGAAGCGCATAATTGGTCTTCTTTTGGTTACCAAGGGTATCTGAAGTCTCCTTGCTCATGTTTTTTCCACATGCTGAACCTGCTCCGTGTGCCGGATAGACAATCAAATCATCTGGAAGGGGCATGATTTTATTTCTAAGGGAATCATATAAATGACCTGCCAATTTCTCTTGGGTCAAATCCTTCACTACTTTTTGGGCTAAATCAGGTCTACCTACATCACCGATGAATAAGGTATCTCCGGTAAAGATGGCTTCTGGCTTTCCTTCCTCATTGTAAAGTAGGAAACAAGAACTCTCCATCGTATGTCCTGGAGTGTGAATCACTTTCACTTTCACCTTACCTATCTGAAATTCCTGACCATCTTCAGCTACGATTGCATCAAATCCCATTTTCATGGTCGTTGGTCCATACACGATAGGCGCACCAGTCTTCGCAGAAAGATCTTGGTGACCAGACACGAAATCAGCATGAAAGTGTGTTTCAAACACGTACTTGATCTTCGCATTTCTTCTTTCAGCTTTTTCAATATAAGGCTGAACTTCTCTTAACGGATCAATCACCGCTGCTTCGCCATCTGACTCAATGTAGTAAGCTCCTTGAGCTAAACAGCCGGTATAAATTTGTTCGATTTTCATATGATGTGTTTTTATATTTTCTCTATTCGGATGTTCAAATATACCAGTCCAAAAGAACTGTATAGATGACTTTTGTCACACTATTATGCTTCTTTTAAAATATTGGATTCAATAGTTTGAATCAATTGATGTGCTGGCACCACTCCGGATTGTCTCCAAAGGATTTTCCCTTTTTGGAACAAAATCAACGTAGGAACACCTCGTACTTGAAATTTGCTCGCTGCCAATGGGTTTTTATCCACATCAACTTTCAATATTTTGACCTTGTCTCCCATTTGTCTGGAAGTATCTTCCAAAATAGGATGCATCATCTTACAAGGGCCACACCAAGTTGCAGTAAAGTCTACCAACACTGGCTGGTCTCCGTCAATTAATTCCTGAAAGGTTTTAGGTTGTGCGCTCATGGTCATTTAATTTATTTAACATAACAAAAGTACAGAGTCAATAGGTTCTCTACAGTAATTTTTATCACAAAGGGCTAGATTTCTATTTTACCTTTAACTTTTAAAAAGTGCTAAAAAATCCTCAGTTGGGAATTATTTTTTTATTTTCGCCAGTCTAATATTCCGAATTAATGCTCAAGTATAAGCAAATCAATAATTTAACCGGCTGGGTGGTTTTTACCGTGGCCGCGATCGTATATATTTTGACAGCCGAAGAGACGGCAAGTTTCTGGGATCCAGGAGAATTCATCGCTGTTTCTTATAAACTGCAAGTGCCCCACCCTCCAGGAGCACCATTCTTTTTGCTGGTTTACCGAATGTTTAGCTTCCTAGCGCTAGGTGATCCCTTAGAGGTGGCTTATTGGATGAATGTAGGAAGTGCGCTTTTTTCTGCATTTACTATTTTATTCCTGTTCTGGTCCATTACCCTCTTTGGAAGAAGACTTTACAAAATGGAGGAAGGAAAAGAGAGCAAAGGGCAAGTAATTACCTTAATGGGTGCTGGAATCGTAGGTTCCTTGTTTTATACATTCAGTGACAGCTTTTGGTTTTCAGCGGTGGAAGCAGAAGTATACGCCATGTCTTCTTTCTTTACTGCCATTGTCATCTGGGCATTTTTGAAATGGGATGTCATCAAAGATCCTAGAGATGAAAATAAATGGATGATCTTCATCGCTTATTTGGTAGGACTTTCCATTGGCGTTCACTTGCTAAACTTAGTGACCCTACCTGCTCTGGCGCTGATTTATTATTTTAAGAAGTATGAGAAACCAACTATAAAAGGTGCCATTCTTGCCTTTTTGGGCGGTGGAGTAGCCTTGGTCATCATCAACAACTTTATTATTCCTGGCTTACCTAGCCTTGCAGGTTCCATGGAGATATTCTTTGTCAATTCTTTAGGACTTCCTTTTGGATCAGGGATTATCTTCTTTGCGATTGTGTTCTTTACGGCTTTGTTTTTTGCTTATAAATATTCCAGAAGCAAGGAAAATGCTACCCTCAACACCGCTCTACTTTCCTTGGTGTTTATCTTAATTGGATATAGCAGTTATGCCTTAATTGTCATTCGTGCCAATCAAGACCCCATCATCAATGAAAATGCCCCTAAGGATATCATCAGCTATGTATCCTACCTAAAAAGGGAACAATACGGGTATCGTCCTCTGCTCCATGGTCAATACTTCACAGCCAAATTGGTGGACCAGGAAGAAGGGGATCCAGTCTATATGAAGGGGGAAGACAAGTATGAAATTGTGGATTATGGGCTGAAAAACATCTACGAGAAAAGCAAGACCACGATTCTACCTCGGGTATATTCTACTCAGGAAAACCATAAACGGATTTATAGACAAAAACTTGGCTTAAGAGAAGGTCAGGACCCGACATTCGGCGATAACTTATACTTTATGTTTAGCCATCAGTTAGGGCAAATGTATTGGAGGTATTTCATGTGGAATTTCTCCGGTCGTGAAAGTGACTTTTCAGATGCTCCTTGGATTGGAATTACGGATGCCCTGTCTGATAAATACCCTGATTATATCAAGGAGAACAAGGGGCATAATAACTACTTGATGCTCCCACTCTTATTAGGGATTATCGGAATGTTCTTCCAAGCCAAATACGATCCAAAATCTTTCTATGTCAACTTGATGCTATTCCTGATGATGGGAGTGGTACTGGTACTCTACCTGAATTCCCCTCCGGTGGAGCCGAGAGAAAGAGATTATATTTATGTGGGTAGTTTCTATGCTTTTGCTATCTGGCTGGGAATGGGCGTAATAGGCATTGCCCATGCCATAGGTAAAATGAATAAGAATTTGGCTACCGCTGGGTTGGTTGCCACCCTATTGACAATGCCAATTGTGGGGCTGGTAGCAAGCCAGACTTGGGATGATCACAATAGACAAGGAAGATATTTCTCAGTGGATTCTGCAAGAAATTTCTTGGCATCTTGTGCTCCAAATGCCATTCTGTTTACTGGGGGTGATAATGATACCTTCCCGCTTTGGTATGTACAGGAGGTAGAGGGATTCCGTACGGATGTGAGAGTAATTGTACTCAGCTATTTTGATACGGATTGGTACGTGGAACAAATGACCCGACCGGTCAATGAATCAGAGGCATTACCATTTAGTTTGGATAAAAACAGGTACCAAAAAGGAACCAACGACGTACTTTACGTCACAGGAGACGAAAATCCAAACTCTGCCATATCGGTTAAAGCCTACCTTTCTTTGCTGAATTCCGGAGATCCAAGATTGAATGTCAACACGGGAGGAAAAAGTGTGGTCAACATGGTTCCTTCCAGAAACCTGATTCTGGATGTGGATTCTGCTTCTGTGGCCAATAAAGATATCATTCCAGAAGAGTTCACTCCGTTATTCACTCCTCAAATTAATCTGAGAGTGAAAGGACAGTACCTCACTAAGGGAACTTTGATGTTGATCGATTTGATCACCACCAATAATTGGGAAAGACCAATCTATTTCAATAACACTTCCCTTTCCACGATTGGAATTGACCTGGAAAGCCATGTGGTCAATGAAGGATTGACTTATAGACTCCTTCCTATTCAGAAACCTGACTTCATCAGGGATGAATTAGTCAATGCAGACTTAGCTTACAAAAACTTCATGGAGAAGTTTGCATTTAGGGGAATGGACGATCCTGATGCATACCTGGATGAGGAATATAGAAGGTTTGCTTCCAATCATAGAAGTGCTTTAAACTCTATTGCCATCGCTTTATTGGATCAAAATGAAATGGATAAAGCAGCAAACATCCTAAACTATGGGCTTGAGGTGATGCCTCATGTTGCAATTCCTTACGATCTTTCAAGTGGACAGTCAGTACCCTTGTTCTTTGAAGTAGGCGAAGAAGAAAAAGCCCTAGACATCATAGATAAAGTATCCAAAAAATCGTTGGATATGATTGAATTCTATACCGCAGAAAACCGTGATTATGACCGGGAAATGATGATTTCCGTAGAAATGATCAGGTATTTCATCCCTCTTTTGGAAGAGCGAGGTTACCAAGAAAAAGCGGATGAATTAAAAGCTAGGCTCACCGCCTATATGGGAGCAGAAGCGCTCCCTACCGAGATTGATAGAAGATAAAAAAAGAGGCCCAAGGGCCTCTTTTTATTTTTTATGTAGGATGTAAAACAAATCCAATCCCTGAGCAGGATCTTCTACAATGGGATAATCTTCATGGGTAATATCCATGGCTTTGCTGGACTTTTGTTTATGAAGCTTATTTCTATTGATCCTATTCAATATTTCATAAGGCATGCGAAGTATCGATGCAGGAAGCTTGTGCTGCAAATCAAAAATATCAAACCGCATGATTTTATTGACAGATTCCCGATTGGCCTGATGATACGTCCAGACCTTGTCCGTTCCACCCACTCCTTTTGCCTCCACCTGATCAAAAATTGATTTCGAAAGATCAATTAATTGTTGAGGAGTATATTCCCTGACATGCCAAGGATTTCTTGAAAGCGTATGGTTAATATTCGGCGTGGAAATAATTGCCTTACCTCCCGGTTTTAAAACCCGGTAAATCTCTTCCAAAAACAAGCGATCGTTTTCAATATGTTCGATCACCTGAAAACTTACCACTGTATCAAATGAGTTATCTTCTATCCCTGCAAATGGCGGGATGACTGCTTGCTTGAAAGAAACATCAGGGAATTTTTGCTGGAGCATATCGATTACTTCCTGGATCTTATCAATCCCTAAGTAACCGCTAGCATGAGGCAATAATATTTCCACTCCCCTGCCTTCTCCACATCCCACTTCCAGCAATTTGCCAGAAATCCAGGGCTGGGCAGCAATGTATGCTTTCAGCAAACGTTGATGAATAGGACTGTCACTAATTAACTTGTCAGAAGCAATTTCCGTTGTATAGGTAGCCATACAAAATTTTACTATTTTGGCAAAAGTAAGGTTAATTTTTAAAACCCGATAGAATCACCTAATGAAGCTTAGAACAAACATCCTTTTCTCATTTTTTCTACTGGCATTTCTAGCCATCCATCCGGCTTTTTCACAGAAGAAGCTAAACAGCCTCAATCAAGCACTTCGGTATTCGAGGTACTCTAGATTAGGACTAAAAATCATTCCTATCAAAGAGAATGAGACCGATTATAAATTGCAGATGGTCGTAGAGAAAATTGAAGAAGATATCAACTTCAATACATTTAGTTTCTCTTACATGATCCTCAACAGTTATGATCAAGAGATCATGGATGATGAGGTAACAATTCTTACAGAAAATGATATCAAGCTAGATACAGAAAGGCATTGGTTCTTTGAAAAGACTGTCAGCATTCCGGCAGATCAAGAAGTTGCAGTAGCTTTACTTTCTGTGTTGGATACAAGGCAGGCGGATGAATATTATTACCATATTGACTTGAAAAGTCCTTTTGTCTTTGAGCAACCCTCTTTTGGAGCCTATTATGCCAATAACGTTCCCTTTGACCAAAATTTCTTAACTAAAGGTCAGTCCCTTCTCTTCAAATCAGAGGAAGGTCCTAGTCTTCATGAATTTTATTATCCGGCTACCTTCGATGTCCCTTACCCCCCTATGGAGACGAAACCTGCCACTGTACCCAAAGAACTGGAAGTAATAGATGAAGGAGATTTTCTAACCAATGTACCTGAAAGCTTGGATAATGAAGGGTATTATTTCATTCAAGGTGACACCAGCGCTAGCACTGGATTGTTATTGAAAACCACCCACGAGGCATTCCCTAAAGTGAAAGATTGGGAGGAAATGATTCAAATGGTCACCTATATATCCACCAGAAAAGAACATGAAACCTTACTTGCAGCGGAAGATAAAAAGAAAGCGCTAGATGAATATTGGTATAATTTGACCCGAAACCCGGACATTGCAAAAGACTTAATTCGTGAGTATTTCCGTCAGATCGAGTTTGCAAACATCTTATTTACAGACTTTAAAGAAGGTTGGAAAACAGATCGAGGGATGATCTATGTGGTCATGGGGCCACCGAATGAGGTCAACTTTTATCAGGATAGAGAAGTATGGACTTACATGGGTATGAATGAGAGTTCAAAAATTCGCTTTACTTTTGTCCGAGTTAAGAATATTCTAAACCCACACTATTACTCGCTGAACCGCTCCAGAGCATATCAGCCTGTTTGGTTTAAAAACATATCCATATGGAGAAGCGGAAAGATGGCTTTCTGATTGATAAAGGAGCAACCGAGAAAGATTTTCTTTTTGGGACAAGAGCTGTCATGGAGGCAATCCATGCAGGAAAAGAAATAGACAAAGTACTGATTCAAAAAGAGTTAAACAACGACTTGATCAAGGAATTGCTGAAGCTCTGCAAAGCAGATGGCGTCCCTGTAGTTCGAGTACCAGATGCGAAACTCAATAGAATAACCCGTAAAAATCACCAAGGGGTGGTAGCGTACATTTCTTCCATTGAGTATGCCTCATTGGATCATGTCATTGAAACTTGCTTTTCTGCTGGAAAATCCCCTTTGATATTGATTTTGGATAGAATTACGGATGTCAGGAATTTTGGTGCCATTGCAAGGTCTGCTGAGTGCGCCGGGGTGGATGCCATTGTCATCCCCTCCAAAGGAAGTGCACAGATTAATTCGGATGCGGTAAAAACTTCTGCCGGTGCTTTGAATTTCTTACCGGTAGCCAGAGTCAAAAACCTCTTCTATACCTGTAGGGATTTGCAAAAAAGCGGGCTGACTTTAATTGCCATCACTGAAAAGACGGATAAGAGCATGTATGAAGCTGATTTTTCAGCTCCTGTAGCCATGATCATGGGCTCGGAAGAAGATGGAATTTCAAATGAGCTAATGGGAATAGTAGACGAAAAAGTGAATATCCCAATGCTTGGTAAAATTGAGAGTTTAAATGTTTCAGTTTCTGCCGGGGTAGCCATTTATGAGGCTATGAGGCAACGAACAAACAAATAAGGTTCTTGGGGAAGGTCAAACAAAGTCCTTCCCTTTCTTTTTTGCATTGGCCACAAACTCTCTGAATTTTTTTTCTGCATCCAGCTTACAAATCAGAATGACATTATCCGATTCATTCACCAGGTAATTATCTAATCCCTGGACCACCACCAGTTTATCGCTGCTGACTTTTACATAAGAATTTTCTGTATCGTACAAGATGGCATTTCCCTCCACTACATTGTTTTTCTTATCCTTTTTCTTTAATTCATGGAGGCTATTCCAAGAACCTAAATCGGACCAACCAAAAGTAGCTGGGATCACATACACCTGATCTGAATGCTCCATAATCCCATTGTCAATGGATATATTTTTTAACAAAGAATAGGCTTTGGTGATGAATTCATGTTCATTTTCTTTACCAAGAAACTCAATCCCCTCATTAAATACCTCAGACACATCAGGCATATATTTTTCATAGGCAGAGATAATGCTGGAAACCTTCCAAATAAACATCCCGGAATTCCATACAAAATCACCGCTCTCCAAAAAGGTTTTGGCAAGTTTCAAATTAGGCTTTTCGGTAAATGTTTTGACCTTAAAAATCTCCTGACCTTCCTCTTCCAGGTATTGAATATACCCATAGCCGGTTTCCGGTCGATTGGGCTGAATTCCCATGGTAATTAATCTACCCTCTGTCTGAGCTGCATGACATGCTTGATCGATGGCAGCATGAAACTTATTTTCCTGCGTAATTAAATGATCTGCTGGAGCGACCACTAAGGTAGCCTTAGGGTCAATGGCATTGATTTTATAGACAGCATAAGCAATGCAGGTAGCTGTATTTCTCCGGAGCGGCTCTGTCAGGATCTGGTTATCGCTTATTTCAGGTAACTGCTCCTTGACTAAATCAAAGTACTGTTGATTCGTTACCACATAAAACTTATCTGGACTGGAAATTTCCTGAAACCGATCATAGGTCATTTGGAGCAAGGTCCTGCCAGTACCTAGAATATCTAAAAATTGCTTCGGTCGGTCGTTCCGACTGTATGGCCAAAATCTGGAGCCAATGCCCCCTGCCATAATGACGATATATGGTTTTACCTGCATTTTGGGTTTAAACAATTCCTTCTTTCATCAAATCATGAATATGAACAAATCCAGCGATTTTGTCCCCATCCATGGCTACAAGTTGTGTGATATTATGACTTTTCATCTGATTTAATGCACGAATGGCAAATTCATCTTGTGAAATAGTCTTTGGGTTTACCGTCATAATATCCCCTGCAGTTAGCTTTTGGATATCCAGGCTTTTCTCCAACATCCTTCTCAAATCCCCATCAGTAATGATCCCTTTTAAGTTTCCCCCCGAATCAATGACCGCTGTGGCTCCCAATCGTTTTCCTGAGATTTCTACAATTACTTCTGCCAACCCCGCTGCTTCATTCACCATAGGCAATTGCTCTTTGTTCAATAAATCCTTGACTTTAAGATACAACTGTTTTCCAAGAGATCCTCCCGGGTGGTATTTGGCAAAATCCTCTGAGGTAAAGCCTCTCGCCTCCAATAAACAAACTGCCAAAGCATCCCCCATGGCCATATGCGTAGTGGTACTGGTGGTGGGAGCTAAATTATGCGGGCAAGCTTCTTCTCCTATGGTTGCATTCAGGACATAATCTGCATGTTCTGCCAAATAACTTTTGACATTACTGACAAGTGCAACCAGTACAGATCCTGATTTTTTTAGAAGAGGAACCAACACTTTAATCTCAGGAGTATTTCCACTTTTAGAAATGCAAATCACCACATCATCCTCCTGGATCATCCCTAAGTCACCATGAATAGCATCTGCCGCATGCATAAATAGAGCAGGTGTTCCGGTTGAATTTAAAGTTGCTACAATTTTATTGGCAACAATGGCACTTTTCCCGACACCTGTGATTACCACTCTTCCCGTTGAGTTTAAAATCCTTTCCACACATGCCTCAAAATCACCATCTATATACTCTACTAAATTTAAAACAGCATTCGCCTCATTTTGCAATACCCGAGTGGCTGTATTTCTAATATTTTTAGTTAAATTCAATTTTACCTGCGTTTATGAGTATTTTCGTACAAAGGTATAAAAGTAATTAATCATTCCTGTTTACAGGCTAAGAGCACCCTTTAAAGCACCTGTTTCAAGTGGAAGAAAAAGTAAAATCAGAACTCAAAAAAATATTTGGCTTTAGCCAGTTCCGTGGGAATCAAGAACCCATCGTCGATAATTTACTAAGCCAAAAAAACACCTTCGTCATCATGCCGACTGGGGCGGGGAAGTCATTGTGTTATCAATTGCCAGCAGTTGTGTCTGATGGTACGGCGATAGTCATATCGCCTTTGATTGCATTGATGAAAAATCAGGTAGACCAACTGAATGCCATTGGTATCAATGCCCATTTCCTAAATTCAACGCTGAATAAATCAGAGGCGACAAAAGTGAAAAATGAGGTATTAAGCAAAAAAACCAAGTTGCTTTATGTGGCACCGGAATCTCTCACTAAGGAAGAAAATGTCACGTTTCTCAAATCAGCACATTTGAGTTTTGTGGCGATTGATGAGGCACACTGTATCTCAGAATGGGGACATGATTTTCGGCCTGAATACCGAAAAATAAAATCCATAGTGGCTCAAATAGCCCCTAATCTACCTATCATCGCTTTGACCGCTACTGCCACCCCTAAAGTGCAGCAAGACATACAACGAAACCTTCAGATGGAGGAAGCAGATTTGTTCAAGTCTTCCTTTAATCGAACCAATTTGTATTACGAGGTTAGGCCCAAATTAAAAAATGAGTCTAAAAAGCAGCTGATTAAGTTCATCAAGTCCCATAAAGGAAAGTCCGGAATCATCTATTGCCTGAGTAGAAAAAAGGTAGAAGAAATCGCCCAACTCCTTCAGGTAAATCAAATCAATGCAGCTCCCTATCATGCGGGATTGGAATCAGCCGTCCGGATAAAAAATCAAGATGATTTTTTAAATGAGGAGCTAGACGTCATTGTGGCCACCATCGCCTTCGGGATGGGGATTGATAAACCGGATGTCCGTTACGTGATCCATTACGATGTACCCAAATCACTAGAAGGGTATTACCAGGAAACCGGAAGAGCAGGTCGCGACGGGCTGGAAGGACATTGCCTCATGTTTTACAAGTACGAGGACATTGTCAAATTGGACAAGTTCAATAAAGACAAACCTGTTACCGAACGAGAGAATGCACGGGTTTTACTTCAGGAAATGGCAGCCTACGCCGAAACCGGAGTATGTAGAAGGAAGTTTATCCTGAATTATTTTGGGGAGACATTCGAAAAGGATTGTGGATACTGTGATAATTGTAAGAGAGACCGCGAGATTTTTGAGGGGATGACCTACATACAAACCGCATTGGAAGCAGCCCTTCAAACCAATGAACGGTTTGGACTTGAGCACCTGGTGAAAGTAATCATTGGAGAGCCTACCGAATACGTCACCAGCTACAAACACGATCAGCTTCCTGTATTTGGAAAAGGAAAAGAAGTTCCTGAAAAATATTGGACTTCCATCATCCGGCAAGCCATGATTTTTGACCTGTTAGAAAAGGATATTGAATCATTTGGCGTGTTGAAGCTTACTCCAAAGGGTAAAGAATTTATAGAAGCACCCTATTCTGTCAATCTGTATAAGGATCACGATTACGCGACAGAAGACCCATCCAGTACTCCTGATGTACCAATTACAGCAGGGATTGCTTATGATGAAAAACTATTTGAGCTCCTCAAAGCGGAGCGAAAAAAAGTAGCAAAGTCAAAAGGCTTACCACCTTATGTCATCTTCCAAGACCCTTCTTTGGAAGAAATGGCAACCGTTTACCCAACGACTCGAGAGGAACTTGCCCAAATCAACGGTGTTGGTATGGGAAAAGTCGCTAAATTTGGTGCGTCATTCTTGAGGATTATTTCTACCTATGTAGAAGAAAATGAGATTGAGACTGCTTCAGAAGTGGTAGTGAAGTCAGCAGGATCAAGGTCAAAAATAAAAATTACGATTATCCAACAGATTGATCGTAAAATAGACTTAGATGAAATTGCGGACAACTTGAACATCAGCATGTCTGAACTTCTTCAGGAAATTGAGCAAATTATCTATAGTGGAACAAAATTAAATATCGATTACTACATTGAACACATCATGGATGAGGAACGTGAGGATTTACTCCATGATTATTTCATGAATGCAGAAAGCGATCGAATTAAAGATGCTTTGGAAGAACTGGAAGACGAGGATTTCGCAGAAGATGAATTGCGGGTCTATCGAATCAAGTTTATTTCCGAGCATGCTAATTAACGTGAATTGAGTCAATGAATATACTCTTATTAGGCAGCGGAGGCAGAGAACATGCTTTCGCCTGGAAAATTGTACAAAGCCCAAAATGCACACAGCTATATGTGGCTCCTGGAAATGCTGGAACTTCAAGCATTGCAAAAAACATCCCACTTTCAATTACTGATTTTGAAGGAATAAAAAATTTTATTCTTGAGCATTCCATTGAGTTGGTTGTGGTAGGCCCAGAAGAGCCTTTGGTAAAAGGTGTAGTGGATTACCTGCAAAACGAGTCCGAGACCGCATCTATCCCCGTAGTTGGTCCTTCTCAACTTGGAGCTACCCTAGAGGGAAGTAAGGACTTCTCCAAAAGATTTATGCAGCGCAACCATGTTCCAACTGCGGCTTATGAGACTTTCACCGCAGAGGATATTGAAGCAGGACTTGCTTATCTGGAAACTCAAAACTTGCCTATCGTTTTAAAAGCAGATGGGCTTGCTGCAGGCAAAGGAGTATTGATCTGCCAAACTTTGGAGGAAGCCAAGGAATCCTTCAAGGAAATGCTGATCGATCATAAGTTTGGCGCAGCCTCAGCGAAAGTGGTTGTAGAAGAATTCCTTCAAGGAATCGAGCTTTCGGTATTTGTGGCTACGGATGGAAAGAGTTACAAAATTTTACCTGAAGCCAAAGATTATAAGAGAATCGGTGAAGGTGATACGGGTTTGAATACCGGAGGAATGGGTGCTGTAAGCCCTGTGATTTTCGCCGATGAAGCCTACATGAAAAAAGTAGAGGAATTGGTAGTCAAACCTACTGTAGATGGTCTATCTAAAGAAAATATCCCTTACAAAGGTTTTCTGTTCATAGGATTGATGAATAACAACGGGCAGCCTTATGTAATAGAATACAATGTAAGAATGGGAGACCCTGAAACAGAGGCAGTACTACCACGAATCACCAGTGATTTTGTGGACTTACTGGTAGGCATTGGAACGGGAACCTTGGACCAATACCAATTGGAAATTTCTCCTGAATATGCCACTACTGTAGTCATGGTGAGCGGAGGATATCCTGAATCTTATCAAAAAGGATTTCCGATTAGCTTACCACAAGAGGCCGAGCATACGATTGTTTTCCATGCCGGAACCTCTACAAACGATAAGAACCAGTTGGTAAACCAAGGCGGTAGAGTGTTGGCAGTTACTGGAATGGGCAAAACTCTAGAATCGGCTTTAACTAACGCTTTTTCCACAGTTGAAAATATTACTTGGGAAAAATCGTATTACAGAAAAGATATCGGTCAAGATATCTTGAATCTGATGAAGTAAACCCAATCTTACCCAGGATCAAGGTCCTGTAAATATATACTTATGAGTGGATGTACTACTTGCTCGACCTCCTCTGGAGGTACCGGTGGCTGCCAAAATAATGGGAGTTGCGGAACGAGTGATTGCAATAAAATGAACTCATTTGACTGGTTAGGTCATATGGGAATTCCAGAGGTGGACACCTTTGATATCGTGGAAGTGAAGTTTAAAGGGGGGCGAAAAGATTATTACAGAAATGTCGATTACCTTCCTTTGACGACAGGTGACCCTGTAGTCGTGGATGTACCCAATGGACATCATATTGGTTACGTTTCCCTGCAAGGTGAATTGGTTCGCCTACAGATGCAGAAGCGAAAAATCAAAAATGATGATGAAATACTCAGAATCTACAGAAAAGCTACTGAAAAAGATTTGGAAAAGTGGGCTGAGGCCAAAAACCGAGAAATCCCCACCTTGTATCGATGCAAGCAAATCGTGGAAGAACTCGGTTTGAAAATGAAAATGTCTGATATCGAATACCAGGCAGATAATTCAAAAGCTACATTTTACTATTCAGCAGACGAACGGGTTGACTTTAGGGAGTTGATAAAAGTCCTAGCTGGTGAATTCCGCATTCGAGTGGAGATGCGCCAGATCAGTCTTCGTCAAGAAGCTGGTAGAATCGGAGGTTTAGGAGTTTGTGGGAGAGAATTATGCTGCTCAACCTGGTTGGTAGATTTCAAAAATGTCAGCACTTCTGCAGCTCGCTACCAAAATTTATCTCTTAATCCGGGCAAGCTCAGCGGGCAGTGCGGGAGATTAAAATGCTGCCTTAATTATGAATTGGACACCTATATGGATGCCATCAAAGACATCCCTCAAATTGAGCGTCCACTTCAAACAGAATCGGGCCCTGCCAAACTCCAAAAAACCGACATCTTCAGAAAAATGATGTGGTTTAGCTATAATAACGAAAATGATTGGCATAGCATCAGCTGCGAGCGTGTGACTGAGATTTTGGAAATCAATGCAAAAGGGGTCAAAGTTTTTAACCTTCAGGTAAATGAAGCATCGGATATAGAGGATCTTGCTGCTAAATCTACGAGGGAACTTGAACTTCTGGACAAGAAATTCTCTACTGGCAAAAAGAAGAGAAAATCCAGAAATAAATCCAGAAACAACTCCAACACAACTCAACAAACCGCTGATTCCAATAGGAATCAAAAAGCAAATCCAGCACCTTCTAAGGAGGCAGCTCCACAGCAGGCTAATCCAAATCAACCAGGGGAACCTAAAAGAAAAAAGAATCGAAACAATAGAAACCGGAATAGGAATCAACAGGCCACTCCGCCAGCGCAAGGAAATAATCCTCCTAAAAGACCAGGCGGAAATAAACCTAATCCCAACCAACCCGGAGAAAAAAGACAAAACAAGCCTCGAAACCAGGAAGGGAAGAAACAACATCCTAACCCTAAACAAGGTCCTAAGTCTGCCCCTAAAGGAGAAGGCAAACCAACCCCTAAACCAGAAGGTAAATCAGGAGGTAAAAGAAAATTTCCACCTAGGAAAAATCAAGGGCCCAATCCAAATTCATCTGGAAATGAATAGGGTTTTTGTTTTCCTTATTGCGTTAATGGGTTTAGGTATTTCATCCTGTTCCGATGATCGGGTTTTTGAGGAATTCAAAGCATTACCCACTCAAAACTGGGCAATGGAGGATAGTCTTCATTTTGATTTAAGTGCTGTTCAGTTGCAAGACAATCAAAGTCTTATCGCGTTTCGGTTTAATGAGGAATACGCTTTTTCCAATTGCTATGTAAGGGTACTCAGTCAGGACTCCACTGGAACCATTATTGAAAATAAATTAATCAATGTTCCATTGTTTGATTCGAAAACAGGAGAACCTCTGGGTGATGGGTTTGGAAGCACCTATACCTTTTATGACTCTCTTCCTTTTCAATTACCTAACCACACCAAGAAAGTCACCCTCTTACAATATATGAGGCAAAATCAGCTTCCGGGCATTGAAGCTGTTGGATTAAAAATCCTCCAATAACATAACAAGAAAAAGCCTATTCAGTTTCTGAATAGGCTTTTTCATTGGATGCTGATCGTATTCTTATTTATCGCATCTTTTTATAGGCATTGATTAATCCATTGGTGGAGCCATCATGGGAAGTCACTTTTTCATCACCTTTCAACTCAGGAAGGATTCCATTCGCCAATACTTTCCCTAGTTCCACACCCCACTGGTCAAAACTAAAGATATCCCAAATCACCCCTTGAACAAAAATCTTATGTTCGTACATGGCGATCAGTGAACCTAAGGTGTAAGGTGTAATCTTTTTCACCAAAATTGAATTGGTAGGTCGGTTTCCTTCAAAAACCCGATGAGGTGCAATCTTTTCAATTTGCTCATCAGACTTTCCTGCTGCTTTCATTTCTTTTTTCACTTCCTCCAGGGACTTCCCTTTTGCCAGAGCCTCGGTCTGAGCAAAGAAATTGGAAAGCAATTTTTGGTGATGATCCCCAATAGGATTATGGGAAATGGCAGGTGCAATAAAGTCACAAGGAATCAAATGGGTTCCTTGGTGGATCAATTGATAAAATGCGTGTTGACCATTGGTGCCCGGCTCTCCCCAGATAATTGGTCCGGTAGTGTAAGCTACCTTGTTTCCATTTCTGCTGACGTATTTTCCGTTACTTTCCATATTTCCTTGCTGGAAATAGGCAGCGAAACGATGCATATACTGATCATAAGGAAGTATGGCCTCCGAAGTAGCTCCCAAGAAATTGGTATTCCAAATACCGATCAATGCCAACACAATAGGAATATTTCTATCAAACATGGAGTGGCGGAAATGTTCATCCATGACATGGGCGCCTTGAAGCAATTGTTCAAAATTTTCAAATCCTATCGTACAAGCAATCGGCAAACCAATGGCGGACCATAAAGAATACCTGCCTCCTACCCAATCCCAAAATGAGAACATATTGGCAGGGTCAATTCCAAATGCTTCTACTGCTTTGGCATTGGTTGACAAGGCTACGAAATGCTTGGATACAGCCGCTTCATCTTTTGCATATCCTACAAACCAATCCCTGGCAGAATGTGCATTGGTCATGGTTTCCTGTGTCGTAAAAGTCTTGGAAGCTATAAAGAAAAGCGTGGTTTCCGGATCTACTTTTTTCAGGGTTTCTGCAATATGTGTCCCATCTACATTGGAAACAAAATAGCAGTCAATATCAGGATTCTGATAGGGTTTCAAAGCCTCCGTTACCATGACAGGGCCCAGATCTGAACCTCCTATCCCAATATTTACCAAGGATTTGATCGGCTTTCCAGTATAACCTAACCATTGTTTATTTTGAATTTTGTCCGCAAAGACTTTCATCTGATCCAAAACCTTTTGGACCTCGATCATCACATCTTCCCCATCTAAATAAACAGCTCGATCTGACGGGTTCCTCAAAGCTGTATGCAATACTGCTCTTCCTTCAGTTTCATTGATGGCTTTGCCGGTAAACATATCCTCGATGGCTAGATGAAGCTCCGTCTCGCGGGCTAAATCACAAAGTGCCTTCAGAATGACATCGTTCACCTTATTTTTAGAATAATCAACTAGAATATCGTCCAGTCGAAGACTGTATCGTTCGAATCTTTCGTGCTCTTCTAATAGGGAGGTTATTTTTAGGTCTTTATGCTCTTCGGCAAGGTCTAATAATCTTTTCCAAGCAGCTGTTGTGGTAGGATTGATAGATTTCATGGCTAGGTTAATTATAGGTATGGGCAACAAAATTAAGACTTATCTTGTGGGATAAAAGTCTTTTCTTTCTTGAAAACAAGTTTGTATTCTCCTTTCCGAAAAGGAAGGATTTGCCTTTTGTTACTCCAATGAAAAATAAATAGATTGAGATGGAATGAAGCTCAAATCAATAACCTCTTACAAACCCATTCTATTTGCATGCTGTCTATGCTTGGTAGGACTAGGAAAGGCATTTGCTGTACAAAGCCAAGACTTTGAAATCACTCCTCTAAATCAACATTTCTTTAAAACTTCCTCTTTCGATGATCCTACCACTGTGTATTCTCAATTACAAAATATCAATGAAGATGGATCCACGTTCACCCAGATAAGTGATGCCCAAAACAGAGTGATCAAAACCATTGAGACCGACCTCAACTCTAAAACCGGGGCCATTGAAGAAGTAGTAAAAGTATTTGATCTACAGGGCCAGTTAATTCTTAGAAGTGAGGAAAATAAACAGAACCGTGAAAAGTTCTACTTCTATTATCAAGACGGGGTTCAGGTGGCCCATGTGGCCCATTATGGCAACAATGAGTTTGAAATTTGGAGAAAATCTGGAGCTAATAGGTATTCTTCCAACAAGAATGATTTTGAACCATCCCTATTCCCTAATGATAAGGACTGGAAAAAATTTGTTCTGAAAGAAAAAAGGTTCTTACAAGAAGCCCAATCTCAAGGTTTTGAGGGTACAGTTATCCTAGCATTTTTAATTGACAAGAATGGTCAACGACTAAAGACTGAGGTTGCCAATCTCCATGACCTACCCCCCATCTTATCAACTGAAGCACTGCGAATAGGAGAATTGTTTGTAGGAAACTACAATCCTGCCATCGACTATAAAGGGGAAACTGTTGAAGCTTGGCTCTATTTACCGATAGGGTTTTATTATTATAAATAGAAAAATTTCATATTCCTCCATCGTTCGCTATATTCACACAAAGAATTAGTTATTACCCCTGGAAATGCATAAGTATTGTTTCATTTTTTTGATCACTTTTTTATGTTTTCAGCCTCTGATAGCACAAGAAAGAGTGGTCCTCAAGCTGAATAAGTACCTAGTTCCCATTCAAGACAATACTCCTGAAGCACATGCATTTAATCAAGTGATCAGTGAAAAAGATGACATGGCAATAACAAAAACCTATGATCTTCAAAATCGATTGGTTAGTCAAAAGAAAGAAAAATACAATGAGGAATTAGGCTACCATGAAGCAATCACTTCTACCTATGATAGTCTTCAAAATCTAGTTTCTTCAGAGATTAAAAATCTAGATAACAGCAGTTTTGTGAAAGTATTTTTGGAGGGGGAACAGGTGGTCTCAAAACTGACCTATTTAGAAGATAAAATCTATTATTTCTACAGAGGAAATATGGATTCGGCTTGGATCACAGGGGAATTTAATCCTATGCTTCCCAAACCAAAAATTGACAAGAAAGATTTTCAAAAGGCTTTGGCAAAGGAGCTTCATTATCCCCCCGAAGCACGAAACCTGAGGGAAACCGGTACGGCTCTAGTGGGAATTGAAGTAGATGAAAACGGTCAATTGATTCACCTTTATTGGGCCAATCCGGGAGAAGTTCATCCATCCTTAATCAAAGAGGCAATCAGAGTCTTGGAAAAAATAAATCTCGATTTTGAACCTGCCATTGATTATCAAGGTAACCCAACCAAGGCCTTCTTTACCATCCCTATCCGCTTTGCCATGAGTTAAAAGAAAAAAACCCGCCATAAATGACGGGTTTTGAAGTATTATAAAACAACTCTATGGGAATCTAGTCCTTTAAGAAATCTCTTAATACATAATTCAGGATTCCTCCGTGTTGGTAATAAGCAATCTCTACCTCAGAATCCAATCGGGATTTTACATGAAACTCCTTTTTATTTCCATCTTGATCCACTGCTTCCACCCTAAAGCGTTGGCCAGGTTTCAATCCATCCGAAATACCTTCGATACTAAAGGTTTCAAAACCTGTTAAGCCCAAACTTTCGGCATGCTCTCCTGAAATAAACTGTAGAGGTAGGACTCCCATTCCCACCAGATTGCTTCGGTGAATACGCTCATAGCTTTCTGCAATCACAGCTTTAATACCCAATAAATTGGTTCCCTTGGCAGCCCAATCTCTGGAAGATCCTGAACCATATTCTTTTCCGGCCAAGACAATCAAGGGAGTCCCATCGGCCTGGTATTTTTGGGAGGCATCAAAAACTGTCATTTCCTCATCATCAGGAATGTAGTTGGTAAAGCCTCCTTCTTGGGTAGAGAGTTGGTTCTTGATCCGAACATTGGCAAATGTACCTCGAACCATCACTTCATCATTTCCTCTTCTTGAACCATAGGAATTGAAATCAGGCCGCTGCACCCCTCTTCCATTTAAATACTTCCCAGCTGGAGTATCAGCCTTAAATGAACCTGCTGGAGAAATGTGGTCTGTGGTAATAGAGTCTCCTAGCTTTAATAAAACTCTTGCGTTTTCGATATTCTTTGGACTTTGCAAATCCATTGAGATTCCTTTGAAAAAGGGGGCTTCTTTGATATAGGTACTGGAATCATCCCATGGATATATAGACCCTTCCCCTGAATTCAATTTTTTCCAGATGTCATTTCCCTCGAATATCTCCCCATAATTTTTCTCGTAATCATCGGGTGTCAACACTTTTCTGGAAATCTCATCTATTTCCGCGGTGGTAGGCCAAATGTCTTTGAGATAAACCGGTTCTTGGTTGGGGTCATATCCTATTGGCTCATTGTACAAATCCACATCTACTCTCCCCGCCAAGGCGTACACAACCACCAACATGGGAGACATGAGGTAATTCATTTTCACTTGAGGATGGACTCTGGCTTCAAAATTTCGATTTCCCGAAAGTACGGAAGCTACGACCAAATCATTATCCTCCACTGCTTTGGCAATATGGTTAGGTAAGGGCCCTGAATTTCCGATACAGGAAGTACAACCATACCCAACAGTATGGAATTTGAGGGCTTCCAATTCTTCCAATAAGCCTGCTTTGCTCAAGTAATCTGTCACGACTTTCGAACCTGGAGCCAAGGAGGTTTTTACCCAAGGCTTCACATCCAATCCCCTTTCCAATGCCTTTTTGGCTACTAAGCCTGCACCCAGCATCACTGCTGGATTGGAGGTATTGGTACAGGAAGTGATGGCAGCGATGACAATAGATCCATCATAAAGCGTAAATTTTTCATAGTTTAAATCAATGGTAACCGATTTCAACCCGTTTTTTACTTCTGTTTTAAATGCGACATCCTGAGGGGAATTTTTTGCCTCTTTTGAGGATTGTCCACCACCCTCAGCAAGCATTCTTCCTTCCTCTCTTTTATCTATTGGAATGTATTGTCTACCATGCATGGAATGTAATAACTCTTCAAATTTTGGTTTAAAGTTTCGAACCAAAATTTTATCCTGAGGTCTTTTGGGTCCAGATACCGTTGCCTCTACCGTTCCTAAATCCAATTCTACAACAGAGGAATACTGGATCAAATCCTCCTCTTTCCTCCATAATAAATTCGCTTTGCAATAGTCCTCTACCAATTTAATCTGGCTGTTGCTTCTATTGGTCTTGGCCATGTAATCAAGAGTTCTGTCATCTATTGGGAAATAGGAAACTGTACATCCAAATTCCGGAGACATGTTGGAAATGGTCGCCCGATCCGGCACCGTCAAATGATCCAACCCTGGTCCAAATACCTCCACAAACTTACCCACCACTCCATGTTTTCTGAGCAATTCGGTAATGGTCAAAACCATGTCTGTCGCAGTGGTTCCAGCAGGTAGTTTACCGGTCAATTTCAAACCAACTACCTCTGGCATGATAAAGAAAATGGGTTGACCTAATAGGGCTGCTTCGGCCTCAATTCCGCCAACTCCCCATCCTACGACCCCAATTCCATTGACCATTGGGGTATGTGAATCGGTACCTACCAAGGTGTCTGGAAATACCTTCCCATCACGCATAATCACTCCCTGAGCCAAGTATTCGAGGTTTACCTGATGACAAATCCCCATTCCTGGAGGTACTACAGAAAAATTATCAAAGGATTTTTGTGCCCATTTCAAAAACTGATACCGTTCGGCATTCCGCTCATATTCTACTTCCACATTCCGTTGATAACTGTAATTGGTTCCAAAATAATCTACTTGAACCGAATGATCTATCACCAAATCTACAGGGATCAATGGGTTGATTCTTTCTGGATCTTTTCCTTTACGCTGGGCCTCCGATCTCAGGGAAGCGATGTCTACTACGGCTGGAACTCCCGTAAAATCCTGCATTAAAACTCTTGCAGGTTTAAAAGGAATATCCGCTTCTGATGCTTCTGGTTTCCAGTTTAAAATAGTATCTAAATGCTCTTTGGTAATGGAAAAGGCATCATAGTTTCGAAGGGCATTTTCCAATAAAATCCGAATGGAGAATGGTAACTTTTTAATCTCATGCCCAGCTTGATGGAGCTTATCCAAACTCCAATAATCAAAAGTACCGGAATCAGTTGTTAAACTTGATTTAATTTGAAATGGATCTTGGTTCATGATAAAAATTGTTTAGGTCTATGAAGAAGCGTTTTATTAGTAACCAAATTACGAAAGATAGAATTCATTCCCCACTCGCTATTTCCTTCAATCAAAGGCTTGGTCAATTTTACTTCTTACTTGTTTATATTAGTTAATAAATTCCAAAGCCTATGCCGATTTACGTTTTGAGGATAATCAGTGCATTTTTTATCCTTGCTACCTGGATCCCTTTTATCAAATGGGACTATTGGTGGATCAGAGTTTTTGACTACCCTCAACTGCAAAAGCTGGTGATCATTATCCTTTGCGTGTTGCCTTGGACGTACCTTGCCTTTGAGGAAGCTTCCCCTGAAAGTTTCATTTGGATGGTTCTATTATTGATGGCAGGAATTCACCTTTTTAGAAAAGTGAAAATCTTCAGTCCCTTGGGCAAAAAGATGATTGACTCGATTGCCTATGATGAGGAGAATGGGATTCACATTTTGGTAGGAAATGTTTACCAATTCAACACCCACTACCAAAAAGTGATTGATTTGGTCCATCAAACAAACCCCGATCTCATATTCTTGGTAGAAACCGATCAGGCTTGGGAAGTGGGATTAAAATCCCTTGAAAAACAATATCCAAATACGATCTTGATTCCTTTGGACAATACCTATGGAATGTTGCTGTATACCAAATTGGAAATTGTCAGGCATGAAATTAAATACCTCATCGATGATGAAATACCCTCTATAGAGTTAGAAATAAAACTAAACAGCGGAAAAACCATTACGGTGTACGCAATTCACCCCACTCCTCCAGTTCCCAACGAAAACCCAAAAAGTACCGATAGAGATGCTGAAATTCTTATCGTTGGAAAAAAAGTAAAGGCCAATCCCAAACCCTCTCTGGTGATCGGGGATTTGAATGACGTGGCATGGAGCTATACAACTGAGCTATTCCTTAAAATTTCAGAAATGGCTGACCCGAGGAGAGGTAGAGGATTATTTAGTACCTTCCATGCTAAAATACCCCTCTTACGTTGGCCTTTGGACCATATTTTCCTCAGCAAACATTTTGGACTTTCTGAACTTCAAGTGCAGTCAGGAATTGGTTCAGATCATTTCCCAATCAGTATGAAAGCGGTGATCACAGAAAAGAATACCACGGATCAATTGGAAGCCAATGGGGAAGACCATCAGGAGGCTAAAGAGAAGATCGAAAACGGAATTTCGGATCGTTCATAAAAAAAGCCCTAAATCAATTTAGGGCTTCATTTTTAATTATTTTCATCGGCTTTTTCTTCAGCTTTCGCTTTTCGCTTAAAGCCTTTTCTGAACGGCCAGGTGTATTCCAATGCCTCCAACCCTCTATTTAGGTTGTATGTCGCTGAATCGGTATTCACCATCGTTTGTTTTAAACTTTTAGCAAATTCTTCATCATTTAACAATACACCGATGGAATTGTCCGATGAATTGAATTTCTCTGTAATAGCCTTCAACTCCTCAGTCATTTCCTCTGAATTTTGAGCTGTAGCTTTCAGACTTCCCATAGTGGATTTAAATTCGGTAAGCAACGTGGTATCCGTTACCAAATCATTGAAAAGATTACCCTCTTGATTCAATTTTGAAGTAAAGGAATTGAGGTCGGTAAGCATTCTGTTGCTTTGAACAGAGGCATTATTCAAGTTGGCAATGATGGTTTTGAAACTTTCTGCCAAGGTAGAATCAGTCAATACAGCTCCCACGATGCCTTCACCTGCGGCTAATTTACTGGTCAAGACTTTTAGGTCATTGGTGATCTCAACTAGATTTTCATTATTTACCTGCAGCGTCTCCATCATTTGATCGGTATCCAAAGGCATGACAGATTCCAATCGATCCCCATCCTCCACTGGAGGCGCCATAGTAGTTCCTCCATAGATCACGATGATTTTATTACCGATCAAACCATCAGAACTCAAGGTAGCTTTAGAATCCTTTCGAATAAATTCTACCACTTCCTCCTCTACATTCATTTCTATTTCAACTTGGGAGTCCCCATAGAAATTGATTTTTCGAACGGTACCGATTTTCACCCCTGAAAACCAAACATTGTTTCCAGTCTGTAAACCTCCAATATCATCGAACACTGCTTTCAGTTGGATCGCTTTGACAAATTTCTTTTGCTGGCCGCCCAAGGTCAAAATACCGGCTACCAGGATGGCAATTCCTATAAATACAAATATGCCTACTAAAACGTTGCGTTTATTTTCACCTCTCATGAATCAATGAAATTATAATCGTAAAATGATTTGACTCGCCCATCTTGTGCATGAGCAAAAACTTCTTCAAAACTACCCATCGCCTTGAATTGACCATCTAGCAACACTGCTTGACGATCTCCTGTGACTTTGGCACACGTAAGGTCATGGGTAATGACAATAGATGAAGTATTATACTGCTCTCTTACCTGATTGATCAAATTATTAATATCCATACAAGTAATCGGATCTAGACCAGCAGTTGGCTCATCATAAAGCATGATCTCAGGATTTAATATCAAAGTCCTGGCCACGCCTATTCTTTTTTTCTGACCTCCAGAAAGTTCAGATGGCATCTGGTTGATGGATTGGGGTAAGCCCACACTATCCAACAACTCTTCTATTTTTCTTGTAATTTCTCCCCGGGTAAGATTCTTCACATTTCTTACCAATGGAAATTCCATATTCTCCCGAACAGTCATACTATCATACAAGGCTGAATTCTGAAAAGAGAAACCGATTTTTAATCGAAGTTCATTGAGGGCTTTGGTTCCTAATTTGGAAACTTCCTGCCCTAACACCTTCATCGATCCTTCATCCTGCTTCAGCAAACCCACCATGATTTTTATCAATACAGATTTGCCAGAACCAGATTTACCGAGCACAACCAAGTTCTCTCCTTTATATAAATCCAAATCAACTCCTTTGAGAACATCCAAATCCCCAAATGATTTCTTTAAACCAGCTATTTCTACAACTTTCTCTTCCATGGTTTACATCATTCTAATTGCGTTCACAATCTGAAGAACTAGTAATTCTTCAATAAATATCAGGAACATGGCCATTACAACAGCTGAATTGGCTGCACGACCTACCCCCTCGGTTCCTTTGGAAGAGTTATATCCTTTATAGCAACCCACTATTCCGATGGTAAAGCCAAATAGAAGGGATTTCAAAACCGAAGAGTTAATATCCAAGAAACTGATTGATTCAAACACCTCTACAAAAAAGGTGGTCATACTGACATTTTCATTGGCGTTCACGCTTAAGAAAGATCCCATCAATGCGACAAAATCAGTATACATCACCAAGACAGGTATCATGAAAGTTGTTGCCAACACCCGGGTTACCACCAAAAACTTAAATGGATTAGTTGCTGAAACTTCCATCGCATCGATTTGCTCTGTCACTTTCATGGAGCCTATCTCTGCACCGATACTGGATCCCATCTTACCTGCTGCAATCAATGCCGTCACCAAAGGTCCCATCGCTCTTACTACGGCAATGGAAATCAAAGAAGGTAACCAAGAGGTAGCTCCAAATTCTGAAAGTGAGGGTCTAGATTGATTGGTAAATACAATCCCTACGATGAATCCAGTCAATGAAATAAGAGGCAAGGATTCCACCCCAATTCGATAACATTGGTGGAAGACTTCTTTTAGTTCATAAGGGGGTAAAAACACTTCTTTAAAGAACCTCCTTACAAAGCTCCAGGCACTTGCTAAGCCTGTAAAAAATTTATCTATTTTCTTAGAAAGCACAGGCTTTCTGTCTGCTTCTTCAGCCATAGGTCAATTTAATCGCTTGAAATTAAGTAAAAATCTCCAAAGGGTTTTGGCTTAAGGTACCAAAAGGGATATTAATACTCTTAAATGGTAAAATCATTCATTTAATTATTCCACAAACCTAATTCGTTTTTTTAAAAAGGTTCAAAGTATCTAAATAGAATGCGAGCTAAATAGTTCGATTTACTAAAATTAATTTTGCTCTTTTATCCATGTAAGAGTTTCTATTACCTTGTCTAATTTCAAAATTCCTGCCAAAAAACCAGCGGGGTATTTACTGAGCATTTCCACCTCCTTTTACGAGGACATTCCTTCCCTTTCTTTGAAATAAACGGGCTTAATTTTACTCTAATTTTTAGAGTTCAAATATTGAAAAACATCATTCACCTGAACATTGGAAATTGGTTTTTCAAACAGTCGAATTGCCTGAGGATAGGCCTCTATTTTTTCTCTTTCAAAAGGGCCAATATTTCCCGTCAACACGATCACGGGAGCTTGGGAAACCTCCCTGATTTTTTGAAGCAAATCCCATCCGGAAAGTCCTGGAAAATTAAGGTCCATAAATATTAAATCCACGGAATTATTACCGAGCCATTCCAAGGCATGATCAGGATCATCAAAAGGAAAAATCTCCACCGTAGGATCTATCAACTGCATTCTTTTCTTGACCAAAATATGTTGAATTTTATCATCATCTATGGATGCAATTCTTTTGGAAACTGGATTGTTCATATTTTGATTTTTGATACTTAGGGGTGATGCCGAGTCTGCAAATATCACTATTCCTAAGGCAAATCCAATATTTTGGGTTTTCGCATTCAGATCTTCAAATCTACTTGAAGTATCCTCCCATTGTGATTTCAATCAAGAAACAAATTTTAAAAAAATGAGAAATCACCCGTATTTAGTCTTATCTAAATTTTTTAGTATCACCTAATTATGTCAAGACTAATTCATTCATATAGATATATAAATCAATAGATTAATATTCTTTACCTAAAGTTATTTTTAGTATAAAAATGATTCAAAATATCAAATTTACAAAGCATAAAGTGTACCAATAAAATCCCTATCAACCTGGCATAGACCGGCACTATTTTATTATTCATAAACTTGTTGAAGGCTTATTTTAACTAATTTACAGGCCTATTAATTACCCCTAAGATGGAAGAAGAAAAAGCTCCTAGAAGCAATCGAAATCAATTGATCCGAACCCTACTCTATTTGAAAAACAGGTTTGATTTGCATGAAGGCAAAGAGGATGAGCTTGCCACCATTGACTATATCAAAAAGAACGTGGAGTTTAAAGGAGCCAATTTATGGATTCTGATTTTTGCGATTTTTGTAGCCTCGATTGGCCTCAATGTAAACTCCACAGCAGTGATCATTGGAGCCATGTTAATCTCCCCTTTGATGGGGCCCATTATGGGAATTGGACTGGCTGCTGGGATCAATGATTTTGAGCTTTTGAAACGGTCGCTGAGGAACCTTGGCGTTGCAGTTTTCATCGCGATTTTAACCTCTACAATTTATTTTAATTTCACTCCTTTAGATGATGCTCAATCCGAACTTTTGGCACGCACGGAACCTACAATTTGGGATGTATTAATTGCCTTGTTCGGAGGACTTGCAGGAATCATTGCAGGTTCCCGAAAAGAGAAAAGTAATGCCATACCTGGGGTAGCAATTGCCACTGCTTTGATGCCCCCTCTTTGTACCGCTGGATATGGTTTGGCAACCATGAATCTTTATTATTTTATCGGCGCCTTTTATTTATTTTTTATCAATTCAGTTTTTATAAGTCTCTCCACTTATTTAATTGTTCGTTTTATGAAATTTCCTAAAAAGGAATTTTTAGATCATAAAAAAGAAAAGCGAGTACAGACTTACATCACCATATTCACCATCATCACGATCGTACCTAGTGTCTATTTAGCCTATGGAATCGTCATCCGATCTATCTGGGAGGAACAAGCAAAAACATTCGTCAGTCAGGAAATGGTTTTCCCCAGAACGCAAGTCCTCAATTCGAACTTCACCTATTCCAGTTCAAATAAAACAATCCAGGTAAGTTTGATTGGAGATCAAATTGACCAAGAAACCATCGGACTTATCAAAGAAAAAGCGGTCAGCTTTGGCTTAACTGATACGGAGATTACCATCAATCAAAACAATGCGGGAATTACGGATATGAATTTATTGCGTTCGGATATCCTGAAAGATCTGTATGAACGAAATGAACAAATCATTCAAGATAAGGATCAACGCATCGCCTTGCTTGAAAGTGAAGTCGCAAATTATGGAGAAGTACGGTTTCTTGGGAATGATATTGCACAAGAAGCAAAGATCAATCATCCCAAACTTCGTAAATTCACCTTAAACAGGTCATTGGTCACTGACTTGGAAAAAGAAAAAACTGACACGCTTTTAGTGGCCTATGCGGAGTTTTCTACCAAACCTTCGGCTTCGGAAACTAAAAAATTGACAGAATGGCTTAAATTAAGAACCAAAGCAGACACTGTTGGTCTTATCCTCAACTAATCCCACACTGACATGAAAACCCTTCTCTTTGTATTTGCCTTGCTAGCTTGCTCAATTGGTATTTCCAAGGCCCAGTCCAGTTATGACCCTCATTTAGCCGAAGAAGTAGGGGCTGATCAGTACGGAATGAAGAAGTATGTCATCGCTTTTCTCTATAGGGGAGACAAAGTAAGTGAATACACCGAAGAAGAGCGGGGGAAACTTCAAGAAGGTCACATGGCGAACATCAATCGAATGGCGGAAGAAGGGAAATTGGTAATGGCAGGCCCATTTTTTGGAAATGAGGACCTGAGAGGCCTTTATATATTCGATGTGCAGGATTTAGAAGAAGCAAAATCTCTTACTGAGACCGACCCTTCCATTCAAGCAGGAGTCTTGAAAATGGAATTGAAAGAATGGTATGGTTCTGCAGCTTTAATGATGATGAATGAGCTTCATAGGAAAGTTGCCAAAGAGATTATTTGATCCCTGGGTTAATAAGCGCTATTTAGGCTATAATAGCTAGATATTCGAACCCTCGGATGTGATTTCTAGTTATTTTTTTTCTAAAATAATAGTTAATTTAATTTTTTCTAACACTATTAATTAACTCAGGATTAAAGAACGTCTAGCCTTTATAAAATAGTGGTCTTTTTACGTGTTGCAGTTTTTAGTTTGGCTACGTCATTAGATTATACCTTTTTCTTTTCTTAACCAACTGTAGTATGAAATCTCGCTATTCTCCTCAACTCTTGCTTTTCTTTTTAGCAGTTCTTCTATTTTCATCCTGCCATGATGACGTAACTAGCACCTATACCTATCGGACCATGATGCCAGTTTACCTTGAAATGAGCGATGTGAGAGCAAGAACCCTTGTTACCGAACCTGCCAGGGATTTAGACAATCCAGGTAAAATTTATATCTATGAGGATTACCTATTCATTAATGAACCGACCAAGGGAATCCATATTTTAAATAATGAAGATCCATCCAGCCCGATCAATTTAAGTTTCATTCCAATTGCCGGCAATGTGGACATGGCTATCAATGGAAATATCCTATATGCTGATAATTATGTGGATTTACTGGCCTTTGACATCAGTGACATCAATAATATTCAATTAGTCAAACGGGTGGAAGATGTTTTTAATCATCTATATCGTCACGATACCGGAGAAATCATCACCTTTCAAGATACGGTCATCACTTCTGAAAGCCCTACCTGGCAAATGGAGGGAGGCTGGCTGATGAATGATGCCCTGAGCTTTTCTTCGAATTATGCCGCCGCTTCCCAAAGCTATGGAACAGGTGGATCCATGGCTAGGTTTACGTTATTAAACCAGCACTTATATGCGGTAGATGAATCCACGATGCGAGTTTTTGATGTAGAAGAACCAGCAGCACCCACATTTGTAAAACCCATTGACCTGGGATGGGGGATTGAAACTATTTTCCCTTTTAAGGATGTCCTGTTTATTGGTTCAAACAATGGCATGCATATCTATGATGCGAGCACTCCCAGCTCCCCTACCCGTATGGCTGTTTACGAACACGTACAGGCATGTGACCCGGTGGTAGTCAATGATGACTATGCGTTTGTAACGTTGAGAAATGGGACGGCGTGCTGGAATGGGGTAAATGAACTTCAGGTAATTGATATCAAAGATCTTTATCATCCAACATTGATCAAGGCTTACCCGATGCTCAATCCTCATGGATTGGGCTTGGCAGGAGATTACCTATATGTAACTGAAGGGGTACATGGACTGAAAAGCTTCAATGTAAGTGATGTGATGGCGATTGATCAGAACCAGTTGGAGTTTTTGGAAAAAGAAAAATCAGTTGATTTAATTCCAGGTCCAAATTCTTTGATTGTGATTGGCCCAGATGGGGTTTGTCAATTTGATTACAGTAATCCCTCCAAATTGAGAAAACTTAGTTGTATTCAAGTAAGCAACCCTGTCAATGTGTATTGAAGCCAATGAGCCTAAAAACTACAATTCTACTGTCCTTTGCCTTATTTTTTTACTTGAACAGTATCGCTCAGGAAAAAGCCTATTTTAATCAGACCGAACTGGGTTTCTTATATGGCAAAGGATCGGAGCAATGGGACGGAAGGAAAGAACATAGAATTGATGTCAGCTTGATCACATTTCATGGAATCCGCCTTACCAAAAATCAGGTCATCGGGTTTTCAACCGGATTGGATCAATACGAGGAACTCTCCATTATCCCACTGGCATTGGGATGGAGAGGTTTTTTGGGTCAAGAGGGAAAACCCAAGGTATTTGCTGGACTGGATTTTGGAGGAGGATCAGCCCTATTGGAGAAAAAGGAGGAAAACGAATGGAGCAAAAGCTGGTATGAAGGAGGCTATTTAGTTAGCCCATCCTTGGGAGCTAGCTTTCCTGCTAAAAAAGGAAAATCAGCGTTAACAATTAGCTTTGCCTACAAACGTCAACAAATCTCACAGTTTGTCGGGACCTTTTTACCTCCCGGTTCTACCTCGGTCCCCAATGATCTTTTACCTCCGGGATATAGTACGTTGACAGAAACTAATTTCTTATTTCGAAGTTTTGTTTTTAGAGCAGGCCTTATGTTCTGATTAATTCAAGCTATAGCCCATTATCTTCCACAAATCTCTTTATACGGACAATACCCGCATTTTTTGAGATCCTCTGTCTGATCAAAGGCTTGATCTGGGTCATAGATATCTTCCAAAAGGGATTTTAACCCGGCCTTATACTCTTCCTCAAAATCCCGATAATCATTTACCTCTATACCAGATTTTCTTCCTTCCTTGAGCTGCAAATAGGGATTAAAATCATCCTTAAACATTTCCCTCAGATTGAAAATAGCAGGTTTCAAAGGTGCTGTATTCCCTGCCACCGTTTCCTGGTAAATCAGTCCATAAAACATGGTCTGCATGGCTGCTTTATTTCGGGATTTATTCTCACGGTCAAATAAAGAAGGGATATCCGGAAAGTTCTTATTATCTATTCCTGATTTATAATCTATCAGGCGAATGGTTCCATTTTGCTCATCCACCCGATCTATAATCCCCCGAAGCGCGACTTTTTGATCTCCTGATGTTGTATTGATCGTTAATGCTGCCGCATACCTTTTCTCTTTTTCAAGAGAAATCAGGGTAAATGGCGCAGATTCCTCGTCTATTTTCAAAATCTGATGCAAATATTTCTGAAGCACATCACGGGCAATGGCCATTTGACCGTTCAGCTTGGTATTGGCCTCCCCTTCCAAGTGGTAAAATTTCCTGATCGCTTTTTCAATTGCAGGAAAAACCCAATTGGATTTCAATTCCTTAAAATCGGATTTCTCCAACACGGTTCTCTTCTTCCTTTTTGCGAAATCCTGATACAAGAACTCCATACTCAAGTGTGCCAGATTCCCAAATACAGCTGCATCTATTTCCTCGCTGACTTCTTCTTTCTCTTGAATATTTGCCAAATACTGAAAATAGAATTTCAATCTGCAATCCAAAAAAACACTCAAGGCAGAAGGCGAAAATGCGGTTTCGGAAAAGCCATGCTCATCCAAAAGGTATTTATCCAATAGATGTAATACCTCTTCATCTTTCTCTATGCTAATAGACTCAGGGGATTGCTGGTCTATAGGAATAAAAATCACCTCTTCCTCCATCTTCCTCCCAAGCTCCACAGCCATTTGTTGTATGTATCGACTCTTTTCACCTGCCTTCCCTTGATCAGAAGCGGTGGTATAAATCATATGCACTTCTTCTGCACTATGAAGTAAGCGGTAAAAAGTATAGGCATAAATGGAATCATTCTGCTCCTGTACAGGCAAACCAAAAGCTTTACGGATATTGAATGGGATCATGGAATTTAACCCTGCCGCTGGTGGGAAACTATCCTCATTCATATTACAAATGATGACACGTTTGAAATCCAAATTCCTGGATTCCAGGACACCCATTACCTGTAATCCCAAAAGAGGCTCCCCCTCAAAAGGCAACTTCACTTCCCGAAATACCTGACGAAACAGACGGATAAAAAACTCCCGATTAATGCTTAAAATATCCTGACCTGCAAAAATCTCTTTTAAGCGGGTCAATTGTTTAAAACATTGGTACAAGTAAGATCGCTGCAAAGGTTCCTCCTGAAGTTGTTCAGCCAAGGCCTCCATTAACTGGGTCAAATAAGGAAAGAGTTGATCATTTTCCAGCTTTTGGAATATCAGCTGGTACAAACTCCCCCCTTTGGCAAGTCTATCTTCTGGGATATGAATTTGATTCAATAATTGCATATCCTCCAACAGTTTTTCAGCAAAGCCCGAGTTTACACTTTTCAAGTACACCGAGCTCAATAAATTTTTGACTGCTGTATGGTAAAATAATACTCGCCCGTCCTCTACCTTGATAAAGCGCTGCATTTCCAATACCGCCTCCAAAAAGGAATACACAGGAGCATTTTTTACCGGGTACCCCATGGTTACATTCACTTTGTCTACCTGCTCCGGAAGTGTGTGAAGTATTGGAAATAACATTTGCTCATCCGGCAAAATCACCACTGTTTCTTCCCAAGATTCTCCTGCAGGTACTTTCTCCAAAAGTGCTCCTACCAGATTTGCCTGATTGACTTTTAATGGTGTGGCATAGGTATGAATTCTTGCTTCTCTATCCTCAATATGTGTGGGTATAGCTTCAGGAAACGTGGGTCCAAAAACCAGGTCTTTGCGATAGTCACGAAAAAACATACCTGCCTCCTGGACTTTATCCTCCACATAGTAGGCATCTATATCCCAGTAAATCTTTGCATCAAATTCAGTAATATAGTGCTTGATCAAGGCTTCCTCAGTTCCCGTAAACGCATTGAATCCAATAAAATGAAACTTCTTTTTTGGGACAGTAATCTCACTCAGTGATTCCGCCACTTTCCTGTAAATCATTCCTGAATAAGCCAAACCGGAAACTTTCAATGAAGCTTTATAGGCAGAATATAGTGGCCCCAACATTTGCCAGAATTTCAAAAATTTCTCCTGATGATCCCGATCCTGTCTAATAAAAGAGGACCAAAATTGTTTGATCAGTTCTATTTGACTTTCGTTCAAAAAACTCAAATCAGACTCAATTTCTTTGATTTCTGATAAGTGATGGTATAGTTTGCTGGCATCGGCCATAAACTGATCCACATCATTGAAATCTTTTAAGATCATCTCTCCCCAGAAATAAAAGCGATCAAAGGTTTCTGGCTCAGGATTGAGTTCTTGGTAAACTTTATACAATTCGAAGATTAAAGTCAGATCATCTGCCGGCCTTTCACCTCCCAATTCAAAGAATAGCTCCTCTATGGTTTTTACTTCTGGCATCCAAGTAGGTTCCTGAATAAGGCCTCCCAAATGTTGGGTAAAAAATAGGCCAGCTCTTCGATTTGGCAATACCACGGTAATATCTTGCAAATCCAACCCTGATTCGAGGATTTCTTTTGCTGTGTTTTTCAAAAAACTACGCATATACCTCCTCAATTAAACCCGTCTCTAAATAACATAAATATCCTTTGGTAGGTCTTTTGGCCAAACTGGCCACCAATTTCATATACTCTCGTACTTGTTCTGCATAGCGACTTTGCTTCTCACCAGTTTTAAAATCCACAATCAATGCCTCTTGATCATTTAAAATGATCCGATCTGGCCGTTTTTGCTTTCCTCCAGGAAGTAAAATTCCTTGTTCTGCAAGTAATACCCCTTCTGAGCTAAACCAGGAGGCAAAAGTAGGATGGGCGAAAAGATGTCCCAATTGCTCTTCGACAATGCTCCTCTCTTCCGCACTTAATCTGCCTTCGAAATAGAACTTTTGAAGATGCTGCAAGGCGGATTGATGATTGATGGATAGTTCCAGAATTTCATGTACCAACAATCCGAATTTTTGCTTTTTCCGCTGTGCTAATCCCTCTATTGAAAAATCCACGGCATATTTCTTCAGTTTTAATACCTCCGCCCAATTTTTATAGGCCCAACGAAGGTCAGGCGCCTGATGGGGCTCCAATTTCCTCACTTGGCTTTCTGGCCAATCTCCTAACTCAAACACTTTTGACTCTTGGTCAAAATAAGTTTTAAAGCTTAATCCCCCTTCCCCTGAAGCATCAAATTGAATCAATTGCTGCAATTGAACTTCCATGTAGTTTTGGGATTTGATGGTTTCTTTAAATGGTGAAAACCCATAAAAAACTTCCTCAGACCTGGTCAAAGCCACATAAAGCATATTCAAACTATCTAAATAGGCCATGGTAGCCTCCTCTGCATAAGTCTCGCGGAAATCAGAGTTGGCCAATTCATTATTCAGATTTAAAGGAATAACCGCCGACAAACCCTTCTCTCTATCCTCAAAAGGCGACCAAATCACATTTCCTTTACTGGTATCAAATATGGTCCATTTCAAAAACGGCATCAGCACCACTTTAAATTGGAGTCCTTTGGATTTATGAATCGTCATAATCCTCATAGCATTATGGCCTTCTGGAATTTTGACGGTACGCTTCAATTGCTGATCTTCCCACCAATCCAAGAAGCCACTGAGATCAGCCCTATTGTTTGCTGTAAAATCAAACACTGCTTCTTTAAATCCGGAAATATAGGCGCTCTCTTTCCCAAGCTCCATGAGCCCTAAAACTTGTATCAATTCCTCCAACGCTTCCATTAATGGCAACTGAAGCATGGTCTTTTCCTTTTCCTGAAAGGCTTTCACTTGCTCATCCAAATAGGAAGGCATTTTATCCAATGCAAACAATTCATGGGAAATGGGCTCAGTTTTCAATACTGCCAAATGGTACCACATGGTTTTGTATTGCACTTGATCCGCGGGATTATGTAAATAGTGGAAGCCGGAAACCAATGCTTTTACTGATGCTGCTTTATTGAGATACATGGACTCGTCCGAAAGGACGTCAAAACCATAGTTTGGATCTGTGTTTTCAGCAGCAAAATCCATCATTTTGTCTGCAATCGCCTCTCCTTGACTCTTTTTTCTAACCAGAAAAGCAATGTCTTTGAGTTCATATCCATGATCTTGAAGTTCTTTGACTACTTCGGGAAGCTTATCCAACACCAACTCGTCAAAACTACTTTCATCTTCCACATTCTTGGGATCAATAAATTCCAGTTTTACTTTTCCTTTGAAATCTGAATTCATCTTTTTGGAAGAAACATGCTGAAATGAATCTTCATACGCCTGAGATAGGATTTTCGGATTTTCAACTCCATAATCAGCAATTAATACCTGCTCCATAGATTTTGGAAGCACCTTGAATACCGCATTATTAAATTGAATGATATGGGGAAGGCTTCTGAAATTCGTATCTAGGTTTTTCAAGACAATCCGGTCGGTTCCAATCTCTTCTTCTACCTGAGAGAGCAATAATTTCATCTCTCCTCCCCGCCAGCGATAAATGGACTGCTTCACATCCCCCACCAGTAAATTGGTTTGATGTTGTCCTAAAGAGTTTTCCAACAAAGGCTTAAAGCTATCCCACTGGAAGCCGGAGGTATCCTGAAACTCATCAATGAGGTAGTTTTTGTACTGGTTTCCTACTTTCTCATAGATGAAAGGTGTGTCATTCCCCTTTGTAATTTCTTTGAGAAACTCATTTGCATCCGATATGAGAAGTATATTTTCCTCATCTTTTACCAGACTTAACTCATCCAACAAGTTTTTGAAAACTCCATAGACATAACTGTTTTTGGCTATTGCCTGCAGGGTATTCCATCTGGAAGTCAAGGCATCCATTTGAATGAGGATCTGGTTAAGCCCTTGTTCATATGCCGATTTAATCTGATCAATGCATTTACTGGATTTCGAAAACCAGCCATCAGGTTGATCTATCTTAGCAAGTGTTGCATCGGTCAACTTTGGAATAGGTTGATTTTTATCCCCTAATAGGCTAAAAACTTTTGCAAAGGTCCGGGATCCGCCTGCAAAATCAGTCCATTCCAAGCCATTGGAAACCCGTATCGTATTGGCATGAGTCCCAAGCTCCTTCGCTAATTGAACAATTTCGGATTTCCGCTCCCTGACCATCGTCTGGAGCGAGGTGATGTTTTCCTTTTCTTTCAAAAATTCTTTGATCTCCGGTGCGAACTTTTTGAAGTCTTCCTGAAAAATCTGTTGACCTAATCCGTGTATGTTTCTTCGGATATCCCATGAACTCCCATTTTGGATTTGCTCATAGGCATAATCCACCAACCATTTATGGAGAAACTCATCCTCCATTACCAACATCACCACCCGGTCTACCACCCGATCCAATACCGCTGCCTGATCCATTTCCACATCAAACTTGGCATTCAGATCAATCTCTCTGGCAAATGCCCTGACTACTTTCTGAAAAAAACTATCAATGGTACTCACAGAGAATCTGCCATAATCATGGAGGATGGCAGTAAGCGTTTGTTGGGCCAAAACCTTTAACCCTGATTCATCCACATCTAATGCTTTCATTAACTCAGCATCCATTTTCTCTTGAGGATCTACCTTTGATCTCAATCGGTTCAATTCTTCCAATATCCGCTCTTTCATTTCTTGCGTCGCCTTATTGGTAAAAGTGACAGCAAGGATTTGCTTGAAAGCATGTGGACTTTGAAGGGCTAATTTCAAATATTCCAGGGTCAGGGTATAGGTTTTTCCTGAACCCGCAGAAGACTTGTAGATAATGAATGGTTTTTGATCCATGGCTAAAAGTTAGAACCGAATATAAGGAAGGCACTTCTTATTTTGGTGGTTTCTGGCTCAATTTGACAGAGATTGTCTGGTAAGACATTGATTTATATCCGTATCTTTTCATTCCTAAAACAACAATTGCTTTTTGGATAGAAATCCCCAATTTTAAGACTATGCAAAAACCCATCAACCTACTCCTATTGTTCGTTTCCCTTTGGCTAGGCAATTGCTTTTCTTCCTTTGGAAATGATGGCTACAATCTTTGGTTGGACTACCAGCCCCTGCCCAACTCGACCCTTCAAAATGATGTTTCAGAATTACTTTCTGGAGTCTATTTTTTTGGAGAAAACCCTACCTATGAAGTCATCAAAAAAGAGCTGAATAGAGCAGCGGAATCCTGGATTGGAAACACCCCCAGTTTCAGACAGGAAAGGTTGCAATCCGCTACATTTTATTTAGGTACCCGGCAAGAATTTTCGCAGGTTTTATCCTTGGACCAACAGGCCGAAATTAAGGCGCTTGGTGAGGATGGCTTTTGGACAGGGCCAGTGGAAATTGATGGAAAAAGCTATTTTTCAATCATTGGAAACACACCCATAGGAGTACTTTATGGGACATTTCATTGGATCAAAACTGTCCAAAGTAAAACTTTCAATAAAAACTCAATTCATTCTGATAGTCCGAAAGTTAAAGTCCGCATGTTAAACCATTGGGATAATCTGGACAGAACTGTGGAAAGAGGCTATGCCGGCTTTTCAATTTGGGACTGGCATAGACTTCCAGGCTATGTAGATCCCAGATATATAGACTATGCCCGAGCAAATGCCTCCATTGGAATAAATGCTGTTTCCTTAACCAATGTGAACGCGAATGCCTTGATCTTGACCACCGACTTCATGAAGAAAGTGAAAGTGCTTGCAGACATTTTCAGACCCTATGGAATTAAGGTATTTCTGACTGCCAGATTCTCTGCTCCCATTCAGATCGGTGGCTTGGAAACTGCCGATCCGTTAAACGATCAGGTTAGGGATTTCTGGAAAGAAAAAACTGCTGAAATCTATTCGTACATCCCGGACTTTGGAGGCTTTTTAGTGAAGGCAAATTCAGAAGGCCAGCCAGGTCCTCATGAGTACGGAAGAAACCATGCCGAAGGTGCCAATATGCTTGCAGAAGCATTGGCTCCCCATGGAGGTTTGCTGATCTGGAGGGCTTTTGTGTATTCCTTTCAAGAGGATCAAGATCGGCATAAACAAGCCAATTTTGAATTTGAACCCCTGGATGGGAAATTTAGGGACAATGTCATTATCCAGATAAAAAATGGAGCCATTGACTTCCAACCTAGGGAACCCTTCCATCCATTATTTGGAGCCATCAATCAGACCAATGTGGGAATGGAATTTCAGATCACCCAAGAATACCTGGGACAAGCTACCCAATTGGTTTTCCTAGCCCCCATGTGGGAGGAAGTATTACAGACGAACATCTATAGACCTAAGCCAAGCACTACCGTTGCAAGTCTTTTGGAAGGCACTGAAACTAACCAAGACCTTACCTTAATGGCAGGTGTTTCCAATATTGGAACGGATAGAAACTGGACCGGGCACCTATTTGGCCAAGCCAATTGGTATGCCTTTGGAAAATTAGCTTGGAACCCCGATGCCAATTCGGCTGATATTGCTGAGGAATGGATTAAATTGACTTTCGGTCAAAAGCCTATGGTCGTTTCGAAAATTGAGGAAATGATGCTCGATTCACATGAAGCGGCTGTGGATTATATGACTCCTCTAGGACTCCACCATATCATGGGAAGGAGCCATCATTATGGACCAGGCCCTTGGGTGATGGGAGGTCGAGCAGATTGGACCGCTCCCTATTACCATCAAGCCGACAGCTTGGGAATCGGGTTTGACAGAACTAGTACCGGAAGTGATGCATTGAGCCAATATGCCCAGGAAATTCAAGAGGTTTGGTCAAACCCCAATGAAATCCCTGAAAAGTACCTGCTTTGGTTCCACCATTTACCTTGGGATTTTAAATTGAAAGATGGACATACCTTATGGGAAGGAATAGCCTACCATTATGATCGAGGGGTAAAGGAAGTGAGGGCCATGCAGCAAACTTGGGACAGTTTAAAACCTGAACTAGATCCGGAAGAATTTGAGCATGTCCGCCAATTGCTAAACATTCAGGAGGAGGAAGCAGAATGGTGGAGAAATGCCTGTTTACTTTATTTTCAAACATTCTCAAAGAGGCCATTCCCCAGTGATATCGAACAACCTGAAGGAGATTTGGAATATTATAAAAGCTTGATGTTCCCAAATGCCCCAGGAATTTAAGAGGGGAACCAGGTTCCATACAATAGAATAATTACTTCAGGATTTGATGGAGAATTGACTAAATTAAGTAGGAATCAGCTTTCGTTCCCATGAATAGAATTCATCTTTTCGAATTCGAAGATCTGCCATGGTTTCCGGGTTTTCTTCGAAATTATGGTACTGATTTCCTTCAGTTTTTGTCAAACAAAACAAACATGTTTGTTCCCCTGATTCCTTGGATAGAAAAAGGACTGCAATCCGTTGGGACAAACCAGATCATTGATTTGGCATCTGGGGGAGGCGGGGGAATCCTGTCCTTAAATCAGGAATTGATTGCAAAACACCCTGAGACCACTATTCTTCTCACAGATTACTTTCCAAACCTAGCAGCGTTTGAATATACTGCCTCCCAGGTTTCCAATATAGCATATTCAACAGAGGCAATTGATGCAAGAGCGGTTCCCGAAAAGTATTCGGGATTACGAACTCAATTCCTCTCTTTCCATCATTTTCGCCCCAAAGATGCCATCCAAATTCTGGAAAATGCAGTGACTACTCGACAGCCTATCTTTATTGCGGAAGGTCAGGAAAGATCTTTCCCTAGCATGTTAGCGATGTTCTTCTCCCCTATTACCGTAGTACTGACTACTCCTTTCATAAGACCTTTTAATCTTGGGAGGCTGCTTTTTACTTATCTGATTCCTATTGTGCCTTTTTTCGTTTGGTGGGATGGAATAGTATCTTGCCTAAGAACCTATTCGGAGGGGGAAATGAATGACTTAATAGCTCAAGTAAAAAATCGTGATCAATTTCATTGGGAAGTAGGGAGGGTTAAATCTGGTCCCGCTTATCTTTTGTTTTTATTAGGAACTCCGAAAACTTAAATTTTTTCTTTTAGCCAATTCACAATTATATCCAGAACTAACTCACTATCGGTATCATTGATCAATTCATGATACCCTCCGGGTATCAGCCTTAGTGTCTTATCTATAGAATTAGATTTTTTAAAAAGAAGTTTTGACCCTTCAGGATTGGTTAAGGTATCACTGGTACCATGAAGTAATAAGACGGGTTGGTCAAATTCACTCACCTTCTCTTGAATGTATTTCATCATATTGAAAATTTCAGTAGCTGTCCTTGCGGGATAGGCATCTTTATAAACCAGCGGATCATCCAAGTACCGCTGTACTTCCTTCTTCAATTTTGAAATTCCCTTGGGGTCAAGTTTTAAAGCCTTTAGCCTAGGAAAAAATCTGCTAATTAATCCAGAAATAGACTTTAGAATTTTTGGAGTATTGGGATCCTCCATGATGGCAGGACTACTTAGAATCACTCCACTTAATTCAGGGTGATATTTCAGTACATAGGCAGCGGCAAATCCTCCCCCCATACTATGCCCATATAGAAAAACAGGAAGTGATGCTTGGTAGTTTTTCGCTTTTTCAAATAGCACGTGAATATCTTCCAGATAGCTTAAATACGAGTCAAAATATGCGTCCGGTCCATTTGGTACAGACTTACCATGTCCTCTACCATCAAATGTGAAAACAGAAATCCCAATTGAAACCAAGTTTTCTGCCAACACGGAATACCGGCCACTATGCTCGCCTAGCCCATGAACCAATAACAAAGTAGCCTTGGGATGATCTGGCATCCATGCCTGCAAGTAAAGTTTCACTCCATCAGGGGCCTCATATGTGCTCTCAAAATGATTCATAAACTATTTATTAAACCTTACTATGAAAATGCAAAGATTTAGCCGTTATCCAAGAATGTTTTTTAATCCATTTCCGTTGTATAAGCAGAAACCAAATTTTTCAATTTAAACCACACGTAAAATGAAAAAGATCTTATTTCTAACAGGTGATTTTGCAGAAGATTATGAGACCATGGTTCCTTTCCAAATGCTGGAAATGGTAGGATTTGAAGTTCACGCTGTCTGCCCTGGAAAGAAAAAAGGGGAAACCATCAAGACTGCTATCCACGATTTTGAAGGCGACCAAACGTATACAGAAAAGCCTGGTCACAATTTTACTTTGAATTACACCTTTGATGAAGTCAAACTTGAAGATTATGCCGGAATTGCCATCGCAGGGGGAAGGGCTCCTGAATATCTACGGTTACATGCCAAAGTTTTGGACATGGTAAGACATTTCTTTGACAGCAATAAACCTGTTGCCGCAGTTTGCCATGGGATACAAATATTAACTGCAGCAGGCGTTGTTAAAGGGAGAAAGCTTACCGCCTACCCGGCTGTGGGACCTGAAGTGACCATTGCAGGAGGCGAGTTTCATGAGATCCCCGCCACAGATGCCTTGGTGGATGGAAACCTCGTTACCTCACCTGCTTGGCCTGGACATGCTGCCTGGATCAGAGAGTTTTTAAAGGTGCTCGGTGTAAAAATTGAAATCTAAACTCATTTGATTAACTAAATCAAGCCCTTTCATTTCGCATGAAAGGGCTTTTCTGATTTTAAACAGTTCGAATTCATTACCTTATCTTAGCATTCGTAAAATCAATAAATAATAACCCAACCCAAGATGCTTAAATCCAAACGTTTCTCTTCTGCATTACTTCTCTTTTTACTAAGCTATGGAGTATTTGCCCAATCAGTAATCCATGGGCCAAGTCGCATTTCATTAGATCGCTTAGCCCGGTACGAATCCGTTATAGAAGAACAGATTGAGGAAGGTAATATTCCTGGGGCAGTCACTTTAGTGTATCAGGACGGGGAAGTGATTCAACATGAAGCTTATGGAGTAAGTGATGTCGATTCCAATAAACCCATGCTCAAAAATCAACTATTTTTCATCCAATCCATGAGTAAGCCCATCATCACTACTGGTATCATGATGCTTTATGAGGAAGGGTATTTTCAGCTGAACGACCCTGTAGAAAAATATTTGCCTTGGTTCAAAGATTTCAGAATAGCGAACGACCCAAGCCAAGGAATTGCTGGAGGAACTCGGGCTGCAAAAAATAAAATCACCATTGCTCAACTTCTCAGTCATACGGCTGGTTTTTCGCATGGAATTGCAGCAGGAAAGCTAGAAGAGGAAATTAGAGAGGCCATGTATGGCTCTCCTCAAGAAAACATTGAAAGCCGGGTACAAACACTGGTGAGCTTACCCTTGATCGGCGAACCGGGAGAACAATGGTATTATTCAGCTTCTCCTGATGTGCTTTCTTTATTGATAGAAACATTTTCTGGGATGAACACGGCAGATTTCCTTCAACAACGATTGTTTGATCCATTAGAAATGAAAGACACTGGGTATAATCTGAATGAAGAGCAACAAAAAAGGATGGTTCAGGTACATACCATTGATGAAAATGGGAAGTTGATCAAGCAGGAAAACCAAACACCCACTTCCGGAAATACAGTCTTTGGAGGTACTCATGGACTATTTTCCACAGCAGAAGATTATTTAAAATTCTCCCGAATGCTTTTAAATGGAGGGGAGTCTAATGGTATTCAATTCCTAAGTCCAAAAACAATAGAAATAATGACCATGGATCAGGCAGATGGCTTATATGATGGAGCAGGACATGGTTTCGGGTTCGGATTTGCCGTGTTGGAAGATCTAGCGGATGCCAAGAAATTAGGTTCCGTTGGCCAATACTTTTGGAGTGGAGCCTATTGTACTTTCTTCTTTATTGATCCTAAAGAAGACCTGATTTCTATTTTTATGACCCAAATGAATCCGTATAGCAATTATTGGGGAGATAAGATGAGGCAAATGGTCTATCAATCCATTCAATAACTAAAGAAATAGCCTCAAAACAAGGAGGATTCCACTCTTGTTTTGAGGCTATTTTGTATGGTCAAAAACTTTTCTCTTGGCTTAAGGAATCCATTTGTTGGAACCGAAATTAGGCTTTCTCTTTTCCAAAAACGCATTTCTACCTTCTTTCGCTTCTTCTGTACCATATGCCAATCGAGTGGCTTCTCCGGCAAACACCTGTTGGCCAACCATCCCATCATCTGTCAAATTCATGGCGAATTTTAGCATTTTGATGGAAGTAGGAGATTTTTCCAATATTTCTTGGGCCCACTCATAGGCTGTAGCTTCCAACTCTTCATGAGGAATCACGGCATTGACCATTCCCATTTCAAAAGCTTCCTGTGCGGAGTAGTTTCTTCCCAAGAAGAAGATTTCTCTCGCTTTCTTTTGACCTACCATTTTAGCCAAGTAGGCAGATCCGTACCCTCCGTCAAAACTGGTTACATCTGCATCAGTCTGCTTGAAAATAGCATGCTCTTTACTAGCTAAGGTCAAATCGCAAACCACATGCAAACTATGACCACCACCTACAGCCCATCCCGGAACTACTGCAATGACTACTTTTGGCATAAATCGGATCAGTCTCTGGACCTCCAATATATTCAGTCGATGGTATCCATCTTCTCCTACATACCCTTGATTTCCTCTTGCCTTCTGATCACCTCCTGAACAAAAAGCCCAGCCCCCATCTTTGGGAGAAGGTCCTTCCCCACTCAATAATACTACTCCTATGGAGGTGTCTTCTTGCGCATCATAAAATGCGTCGTAAAGCTCGGAGGTTGTTTTTGGACGAAAAGCATTTCTTACCTCAGGTCTGTTAAAAGCAATTCGTGCTACGCCATTGCACTTTTTATAGGTGATATCTTCGTATTTTTTTGCAGTAATCCACTCCATGATGTTCAAATTTTAAGCTGAATTTTCGCTGCAAGATAACAGGCTTCGCGGAAAAATGTTGTTAGTTTGCTGCTCTACTTTCATCAATCAAAGACCTGCATCTCCATGTTTGAATTGATAATTGGAACAAATAGGTATTCTTCCCAAGAAGATTTCATACATACACCTTCTGGTTTACCGGATTTTGCCATCCCTGCCTTCATATTTTGCAAAGCATGGTTGGCGGGCCAAGAATCTTTTGAATTGCAAACTTCAGGATCTACAGGCACTCCCAAACCTATCCAGGTCCTACGTTCTCAAATGACGGCAAGTGCTTTGGCTACGCAATCTTTTTTTGGCATCACTGCCGGGTCAGAAATGCTTTGTTGTATGAATACCCAATACATCGCTGGTAAAATGATGCTGGTCCGTGCCATGGTTTGGAATTGCCCCATCCTGGTCATTGAGCCAAGTTCAAGACCGCTTTCCGACCTTCCTACCCACTTTTCGCCAAAATTTGTGGCCATGGTTCCTTTGCAAGTGGAAGAAAGTTTATCCACAAATCTGGAGGAATTAAAGTCTTTAGAATATCTAATTATAGGAGGTGCCCCTGTTTCAAAAAAGCTCAAGTCCTCCATCTTGAAGGAGGGTTTAAATGCATACCAGACCTATGGGATGACAGAAACTGTTTCTCATATCGCCATCGCAGCATTTGAAGAAGGGGAGCTGATGTATAAGCCCCTTCCAGAAGTGGAACTAGGACAGGATTCTAGAGGAGCACTTTGGATAAAATCCGCGATGAGTAACTACCAAACCATTCAAACCAACGATTTGGTGGAATTCCATGAAGGCAAGCGATTTTCTTGGTTAGGAAGAGCTGATTTCGTGATCAATACCGGAGGGATCAAACTCCATCCAGAAATTTTAGAATCTAAAATTGAAAGTAGTATCCAACCTTTTTTCCCCAATCACTCCTATTTCTTTTATGGGGTCCCGGACGAGAAGTTGGGCCAAAAACTGATTTTAGCCATTGAATCGTTGGAACCTGAGACTGAAAAGGCAGAAAGTTTGCGAGGAGTATTAAAGGAAATCCTTCATAAATATGAAATTCCCAAAGAAATACAGCTAATCCCTGAGTTTAAACGTACAAGGACAGGTAAGATTAATAGACTAAAGACCATTCAAACTATCACATGAACTTGCTAGTTGCGCTATTCATTTCTTTTTCCTCTTTCATTTCACCTTCAAATGGAGAAATCCATTTAATCATAGAAGAAACGGAAGTCAATGAAGGAGTGGTTCAGGTACTTTTATTCAACAATAAAGATGGTTTCCCTTCAGATATAAACAAGGCTATAAAAAAGTTAAGCCTTCCTGTGGTGAACAAAAAGGCCGAAATTGTTTTAAAAGATATTGATCCTGGAGAATACGCATTTTCTGTTTTTCACGACCAGGATATGGATGGAGAGATGAAGAAAAACCAAATTGGATACCCTTTGGATAAATTTGGCTTCTCAAATAATCCATCTCTATTATTTGGCCCTCCAAGTTTTAGTAAAGCATCTTTTAAAGTCAAAGACAAACCAGTGACAGTCAAAATAAAATTACGTTAATCAATATCCCGTAGCCAACCCGTAATACTGATTCGCTCTTTTTTAGTGGGCATTACTTCATGAGGAATCTCTCCGCTCATAAAAACTACCAATCTTCCTCCTTTAGGTAGTACATCTAAGATCTTCTCAGAACCATCCTCTTGGGGTAGGTACATTCTCAACGTCCCTTCATCTTCTTCCTCCCATGAATCATTCAAATAAATGATTACGGTCACCAAACGATAGAGAACTTGTTGAAATTGATCCATATGTCTGACATAAAAAGATCCAATGGGATATCTGGCAAAATGTGCCTCAAACGACTTCAAGCCCAGGTAACAGCGTTGGTTAATCGCCTTTCTGATTTCTTCCACCTTAGACCAGTATTGCCGCTCAAATTTGTTCAAGTTATCCGAGTCAATCCACAAGACCTGGTCATTTCTGATCTCTGTTCTGACTTGCTTTTTTTCGCCCTTTCCAACTGCAGCAATCCTAAATTTCCCTGCTTCCAACAGCTCTGACTGTTCCTTTAATAGAGATACCCTAAGTTCTTCACTGATAAAATCATCAATTATCGCATAAGATTTATCATAAATCTCGGAGGCGATACGCTCTGATATTGATTCCATATGTTGTGTTTAACCTTGCAAATAACTTCTATTTCATCGAAAAAAATTACTTTTGCGCAAAGCAAATTTTATCATGCCCAAACAAGAAGAACTTACAGGATTGGAAATTGAGTTTGATTCCGGAATAATCCCACCCCCATATAGTCATGTTTATAGGATTTCTCTTGACTGGAGCAAAGGTGAATTGAGCTGCAAATTAGATCTACATTATACTGACCGAGATGAAATCAGTGAGGCAGAAATCTTCGATGAAGGTTTCACTTTACAAGATGACTTTTCCTATGAAGGCCCACTGAACAAAACCTGGATCAAGGCAATTCAAAACAAACTTGCGGAAACCAAGTGGTCAGGAAAAAGCCTGGAAGAGGGGGGAATTATTCTAAAACTTACAGAATCCGGTGTTCAAGGAAAAGTAAAAATCCCTGCAGATCAAGATGATTGGATGGTCTTTGGCCAGGATATCATCCAGGCTATCTATGAAACTACCAAGAAAGAGGCTCCTCTGACTATTCATTATCGACAGGTTACTTCAGATAAAATTCAAGATTGTTCGATCACCATCCGATTTTCAGACAGGGAAGTAATATTTGTGGAAGGAGACGAGGAGCGAAACATCAATTGGGAGTATACTGTGCAGTTGATGAAATTGATCTTCACGCCAGATTACAACTATGAAATAGCCAAAGAAAATCCGGGCAATAAACGTGGAGCCTACATTGAATGCGGGGATGGTTTATGGCATGAATTAGGAAAGGGCGTGGTTAACATTGACCCTTCAAATGATGTCGTAAGCAAAATCAAAGAAATATTTAGTGATTTATTGGAAGAATAACAATTCAAACAACTCTTCCTTACATCCTATTTTTTATTAAATTAGTCCCTGACAATCAGGGACTTTTTTTATGGCTGACAATAAAATTTTCGTAAGCTATCGCCGTCAGGATGCTTCTGGAGAAGCAGGAAGATTAGTAGATCATTTGCAAGAAATCTATGGGGAAGAAAGTGTTTTTTTAGATGTAGAAACCCTAGAAGCTGGTTTAGATTTCATTCAAGCCATAGAAAAAGCGCTAAATTCTTGCAAAGTACTGATAGCGATGATTGGACCTCATTGGCTCAACATTCAAGATGCTGAAGGAAACCAACGGATCTTTAATGAGGGAGATTTTATTAGAATAGAGATCTCTGCTGCCTTAAAAAGGGACATTAGAGTGATTCCAGTCCTGGTCAATGGAGCCGTGATGCCCACAGCTGATCAATTACCTGAAGACCTCCAAGGCCTAACCCGGCGACATGCACAGGAAATTAGCAGTTCCCGGTGGAAATATGATTGCGATCAACTGGTGGCTGCTCTGAGCAAAATCATCGAACCCAAACCTCAACCGGTCAAACCTACTCCTATCCCCCCTAATTCAGCAAAACAGAAAAGTTGGTTTGCTAAAAATTACCTTTGGTTACTTGGTGGATTAGTAGGGCTCATCGTTTTGATTCAGTTATTGAGTTTGCCGGAAGAAGATGCTATTTACGATGATTTTGAAGAGAATACTGAATGGACTAATGGACTTAGCCAACCTACAGAGAAAGATTCCCCTCCAGCCCAACTCCCAGAAGAAAATCCCACGACTACTCAAGACAATTCTTTTCAGGAACCCAGCAATACTACTTCTACTGAGGAAGTCTTTGTAGATGAAATTACGGGGTACTGGCTTTTATCCGATCCTCAGGGAAATACAAGCACCCTAGTCTTTAACCAATATGATGATTCTGTTGAGTTTTTGGAATACAACATATACGATGTGGAAGTTGGGGAAGGAAATGGCAGCATTTCAGGTACCCAATTAACGGCAGATTATTATAATTCCTTAGTACAGATCAGTGGTAAGTTAATACTTAACACCTCCAATGCAGGAGGAAGTTGGGTAGGCACCATATCCTTCCCTACACTGGGAACAACCACTAATGTTTCTATGCAACGGATCAACCCTTGATCTTCCTTAAATCTGCTTGGATGTCCTGAATCATCTCACCTAGATCTTCTAAGGTAATAGGCTTCTTTTTATCGCCAGGATTGGGAAAATCTGTACTGATAAAGGCTTTTGACTCCCATGCTTCTAACACATCTTCTGCCCGAATCTCAAAGGGTTTGTAATGATCATTATCTGACACTAAAAAAAGCTTCCCGTTCTCATTTAAATAATTAAACACTCGCTTATAGACCACCCCTTCCGTGGCGGTAACCAAAACATAGGTCTTTCCACTCTTAATGTCTTTGAGCTGATCTACATAAGATCCGATTACAATGGTACCAGGAATCAAAGGAAGCATGCTATCTCCTGCCAGTTCAAATGCACGGTAGGTAGCGTTTTGGGAAAGATTGGGAAGGTTAAACTGGGGTAAGCTTTCCATATATTCCGGATCCGAATACCCATTGAGATAGCCCGCAGAAGCCTTTTGTGGCACCATGGTAATATTCTCTTTTTCATCATTGGTCGCAATGGTCAAGATATTAATCCCCCTCTTTTGAATCGCTTTCCTTCCTTTTGTTTCAATATCATGATCCAACAATTCTTCCAACCCCACATCCAAAATTTCACTGAGTAACTTCAAAGTTTGAAGTTTTGGCTCAGACCTCCCATCTTCATAAGCAGAAATCATGGTCCGCTGTACCGCTAATTTTTCTGCCAGCTCATTCTGCGTAATCCCCTTTTGTTTACGCAATAATTTAAGATTAGAAGAAAGGAAACTCATGCTGAGAATAAATAAAAATTGTGATCATCCTGCGTAGGCTGCAAAGGAAAAAATGGGTTCATATTTAATGCGGCTGATCTTCTTCTCTCCATACGCATTTTTATTTCCTCAATTATTTCTCCCACCGATTTTGGCTCCGTCATCAATAAATAACCATACTGAGGTTTTTCCTTATCCTCAATAAAAAATTTCACTTGACGGTTTCCTGATGCCAAGGTTTTTGAAGTAATGCTGATTTTATCCTGATTTTCCATAACACTGTGATTTAACAGTAGCTAATTTACAAATGTTACTTTTATAAACATTCAAATGATCAAAAAATCAACATTTAAATCTGACAAAAACTGTCAATTCTATACAATTATTTCATTATCAGACGATAATACCGACCACTTCCTCTCAAACCTCCTTTCCAAAATGACTGCTTAATAACTCATTTGACCGCTTAGAGAATAATACCTATCTATTTCTCTATATATGGGCGTTCTTTGAAGTGAATCTAAACCTATTAAACCAACGCTTGTTATTTTATATAAAGCAAGAATTCCAAAACCAACTACATGAAATTTTATTTAACTCTATTTTTTTTTATTGGAGCTAGTTTCTGCGCCTTTGCACAAACCTATTCGGTGAAAGGTAAAATCATCGATGCTGACTCCGAACAAAGTATCCCCAATGCCACAATCCTCCTTTTAACATTTTCGGATTCTACTCAAGTAGATGGAATGATTTCTGACTTGGATGGAAATTTTGACATTGAAGAAATTAAGGAAGGAGAATACCTCCTCAAAGTGCAATATTTAGGTTATCAAGATTTATTTAGAACCATTCAGGTCTCCAAGGATCTTGAATTGGGTAATCTTTTACTACGGGAGACTGCCACCGAACTAGGAGAAGTAACGATCACTGCAAGAAGATCTACGGGCAAGCAAAAAAGTGATACTACCTTGTACAATGCCGATGCATTTAAAACCATGAAAGATGCAAGTGCGCAATCTTTAGTGGAAAAATTACCTGGAGTAGCCATGATTGATGGGGCCTTGCAAGCTCAGGGAGAATCCATTGCACAGATTTTAGTGGATGGCAAACCTTTCTTTGGGGGAGATGTTCAGACTGCTCTCCAAAATTTACCTGCAGAAGTAATCCAAGGAATAGAAATTTTTGACCAAAAAAGTGAAAAGGCCCAACTCAGCGGTTTTGATGATGGGGAACGCTTAAAAACCATCAACATAGTTACAAAACCCAATAGAAGAAAAGGCCAGTTCGGAAAAGTATCGGCTGGGTATGGCACAGACGATCGCTACTTGCTAGGAGCTAGTATCAATGCCTTCAATGAGGACCAACGAATTACTTTTACAGGTCTAAGCAATAACATCAACGTCCAGAATTTCTCCTCTGATCCCAATGCGCAAGGAAATAATAGACCGCAGAACGGAATTATAAAAACCAATATTCTTGGGGTTAATTACTCAGATCTATGGGGTGAAAAAATAAAGGTTAGCGGAAGTTATCTCTATAGAAATAGGGAAAACAATGGAATTTCTTCTCTTTTTAGAGAATATGTCACTGATGCTAATGATGGTCAAACCTATACTGAAAACAGCCGAAATACCAGAACCAATCAGGAACATCGTTTTGACATGCGGTTGGAATACAATATTGACGAAAAAAACAGAATTGTTTATCGTCCAAGATTTTCTGCTGCCAATGATCGGGAAAATTCCTATTTCTTAGGAGAATCAGTCAATATAGACGGTCCGCTTAATCAGACTGAAAACGTCCGAACAGCTGACAATGATGACTTCGATATAGACAATCGATTATATTATGGTCATAAATTCGATAAGGAAGGCAGGTCACTTACCTTAAGGGCAAATGCAGGATACCATTGGAATGAGGACCTGGCTTTTAGAAGGGCAGAAAACCTTTATTTCCAACCTACGGAAAGAACAGAAATCATCAACCAACAAATTTCTAGGGACAGGACCGGTACGAATTGGCAAACGGGAATATCTTATACTGAACCTATTGGAAAGCATGGGATGATGGAAATTGAATATGAAATCGGAAACCGTGCTGATGATTCTGATCAACTTACGTTTGACATCCTAAATGAAGATCTATCTGGCTTGGATCTCGAATTGGATACCGCTTTGAGTAATAGTTTTGAAAGTAAATACGTCAGGCAAGAAACAGAACTTGGATATCAATTCAGAAAAGAAAAAGTTCAAATACAAATAGAGGGAGAATATCAACATGCAAAACTGCAAAACGATCAATTTTTCCCTGCCCCATTTGACTTACAGAGAACATTTGAAAGCTTCTTGCCGACCGTTCGATTTGATTACAAATTCTCGGACAATACCAACATGGAGTTGGACTATGATACCAACACCGATGCCCCTTCCGTTCAACAACTGCAAGGTGTAATCGATAATTCCAACCCACTTCAATTGAGAACGGGAAACCCTAATTTGGATCAATCTTATTCCAATCGAATTCGATTAAGGTTTAGGAGCAGAAATCCGGATACCGATAAATCCTGGTTTGTTTTTGCACAATCAAGATTAGTGGAAAACTCCATTGCCAATAGTTCCTATATCGCAGATGAAACCACAGAACTTCCAGGGGGAATCATCTTGGAAAAAGGATCTCAATTATTTAGACCTGTGAACCTGGATGGTTTTCAGGACTTCAGATCTTGGGTTAGTTATGGGATGCCTGTAGGATTTATCAAGTCTAATTTGAATATCAATGGTGGCTTTAGCTATAACAAGAGACCTGGTCAAGTCAATGATGTATTGAGTTTCAATAACTCTACCAGGCTGAGTACTGGTATCTCTTTGAGCAGTAATATCAGTGATCAAGTGGACTTCAATATTTCTACCAGGATGTCTTTCAACAATGTCGAAAATACCTTGAACTCCAATTTGAACAACAAATACTTCAACCAGCGAACCAGATTGAATTTCAGTTGGATCATTTGGGAGGGTTTTGTCTATCGAATGGATCTGAACCATCAAATCAATTCTGGACTTTCTGAAGGCTTTGACAATAACTTTTTACTCATGAATATGAGTATAGGAAAAAAAGTATTCAATAATCAAAGAGGAGAAATTTCACTGAATGTATATGACATGCTTGGTCAAAATACCAGTGTGAGAAGAAACGTAACGGACGTATACATTGAAGATGTTCAGAATAATGTACTCCAAAGATACTTCATGCTTACTTTCTCATTTAATATCCGAAGATTTAGCAAAGGGATGGACATGAATGATTACAACGATATGATGAATAGTGGTGGGGACCGCCGTAGGGACCAAGACACCATCTAATACCAATGGGCTCAAATAAGTTGAGCCTTTTTTTTATCCTGAATTCCTAAACCCTAATAAAAATCAACCGGAAATCAACATTAATTTATGGGTAAAGAAACTTTTCGGGGATCATTTCAATTAGATAACAGGTCTGATGATCAGTCAGGCCAGTACCAATTGAAATACTCAAATGACAGTACCTTATTCTTTACTTGACCTTTCTATTATTCGAGAAGGATTTGACGCCTCAGATGCCTATTCCAGAAGTTTGGCTTTGGCACAACAAGCCGAAGAGTTAGGTTATACCCGTATGTGGTTAGCCGAGCATCATAACATGGCCTATGTTGGTAGTTCCGCTCCTCAGATTTTAATAGGACATTTGGCTCAAGGCACAAAAAAAATCCGTCTTGGGTCTGGGGGAATCATGCTTCCGAATCACAGTCCTCTGATTATCGCTGAACAATTTGGAACCTTGGCCACTTTGTTCCCCAATAGGATTGATTTAGGGTTAGGCAGAGCACCTGGCACTGATCAAACGACTGCCACAGCACTAAGAAGAGGACGTCACGAATCAGTACAAGAATTCCCCAATGATCTGGATGATCTTCAGCAGTATTTTTCAGAAGATAATCTTGACTCAAAAGTCAGGGCATTTCCGGCAGAAGGCCTGAATGTACCCTTGTATTTATTGGGTTCCAGTATGAGTTCTGCAGTTTTAGCTTCCAAAAAAGGATTGCCCTATGCTTTTGCCAGTCATTTTGCACCTGGCTATTTGATTCAGGCTTCTCGCTACTATCGGGAGAATTTCCAGCCTTCAGAACAACAAAAAACGCCCTATTTCATCTCTTGCGTAAATGTCATTGCTGCGGATTCTGAAGCCGAGGCACATTACTTGGCTACTTCCTTTTTCCAAACTGCCCTCGGTGTCATCAGAGGCACTTCTTACCCTCTTAAGAAACCCGTAAAAAGCATGGAAGGAATCTGGACTGAACCTGAAGCTGCTGCCATTCAAAATATGATGGCATGTACCTTCATTGGAACAAAAGAAAGTCTAAAGCCTCAGTTCGAAAACTTTTTCGATCAAGTCCAAGCTGATGAATTAATGATCAGTTGCAATATTTACGATCCCGAAAAAAGACATAGATCGCTTGAAATCGCCGCTGAAATATTGAATTGAAAAACAAATCCCCGAGCCTATTCCCGGGGATTTGTTTACTTACCAAACTGCTTTTTCAACATGGCCAATTTTTCTGCCATGGTCCCTTCCTCCTCTTTCCTTTTGGGTTTGTGCTGGGTTTTCTCCATTTTTTTTCCTCTTTCTGCGAAAGGATCTGATTTCATGCTCAGCCCAATTCTTTTTCTCGGAATATCCACCTCCATCACGGTCACCATGACCTTCTGATTTACTGTTACGATTTCATTGGGATCTTTCACAAATCGATCTGCCAGATGACTTAGGTGAACCAACCCATCCTGATGAACTCCTACATCCACAAAAGCTCCGAATGCCGTTATATTGGTCACCACACCTGGTAATTTCATCCCAGTCTTCAAATCTCCAATACTATTTACTGATTCCTCAAAGGCAAAGACTTCAAAGGTCTCTCTAGGATCTCTTCCAGGTTTTGCCAATTCATCCAAGATATCTTGAAGAGTAGGTAACCCAACCGTCTCAGACACGTAGTTTTTCAAGATAATTTTGGAACGTAATTCTTCCGAACTCATTAAGTCTGAGACTGAGGCATTGACATCTTGAGCCATTTTTTCTACCAAATCATATCGTTCCGGGTGAACTGCGGATCTATCCAAGGGATGTTTCGCTTCTGAAATTCGAAGGAATCCAGCGGCTTGCTCATACGCTTTATCCCCTAACCTTGGCACTTTTTTCAATTGAGACCGGCTCTTAAACGGACCATTCTCATTTCTGAATTCAATGATATTTTGGGCCAATACAGGTCCTAAACCAGAGACATAGGTCAACAATTGTTTGGAAGCTGTATTCACCTCCACTCCCACTCCATTTACTGCCGACATCACGGTATCATCCAACGCATGTTTGAGGGCATTCTGATCTACATCATGTTGGTATTGTCCAACACCAATGGATTTTGGATCTATTTTCACCAATTCTGCCAATGGATCCATCAACCTCCTACCTATAGAAACTGCTCCTCTTACTGTCAAATCCAAATCCGGAAATTCTTCTCTAGCTACATCTGATGCAGAATAGATAGAAGCTCCAGCTTCATTGACCATGGTAACAATCACTGATTTTGGTAGCCCCAAGCTTTTTACGAAGGTTTCTGTTTCCCTTCCAGCAGTTCCATTTCCGATGGCAATGGCCTGAATGGAATACTTTTCCACCAAACCCTTGATACTCATTCCTGCTTCTGCAGTTCTGCGTTGTGGTTCATGCGGATAAATGGCCTCATAATGCAAAAATTGTCCTTGGGGTCCAAGGCAGACCAATTTACAACCCGTTCTGAATCCAGGATCTATAGCCATGACTGACTTTTGGCCAAGAGGTGCCCCCAATAATAGTTGCTTCAGGTTCTCTGTAAATACTTTGATGGCTTCCTCATCCGCTTTTTTCTTGGTCAAAAGTCGGATTTCAGTTTCCATACTTGGCTTCAACAGTCTTTTATAACAATCTTTTATAGCCAGTTTCACCTGGTCCACGGAAGTATTGGCCTCATCGGCCAAAATCATCTTTTCCATTTGGGCTAGGGCCAATGCCTCTTCAGGAACGGCATCCAACATCAGGAATAACTCCTTTTCTCCTCTTCTCATCGCTAACACACGATGGGAAGGAGCCGAATGTATGGGTTCAGACCAATCGAAGTAATCTTTATACTTGATGGCTTCCTGCTCTTTTCCAGGGATCACTTTTGAAGAAAACACACCTTGTTCCAAGAAAAGCTTTCGCATCTTTTGTCTCAACTCAGCATGTTCATTGATCCATTCAGCCATGATATCTCTGGCTCCTTGCAAGGCCTCTTCTACATTTGAAACTTCCTTTTCTTGGTCCACAAACTTCTCTGCTTCAGATTCGAGTGGGATAGATTCCTGAGAAAAAATCAATTCAGCCAATGGTTCCAGTCCCTTTTCCTTGGCAATCGTTGCTTTGGTCCTTCTTTTGGGTTTGTAAGGAAGGTAAATATCTTCCAGCTTGGCCATGGTTTCGGCCTCCTGAACTTTAGACTTTAATTCCGGCGTCAATTTCCCTTGCTCCTCAATGGATTTCAACACTGCCTCTTTCCTCTTATCCAATTCCCTCAATTGTAATACCCTATCTCGGATTCCAGCTACCTGGACTTCATCAAGGGTTCCAGTTGCCTCTTTTCTGTATCGGGAAATAAAGGGCACCGTACCACCTTCATCCAGCAAGCCAATGGTGGCTTTGACCTGTTCTGGTCTGATATTGAGTTCAGCGGCAATTTTAATCTCGTAATTCATATAAAATAGTATGTCAGTCCTAATTTCAAGCCACAAGTTAAGCCGCCTTTTTGAGACAAAAAGAAAGATTTGTATCCATTGTCACTAAACGACTGGAAATGTGGAAGTAATTTTGAATATTAAAATTAACCAAACTACTCATTTCAAATCTCGTATTCCCTAAGCAATGGATTGGAAAAAAGAAATAAAAAGCTGGGCTGTGATGGGTGCAATCGTTGCCTTTCTCTATTTTACTGGATTGCTCCCTGTAATCATTGGAGGACTTCAATCGGTACTTCTATCTACTGGGTTAATCAAACCGAATATTGAAGTCCCTGACCTTACCGAGGAAACATTTGATTACCGAGGTCAATTCATGGATTTTGAAGGCAAGAGAATCAATCTGGAGGATTATAAAGGAAAAACGCTATTCATCAATCTTTGGGCTTCTTGGTGTGGACCATGTCGTGCTGAAATGCCTCATATTTCCGAGCTCTATAAGTCAGTAAAAAATGAGCCAAATCTTGAGTTTTTGATGATTGGAGTGGACAATGATATTGAGAAAAGTAGGAAACTTATTGAAAGTAAATCTTGGAGCTTTCCATCAGCTCATGCTAGTTTTGGCCTAAACCCTAGTTTACAGAGTGAGGCGATTCCAACTACCTTAGTGGTCAACCCAGAAGGAAAAATTATTTTTTACCAACAAGGGATGAGCAATTTTAACACCCCGGAATTTAAAGAGTTTCTAGTTTCACAGTAAAATTTCCTTCCGGATGATTGATTTTTAATCAAATTCTATTGGCGGGAGAATGGGTTTTTTGTAATCTTAAATCCAAACCCAAAATATATGAAACGCCTAGTTACCCTTATTGCCGCATTTTTTTGTTTTTACACCCTAAGTTTTTCCCAAAAATCAATTCTTTGGTATACCCAACCAGCTGAGGTATGGGAAGAAGCACTACCTGTGGGCAACGGTCGTCTTGGGGCCATGGTATTTGGAAAGCCCTCCATGGAAAGAATCCAACTCAATGAAGATTCCATGTGGCCAGGGTCCCGGGATGACTGGGGATTGGCTGAGGGAAGAAGGAAGGACCTGGATCAAGTAAGAGCCTATTTGTTGGAGGGTGACAATAATAAGGCGGATTCTTTGTGGGTAGCAGCATTTTCCAGAAAAGGAATTACCAGATCTCACCAAACTTTGGGAGACCTTTGGCTTGATTTTAATTTCGAACAGATCAGCGATTACCAAAGAAAACTAGATCTTACCACTGCAACTACCACCACTACTTTTAAAAGTGAAGGATATGATGTCATGGAAGAGGTTATTGCCAGCATGCCTGATGACGCCATTCTTATCCGACTATATACGGATCATCCGGCAGGTTTTACCGGTAAAATCAGACTAAGCAGGCCTGAGGATGAAGGCTTTCCTACTGCTGAATCAACTTCACTGGCTCCCAATATGCTTGAAATGGTTGGAATGGCCACCCAACGAAAAGGACAAATCGATTCCAAACCCTACCCAATTTTGGACGGTGTGAAATTCAGAACCTTATTAATGGCGGAATCGGAAGAGGGCAGGATATTAACAGAAAAGGATTACTTAGACCTAAATGGGACCAAGGAGGTGCTCCTGAAACTGGTCACCTTCACAAGTTTTTATAATAAAAATTTTGAGTCTGCTGCAGAAAGAGCTATTGAGGTCATCAAAGGCAAGTCTTGGGAACAAAGCCTTGCCCAACATGTAGAGGATTACCAAGAATGGTTTGACAATATGGAATTAACCCTGGGCAACAATTCCATCAATGAAATCCCTACGGATGTTCGAATAGAGCGTGTAAAAGCAGGAGCTACTGATCTGTATTTGGAAAAATTACTTTTTGATTATGGGAGGTATTTGCTGATTTCTTCTAGTAGACCAGGCTCTAACCCGGCTAATCTACAAGGAATCTGGAATCAACATATCAATGCACCCTGGAATGCAGATTACCATCTCAACATCAACTTGCAAATGAATTATTGGCCAGCAGATGTCACCAACCTAAGTAAGTTAAACCAGCCACTTTTTGACTTCATCGATGGAGCCATTTACAATGGAAGCAAGGTAGCCCAAACCAATTTTGACATGCGAGGCACCTTCTTACCACATGCCACCGATTTATGGCAAGTTCCTTTCATGCGGGCCGCCACTGCTTATTGGGGAGGATGGGTCGGAGCCGGTGGCTGGATGGCAAGACATTATTGGGACCATTATTTATTTACAAGGGATTTAAGATTTTTAGCTGACCGGGCATTTCCTGCCATTTCTGAAGTGGCGGCATTTTATTCAGATTGGCTGGTCGATTATCCAGGGGAAAATACGCTTGTATCCTCTCCTTCCACTTCTCCGGAAAATCAATTTATTAATTCCAAAGGACAATCTGTTGCCACTACCATGGGGGCTGCGATGGATCAGCAAATTATAGCTGATGTATTTACCTCTTTTCTCCAGGCTGCGACGATTTTGAATTCAGAATCACGACTTAGAAATAAAATTGCTGAGCAATTAACGATGCTTCGACCGGGAGTGCAGATTGGAGAGGATGGAAGAATTCTGGAATGGGACCAACCCTATGAAGAACCAGAAAAAGGGCATAGGCATATGTCACACCTTTATGCATTTCACCCTGGTAATGCCATTACAAAAAGTGATACCCCTGAAGCTTTTGATGCAGTCAGGAAAACCCTGGAGTTTCGCTTGGCTAATGGTGGTGCTGGAACTGGATGGTCCAGAGCATGGTTGATCAATTTTTCTGCACGATTACTGGATGGGGAAATGGCCCATGAACATATTCAGAAATTAATTACCAATTCACTCTACATCAATCTTTTTGATGGACATCCCCCTTTCCAAATTGACGGAAACTTCGGATATACTGCAGGAGTGGCAGAAATGCTTATTCAATCACATGAAAGCGGTATCATCCGCCTCCTTCCTGCGCTGCCTAAAGCTTGGTCAAATGGGAGTGTAAAAGGTATCAAAGCCCGAGGGAATATTACAGTAGATATGACCTGGGAGAATGGGGAAATCGTGATGCTTTCATTAGTTTCAGGAATCAATCAAACCATCACGATCATCTATAATGGTTCTGAAACTACGGTGATGCTCAAAAAAGGTGAAAAATTTGGGTTTGAAATGGATTGATTCCAATTGAAAATTCTTGATTTACCCCCCCAATTCTAGGGAAATTGCTAAGTTTGATGCTTCCCTTATAAACCTCTAATCAGTGAATGATTAAAAGAAGCTTCAGTTTCCTTACACTACTAATATTTATCTGGCTTATTTGGTCTTATGAAGGAAGAAACTTGCCCTTAGACCCTCCAGAACCCTATATCTCTGTAATCCAGGAAATCAATCCCAATGATTCTTTAGAGCGAAATATTATCGGGATTCAGCCTTACATGGTTCCTTCAGATTACTTTAGCCCTGAACGATTTAAACTAAAAATCCGGCAATATATCCAAGCCGCATCAGCAAAAGGGTTCATAAGAAAAAATACCGTCATCCTTTTTCCAGAATACATTGGAACTTGGCTATTTATGATTCGTGAGAAACATGCATTAGCTGAAAAACAGACGCTCAAAGAAGCTATATCTACCCTGATCTTTAGCAATGTATTTGATTACTTCTTGGGTTACATTAAAACTGGAGATGAAAGTGACAAATCGATTTCTGCGATCCTTCGGATGAAATCCAGACAAATGGCGCAGGTGTATTATGATACATTCAGTGAACTATCCAAAGAAACCCAAACACATATAGTTGCAGGTTCTATTATCCTCCCAGGCCCTTATGTTTCAGATGAAGGGCTGTCGGTTGAAAATCAAAAAGAATTATACAATGTATCATTTGTATTTGGCCCAGATGGAAAAATATTGGGTGCCCCAATTTTTGAAACTTACCCCAATACAGAAGAGTTGAAGTTTATTACAGAACCAGAGTTAAAATCAGTTCAAACTTTTCAATTTCCATTTTCAAAAGCCTCTGTTATTATTTCGGAAGACAGTTGGTACTCTGCACCTTTTAAACAAGTGGATTCTGAATCTCCAGACTTAGTTTTGGTACCTTCGTATCAATTAGGAGATGGTAGTATGGAGAAGCTTTGGAAAGGCTATCATAGAAGACCAAGTCCAGAATTTGTAAATGAATCAGATACAAGTCAACTGACAAACCGGGAAGCGTATTACAAATATGGGTTACCTAGGCACCTCCAAAATACCAGCCCATCAGTGGGATTAAGTGTATTCTTAAGAGGTGAGTTTTGGGAATTGGGAACGGATGGTCAACCTTTAGCAATAGTCAATGATTCCAGCCTACAAGTGAGTCCGGCAGAAAAAGCTGGGATTTGGTCCCTAAATTATTAAATTCAGGAACTCTCAGACTTCCACTATTTGGGTTAATTCTGAGCTTGGAATCTAATGATTAGTGATGCCCATGGACACACCGGAGGAAATAAGAGCATTCTTAATAGACAGCTTTAAAAAACATGTTCCCCCCTTAAAAATAAACAAAGATAACCCGTCTGTATTTGAGGTAGGAGGAACCAAACCTGTCATGCAAGGAAAGCAAAAAGTGGACGGACACTATGTAGGGAGCGTGGTGCTAAAACCAAAGGATGCGAGGCTTTACTTTTTCCCAATTTATACACACCCCAATGCCTTTCTTTCCATATCACCAGAATTACGAAAATGTCTACATGGAAAAAGTTGCTTCCATTTCAAAAAAACTTCAATTGAATTAAGGAAAGAAATAGAAAGTATGATTGGACAAGGTGTATCTTTATATATTGATGCAGGTCTTATTTAACTCTTATGAAGAAGGTCTATTACTTACTTTTAGCAAGTTTTTTATTTTTTGGGTTTGCATGTTCAACCTCTACCCCAACTTCCAACTTATCTGAAGAAGATGAAATTGAAAATACGATAGAACATTCATCTGAAAGCTTCATAGGTGATTTTGTTACTGAAGAATATAAAAACAGAGAAGACGGATACGATTGGACGGTAGTACGAATTCTCCAAAATGAATTGGGTGAATTATTAGCGGAAATAAGCTCTAGATCAGATTTAAAACGTCCCAGCTGTCGTTGGGCAACCCAATTGGACCCACTCGATGAACAAACATTAGTGACTAGCTTTATGGATGCAACCATCCTTTTCAAAGTCAAAGGGGATAGCCTTTGGATTGAAGGAGATTCGCCAGAAGCAGATGAGACGCTTCACTTTTTTTGTAATGGAGGGGCTAGTTTAAAGAATATTTACACCAGGATTCATGAACCTTTGGATGAAAGCCAAATCAAAAACTTCACTTTTGACCAAACACTTTCCCTTCAAGGGATTGATTTCGAAATCAAAGCCACAGAACAAAATCCTTATACCATTTTGGAAATCAGCCCTCGCGGGTTGGAAATAGACAACAGCAAGGTAAATCACCAAATTGATGGAGGGTATATCAAGTCTGAAATTGAGGATTTGAACAGTGATGGCTGGCCTGAAGTCCTGGTTTATTTTAATACTTATGGTCTAGAGATGAAGGCTTCTTTAATTGGTTATTCTGTGAATAATGGAAAGTCCATGAGCAGAATAAGTATGCCTGAATTGACCGAAGAACAAAAAGAAGGATTTAGAGGAATGGATGAATTTGCCATTGTTGAAACCTCTCTGATCAGAAGGTTTCCTACTTATCAATTGGATGGTGAAAACTGGACTCCTACTGGTAAAACCAGGCAAATCCAATACAAGCTTCGGAATGGAGAAGCCTCACGTGAGTTTTACGTGGTGAATGTGTACGAATATTAAGAGCAAGAGTAAAATGAATAAATAAATCGTAAATTGAAGAAACCCAATTAACCGATCTATGAAAACGTCTCTATTCACCACCTTCCTGGTATTGATCTTTATCAAGGGATTCTCCCAGGATATTCCTTCCAAAGAAGTCCAAATAAAAACAGCTGTCTTGGCGGCTCCTGAAGAAAAAAGAGCGGAGGCAACTGTCTATGGTTACGATACCAATGGCACTTTTACGGTTTTGAGAAAAGGGAGCAACGAAATGATTTGTATTGCGGATGACCCAAATTCTCCTGGTTTTAGTGTGGCCAGCTACCAAAATGATCTAGAGCCATTTATGGTAAGAGGAAGGGAACTTAAAAAAGAAGGAAAATCCTTTCAGGAAATTTTTGATACCAGAGAAGCGGAAGCCAAAAGTGGCAAACTCAAAATGCCAAAAGATGGAGCTACTCTTTACGTTTTGACGGCAGATGAAGAGAATTATTCACCGGCCACGGGAGAAGTCTCGGACACCTATCTTCGTTATGTGGTTTATTTGCCTTGGGCAACTTCCGAATCTACCGGTTTGCCATTAAAACCCAGTGCTCCTGGTATGCCTTGGATCATGGATCCAGGAACACACCGTGCCCATATTATGATTACTCCACCGAGAAATTAAAATCCCAGGAAGACATTCCCAATAGAACTTGGTGGGGATTACAACTTTCCTTCCAATTCCAGTATCTGCTTCTCATTTAACAGAATCTCTCGGAGCTCTTGATAATCAATATCTTGAACAGGGAGATCTGTGTTTATGGCCAAAGCGGCGGCTGCAGCAGCTGATTGTCCTAATATCATAAATACAGGCTCCATTCGGATGGACCCAAAAGCTGTATGGGAACTAGAAACACAAACAGGCACCAACAAATTGGTGCACTCTGATTTTCGAGGCACCAGGGTACCGTATGAAATGCTATAGGGCTGCTTAGGGTGAACGCCAATATCTCCTTCATTCTGAACATATCCCCCTGGGGTCACAAACCTTTGAACATTATGGGAATCCAGTGAATAAGAACCCATTCCAATTGGATTAGGCACCTCTCTGTTTCCTAAAACTTCATGTTCGGTCATTACATAATCTCCTACCATCCTTCTAGCCTCACGCACATAAATCTGATGCGGCCAATTTCCATTATCCTGAAATTCGTCCTTGGCTAATCCCCATTGTGCCATTTCATTTCGCACCTCATCTGGGACACTGGGATCATTCGCCAGGAAATACATCAATCCTTTTTGGTAATCTATATGATCTTTTAAAATAGCCTTTCGCTCCTCATAACTTGCTTCAGGATAGTTATAATTTTTACCGATGTAATCCGTACTGAAAGGACCATGATTATTGGTATCAGTTTTTAAATTGGGAATAGGATCATACTTCTGAAAGGTCTCATCCCAACCTGATTCATAAACTCTCGCCAATAATTCATATCGAGCGGGGTTGTAATTTTCAGGCATTTCAAATGCTACTCGGTTTTCCGGATGACGGCTTAAACACATTCTATAATTATATGCCTGTAATTTGGAATCACCTTGTCCATTTTCACCCGGTGGAGTATTTGATAGTTCCGGCAACAACCCGCTTGATGGATCACCGGGCACTTGATAAGCACTAATTGAATCTTTGAAGTAATGCCCATGCTGATAGACTCCTGCTTGCACTCCATTCCAGGTTTCATCATAAACTTCATTGGATTCCCTCCCGATATGATACGAAACTCCTGAGGCAGCCATTAAATCGCCTTCGTATGTTGCATCAATAAAAACCTGCCCTTCAAAGATTTTTCCTGTAAGGGTTCTTAGGGACTTAATTTCCCCTGCATCCAAAACCACTCCCTGATTTCGATCAAGCCATTCATTTCTATATACTTGAATTTGAAATTCGTTGACATAGTCTTCAAAAATCTGTTCGGCCACATGGGGTTCAAAAATCCACATCGTTCTCGCATCTCCATCAATCGCTGGGGTTCCCTGCCCTTTATTCCCATACTCCTCTCGCGCTTGCCATTTCCAAGCTGAATCTTGCTGGTAATGTGCATAAACCCTACTATAAAAATCTCGGGCCAATCCACCAATCACGGATTTATTACCGGTATCTGTATAACCAAGCCCTCCTGCAGACAACCCTCCCAAATGCTGATCAGGAGAAACCACCATTACCGATTTACCCATTTTCTTAACCTGTACAGCAGCTGTTATCGCTGCAGAGGTTCCTCCATAAATAATGACATCAGCAGCATATATAGTAGAAGAGACCTTTTCCTTTCGCCCTTCAGTACAGGCGAAAAAAACAACAATCAAAAGGAATAGAATGAAGTTTCGAGACATCATAAACGATTAAAAATTAACATAAGGACTTAGGCAAGTAAAGACTACCTACAGTAGCTAAATCTAGTTTTGTCTATGAATTAATCGTTTCTATTGATTTGTAAATAATTCTCCAAACGTGTGCTATCACTTCTGCCTCCTGGGTGATCATAGAGATAGTTCCACATTTCCATGTATCGGTCAGCAGGCAAAAACGCATCATTTGTTTTGGTTAGTTTTGCCTGTAAGATTTGCTCTAATTCCTCCTGCAGCTGTCTGAATTCCTCCTTCCCTACCAAATTATTCATTTGATAAGGGTCTTTTTCATTATCATAAAGTAACCAAGGCCCCAAAAGGTCTTTGACATAGGTATATCTTCTGGTTCTAATTCCTCGGTATTCCCGGCCACCATTCATGAATTTCCATTCGTGAAACGGTACGGGCAACATGACCAACGCCGCTTCATTTCCTAAATCCTTTTCCATTTTCAGTTGCTTAGAGAAATTGGTTCCTTCCATGGTATTCGGAATTTCAATTTTGCTCATCCCCAACAGGGTAGGCAACAAATCCGGAGTATTGATCGGGTCATAGATATCCTTTCGGGAATTTCCATACCTATCCGGATATCGTATCAGCAATGGAACTTTAATAGACTCATCCCAAGGACGTTGTTTTTTCAGTACCCCTTTGGAAAGCAACATATCTCCATGCTCAGAAGAAAAAACCAAAATGGTATTATCCTTAAGTCCTGCCTCATCCAGAGCGGAAAGCAAATCCCCTATGGCTTTATCTAACGCGGTGCAATGGGCATAATATCCCGCCAAAACATGCCTGGCACTATCCTGCAACTCCTCCGGCACGTTTGGTCTTAGTTTAATCTGATCTTCATGATACAATTTCTTAAACTCTTCGGGAGCAGAGAAATAAGGGTCATGAGGCGGACCATAGGACAACATGAGGAAAAATGGATGATCCGTATTCTTATTTATGAAACTGATGGCACTATCCGTTTGGGGAAACACATCATATCCTTCCCAGAAGTGCTTTTCATTGTTTTCATCAAAATAAAAACTGTTGTTATAATTGTGGGTCACTTCTCTGACTTTCCAATAATCAAATCCTTGTCTTCTTTCTTTTGGAACTGGCAAATCTCTGGAAGCAAATGAATCTGCTCCTCTTGGATGCCCATTCAAATGCCATTTACCTATATAGCCTGTATGATACCCCTCCTCTTTGTATATTTTCCCGGCAGTTAATGCTTCCGTAGGCAAGGGCTTATCATTGTAAAAAATCCCATTGGTCAAAGGATATTGCCCTGTCATGAAACTGGCTCTCCAGGGAGTACACACCGGACTGACGGAAACTGCATTGTGAAATACCAAGCTCTCTTCGGCTAAAGCATCCAAATTAGGAGTGATCACATTTTCACTTCCTGCATATCCTAATTCCTGAGCCCTCCATTGATCTGCCAAAATAAATATCACATTGGGTTTCTTAGACTGTTCTTTTGACAGGGAGTCTAGCGTGATGGTTTTAGCCTGTAAGGCAAAGGATAAAATCAATCCAAAAATAAGAAGAGATAGACGCATCATTTTGGGCTTTTAAGAGTTTACAAGATGCATATTAGCATTTCATTTTTACCACCTATCCTGCTCTTCCCCATTTTATTAACCAAAAAAACCGAGACTCTACTAGAATCTCGGTTTCCGATTTAAAACTCAATTATTTCTACCATTATTATTTTAAGGAATTAATCCATCTCGCAATCTTCAATGCATCTTCTCTCTTCACCTGAGGCATTGGAGCCATTGGAGTTGCATATCCAGGCCAGTTTTCAGGTTTTGGATTATAGATTAATTCAACGATTTGCTCTGGGGTATACCCTCTTTCTGCCACATCTTTAAAAGCAGGACCTACTACTTTTTTATCTGCAGCATGACAAGCGGTACAGGTATTTTTTGCCAATAATGTCTTGATTTCAGCTTCAGTAGGAATCGCTTCTGCTGCAGCCACTACTTTAGCAGGAGCTGGAGTTTCTTTTTTTGGAGCTGCCTTCTCTTCTACCACTGGAACAGGCTTAGGCTTGATGACCATTTTAGTGCCATCCGGAATATTATTTAAGGTATAATAAGCATCTGGGTGAATCAATTCATGCGAATCACTTGCTTCTCTTATGCCTGGCAAACTGATTTTATGAACGTGATATTGCTTCATATCCTTTACCGCAATTCTCACTTTCATTCCATCTTCAGACACTTCAACACCCAAGATCTCATGCTCCATGTTTCTTACTGGAGGACTTCCGTAAACTGGATGGTATTTATAGGTATAGCTGCTTACTTCATAAGAACTTAAATCTTCAGCAGACTCCTTATTTACCGGTTTGGTAAATTCGATTTCAAAGCCATCGACTTTTGCTTTGACTGTTCTCATTTCAAAAGGAAGTTCTCTATTCCATACCAATCGCTGCAACCCTTCATTGGCATCTCCGGCTGAACCCCATCCTCTGTTGGTCTCACCCACGAATAAGGACTGATCATCTGCAAAAGCCATTCTTAAAACTCCAGACTGGAATCCATTTCTAAAATCAATGGAAGCACCTTGGTACTCTCCTTTTACTTTCTCCAGCACTACCCTCATGATCTTACTTTGGCCTTGATCACCTACCAGTAATTGACCTGCAAATGGACCATAGAAGCCCTCAGGTATAAGAATTGGTTCTGAAGTGGAAATTCCATGAACTCCATAAGGGAACCACACCGCTGGAAGCTTGATTGCCGGCAAGGACTTCTTTGCTTCGTATAAGGTCACAAAGTTATCATCCACCACATTTTCAGGCTTGATATATCTTCCATTTTCATCCTTCACTTTTTGAGGATCCACTACTTTATCAAATTCTTCAGAAGTAATAGCTATAGGAGAATTTGGCAACCCAGACCATCTTAAACCTGCTGGGTGTCCTGAGAAATCACCTTTCTCCAAATGCCACAAGCCCCCAGACCCCTGGTAATCACCTTGATTTTCAGTATAGAACACATCCCCATTCAAGACGTTTACACCTGCAGGAGATCTCATTCCTGTAGCATATGGTTCGATAGTTCCATCTCTATGAACTTTCAAAGTCCAGCCACGGTATGGAACTCGGCTTTCACCTCTCCACCATTCCTGATCTCCAAAAGCCACATTCGTAGTGACTATAAAAGAACCATCAGCAGCCACTTTTGGCCCAAAGCTATATTCGTGGTAATGGGCTGATAAAGGCCAGGCTGCTACGGTTTCGTATACATCCGCTTGATCATCCCCGTTGGTATCTACCATTTTGGTCAACTCACCACGCTGAACCGCGTAGAATGCCCCATCCTCATAATGTAAACCCAGGGCTTCATGTAAGCCTGAAGCAAATTTTCTGAAATACGGTCTGGAAGAAGTAGGGTTTTCTACCACAAATACATCTCCTCTTCTGGTAGATACCCCTAAATTACCATTTGGCAACATGGTCAAGCCACCCACTTCCAAAAGCAAACCTTCTGGTGCCGGTACTCTTGTTATCTTAAAATAATCTTCTTCTTTTGGCGATTCCTGAGCAAAAGTGGTGTTAATACACGCCACACTCATTGCGGCCAAGATCCATCTTTTTAAATTCATCTTTTTCATCTTTTGGCCTGATTTAGAATAAAATAACATAGCTCAAATTTGAATTTAGAGGAAGAAAAACACCTTCTCCTTCTTCTGAACTACCTAGTTGAGGTGTTACCCCATCGGTTAATACTTCTAAGTATGCTCCAGTATCTTCAATTAGATATAAGGTCTTGGATACTTTCTTCAAAGAGCTACCGGGAAGCACCTTGATCATATAAGATCCTGCTCCAGACAATTGGATTGTTCTGGTGATTCCTTTACCTGAAGACATCAATTGAATATGGTCTTTCATTTCTCCTCCATTGGAGGTTTTGGCATTGAAGATCATATCTCCAGTACCCAATACCTGATACCCAACACTTTTCAATTCTTCTTCAGGTTTTGTGAAGGAATTGGTTAACAATAGTGGGCTACCCAAGCTCAATTCCACAGTAGTACCTAAGGGTCTAGAAACGCCATTCCCTCTACTATGCCACATGGGAGTAGCATCTAAAAATTCCCCTCTCCATACTCGAATAAGTTGATTGCTTTCTAAGTCGTAGGTAAAGTGGGTACCGTACTCAGAAGACACAGAAACAGCATGGGATAATTTCGTTCTGTTTGGAAGCTCTACGAAGCTTCTCAAGACTGGGGTTTCATCTGTTTTTACCCAAATAGGATCCACAGAATTATTATAAGCAAGCGCTGGTTCACTCAAAACTACTGGCCACATACCTTCCGCATTTGCGGTTAGGTTGAACCCTTGAGCGGTCCAATCTCTTGGCTTGGAAACCCATAGGGTATAAGGTACAGTTCCTGCCGATAACGCTTTCTCTACACGAACTCTTCCTTGCTTTAATTCTACAGATGCGGAATTGTCCCCAATTACCAAAGCTCCTAGACCTCTGGGAACCTCTAAATCCAAGGTATAATTACCTGCCTCTTTGATAGCTAATGTTCCTTCAAATTTCGTCAAACTTGAACCAGTAACACCAGTTTTAAATTCGTCGAATGATTTCACACTTCCAGCATTCGCAGATTTCAAACTGGAGGTTGAAGGAAGTTCATTATAAACACCCGGGAAAACCGAATAATTGATGGTTTTAATCTCTGGGGAAGACATATCCAACCTTTTTACTTCAAGGGATTGGATGGCTACGGCCCCATGATCTCCCTGGATTCTAATTGGACCTTCTGCAACTTCTCCTCCTGCTAATGCACCTCTAGTTGGTCCAAAGAGCTCTAGGTTTTCATGGATGGTCACTCCATTTAATCGAATGTATCTGAATTTTGCATTTTGGATTTTCTCTCCATTTGCAGAAAACTTCGGAGCTTCAAAACCTACTTCTAAGGTTTGCCAAACTCCCGGAGCCTTACTTACATTTTGTCTAGGAGCATATCCTTGATAACCTTTTTGGCCATCTGGTTTTGAATCGTCCCATCGCTCATATACTCCACCGTTACTTCCAGCCTTCGGGCTTTTTTCTAGCCAGCTATCCAATAATTGGATTTCATACTGACCTTGAAGGTAAAGTCCTGAATTAGAACCTTCGGCCATCATATAAACTAATTTTAGTTCTACATCTCCAAATTTCTCCGAAGAAATGATGTCTGCGCCTGGTTTTTTCTTAGTAGGTGCGTTAAACAGAATGGTACCTTCCCCTTCAGAAATCAATTGATGACTGTTTGGAGCAAGGTCAGACCAAACACTTCCAACTTCTGACCAACTTCCCTTATTGTTAGTAAAGGAATCCAAGGTGAGTTTGGATACAGTTTGCGCCTGTGCTGTTACAACTGGAGCTGAAATAGTCAAAGCTATTCCTAACCCAAGTAATCTGGGATTCAAAAGCATAGGTTAATAAAATTGATTGAAATGTTATATTCTCAGGAACTTACTTGCTTAGCATTTTGACAAATGGACTATTAAGTCTAAAAAAGCTTTATCCTTGAATTTTTCAACACGAAAGATACGGGATCAATTTCTCTGAATCGAATGAATTCAAAAGAAATTTACCTTTTTACTTCGTCTTAAATATTGGAAACAAAGCATTTATTTATTCAAAAAAGATTCACCTGGGCAATTTTTAAAACTGCCCAGGTGAATAAATTAATTAGCGTATCCAGGATTTTGAGTTAATGATGGATTTCTTTGTAACTCTTGTTCGGGTAATGGGAATAACATATTCGCTTCTCGGATAGGTCCGTTGAAAAAGTTGGAAGACCCAACTGCATCAATAAAATCGATGTTTCCAGAACCATCATTTGAAGGGCTTGGCATTTTTCTAGTTCTCATCACATCAAACCAAATCGGAAATTCAAATACAAGTTCGCGAACTCTTTCTTTCCAAACTTCCTCAACAAACTGTTCTGTAGACAAGCTTGCCAATTGATTTCTAATCTCTGAAGGATCCGTATTCCAATACGCTCTTTCTCTAATTTGAGCTAAGTAGTCAACTGCTTCTGCTGTTACACCCTCAGACTTCGCAATAGATTCAGCAGCAATCAACAATACATCAGCATAAGAGTAAATTACTTTATCTTTACTAGATAGCGCTGTAGAACTTGCAGCTTCTTCATCGACCCACATATAAGGTGAGGTAGCAAACTCTATCTCCTCTCCATCAATTGTAATTGATGAATGGAAATATTGTTTCTCCTGAACTCTAAGGTCGTTTTCATGATCATAGGAATTCAACAATGGTGGAGTGGGACCATAAGCATTATTGGTAATCGCATAAGCCAATTCTGGAGCTATGGTAACTGGATAACAAATCGCAGGATACCCATTATTTGCAATTGTTTCATCAAACTCATAATAATAGATATACTCCTCTGGAATTGAAACACTGGATTTCAGTTTGTTATATGCAGAACCATTTGGTACAATTTCACCATCTTCTGATAATGAGTGTTGAGCCAATGAATAAATTCCGGAATTAATAATTTCTCTGGCAGTAGCGGCAGATTCTGCATAATTGTCTTCTCCTATAGCAGCACCACTCATTGTTAAGTAAACTTCTGCAAGAACTGTTTGCGCTACAGTGGTTGAAATTCGTCCTGAATTATTTGACATAGATTGGTTTGACAACCCTCCTCCTTGGATCGCCGAATTTAAATCATCTACAATTAAATCATAAATCTGGGCTGCAGGAGTTCTTTCTACAAATAGATTCTCAAGACTTTCATAAGGTTCTGTGATCAAAGGAACATCCCCAAACATCCTTACCAAATAATAATAATTCAAAGCCCTGAAGAACTTTGCTTCAGCCATGTATCTCTCAGCATCTGCTGAAGACAACCCAGGGGTGGTAGGGATATACTTTATCGCATTATTAGCTCTAGATATTCCATTATAAATATCTGACCACATAGAATTGAAATAATCAGACAAATTCAATCCATCGAAAGTCATGGTCTGCCCTCTTTGGACATGGAATTCCTGTCCTTTATAATCGTTATCCACGAATCCAGAAAGATATGGACCAAACATTATTCTTGCTCCAGAATAAACTCCTGTTTCATACATCTGCATAGCACCTCTTCTATATAGGGCATTCACAGCATCTCTTGCATGTTCAGGTCTACTAAAATATTGATTAGAAGCTACTTCGTCCTTTGGCTTTTCTTCCAAGAAACCCTCACAAGAAGCCGTGAAAATCAATAGTCCAATAAATAATATATGTATCTTTTTCATTAGAAGTTTTCTTTAGGATTAAAATTGAAGACTTAAACCAACAGTAAATGTTCTTGGTCTAGGGTATTGGAAAAAGAATATATTCTGTCCCCATTGATTCCCTTCCCATGATGAAGATTCAGGATCATAACCTTTAAAATCCTTAGAGTGAATCAAAAATGCATTTTGAACATTTGCATAAACTCTTAGTTTATTGAATCCCTTATTCTTTGCAATTAAATCGTTAAAGGTATAACCAAGAGAAATCAAATTACCTCTGATGTAAGATCCATCTGTAACCCATTGAGAATCCACTTCACTATTTTGACCTGAATAAGGTCCGTTACGAATTTGCTGAACCATGGTATTTTGATTATCCTCAGTCCAAGCATCATATAAAACATCGCTTAACCCACTGGCAAAACCTGTTCTGTCCTGTGTTGAATGGAAGAACTGTTGTAGAATATCTACACCTGCAACAAACTGCACATCCAATGTCAAATCAAAGTTTTTATAATAAAAATTGTTTATAAAGCTTCCGGTCCATTTCGGAAGACCGTTTCCAATGATCTTTCTTTCAGCACTTCTTTTGGCTTCACCTGGAATAGCACCTACCTCTGCTGCCTCTGCTGCCTCATCAGTACCCCAAGTACCTAATCTTTCAAATCCCCAGAATGAACTTAAAGGCTCGCCAACTCTCAATATGGTCTGAGAACCTGACACCCAATAAGGACCTGGGAAAATATCTTCATCATTTTCTCCAAGTTTTTCAATTCTATTTTTATTGTAGGAGAAATTTAGATTTGACTCCCAGCTGAAATCATTGGTTGTGATTGGAAATGCTTTTACCAAAACCTCTACACCTCTGTTTGACACAGATCCTATATTATCCCTTACGGCTGCAAAACCAGAAGATGATGGAACTGGTCTATCCAACAACAGGTCATTGGTAATCTTATAATAATAATCAAAACTAAATACCAAAGCTCTGTTTAAGACAGCCAAGTCAAAGCCAACATCAAACTGATTTGTTTTTTCCCATTCCAAATCTGGGTTTGGAAGTCGGTTTACATAACTTATTGGAGCTCTTGTTCCATTCAGCAAAGTGGTCCCAGCTGAAATAGTTCCTAAGGATTGGTAAGTTGGAATCTCTGTATTTCCTGTTACACCGAAACTAGATCTTATTTTTAATTCATCAATGGAATTTGCCAAGCCTTGCATAAACGGCTCGTTTGAAAGAACGTAACCTACCCCTACAGAAGGGAAAACACCATATTTATTATTATCGCCAAATCGGGAAGAACCATCTACTCTACCAGTGAAAGTTACTAGGTACTTGTCTTTGAAATTATAGTTACCTCTTAAGAAATAAGAGTTCATGCTCCATTCATCATATCCTGAATTGGGAGTACCGGGTTGACTTGCAGCCTGGATTCTGTTGAAGGTGAAAGTATCATCAGAAAAGCCTCTTGCACTCACATTAAAGAATTCAGAGGTTCTTTTTTGCCAACTCAAACCAGCCATTGCATTGATTGAATGGTCGCCAAACTCCTTTGTATAGGTTAAGTAGTTTTCTTGTTGCCAATATAAACTTCTATTATTTGCTAAGTAAGCATAACCATTTGGAGAAGAAATATTGATTAAATCCGTAGGGCTGTAAATCTGCTCGTTATAGTCATTCTTATCAAAACCAATTTGAGAACGTAGATCTAAACCCGGAAGGATATGGAATGTGGTATAAAAGTTCCCAAATAATTTGGTTCTCTTTCTTAACCTATCTTGAGTTTTTAGTACATGAACTGGGTTTGGAATTGCCTCTAAACCATATGGGTCTGACACCATGCTGGAATTACTATAAGTCCCATCTGGAAATTGTACAGGAAAAATAGCTGGCATCTCGATCATGGATCTCCTTGGCATTTGATGGCCTCCGCTTTCCTCAAATACATTTTCATTGGTGGTATTTGCCAATAAATTAATCCCTATAGACAACCATTCTTTAGGTTGAGCGTCAAACGCAAATTTACCATTGATCCGCTTTAGGTAATTATTCAACATAATCCCTTCCATATCTGCATAATTAAGAAAGGCTCCAAAAGATGATTTCTCAGCTTTTGATTGAAAGGATAATTGATGGTTATGTGAAATAGCAGTTCTAGTTGCTTCTTCTTGCCAATCTGTATCGTATAATGGGTTACCATTCGCATCAAAAAGATTGGGATCGTTTTTGGTAAATGCAGGAATTGGTGAGTTGGGTCTGTATTTGCTATGGTTAGCAAACCCACGCTCCAAAACTTCCATAAATTCTTCTGCATTCAGAACGTCTAATTTTTTCGGAAGTACGCCAATACTAAAAAAACCATCATACCCCACGCTAGTGCCCAAGGTTTTAGCTCCTCTTTTGGTACTAACCATAATCACACCATTAGCTCCTCTTGCACCATAAATTGCCGTTGAAGATGCATCCTTAAGCACCTCCATACTTTCAATATCGTTTGGATTTAGAAACTCAATATTTTCCATCACAACCCCATCAACCACATAAAGCGGCTGAGAAGATGAATTAATGGTACCCAAACCCCGAATTAACACTCTTGGGCTTGATGAAGGAGATCCAGAGTTCAAGAAAACATTAACTCCAGCTACTTTACCTTTAAGGCCTTGTAAAGCATTGTTGATAGGAGCTTTTAGAAGTTCCTCACTTCCAACTACTCCCACTGAACCGGTAAGATCTGATTTTTTAACTGTACCATAACCAACCACAATTACTTCATCAAGAGATGTTTCATCTGGAGTCATCGTAAGATTAAAGGTTCTTCTATCTCCAACAGGCAACTCAATCGTTTGCATGCCTATAAAACTAAAAATCAATACTGACTCTTCGGAATTTACCGTAAGTGTGAATTTTCCATCTAAATCTGTTACGACACCATTGGATGTCCCTTTTTCAATTACAGATACTCCAGGAAGTGGAGAATTGGTGTCATCTAAGATAACTCCAGAAACCGTTTCTTGAACTTTTTCTTGAATGGAAACTGGCTTCTCTAGATTAGAGCTATTTCCTTTCCTAACATGGATGTTATTATTTACTTGTTTGAACTGCAAACCAGTTTGAACAGATAATTCAACAAGAACATCATAAACTGATTTATTAGATTGAATTGAAACTACCGGTATATTTTTCAACTCTTTATTGGTGTAAACAAAGTTGAAACCGGATTCAGATTCAATAGTTGAAAACGCTTGCACAATAGATAAATTGGCAAGGTTTAAATTGATCTGTACTTCGTCTATTTTTTTTATCTGTGCATTGCCATTATTGGCGAAGAGCAGACTCATAGACAAGCATTGAATTAAGAAAATATAGAATATTCTTTTGGACATAGCCAATGCATGTAAGAGTATGACTTTTTTCATAACTTTACTACGTGTTTATACTGTGAAGAATAGTGTAATCATTTGGTGCTGAAAGAGACTAACAATTACTTTCAGACCGTTTCAAGCTGGAGGTGTTGGCGCACCTTCAGCCCTTGTACTTAGAAAAGTGAGTTTTTATCCATAGGCTTTAATATTGGGTTAAATTTAAATTGACAGTTTTCCCCTCAATGGAATAGCTGTACTTGGTCGAATAGCTAATTCCCTCAAGGATATTTTTTAAGGATTCATCTTTAAACTTGCCAGTGATATAAACATCCTCAGGCATTTTTCCAGTGATTTTGAATTCCACCCCATACCATTTTTCAAGAGAATGAATAGTCTCCTTGAAAGGTGTGTTCTTAAAAATCAGGGTCTTATTCATCCAGGCCAAGGTAGTTTCCAGATCAAATCGGTCCTTTTGCCATAACTTGTTGTCAAGACTCGCCAAAATCCCCTCTCCCGGAATTAACTTTTCACTTAAACCTACCACTTCCTCGTTGAACACTAATACGGCGCCTTCTATCAATGAAATGGAAATGGGGGATTCAGGATAGGCTTGAATATTAAATTCTGTCCCTAGTGCTTGGGTGCTTACCGGACCGGTCTTGACTATGAAGGGTCTTAGGGTATCTTTTGCAACATCAAAATATGCTTCTCCTTCCAAGACAATTTCTCTAACCTTCCCATTAAATGGTTTTGCGTAGGTTACTTTACTTTTGGAGTTTAAAGTCACGATCGTTCCGTCGGGTAATGAAATACTGGATTTCACTCCCGCAAGTGCTTCAATTGTCTCGTATTCTACAGGCGGTATTGCTTTTTCTTGTTGAAGCTGATAAAAATTAAACCATAAAATTAGAGAAAGAACTGCTACAGATGCTGCGGAAAAAACAAGTGTCATTTTTAACTTTTCCCTCCTTTTGGACTCCAATTTTTCTTTATGATGCTGAATGGCTGACCAACTATCCAAAGACACTACCTTTGTTTCTTTCTTTATTGCTTCCTGACGGTCAATCTTGGAATTTATTTGATTCCAAAGTGAATCCTGCTGGACTTCATCCAGATGGAATTCCTTTTTAGAAAGATTAATAATGATTTTTCTGGCTTTTTCAATTTCTTCGACCTTGTTTTTATTTAATCTTAAAAATTCCTCCCAGTAGAGTTTGGATTCCAGGTCATTGGCCAACACCCATTTCCGAAACTCAGGGTCTAAAACAAAATCTTCTGTTCTGTATTCTGATTTACTCATAAATTCCGCGTTCATATAGATAAGTGCGGACTTGCTAAAAGTTATCCTTCGAAATTGAACTTTTTTTCAACTATTCTTAAATAAAAAATATTCTATAAATGATAATTCGATTTTAAAAATAATATTCGGTCAAAACGATTTTTTTAAACTCGAAATAGCCTTCCAAGCAAGGGTATAAACCGACTTTAAATTAATATTCATTTGTTTGGAGGTTTGTTCATAACTAAGCTGCTCAAAAAATAGGTAATTAATTACCTCTTTCTGTCTCATGGGAAGTCCAACCAATGCATTAGAAAGTTTAGCCCTTAAATCTTCATCCCTCTTCATCTTAATCAACTGATTCTCTGGGCTATCTAACACATAATCCATCTGCTCTAAATGCCCCTCAAAGATTGCCTTGCGTTTTGCTTCGTCTTTTGCCAATGAATAAATCTTATTCGATAAGCATTTAAAAAGGTAGAGTTTTACGTTATCCGTGCTTTGGAGATTGGCGTGGTATTTCCAAAGATCAATAAAGATCTCTTGAATAAAATCTCTCACCTGATCAGGATCTGGTAATAGGGAACATCCAAAATTAAATAGATCATTGATGTGTTTTCTGTAAATAAATTCCAAAGCGGGCCTTTCCCCTTCTTTCAACTTATTCCAGCAATTCAACTCATCAATTGTATCTTGACTAGATGCAAGACTTTTCATCAATCTGGTTTTCTTGGGTTTAATTTAAAACTTCAATTTTTTAAAAAAATAATTAAACAGCAAAATAATGTTTGATCAGAACCTGCTTTTACAATTTTGTATCAAGAAAAATAATACAAGAAAAAAGCATATTTAATTGGCTAATCAATGCAATAATAAAATTTGCTATCGTATTTCACCAAAAATGAATTCAATTATACTTAATCATTAATAAATTTGAATTTATATGATTGGAAAATATAAGGTTTCAAGCCTACTAAAGTATTAATTCACAAATAGATAGGTCTTCTGAAATTCTACCTCTGAATCGTTTCTCCAAGACCATTGCTTTACCTCTGGAGACACAGGGTTTGGAGTAAATTAACTCCCAAGGAGTACCCGTCCGTGTAAATCGCTCCCTCCCTTGATTATGACGCTCCAAACGCTTCGTTAAGTCCGAGGTTTGACCCTCATAGTATTTACCAAGCTTAGTTGAAAAAAGGATATAGACTTTAAACTCCATTACTCAAAAAAAAAACAGTTCCGAAGAACTGCTCTATGATTGTCGGGGTGGCGGGATTTGAACCCACGACCCCACGCCCCCCAGACGTGTACGCTAACCGGACTGCGCCACACCCCGAAACAGGCCCGAATTTACAAGTTTAGATGATTTTATAAAGCAGGATTTCAAAAAAATATAGCTAAAAACTTACTTATCAGAAAAAATCCCATGAAAAGCGGACGTTCCACATTTTTCACAAACAGTTGCTTTTGGATTTAAATCCAATGCCTTCCGCATAGCTTCTTTGCCATTATTATAAGGACCTAAATATTCTCTTTCATGCAAATCCGGAATAAATTCACATTCACGATCATGTATTTCAAATTCACCTTCTGAATTTGGGCTTGAGGCTAAGTAAAAGAATTTCATATCAGAAAATTTAATTTTCTAAAATTACTACTCTCAATACTTTCAAAAAATACCCAGTATTGGGTATTTTTCAACTAAAAACCTGCTAAATAGCACTAAATACTTAGAAGATTTATAGTCTTCCTAATTTAATCCAATTAATCCTCCCAAAAACGCTCCAGAAGCATGCCCCATTCTTTTTCCAATGAAATAGATGGTCTGGATTCTCCTGCTCTTCTATACCAATAATCTGCATTCCATTGGTCCCCCTCCTTTCTATGTAAATAAGCGTGAACCCTTGCAGCGGACTTTCCTGGCAATTGATCTACTAAATCATGTGCGGCTTGCCAATCTCCCTTCATGTCAAAATATAAGGCTTTCAACTCGGCTGAAAAGTGCTCTTTAGGTGACGTTAAAGCCAAAAATTGCTCAATATCTAGTTGATTCATGATGATGATATAATCGTTCTACCTCAAATCAAGCCCATTTTTGCGACAAAAGCTTTATTCTTCCGTGATTTTTTTGTGATAACCTGAACCCAACTTTGATTATCACAAAACCAATAATACCATGAAAAAAATCATGATCCTTTTTTACTTCACTTTTCTGGGCCTAGTCGCTTGTTCAGACGATCCTGAGCCTACTATCATTGACCCGACTTTACCCCAAGGCTCCTTTAATGTCCTAAGGATGGGGGATTTTATGGATCAAAACGGTGCTGGATCAACTGGATCTGCCTCCCTTGGCGTAGACTCAGAAGGCCATCAATTCCTTCAATTCGGAAGTAGTTTCAATACTGCTTTAGCAACAGGAACTGTTACCGTATTTCTTTCTACCTCGGATACATTTATGGCAGATCCTGGAAATGGAAATCCTGATTTATTGGCGATGGGAGTAGTCAGAAATGCAGGAACTAATTACTTCTTGATCCCCTCTGGAGTCTCCACAGATAAGTACACCCATGTTATTCTATGGTGTGGATCAGTTGGAATTCCTTTTGGTAATGCTCCGCTTAATTAATTATCATGTTGAAACCGTCAAGTAATTGGATTGGTAAGTCAGGTCATCTCGGGGCATTTTTCCTCGGGTTGATTTGCTTACTAATCTCAAATGAAGGATTCACTCAAAGTGGATGGACAAAAGGAAAAAAAGAAGGCTTTTATCAGCTTAGCTATCAATCCTTGGTTTCCCGTGATTATTATACATTGGGTGGGGAGAAACTTGAAACCAATCAATTTTCGCAACAATCCTTGGTTTTATATGGTGAGTATGGGGTAACGGATCAATTTACCATCATTGCGAATTGGCCATTACAAACTTGGAATGGTTTCGAAACTACGGAAACCGTAAGTGGATTGGGAGATATAAAAGTGGAATTGAAACATGCCCTACTCAAAAAATACCTCCCCTTAAGTATTTCCATAACACCTGAGATCCCCATAGGAAGAGCGAATCATATCGCAAAAAGTAAGGTTAATGATTTTGAAGAAATCAACCTTCCCTCAGGAGACGGAGAGTTCAATGTATGGGGTACTTTGGCAAGTTCATTTGCACTACCTAACACACCTTTATACGGAAGTCTATTTGGTACCTATAATTATCGAACCCACTATAATGACATTCAATTTTCTGACCAGGTAGGGTTTGGCGCAGAATTAGGCTACCAAATTGCCGGGATTGTATGGGTGAATGCTAAAATCAATGCGCTAAAGTCTATCAAAGAAGTAACTACTGTCTCTGATTTTGTTCGAGGTGATGGCACCGAATTCACCAGCTATAGTTTTGGTGCAAGCGTTCCAGTCTTCCGTGATATTCACCTTACCCTAAACTACCGAAACTTTAACGACTGGATCTTTTCCAGAAAAAACCTGTACTCCTCGGGAGTCCTGGGTTTCGGACTTTATTACCATGTAAAACCCAAACAACAATGAATCCTATACTGACTATCCAAGATTACAACGAACCAAAATCGAGTACATGTTCAGATTTTAAAATCTTTAGAAAGGGAGATCTCATTTTCCGTCAAGGAGCGCTTTCCGAAGGCTTTTATCTTCTTAAAAAAGGGGCTGTTAAACTTCAGCAACTACTTCCGAACGGATCTCAAACCATTCTGAGAATTGTTTTGCCTGGAGATTTTTTTGGAGATGGGGCCCCCAACCAAGAAACCACCAATCTCACTTCAGCCTGGGTCATGGAAGAAGACACTCTTGTTCAAAAATTACCTGTCCAAAATTTCTCTTTATCAGAATTAAACCAGGAACTCACTTGTCAGCTATTGGAGCTCAATAAACGAATGGGAATCCGCCACGCTAGGTTTCTAGTTTCAGAAGCCGAAGATCGTATCAAATACTCCTTATATGATTTAGCGATAAAAAAAGGAAGGAGATTCGGGGATGAAACCCTACTTAAGATCAATTTAACACATGAAGAGATCGCTTTTCTGGCAGACACCAGTAGACAAATGGTCTCCAAAACACTTTCCCATTTGAAAAGAAGCGGTTTGATCAACTACAGCAGAAATCGATTTTTATTTAGAAATATTCAAGCATTTAAACCCACAACAGTATGAGACTCCTTCAACACGTCCTATTCTATATCCTAATCCTTTCTTTCTATTCTTGCTCCTCCACTTCAGAGGAAATGGACCCCATCCTTCCCGGTCCAGAAAATAAAGTGAAAGTCAAAGGGAAAGTAGAATCAATCAAAGGTGGAAGCCTTATGGCCCAAAGCGGTACAAATACCAAGGGAAGCATCGATCTGGTTTTCGATGAAGCGGGCAATTATTTTCTGCACTTAGGGGAAGATTTTATGTCAGAATTTTATACCGGCACCGTTACGGTTTACTTGTCAACAAGCAAGCAGCTCAGCCTATCAGAATCAGGAACTTTCCAATTGGTCAGTGTGGTCAATGAATCCGGAGAACACTTCTTTCCCCTTCCAAGTTTACCTGAGTCTAAATTTAATTATGGAATTATTTGGTGTGGAGCTGCAGGAATACCTTTTGGATATGGGGATTTAAATTAGGCCTCTGCAGGAAGATCAAAACCAAATTCAGTGTAGGAGACAGAATCAGAGGCAATCTCTATTTCTGCTCCATGCACTTCCAATATTCTTTTTACGATGGCCAATCCCAATCCAGAGCCCTCAACCCCTTTTCTCTCCTTATCAATCATGTAATACCGGTCAAAAATCGAGTCTAGGTCTTTTTGTGGAATTCCTGAACCTGAATTTCTTATTTTGATACTTACTCCTCCCTCAGACTCGCAGGCATCAATTAAAATCTCCCCTTTTTCTGGAGTATATTTTACGGCATTGTCCAACAAATTCTGAATCACCCGATCCATCAAGTACAGGTCTGCCTTGACAAGCGGCAAGTTTTGACATATTTGGGTTTTGATTTTGATATCCTTGGACTGAGCGAGTAGCTCATATTTTAAAGAAGAGTCATATAATAGCTCCTGAATTTTCATCCGCTCCAATTTCAATGTCATCTGGCCTGATTCTAGTTTGGACAAGTCAAATAAATCAGAAACCAACTGAGAAAGTTTATCGGTAGAGGCTCCGATTATTTTCAGGTATTTTTCTCTTTCTTCCGATGAAATGCTTTCTCCTTTAATCTGTAAAGTCTCAATGTACCCATTGATGATTGCCAAAGGATTCCTCAAATCATGAGATACGTTCGCAATCAGTTCTCTCCTTAAACTATCTACTTTTTCCAACTCTTCAATATTTCCCAAGATGGTATCTGCCATATGATTAAAGGTCTCTCCCAATACAGCTAATTCTGAATCAGTTTTAGCTTTTGGCACACGGGCATGTAGATTCCCGTCTTTGAACTGTTCCACCGTATAAACAATTTTCCTCAAGTGTCTGGTCAATAATCCAAATAATACCAATCCAATCAACAGGGCAACTACCATGGTAATCAATATGGACTCGAACGTCAATTGCATCCAATAACTGCCCAATAAGCTTGCTGCAATTGTCTCATATTTTTCACTTGCCAATGTAATGTATACATAACCCAACAGCTTCCCTTCCTCATAAACTGCAGTTGCTGAAAACACGGATTTTTCACCTGGATTCCTTGGATCGTCTCCCATCACAAATTCCTCTCCTTTGGTTGAAATGAATTCCTTCACTGGGTTTATATCCACTTTTTTCAATTTTACCAGCTTATCCAACACGACAAATGATAGAATTTCACCGGTGGGATCCAGTAGATATACTTCAATTCCAGGATTTACTGCCATCATAGAATGCATAATCGTTCCCAAAGCCTCCTTATTCACTTGACCATCTTGAAAAGGATTCACCTCCTCAATCATATAATCCGCAACCGAAGCATTTAACCGCTGTGTGGTTTCTTGAAAATACCGTTGGGCAGTATTCGCGGTAATCAACACATAAGAACAACCTACGATCAGTAGTACGAGGGCAAAACTTAATGAAATCCTCCAGAATAAACTTTTCATAGCAGTTGATTATAAATCATCATTAAAACGGTATCCTACACCCCATGTGGTCAATATGAAATGTGGGTTATTGGGGTCTTGTTCAATTTTAGCACGAAGCCTGTTAATATGAGCATTCACGGTATGTTCGTATCCTGAAAAATCGTATCCCCAAATCAATTCCAACAACTCTCCCCTACTGTAACTTCGTCCAGGGCTTTTGGCCATTAACACCAAGAGATCAAACTCTTTCGGAGTCAGTTCCATTCTTTTTTCATCAAGCATGACTTTCCTCTTTTTCTCATCGATTTCAAGTGAATCAAATTTCAAGGTGGTCGTGTCTTTCATTGCAGCCAAGGCAAATTGATCCTGCCTTCTCATGATGGCCTTAACTCTTGCTATAAACTCCCGGATTTTAAAGGGCTTGGTAATGTAGTCGTCTGCGCCAGACTCCAATCCAATCACCTTATCAATCTCTTCAGATTTAGCCGTAATCATTAAAATAGGAGTAAAATTATCCAGGGCTCGCAAACGCTGACAAATAGAAATACCATCCATTTCTGGCAACATGATATCCAAAATTATTAAGTCGAAAGATTGGGTGTTTGCCAGTTCAAAACCTTGTCGACCATGATTGCAGATTTGAATTTGACACCCCAAATCAAGTAGGTGAATTTGGATCAGTTGGCTGATATTAGGATCGTCCTCGACTACTAATACTTGTTTCATTTTCAAATAATTGAACTTGAAATTAAATTTTAATCATCACGAAACTATCACGAATATAAAATTTCAGTTCCCTTGACATGAAGGGAAGCCAAAGGCAATCAGCATAACTGTACCCTATTCGGCTTCTAATATTGCAAAGGCTCAAAAAAGATAGAGGCGATTAAAAAAGAAAGGATTGAGATGATAAATCCAAACATGAAAATATTATAGCTTTTTCTAAGCAATTTATATTTCACGGCCAGCACTTTCCCTAAAAAATAGATGTCTCTAATCATGGAATCATATAAGAAAGATCCATCCTCAATCATTGCATGCATCCCCGACGTATACTCCTGAAGACTCATTTCATAGAAATTCCCAAAGTACAGCAGGTTGCTTTCTTTTTTTCCGATACTCTCTTCTGAAACGCTCCCATGGGTAACTTTTGGCCTGGTAGCCAAAATGGCAAACACCATTGCTCCCAAACAGGTAGAAATCAACAAAATGGCTGGAATGGTATAGTTAGGAAATTCCTCTAGTTTTCGGATTAAAACCGTGACAACGATGGAAATGATGATCGAATTGACCGAGATCATGATGTTGGCCTTGTTATCGGCAATGGATGAAAGTTCCATGTGATTTTTGGAAGTGACACGAAACATGGTCTCTACTCCACGGTCTGATTTTTTATTCTTTCCTTTTTTCTTCCCCTTTTTTTTTGCGAGCAACTCAGCGTCTTCTATTTTCTCTTCCAATATCAATTTGTTTTTTTCCTTACCTGGTTGAAAATGGTTAATAGCATACTCAGAATGATAATGATGGGACTCCATAAAATCCCGAGTGCCTTTTAGCCATTCTTCCAAAGGGATTTTCTTCCCCAATGCACTTTCTTTTTCCTTTCTCAATAAAAGTGTCTGCTCATAAAATAAATCTGAACTCAAATGGTATAAATCTGAATCACATATGATCGATTCAAATAAATCTTTGGGCTTTTGGGGAACTTTAGTGGCTAAAATGGCTGATTTAATCCGCTGGACTCTTTCATCAGGAAGACCTAACTCAGTCAGGCAATTCTGGGCAAGATCTGCCCCTTGCTGTTCATGCCCCTCAGCCACTCCATCCCAGTAGCCAACATCATGTAACCAGCCAGCATAAAATAGATCTTCTAGGTCCTGATCAGAAAGTTGATAGTACTTCCCAATCTCATTTACTTTTTCTACTATTAATAAGGTGTGGTCTAGGTTATGATAGCAAACCTCAGGCATTTGACGGTTAGCAAACATTTCCCGCATCCAGGATTCGAATTTTTTCAATTGGTTATCCACTGTTATTACCTTATTTTGAGTATTCTAAGATAAAAGAATATTAGTTCTCGATCATACATGAACCAAATATCTAATATATCCATTTTTTGCTTTCTGCTTTTAAGTCAATGTTATGCACAGGATAAGCGGGCAGATTATTACAGTTTCCCCTCCCATTACTCTTTGGAAAATGTGGAAAAATTCAATCTCTCCAATGATCTGGAAGAAATCTCTGGGTTGGAATGGATCAATGAACAAACTCTTTGGGCGATTGAAGACGAGTCTTCTGTCATTTTTGAACTAAACCCGAACACGGGCAAAATCACGGATAAACAAAAGTTTGCCAAAAACAAGGACATTGAAGATCTCATGATCCTAGAAAATGATGCCTGGGTCCTTCAAAGTAATGGAAACCTCTACCAAGTGGAAGAACCATTAACCGAATATAGTAACACGACTCTCCATAAATTCCCCATACAAGAGAAACGAGATTTTGAGGCATTGATCAAATCTCCGGACGGACCTCTCATTTGGATTTTTTGCAAAGTCTGTAGCTGGGATAAAAACTCCAATAAATCCTCAGTTTTTGCTTTCAATTTAGAATTGATGAGTTTTGAAGAGGAGGCCAATTTTATTCTTAAGAATGAGCAATTGGAACCATTATTAAAGGAAGATGATTTTAAGAAAGTCAAAATGCAACCATCTGCTATTGCTTTCCATCCCATCGAAAAAAATTACTATCTCTTATCGTCAAGTGACCACTGGCTTATGGTATTAGATCAAGAATTTAACCCTATTGGCTTTCATCATTTAAACCCGGCTCTTTTCAAGCAACCGGAAGGGATTACTTTTTCCAAAGACGGGACACTCTTCATTTCGAATGAAGCCCGGGATGGCCGACCCAATATTCTTATATTCCCATATCAGCCATGAAAAAGCTGTTTCTCTCCATAATTACTTTTTTCTGGATAGTTAGTTCCTATGCCCAGGAAGCTGACTTAAAGTTCAGGCTTTATTTAATTGGAGATGCAGGGGAATTAGAAAACAAACATCATCCAGTTGTAGAAAAAGTAAAACAAAAGGCGCTATCGGAACCGAATTTATCCACTCATATCCTCTACCTAGGAGATAATATTTATCCATTAGGCATGCCATCAATTAGTGATGAAGACCGACCAGAGGCAGAGGGCATATTGAAAACTCAGCTTGATTTATTTTCTTCTATTTCCGGGAAAATCTGGATGGTTCCAGGAAATCATGATTGGAAAAAGGGAAAGTCTGAAGGTTGGAATAGGGTATTGTATGCTGAAGAATATATTGAAGACAATTATTCTTCTGAAAAAGTCAATTTAGTCCCTTCAGGAGGTTGCCCCGGTCCATACATTACCTTACTTGATTCAGAAACATTATTAATTGCCTTTGATAGTCAATGGTGGCTACATTCCAAAGACAAACCAGGCGTTGAATCCGATTGTGAATTCAAAACCGAAGAGGAAATTTTAGCTTCACTGGCCTATACCTTGGAAGAGAATCAAGATAAAACCATTGTATTTGCCATGCACCATCCCATGCGCGCTTATGGACCGCATAATGGGGCATATAGCTGGAAAGACCATCTTTTCCCTTTAACAGCAGCCTCAGAAAACCTGTATATTCCTTTACCTATAGTCGGTTCCATCTATCCATTGTATAGATCTTGGTTTGGAGATATTCAGGACATACCTCATCCTAAGTATGAAGCCATGATCAAAGCACTGGACCGGCTTTTTGATTCACATCCCAATGTCATTCAAGTTGCTGGCCATGAACATGGGCTTTTTTATACCAAAGAGGGAAATACCCATTATGTGGTGAGTGGGGCGGGAGCAAAAAACACCTATATCAAAAAAAATAACCCAGCGGAATTCACCTATCCACAACAAGGGTATGCCACTTTGGATTTTTATGAAAACCATCAGGTAAAGCTCACTTTTTTTGACCCTTTAAAAGAAGCTCCCCTATATGAATCTGAACTGATCCAGCCATTTGCAGATAACCCTGAAGAGTTACAATTATTTGACAGAAATCTTCCAAAAGAAATAACCGAACCCATTTCATTACAGTACTTGCATGGGAAGGCATACCAGGCATTTTTAGGCACTAACTATCGGGAAACCTGGGCAATTCCAGTTACTTTTCCTTCTTTGGATTTGACTCAGGCAAAAGGAGGCCTCAAGATCACCAAAAGAGGGGGTGGCATGCAAACCCGTTCACTCCGATTGGAAAATCCGAATGGAAAGGAATTTGTATTGAGGTCCATCAACAAATATCCTGAAAATGCTCTTTCCGTTCCTCTGAGGCAGACCATAGCCAAGGAAGTTGTTCAAGATCAAATCTCATCCTCTCATCCCTATGCAGCCATGGCGGTTGCCAGGCTAGCTGATGCAGTTGGAGTGATTCATACCAACCCATCTATTGTGTACTTACCCGATGACCCCTTGTTAGGAGTTTATCGAAAAACCTTTGCGAACCAACTCTATCTCTTCGAAGAGCGGGAAATTGGCCATTCGGATGATCCCCAAGACATTGAGTTTTTCAGCACCGACAAGATGTTGAAAAAAATCAAGAAGGATAATGACAACCAGGTAAATCAAAAGGAAGTGCTCAAAGCAAGGATTTTTGACCTTTGGATTGCGGATTGGGACAGACATGATGATCAATGGAGATGGGTTGGAGAGAAAAATAAAGGTGATTGGGAATTTAAACCCATGCCAAGAGATCGTGATCAGGCATTCTTCCTGAATGAAGGCTTCTTTCCAAAACTGGCCAGTAGACCTTGGTTGAACCCTAAATTCCAAGGTTTCGGTTATGAGCTGAAAAATGTAAATGGGTTCATGTTTAATGGTCGATATTTTGATCGTAGCTTTTTGAATAATCTGGAACAGAAGGATTGGGAAAAGGTACTGGACAACATGCTTCCCAAACTTATAGAAGAAGAAATCGATCATGCATTGGATGCTTGGCCTGATACGGTCAAAAAACATGACGGTGATGAAATAAAAGCAAAACTGCTGCACAGAAAAACCTGGCTCAAAGCAAAATCTCTGGAATACTACCGTTTTTTAGCTTTAGATGTCAATGTGGTCGGCTCTAATAAAAACGAGGAGTTTGAAGTCAAACATTATCCAGATGGAAATGTAAAAGTGGAAGTTCGCAAGATTAGTAAATCAGGCAATCTAAAGCAGAAAATATTTGACCGAACTTTCCTTCCGGATGAAACCAAAGAAATTCGACTCTATGGCCTGGAAGGGGAAGACAAGTTTATATTTGAAGGAGAAGGACCTGGAGATATCAAAATCAGAGTCATCCCAGGGAAAGGTGAAAAGGATTATGAGGATCATGCTGAATTGAAGAAAACCTCCCAGTTAATCTACCAGGCCAAAAAGGACAATACTCCAATCCAAACCGGTAAATCTTCAAAAATAATCAAAGCCTACCACCCCAATCTTTTAGAGTATAATAGGAAGGAATTTAAATATGACAAAGTGATGCCCTTAGCATCCGTGGAATTCAATCAAGATGATGGAATATTCTTTGGAGCTGGAATTTTATGGGAAAAGCAGGGTTTTAAAAAAGAACCTTATGCCATCAGACAAAGCTTAAAAGGGAACTGGGCCTTTAAAACCAATGCTTTTAACCTGGACTATGAGGGGCATGTGGTCGATGTTTTAAATAACTGGGATTTAGTATGGAAAGCAGATATAAAAGCCCCAGACTATGCCTTCAACTTTTTCGGCCAAGGAAATGAATCCACTTATAACCCAGAAAATTTTGAGATCCGCTATTACCGAGCACGTTTTAGCTGGTATGAATTATCTACCGGGCTTCAAACTAACCTAGGAGAAAGTGGGACATTAACCATTGGACCGCATTATCAGGTGTATCGATTTGATCCAGATGACAATGACGGAAAATTTATAACAAGTCCTGAGTCTGGCTTAGACCAGGAGGATATTGATCAGGCCAAATTCTATTCAGGGATTACTGCTCAGGTCAATTTCGACAAAAGGGATAATGAGCATATACCTACCCGTGGTTTCCTTTTTCAAAATCAGCTTAAAAGAAGTTGGGGATTAAATGAGGCTTCCAATAGTTTCACTCGATTTAACACGGAATTAGCCTTGTATTGGTCATTCAATTATCCTTCCAGAATGGTGTGGGCTACTCGTTTTGGAGCAGGTAAAAATTGGGGAAATTACGCCTATTTCCAAGGTCAAATCCTAGGTGGTATGGATAATTTAAGAGGATTTCGCCGATACCGCTTCAATGGAAAAGCCGTTGCCTACAATAATACAGAAGTAAGGATTCAAGTTTTCAACCTTAAAACTTACATTTTGCCAGCGACCATAGGCCTGTTAGGATTTCATGATATCGGCAGAGTTTGGATGGAAAACGAAAAATCCAATAAATGGCACAACACCTTTGGTTTGGGAATATGGCTCGCACCCCTAAACCAAATCGTTGCTACCCTATCTCTAGGTTTTAATGATGAAGAAACCTTACCCTTCTTTTCTTTCGGCTATCAATTTTGAGAAAATCTCTGGATTCTCATGAATCCTTTCTTTGACTGTGACCCGAATCGCTTTCATCCCATATACCCCCTGCATTTCTTCCAACTCCAACTCTTCCACTTCTTTGGTCAAGAGATCCTTATTCTGAAGGTATTTGATAAAATCCAAGTACTCACGAGCCTCTTTCTCCTGAGCATAAACTATTGCAATTTTACCGGGCTGGTTCAAACGTTCTCTAGTACCTTTTACCAAAGCCTTATCAATGCGCTTTTTGATAATTTCATATCGAATGTTGTAGGCTCCCTCCACATCAAATTTACGTTCATCCAACCTAAAACTGATCGAAATCGGAGTGCTATGAGCCAAAATCATTTGGGTCACATCCAATGGATGCTCCAATTCATTCTTTTGACGGGCAACCAAATGAACTGTTTCGATTAAGGTCTGTAATTGCCAAAGCCTTAGATTCTTTAAATACAATGGATCATACTTCTGGTCTTTGACCAAAGATTGTCCGATGTAAATGTTATACTCTATGCCATCCGTTTTGAATTTTTCAAAATAATGAGGAAACATTTGCTGTACCTTGGCTTCTTCTTTTTCAAGATAGTTACCAATGACTTGATTTATTTTGGCAAGGCTTTGCTCGAAAGACTTCCTATTGGTACTTACCACTCCCAATTTAGGATCCAAAGCTTCAAAGTAAGTATTTACATCCCCTTCAAGATCTTCAAAATTATTCTTTAGGTAGTTAAATGCCGGCTCTAGGTCAAAATGAAAAAAGTCTGTGATTTTCACCTCTTCATCGCTGACCAACATGAAGTTAATTCTCTTTTCAAACTCCTCAATTTGATCTATTAATCGATCCAACAACGGAAGAAAATGAACTTCTTTCGCTTTCTGCAAGACCTTTCTTGCTAAGGCCAGCTGCACCTGAAAATCATCATGAATGGCATTGTTCCTCTCCACAGAGGAATTTTTTACATCCACAGCCGCATATAATGGGTAGACATCATTAAAAACAATGGGTTTGATTTCTGGGTTTTGGCCTTCCTCTTCCTCTAATACATATTCCAATGCGATCTCGTCAAACTTCCACTCTACTACAGGATGTATTGCGGTGAAATTTTTCCGTATGATACTTTTGATTTTTTGATCCAACACCTCAGCTTGCCTGTTAAGTGCCAAGGAAAGGGAGGGAGCTAAATAATCCAAAGTCACTAACATCAATGGATCAAAGGTCTGCTCCTGGAAAGCGCATACTTCCAAAACACCCACCAAATCTCCATTATGCCTCAAAGGGTACAAAATAATTTCCTTGACCCCCATCTCATTCAACTTCACACCCAAAGGCAATTTTTCTCTTGCCACATCCAAATCATTCAAAAAAATCGGTTTTTCAACTGTTGACAACAACTCCAATACGGCCTGGTAACTTTTTTCACAACCTTCTCCACACAGGTGTTTGATCAAATAACTATAAGCGAGCCTGCTTTCAGTCATCACCATCCTCCCATTGATGGTTTGCAAAACCGCCAGCCCTACTTTTATCCCTGGCTTTCCTAACAAGCTTTTCACGGAATCTTCTACAATTTCCATAAAAGACTCTGCAGTCACCTGTTCTTGATTCAAAACAGCTTCATTGAGAGTCGCCACACTTTGAGCGACGGTAAGGTCCTGAGCCTCCATTAGAATAAAGCCATGGAATTCAAACATCTCCAATGGCAATAATTCCATCCATTTTTCTACGTCGTAATGATTGGGCTTATTGCTGGAACAAAATTCTGACTTTCGCTTGATTTCAGGAAGGGGAATCTTAGGAACTACCTTTACAAACTGAGAATTGATTTGGATTTGATAATGTCTGGTAAAGCCTTCAGAACTGGGAACCTTAAAGACCAGGGGGTAAATCTCATTGATTTTGATCCCATAAAGTTGGTCGAGGATCAATGCATAGACATGAAGCATTTTATGAAAAAAAATCCGCTCCTCATTGAGGTTATAAGGGATCTTTACCTCTCCTTCAGGAGTCAAAAATTCCTTTTTGAAGGCAGGAGTACAATAAATCGGGTTATAATCGAATGGCTTTGACAAGCCCAACACTCTATTTTCCTCCTGACCTGATAAGGGAAAAAGTGAACTTAAGATCAAACTAAAACCTAGCTTGTTTTTTTCTTTCAATACATCTTCTCTCTCGATGGGAAATTTGCTAAGATCAGGATAATCCTTCATTCGTTTCAAATAATCTTGATACAAACAAGTACTTGGGTTTTCCTGATCACTTAGCTTTTCCCACTGTTCAAAAAGCAGATTAAAGTCTAAAAATGAATTAAACTTTAAATCGGAAAGCATTTTTTCACTTTTCATACTAAGTTCGATGTGTTATAGAAATTAACTTATTTTCAGCAAATAAGTTCCATTAACGAGTCCAATCTTAATCTTCACTTGGTTTTATTGCTAAATCCTCAATAAAATAGGTTTTTCTTCTTATTATACAGTGATTTCTTTGGAGTTGTGGCCTTCAAGAGAAATTCTATATTTGCTCAGTTGATAATCAATAAATCCAATTTAGTATTACGAATTTGTATGGAAAACGCGCTTATTTATTTGGTCCCAGCATTGGGAATTTTAGGCCTCATCGTAATGGCCATAAAATCTTCCTGGGTTACGAAACAAGAAACAGGAGATAAGACCATGGTAGAACTGGCAGGCTATATCGCCGATGGTGCCATGGCATTTCTTAGGGCAGAATGGAAGGTACTTGGTTACTTTGCAGTCATTGCCATGATTCTATTGGCATGGTCAGGAATGATGGTCGAAACATCAAGCCCAGTCATTGCCATTTCATTTTTAATTGGTGCTTTTTTCTCGGCTTTTGCAGGATTTATCGGTATGCGTATCGCTACCAAAGCGAATGTACGAACTACTCAGGCTGCAAGAACAAGCCTGAAGCAAGCCCTCAAAGTGTCATTTACAGGGGGATCTGTCATGGGACTGGGAGTTGCAGGACTTGCCGTATTGGGGTTAGGTTCTCTGTTCATTTTCTTCTACCATTTATATGTACAGAGTGTAGGAGCTGGAGTAAATGACGTCGAGATGGAAAAAGCCTTGGAAGTATTGGCAGGCTTCTCTTTGGGTGCAGAATCCATCGCATTATTTGCAAGAGTAGGTGGCGGTATCTATACTAAAGCTGCTGACGTAGGAGCAGATTTGGTCGGAAAAGTCGAAGCAGGAATCCCTGAAGATGATGTGAGAAATCCGGCCACCATTGCAGACAATGTGGGAGACAATGTAGGAGATGTTGCAGGCATGGGAGCTGACCTTTTTGGATCCTATGTTGCGACGATCCTAGCCACCATGGTATTGGGACGGGAAATTGTCTCTGAGGATGCATTTGGCGGAATTGCCCCTATTCTATTACCCATGATTCTTGCGGGATTGGGAATTGTGTTTTCTATCATCGGAATGGCATTCGTAACCATTAAAGATGAAAAAGGAGATGTTCAAAAAGCATTGAACATGGGAAACTGGTCTTCTATCATCCTTACGGGCATTGCTTCCTTCTTTATTGTGCAATACATGCTGCCCGAAACCCTTTCAATCAGAGATTATCCGTTTTCCAAGATGGACGTATTTTATGCCATCATTCTGGGATTGATCGTCGGAACCTTGATGAGTATTATTACAGAGTATTATACTGCGATGGGTAAAAGACCTGTCCTATCGATTATAAAGCAATCCGCTACAGGACATGCCACCAATATTATTGGCGGCTTATCTGTAGGAATGGAATCCACTGTATTACCTATTTTGGTATTAGCTGGAGGAATCTACGGAGCTTATGAATTTGCAGGACTGTACGGAGTGGCGATTGCAGCTGCAGGTATGATGGCGACTACGGCCATGCAGTTAGCGATTGATGCATTTGGCCCCATTGCAGACAATGCCGGAGGTATCGCGGAAATGAGCCAACTTCCGGAAGAGGTAAGAGGTAGAACAGATATTTTAGATGCAGTGGGGAACACCACAGCAGCGACCGGAAAGGGCTTTGCAATCGCTTCAGCGGCATTAACTTCTCTGGCATTATTTGCAGCATTTGTTGGAATCGCAGGAATTGATGCCATTGACATCTACAAAGCGGATGTATTAGCAGGGCTTTTTGTAGGAGGAATGATCCCATTTATTTTCTCCTCTCTTGCCATTGCGGCAGTAGGTAGAGCTGCCATGGACATGGTGAATGAAGTTCGAAGACAGTTTCGGGAAATCCCAGGAATCATGGAGTATAAAGCAAAGCCTGAATATGACAAATGTGTTGAAATCTCCACCAAAGCTTCCATTCGGGAAATGATTGCTCCTGGAGCAATCGCATTGATCACTCCGATTATCGTAGGTTTTATTTTCGGACCAGAGGTGTTGGGAGGTTTGCTTGCAGGCGTGACCGTTTCTGGAGTTTTGATGGGCATGTTTCAATCCAATGCAGGTGGTGCATGGGATAATGCCAAAAAATCCTTTGAAAAAGGTGTGGAAATAGATGGGGAAATGTATTACAAGAAATCAGAACCGCACAAAGCTTCTGTTACAGGTGATACGGTTGGAGATCCATTTAAAGACACCTCTGGACCTTCCATGAACATCTTGATCAAATTGATGTCCATCGTGGCATTGGTCATTGCTCCTCACATAAGTCATGTTTCTCATGGTTCAGAAATGGCTGAACGAGTTGAGGTAAAAAAAGAAATCAAATATGAGGATGGAAAGAAGATCGTAACGGAAACAAAAAAAGTAATTCATTAAAACCACCAACCTTTCATGTAAAGCCACTTCAATTAGAAGTGGCTTTTTTTGGACTAAAAAGACTGAACCATCTATTTGATGCAGTTATTCAAAATATATTACTGCATAAAATGGCAAAAGCAAATATTATTCGAATAACACCCATTTATTATTTTTTTCATAAAAATTACCTCTCATTTTTTGATTTTTGACACCTATAATCGTTAAATTAAAGAATTATCTTTATTGAGAGGTTCCAAAAATGTGCACTTTCAGTACAAAATAGAATTTTGATCGTATTTCTTGATTTTTACAGAAAAATACAAAACACATTGATTATCAGTATTTTATTTAAAAAGTAGATTTTTAAGCAAGATTTCTTGCAATCAGCACTCATTAAAAACAGTAAAAAACGGCAACACTTTTAAAATCAGCACGATGAATACAAACTTTATTATTAATCCTAAACCAAAAAACAAATGAAGAAAAGCTACTCGATGACTTTGCTTTTCCTTTTTGGCTTTTTGATCAGCATATCCACCTATGCGCAACAAACGGTCCGAGGAAAAGTAACCGCCCAAGAAGATGGGCAAGCACTCCCTGGTGTCAGTATAGTGATCCAAGGGACTACCACTGGTACCGTCACAAATATTGACGGTGAATATTCTATCAATGTACCCAACAGTGAATCTGTATTGGTCTTTTCATTTATTGGGTTTGAAACACAAAACGTAACGGTTGGTGCAAGCACTCAATTAGATGTGAGCTTGGCTACCTCAACTTCTGACTTAGATGAATTCATTGTGACAGCCTTCGGTATTTCCCAAGAGAAAAAAGCCTTGGGTTACTCGGCTCAGAGTATCGATTCTGAAGCGATCACCACTACCAGACAACCAAATGTGGTCAATGCGCTTCAAGGCCAAGTGGCAGGTGTTCAAGTCACCAACTCCGGAGGCGCACCTGGCCAGTCTGCAAGAATCATTATCAGGGGGATCAACTCCTTAGACCCCAGCGCAGACAACCAACCCCTATTCGTAGTTGATGGGGTTCCTGTTGATAATTCTACTGTAGAATCAACAGGTACACCTAGAGGAATGACGAATAGAATTGCGGACATCAATCCAAATGATATTGAGACAATGTCTGTCTTAAAAGGTGCGGCAGCGACCGCGCTATATGGTGTTCGTGCTGCCAATGGTGCCGTGATCATCACCACCAAAAAAGGGAAATCCGGTCAAATGCAAGTAAACATTTCCAGCTCCTTTGGTGTGGATGAATTGGTTAAAAAGCCCAGACTTCAAGATCAATATGGTCAAGGATTTAGTGGAGAAAGAAATGACTCCAGTTTCTGGCCTTCCTGGGGAGCTAATATCGCCGAGGAGAATGACCCTACCTATGTCTATCAAGACAACTGGACGAATGCATTCAATACAGGTAAAACTTTTGACAACAGTATCAATATTTCCGGAGGTAATGACAAAGCCACTTTCTACGGTTCTTTTGGTCGCTTAAATCAAGAAGGTATCATTCCATTTTCCACTTGGGAAAGAACCACTGCCAAACTATCCGGTACGGTGAAAGCCAGTGAAAAATTCAATTTCTCAGGTTCTTTCAATTACTCCAACTCAGGAGGTAACAGAGTTCCTCATGACAGATTCCTGGAACGTATGATGTATTGGTCAGAAACTACAGACGTAACGGACTACATCAACGAAGACGGGACCATGAAAACTTATGGGAATACCAACCCCATTTATGATGCTCGATTTGCCACTTACGAGGACAATGTCAACCGTTTGATCGGGAACCTAAATTTAAATTATAGCCCTACTGATTGGCTCATGTTCTCTTACCGGTTAGGAACCGACTTCTACAGTGATAGCAGAACTGAAATCACTCCCGGTCCGATGGGAATTGACGGAGAACAACCTTTGAGCTCTCAAGGCTCCATGGAAGAAACCAGAATCAACAGCAGAGATTTAAACTCCAACTTCTACATCACTTTGAAGAAGCAATGGAACGAAGATTGGAATACACAATTGAGGCTAGGGAATGATGTATTTGAAAGAAAATACGATCGTGTTTCAGCTTCTGGATCCAACTTCGTAATTCCTGGTTTTTATAACCTGAGCAATACCAGCCAGATTTTTGCAAGTCAAGGCAAAAGCATCCGAAGACTCGTGGGTTTTTATGGAGACTTAATGGTGGATTACAAAAATTTCTTGTTCCTGAATATTACAGGAAGAAATGACATCTCCTCCACCCTTCCTAAAGACAACAATTCCTTCTTTTACCCTTCGGTCAATCTAGGATATGTATTTAGCGAAAGCTTTGATCTTCCATCCTGGTTCACTTTCGGGAAATTAAGAGGTTCTTGGGCGCAGGTAGGTAAGGACACCAACCCACATATTTTGGGCGCTACCTTTGTTTCTCCTTCCATATTCCCATTGAATGGTCAAGTTGGCTTCTCTAAAAACTCCGTATTTGGAGATCCTAATTTGAAGCCAGAAAGAACTACTTCCATTGAATTTGGTACGCAGCTCGCTTTCTTCAATAATCGATTGAATTTTGACATGACGTATTACAAATCCAATGCAGCAGATCAGATTATCCCTGTTCCAATTTCGGATGCTACTGGATTCTCCTCTTACATCACCAATGCGGGTGAAATTGAAAACAGGGGATTCGAATTTGTCATTGGAGGAACTCCTGTAGAAAGAGGAGATTTCCGTTGGGATGTAACCGCCAACCTAACTACCAACAAAAACGAAGTGAAATCCATTCGAGAAGGAATTGATCAAATCGTGGTAGGAAGTCAATTTGGTTATGCAGGTAGTACTGTTACCATGATCCTAAAAGAAGGTCAAGCCTACGGAAATATCTACGGAGCATCTTATGTTCGTCCCGATGCGGATCCGGATTCAGAAGTATTGGACAGAAGTTTGCCAGTATTAATTGGGTCCAATGGATTCCCGGTTAGAACAGGAAGCCAGCTGATTTTAGGTAATGCGGTTCCTAAATTTTTTGGAGGGTTGAGAAACCAGTTCACCTATAAAGGTTTAGAACTTTCCTTTCTAATAGACTTCAGAACAGGTTTAGAACAATATGATCAGTTTGGAAACTTCTTATCGGCTTTCGGAAAGCAGGAAGATTCTGAAAGAAGAAATGACATCGTCGTTTTCCCAGGAGTGTTGGAAGATGGTTCCCAGAACACCAAAGAAGTTTGGCTGGGCCAAGGGGAAGGGCCTGATGGAGTGAACTATGGAGCAGGCTATTGGAGAAACTATTACAGAGGATCTTCTGAGAATTTTGTCAACGACGCTAGTTTTATCAAACTAAGAAACATCACGTTGGCTTACAGTTTACAGCCTCAAGTCTTGGAAAAAACTCCATTCAGATCTCTTAGAGTTTCCTTAGCAGCTAATAACATCATCCTTTCCACTCCTTGGGATGGTTTTGATCCGGAATCCTTCTCCTCAGGAGCAGGAGGCAATGCAATCGGATTCACCGGATTAGGTTTTCCAGGTGTACAGAGCTATTACTTCACTTTGAATTTAGGACTCTAACCACTAAACCAACAGAAAGATGAAATTTAAGAATAAACTAAAAACGATAGTGGGAGCATCCTTGATTCTAACAGCTTCAGCTTGTGAATCCTATCTGGATGTCAATGAAAACCCCAACAATCCGCAAGACGCGCCGATCTCTGGTCTGATGACCAACATCACTTATGAGACAAGTCTTAATGTATACCGGGAAGGTAGCGCAGTCAGCAATTATGTACAGTACTTAGCATCTCCTAACCCAAGCAGCGGTTCAGATACCATGGAACCCCTTAACTTCAGCAGTCTCTGGTTTAGCCTTTACAATGTAATGACTGACCTGAACGAAATGAATTTAAAGGCAGAAGAAAGTGGAGCAGCCCATTACTTGGGAGCTGGTCAAATCCTAATGGCTTTAAATCTAGGAATGACGGTGGACTTCTTTGGAGATGTACCTTTCTCTGAAAGCTTCAACTTCACGACGGTAACGCCTGCCTATGACAACGATGAAATGCTTTATGGAGAGGTTCTCAGTTTACTAGACCAGGGTATCGCCAACTTAAACCTGGAATCTACCTCCTCCATTGGAGCGGATGATTTTATTTATGGCGGGGATATTGACGCTTGGAAAAAGCTAGCATATAGCTTGAAGGCTAGATATTTACTTCATACCAAAGGGACTTCTACTTACAATGCTTCAGAAGTATTGACAGCGGCAGCCAATGGATTTTCAAGTAATGCCGATGATGCTACTGTTACCTTTTTTGAGCAGCGATTCAATCCTTGGGCTTCGGTTGCCATCAATAATGCCAACCTTTTATTGGGAGGGTGGATTTCTGAGCAATTTATTGAAGCACTGGATGGAACTTCCTACCCTACGGTTGACCCAAGATTAAAATTAATGGTAGGAACGACTGATGAAGGTGAATTTATTGGTACTGTGAATGGAGCAGGTCGTGGTGATGCTCCTGAACAAGGCGCAAGATCCACTTTGATTGAAGGTCAGTTTTATACTTCCACTCAAGCACCACTATTGATTGCAACTTATGCTGAATTAAAATTCATTGAAGCGGAAGCAGCATTCGAATCTGATAAAGCAACAGCCTATGAAGCTTATTTGGAAGGAATCAACGCCCACATGGATATGTTGAGTGTAGATCAGGATGAAAAGGCAGCCTATTTGGCGGACCCAAGTGTAAGTATGGGAGCAGATGCATTGACTTTGGATGATATTTTCAAAGAAAAATATGTGGCGTTATTCCTGCATCCTGAAACCTGGAACGATGCCAGAAGATTTGACTATGGATACAAAAACATGACCACTCCAGAAAACTTAAACCCTGATTTAGGAGGTGAGTTTATCAGAAGATTGGCCTATCCTGATAGTGAAGTAAGTAGAAATGGAAACAACGTTCCTTCTGTTTCTTTACTGGACAGAATCTGGTGGGACCAGTAATCCTTTAATTATAAACCTAAGTCTCCTATCCATTCGATAGGAGACTTTTTTTATTTATCTTTTGATAGAAATCCCCAACCTATGAAGAAATTACTTATTGGAATACTGGTGCTTTTCAGTTCCTGTACGGTCCAAAAAATCAATAAATCACTGACTAAATCAGCCGTCCTCAATCAAGGTCACATGGGGTTCATGCTTCTTGACCCTGAAAAGGATAAAGTTTTGGTAGATATCAATTCAGATAAATATTTCATCCCTGCTTCCAACACTAAACTATTCACTTTTTATACCTCCTACTCTGTATTGGGAGATGATTTGGTCCATGGACTGAATTACATAGAAAAAGGAGATTCTCTTCTATTCTGGGGGACTGGAGATCCAGGCCTATTGCATCCAGACTTACAAAATGAGGTAGCTCTTGAATTTTTAAAATCCTCCAACAAAAAATTATACCTGGTAGACAATTTTGATCAGGTAGATGCCTTTGGCCCAGGTTGGTCATGGGATTGGTACAATTACTATTATGCAACCGAACGTTCGGCCATGCCCATTTTTGGAAATGTGGTACGAATCCAACAGGACTCTACCGAACAAACATTTAGGGTAATTCCAGAACGTTTCAAGCCTGATATAACTGGAACGAAAACCGAGGATTGGAATGGATATCGATTTAGAAGAGATCGTTTCGATAATAAGTTCACCTATCAAACAGCTGACCGGGTAGAGGTCAAAGAATTCGAACAGGACATCCCATTTGTAACCAGTTCAGAGTTCACTGCAATGCTGTTAGAAGAAAAAACCGGAAAAGAGATTACCATTATCCAAAACCAGGAAATCGGGGAACTAGACCCTCAAAAGCTTCAAACCACCCCTGCTGATAGTATATATGCGCAAATGATGAAAATTTCGGACAATTTTCTAGCCGAACAATTAATGCTATTGGTTTCCGATCAACTGACCAATCAACTCAGCACCTCCGATGCAATAGCCTATTCCAAAGAAAGTTTGTTAGCTGATTTACCTGATGAACCCTTATGGGTGGATGGTTCCGGTTTATCTGCAAAAAACATGTTTACCCCTCGTTCAATCATTGCCTTACTTGGAAAAATCAGAGCTGAGGTTCCTCTTGAAAAAATCAAGGCCTATTTTCCCGCAGGAGGTGAATCAGGAACTATCAGGAATTGGTACAAAGCAGATGAAGGACAACCTGCCTACATCTATGCCAAAACTGGAACATTGAGCATGAGTAATGCACTTAGTGGATACCTGATTACCAAAAGCGGTAAAATCCTGCATTTTTCCTGTATCCTGAATAATTATGCCTTACCTTCTTCTCAATTAAAAAGAGAGTTAGAAAAAACACTTTACCTGATTCATGACAAGTATTAAGTATGCTAGTCATCAATCTTTGCAATCATTTGACCACCTCCTTTATGAGACCTAACCATTTTCTTACGCTTGTATTTTTCCTTCTTTCCTCCGTTTTATTTGCCCAAAACTTTACCATGGAGCAAGTAGGAAAGTTTTCCTTCCCCTCTGAATTAACTAGTTCGCCCACCGGAGAAAAAATAGCCTGGGCTATGAATGAGCAAGGAAGACGGAACGTTTACCTGGCGGAAGGCCCTGAGTTCACTCCAAAAAAACTTACCCCCTTTGATAAAGATGATGGACAAGAAATTTCTAGTCTTCAGTTTTCTCCAGATGGAAAATGGCTGGTATTCGTGCGAGGTGGAGATCATGGCGGAGGGAATGCATCTTCCACGGTCAATGCACAAAATCTTCCTGTACTTCCCAAAGTAGAAATCTGGAAAATAAATCTATCCACTCAACAACTTGAGGTGGTTGCAGAAGCGGATGCTCCTGTATTTGGCCCTCCACATCAACTTTTATTTTTGAAAGGAGGCCAGGTTTGGTCGGCAAATTTGGATAGTTCTGAGAAACCAAGTCAATTGTTTGAAATCAAGGGTAACATTAATGAGCTCAGCTATTCTCCAGATGGTAAGCAACTCGCATTTGTTGTCAATAGGGGTTCACATTCCATGATAGGAATCTACCAAAATCCAGAAACTCCCATTCAATGGATAACCCCCTCTTTCCATCGAGACTCTAATATTCACTGGTCTCCGGATGGCAAGAAGATTGCTTTTATCAGAAGACCTGGGGAAAATGGGGCGGCATTCCCTGTTTTAGAACCTAGACACAGTCCTTGGGAAATCTGGGTAGCAACTATCGGATCGGAAAAGGGTCAAAAACTTTGGGAAGCTCCCAAAACCTTAGCGGCATCCTATGTCTATCCTTTCTTTGATTTTTCAGGCAACGAGGACTTAGTTTACTTATCCTATGAAGATGGCTGGCAACATTTATATGCTCTGAATATTAATTCCAAGGCCTCCAAATTACTGACACCGGGGAATTACATGGTAGAGCAAATTAAACTCAGCCCAGATGGAAAAAAGCTTGTTTTCTCAGCAAATACTGGCTCAGAACCAGAAGATCTTGATAGAAGGCATATAGGTTCAGTTGAGATTTCCAATGGAAAATTAACCTGGGAAACCGCTGGAACTGGTATCGAAGCATACCCAGTTTGGGTGGGTGAATCTGGTAAATTGGCCTTCTTCAGTGCTACCGCCCAGCGTTCTCATTTGGTAGCAGTAAAAGATGGGAACAGCACTCAATTACTGGGAGAATCCCTCATCCCCACTGACTTTCCCCAACACCAGTTGGTCACTCCAAAACAAGTGAACTTCACCGCCCCTGATGGAACCACTGTTTATGGGCAGTTATTTGAAAAAGAAGGTGGTTCTTCCACTAAACCAGCCGTGGTTTTTGTGCATGGAGGTCCCCAGAGGCAAATGCTATTAGGGTGGAGTTATATGGACTATTATTCCAATACCTATTCCATCAATCAATACTTGGCCAATTTGGGTTTCGTTGTACTTTCTGTCAATTATAGACTGGGAATAGGCTACGGTTACGAATTCCATAAACCTGCTGGTGCTTACTATCAAGGCGCAGTGGAGTACCAGGACGTAAAGGCTGCAGGCAAATATTTGGCAAACTTACCCCAGGTAAATCCGGCCAAAATCGGGATTTACGGAGGTTCTTATGGAGGATATTTAACCGCCTTGGCTTTGGCAAGGGACTCAGATCTATTTAAAGTTGGCGTTGATATTCATGGAGTACATGATCTAGATGGACGGTATGACCTTTCTCCGAATTATGAACAGGCTCCAGACCTGGATTTGGCAAGAAAAACGGCCTGGGAATCATCTCCGATAGCAGATCTGAACACTTGGACCTCCCCTATTTTATTCATCCATGCAGATGATGATCGAAATGTACCTGTAAGACAAACCGTGGATTTAATCCGAAGATTTGAGGAACTGGGCAAGTCCTATGAATCCATAATCATTCCAGGTGACACGCACCATTGGATGAAATGGTCCAACATGATCCGTGTGGACCAAGCAACAGCTGATTTTCTCCAGAAACACCTGATGGATTAAATGCATTTATCAGGAGTCCATCATATTGCCATCATCTGTTCTAACTATGAGCGATCCAAAAAATTCTATACGGAGATCTTAGGGTTGAAAATCATAAGAGAGGTTTATAGGAAAGAAAGAACTTCCTATAAATTGGACTTGGCATTAAATGGGAATTATATCCTTGAACTATTTTCTTTTCCAGACCCTCCAAAGCGAATCTCCAGGCCTGAGGCAGCAGGAATGCGGCATTTGGCATTTGCTACTCCCAATCTGGATTCTTGCATTGCTGAATTAACAAAACACCAAATAAAATCAGAGCCTATTCGGGTGGACGAACACACGGGAAGACGATTTACCTTCATCGCAGATCCGGATGATTTGCCCATCGAATTTTATGAAGTATAAAAAAAGCCCGAGGATAAATCCCCGGGCTTTTGTCTTATTATGAATCCTTAGGAAGGATTTTGAACCAATTGGTCGTTCGCATTCAATTCATCGATTGGAATTTTCCATTGCCAATCGTTGGTACCTGCTTCTTCAGTATACTTGGAGTTGATTACGTTGTCCACGTGGTTAGCTCCTGTTCTGTCCAAAGGCAAGTTCAAACGCTTCAAGTCATAGAATCTAAATCCTTCACCCCATAACTCGATTCTTCTTTGAATCATGATTTCCTCAATCAAAGCATCTCCTGTATTGGTAGAAAGCGTATAAGCCGAGTCTCTTGCAGATACCAAGTCAAATAAAACTTGAGCAGCTTCTGCATCATTGCCAGATCTAGCAAGAGCTTCTGCCTCGATCAAATACATTTCAGCTACTCTCATATAAGGGACATCGCCCACAGAAGAAGCATTCCCTTGTGCAATAAACTTACGGTTCATGTAATCCACTTTCGAGAAACTACCTAGGGTCATCTCATCAATGAATGGATCCCTCAATTCTGGATCAGAGGCATTAGGATCCCAAAGACCTTTTCTAGCATCTGTATCTGGAATCATGTCATAAAGTAAGCTGTTGATCGCTTTAGGATTACCTCTAATATTGGTAGAGCTAAAGTTCAAAGACATGTAAGCGAAGAAGGAAGCAAAGAATGTCTGCTGATCATCCACCTGCTCACTACCCCAAATCCATTCTGGATTATCCACATTATTGAACCCTTCATACAACTGCTCAGTACTCATGAAAGAATACCCTTCTTGAGCTTCTTTCGCCATTTGGGCAGCTAGGGAATAATTTCCTTGAGTCAATGCTACTCTTGCTTTGATACCTTTTGCAACATTGATATTCAAGTGAGATTTTGCATTTCTGCCGGTAGTCAATAAGCCGATTGCAGTATCTAAGTCTGAATTGATCTGAGCATAAACTTCCTCAACGGTATTTCTTGGACCACCTTCAGTAATTGGCTCTGTCACAATTGGAACACCTAGATTGGAATTATCTCCTCCTGCCTCATATCTCTTGGCAAATAATTGGACCAAGTTGAAATGAGCCCAAGCTCTGTAAGCCAATGCCTGGCCTTTGATTTCATCTTTCTCAGATTGAGGGCCATCTGCCGCATCAATATTCGCGATGATCATATTGGCATTACCAATCACTTTATAGTAGAATCTCCATACGAAACGGACATCACTATGGCTGTCATTGTTATGTCTTAACCATCTACTCATAGCGACAAACCAACCATTGGCTGTACCGGTCATGACTACGTCATCTCCTAAAACTTCACGCATGATCATTACCCCTCCTTCAGCAGGTTGACCCTGGCTATCAAAACGGATAAACATCATTCTATGAATACCATTCAAGGCTGTCATGGCATTTTGTGTGGTGGTAAAAACCGCCGCTTCAGATACCGCATCCGTAGGAAGCGTATCCAGATAATCATCAGCACAACTAGTACTTACTAAAAGTGCTCCTGCGATAAATATTTTGCTTAATAATTTTTTCATCGTCATTCTTAATTACAGGTTCACGTTTACACCAAGAGTAAATGTTCTAGCTGGGGTGAATGTATTGGAAGTGGTACCATTGAAGGTTCCAGATACATACATTCCACTTCTAGAAGATAACCAGCCCAGGTTTTCACCTGCTAGATATACCGTTGCACCTTTCATTTTTACTCTCTCAAGCAACGTTCTTGGGAACGTATAGGATAAGTTGATAGACCTTAGATTCAAGTAAGATGCTGAGGTCAACCAGCGATCTGAGGCCACATTGGTTTGTGCTGCGGCTGTGACATCCATTCTTGGAACATCTGTCACATCACCTGGTTGTTGCCATCTGTTCAAGATGTCTGTATGCAAAGCACCTCCATCAGGGTCTGCCGACATCAAACCAGCATAAATACCATCGTAGATATCTCCACCTACAGCAAAGCTCATCAACACATTAAGAGAGAATCCTTTGTAGGTAAACGTATTGGTGATACCTCCAAAGAAATCTGGAATTGCATTACCTGCGAAGTGATATCTAGCATTTCCGGAATCAGTAGTCAATGTATCCTGACCCACAATTCTGATGTCTTCATCTGAAGCATCGTATTCATCTGCTCTGAACAATCCTTCACCAGTTTCTGAGTCTACACCATACCAGTCTCTCAACCAGAAGTCATAGATAGATCTGCCAACTACATACTTTTTGGTACCGTTGATCTGCTCGTCAAAAGGAAGTTCTTTAAACTCATTTTTGAAGGTAGACACGTTCAAACCAACATTCCATTTAAAATCACCTGAACGTACCACATCACCTGCGATATTGAATTCAATACCTTTATTAGCCATGGTACCAATGTTTTGGAATTTAGTGGATAGTCCAGTTGTCAAAGAAAGTGGAACTTCAAACAACAAGTTCTGAGACTCTCTGTTGAAGTATTCGATGGTACCAGAGAATCTATTGGCAAAAGCAAAGTCCAATCCGATATCGAATGTATTGTTGGATTCCCACTGAAGGTCTCTTGCAGCAAGAGAAGCCTGGAGGATTCCTGGTTCTGATGCGTTGTTGAACCCTAAGTCATACAAGGCTTGCCAAGGATAATACCCCCCCACATTGTTATTACCAACTTCACCATAAGAAGCTCTTAACTTCATCAACTGGAAGAAGCCTGAGTTGAAGAAATCCTCTCTATCAATGGTCCAAGCAGCACCTACTGAATAGAAAGTTCCCCATCTTACATCTTCGAAGAATCTAGATGAACCATCAGTTCTCCAAGAAGCAGAGAATGAATATTTATCATCATATACATAATTCACTCTGCTGAAATAGGATTCAATTCGATCTCTATCTACTCTACCAGTAGCAGAGTTAGTTGTTACGAAGTTGTCTGGCTCGATATTTCCGGCAAGGATTTGATCTTGCTTGGAGATGAATTGTCTATCAATCTTCAAGTCATAATTTTCATGACCTACCAAAGCTTCCAAGAAATGCTTGTCATTGAAGGTGTTTGAGTAAGAAAGCAATTGGTTAAACGTCAAAGAGTTGGTTCTTACATTTTCTCTTCTGGTTCTACCAGCTGGAGCTCCATCCCCTACTATTTGGTTGTCATACCCGATATCAAGCAATGAAGTCATATCGGTAGAGATATTCGTTCTGAAATTGAAGTTCTTTAGGAAGGTAGCTTCCACATATGCTCTAGATGAAATCACATCCCTGTCAAATCGATCCACATTCAGATTGGTTTCTTGAACCACGTGACGACCTGGATAAGCACCAGAACCTCTTCTTGGAAGGCCTAGGTCCACAAGGTCACCTGTATCATAAATTTTCTGACCAAATTCATCCAAGATAAATCCACCAGTCATCATATTCTGAGCATACACGGGGTAAATTGGCCCCATGGATCTTGCCGTAAAGAATGGGTTCACAAAACTTGAACTTCCACCCGATCTAGCATTGTTTCCTTCACTCATGGTAGCAGAAAGGTTGATACCGGTTTTCATCCATTTAGTAGGAGCGGTATTCACATTCAATCTACCAGTAAAACGTTCGATGTCTGATTTGATCACGAATCCTTTTTCATTCAAATAGTTGAAAGAAGTATAGAAATCCGTCTTTTCAGATCCACCTGAATACGTCATATTGTATTCTTTACGATCTCCCATTCTCTGAAGCTCATCAAACCAATCCAAGCCTTGGAAATTGTTGACTGCACTAGAATTCAGTAGGCCATTAGTTCCTACAACCTGATCATCTGGAACATTATATACATTATAACCTAATACATCGATCAAGTTTTCGGATGCATAAAGCGCCGCATCTGCCTCAGAAGATCCAGAGCCAATCTGGCTATTCTTCAATGATTCCCATACTACAGGGTAATATTGGCCTGCATTCACTCGATCGTATTCTGGCAAAGCTCTACCAGAGAAACCTTGCTGAACTCTCAAGTTGAACGTAGGTTGGTTTTTCTTACCCGTTTTAGTAGTAATCATGATCACTCCGTTGGCAGCTCTTGAACCATACAATGCGGAAGAGGAAGCATCCTTCAAAATGGTCATATCAGCAATATCCTCTGGATTGAGGTTAGAAAGGTCTCCATCATAAGGGACACCATCCACCACATATAAGGGTGACGAAGAGGAGTTAACAGAACCTACCCCTCTGATCCGTACAGCTGGAGTGGAACCAGGCTGACCAGAAGCAGAAGTAGTAATAACACCTGGAGCTTGTCCTTCAATGGCATTGACTACGTTGTTGATTGGTCTATTCGCAATTTTATCCGACTTTAAAGCAATAGCAGAACCGGTAAAATTGCCCTTGTCTACCGTTCCACCATAGGCGGTGATTACCACCTCTTCCAGGTTTTGAGCATCTGGATCTAGACTTACGTTAATTACACTTCTATTTCCGATCTCTTCTTCTTTGGATAAATACCCAATGTAACTGAAGACTAAAGTAGTAGCTCCATCTGGAACTTGCAGGACATAACTACCGTCCAAATCAGTCACCACCCCAATGGTGGTTCCTTTCACTAAAATGTTGACTCCAATGAGTCCTTCTGGCTCTTCGGGAGAGACAACCCTACCTGACACAGTGCGACTTTGCGCCCATGCCGAAGCAGTAATTACCAATCCAAAGAGTAAGCTTAGTAATGCTTTTCTCATAAATTTTGTTGGTTAGTTTACACTAGTTTAAAATAAAACTACAATGGTTTAGGGATGTTAAAATTACTTAAACAAGAACAAGTAAGCATCATTATTAACCAAATAATAATCCTATTTCTAATAAAAAGTTTACAAATACGGCAAAAATCTTCTTTGAAATAATATTTAGCTCTATTAGAGAACAATTCTCAAAAGTGTCTGTTTTTGAGACACTTATACCATTATCGGTCAAAATTGAAATATTTTAAGAAGGCTATTTAATTTTTTATTGAATTTTTTTAAGACAAAATATTGTACAAAATCTACTTATGTTTTAGGTAAATTAATTATATAATAATTGTCTATACAATTAAATTTTAAATACCTGTTTTATTACTATTTAAAAATATATAATACTATTATTTTATATATTTATAGAATAAAATATAATCGTATTATAAAATGACAGAATTAAAAACAAGACCCAACAAGTCTTCAGTACCAGATTTTTTGAATTCCGTCGAAAACCCAACCAGAAAAAAAGATGGATTCAAGTTGTTGGAAATTTTTCAGGAAGAGACAGGAGAAAGCCCCGAAATGTGGGGACCGAGTATCATCGGGTTCGGAAGGTTTACCTACTCCTATAAATCCGGAAGGGAGGAAGAATGGTTTACTGTAGGATTCTCACCAAGAAAGCAATCACTTTCCATTTACCTAATGAAAAGTTTTTCCGATCTTGAAGAATCATTCAATCAATTGGGGAAACACAAAATCAGCAAAGGCTGTTTATATATTAATAAATTAACTGATATCAATGAGCCTGTCCTTCGAACTATGATTCGTGAGTGTTATTCCCAAATCATAAAAAAGGACCAAAAATCAACCTAGCATGCTACACATTTTAAATGGAGATTCTTTAGCCTCAAAATTCCCTCCCGATATTCATGGCCAACGAGCCATAGTCAGAGAATGCCTTTTAGACGGACCGGTAGAAGCCCACTCTCTGGAAGAATTATGGGTAATCAGGAATGAGTACCTAACCACTAATTTTGGAAGTCAAGAAGTTGGATACTTTGAGCAAGTGGTTCCAGAATTTGAAAAAATATTAACCGCTAGATCGGATGAGAAGGTGTATTGTTGGTTTGAGAAAGACCTTTTTTGCCAGGTAAACTTATGGTTTGTCATGAACTTGCTTAGCAAGCATCAAGGAGAAGTTTATCTAGTCCTTCCCGAAAAAGCAGATATCCGTTTGGGGTTTGCTGAATTGAATGAACGGCAACTGCATGAACATTTTAGAGACGCCCGATTACTAAGTAAAAACGAAAGGTCTATCTTGGGTAATTTATGGACCCTGTATCAATTGCAACATATAGACGAAGCTTTGACACTTGCCAAACAAGATCATTATGAGTTGCCCTTTTTGCTGGAAGCTGTACAAGCATGGAAAGATGCCATTCCTCATGGAGGCTACCCTGGAAAGCCAAAAGCCACATTACTGGAAATCATGGCTGAGCTTAAGACGGATGAGTTCAAAAAAATATTTTTAGAATTCATCAAAAGAGTACCCATTTATGGTTTTGGTGACCTCCAAGTAAAAAGACTGTTGGAAGAAATAAAAAAAGAAGCTGTTTGACAGCTTCTTTTTTTGTTACAATTCCGAAAGCAATTTCTCGGAAGAATCTATTACATTTTTATATTTTCCAAGGGCCCATCTACTGAATAAAAACATGAATAACAGGGCTACAGGCAGATAGATCACCCAAAACAATGGTTTGGATATCATGTCCCCTGATCCTTGGATCTCTGAAATCGGAGGTAATACAGTCACCAGAACCAAGGCACCAAATATCATCCCATATTTTTGCACTTTCCAGAATCTGATTTTTGCTTTCTCAAACTTCTCCAACATTTTGGCAGGCGCTTCATGATCAATTTTGACACTTCTCATTGCTTTGATCGCAGACAAGCTTGAAATAGGCAAAATGGTCATGATCAAAATGGTAATCATGGCAAATACCTGATTGTACCACAATTCAAGTTCAGGAAGTTTTGAAAGCAAATACATGGCGTAGACAAAACATATCATGGAACCTATGGTTTCAGTAAAGCGAATATGGTTGAGTTTCTTTCTGAATTTCTGTTTGGTGATTTCCATGAGTAGTTCTTTTTGAATTTTATCCTGTTTTTCAATTTTTTGGCTCAGATCAGCCCATAATGATTGCATCTCTTCTAATTCCATATCTTCGTTGGTTTAGGCTCGGCTTCAGATTTTAGTTTTTGTTTGATTCGGGACATTCGAGTCCCCACATTGCTTGTGGATATTCCGGTAATCTGGCCTATCTCCTCATAGCTTTTCCCCTCCAAAAAAAGGAACATGATTCCTCGATCCAATAAATTCAGATTCCTGATCTGTGCATACAGCCATTTGATCTTTTCTTCTTTTTCTGAATCAACCGACTCTGAATAATTCATAAAAGAATGATCCAATGACACCAACAAGGGTTTCTTCTTTGATTTATTTAAATGAGTAATTGCCGTATTCATCCCCACTCTATAAAGCCAGGTACTTGGCTTGGAAGCCTTTTTAAATTGATCAAATGACTTCCAGGTTTGGTAAACAATTTCCTGATACAAATCATCTTGTTCTTCCTTTTCATTGGAATACACCAAGGTAATCTTGTAGATCAGCCCTTGATTCTCCTGAATTAGATTGACGAATTCTTCTTCCTTACTCATTTACTTGGTTTTACTCATTAGTCTCATTATCAAGAAAAAAATCACAGATCACCTCATTTTTTTTCAAAAAAATCAATTTGAACCAAAAACCCATTCTTTGATTCATTTCAGAAATCCTGTCTTCTAAAATACCAAATGCTTATTTTCGAATATGCAATGGACCACAAGTTTTGAAATTCCTCCCCATCCAAAACCTATTTCTCACACAGATAAGATTCTTAGCCTAGGCTCTTGCTTTGCGGAAACCATGGGGAAAAGAATGCAGGAATTAAAAATGGATATTTTAATTAATCCATTTGGAACCCTCTTCCACCCTATCCCCATATGTCAGTTGCTCGAAGCTGCTTTGGAAGATCAATACCTTCCCGAAAATATGTTTCTCGAACGAGATGGAATGCATTTTCATTATTGGGCACATTCCCAAGTGATGGGCTATTCTTTTGAGGAACTCAGAGGTAGATTGACAGGTGAACGATTTCTCACTAAGGAATACCTCTTATCCAGTAATTATTTGATTTTGACTCTGGGAACAGCTTGGCTTTATGAGTTGGCTGAAAGTTCGGAACCCGTAGCCAATTGCCATAAGCAGCCCGGAAAACTATTCTCAAAAAGATTGACGGGACTGGATGAAATGTCCAATCAGCTCGCTCGGGTTTTTCAAAAGCTTCAAGTAAAGAATCCCCATTTGCAGATCATCTTAACGCTTAGTCCAGTTAGACATATCAAAGATGGAATCCCTGAAAATCAACTGAGCAAGAGTTTATTAAGGGTATTGTGTGGGGAGTTTGCCAATGAATATGAACAGGTACATTATTTCCCCTCCTATGAAATCATGGTAGATGAATTAAGGGAATATCGCTTTTATAAACCTGATTTGATCCACCCTACTTTACAAGCAGAAGATTATATCTGGAGCAAGTGGCAAAATTCCTTGTTCACAGAAGAATCCCAAGGATTGTTTGAAAAAATTAAAAGTGTCAAACTGGAGCTTGCACATAGACCACTGAACCCAAAAAGCATCGCACATCAAAAATTCCTTCAAAACTTAAAAGAGAAACTGGAACGATTGAACAGTCAAATTGATTTTTCAAAAGAACTGGAGACCGTAACCAATACGCTTTCCGAATTCTGAATCTACCATGAGTAAACCTTCCAACAGGCTGATCAATAGCCAAAGCCCATATCTTCTACAACATGCTCATAATCCGGTCGACTGGTACCCATGGGGACCTGAAGCCTTGAGAAGAGCCGAACTAGAAAACAAGCCCATTATTGTGTCCATCGGATATTCTGCATGTCATTGGTGTCATGTCATGGAGCGGGAAAGCTTTGAAGATCAGGTCACTGCAGACCTGATGAATGAAAATTTTGTATGCATCAAGATTGACCGGGAAGAACGGCCGGACATAGACAACATCTACATGGATGCGGTGCAGGCCATGGGGCTTCAGGGAGGTTGGCCTTTGAACGTATTTTTGATGCCGAACCAAAAGCCCTTTTATGGTGGCACCTATTTTCCGAATTCCCAATGGAAAAACCTGTTGGCCAACATCGCGGATGCCTTCGCCAAACATGAAGATCAACTGGCAGAAAGTGCCGCCGGTTTTGGTATCAGTATTTCCAAAAAAGAAACAGAGAAATATGGAATTGTTCCTGGAGATGTGGAATTAGATCCAGATGATCTAGCTGAAATCGTTACCAAATTGAGCAGCCAATTTGATCCTGATTGGGGTGGAATGAACCGGATTCCTAAATTCCCCATGCCTGCAATCTGGAATTTTATATTGGACTATGCCTTGTTGAGCAACAGCCAAGTTTTAATCGAAAAGGTTCTGTTTACACTTCGCAAAATCGGTATGGGTGGAATATACGATCATCTCCGAGGGGGTTTTGCCCGCTATTCGGTAGATGGTGAATGGTTTGCCCCCCATTTTGAAAAGATGCTTTATGACAACGGCCAATTATTGGAACTCTATGCCAAGGCCTATCAAGTAAGCAAAGAAGATTTTTTCCTGGAGAAAGTAAATGAAACCATCCAGTGGCTTTCGGAAGAAATGCTACAAGAAGAAGGAGCTTTTCAAGCAGCGCAAGACGCCGATAGCGAGGGAGTGGAAGGAAAATTCTACACTTGGTCTTATCAGGAACTTGAACAGGTCATTCCAGAACACCTTGCCTGGTTCGCAGAACTTTACAACTTGAAGTCCACTGGTAATTGGGAAGAAGGTGTGAATATTTTATTCCAGACCTCCACTTACGCTACCGTAGCCGCAAATCATGGAATGACTGAGGAGGAGTTGATTTCAAAGCTGACAAAGGTAAAAAGCCAGTTACTATCGGTAAGGAACCGAAGAATCCACCCCGGAAAAGACGATAAAATTTTGAGTGGCTGGAATGGTTTAATGTCCACAGGCTTAATTCAATCCTATCTTGCAAGCGGAAACCAAGAAGCTTTAAAGCTAGCTATTCAAAACAGGGAATTTATTTCCAAAAAGATGACAGTGGAAGGAAAGTTGTTCCGATCCTATAAAAACGGACAAGCCTATACTCCTGCATTTCTGGAAGATTATGCCGCCCTCATCCGAACAGACCTGATGCTGTTTGAGGCAACCGGTGCTTCCTCCTACCTTGATGCAGCTGTATCCCTGACAAACATTTGCTTGAATGAGTTTTTCGATGAAAGTGATGGGTTCTTCTACTTTAATAACCCAAACTCAGAAAAACTGATAGCCAATAAAAAAGAACTCTTTGACAATGTCATTCCCGCTTCCAATTCTATGATGGCAAGAAATTTACACCGGATTTCTTTGTTTACTTATGATGAAAAATATCAGGAAATGGCCAATAAAATGCTGGGTGGAATGAAGGAGTTAATTCTCAAAGAACCCGGATTTCTTTGCAACTGGGCCAACCTGTATTTGGAAAAACTGGTCCCTACAGCTGAAATCGCCATTGTTGGAAAAGGTGCCAGTCAACTCGCTTCGGAACTGAAACAACAATACCTTGCCAATACGCTTGTGGTCTACTCTGAAGAATTGACAGAAACTGCCCCAATACTTCAGGGTAAAACCCCTGATTCCAAAGGAAATGCTTTAATTTATGTTTGCTTCGACCATGCCTGTCAAAAGCCGGTAAGTACCATCGAAGAAGCAATTTCTCAACTACCCTATTTAGCCTGATTCCTTGGAAAGCTTGATTACCCATCCAGATTTATTCCCAGACGAAGGAAACAACACCTTTGCCGATATCATCTTACCGGTTCCTATTCCAAGGATGTTTACCTATCGGATTCCAACTGCTTTGGTTTCCCAAGTTCAGATTGGAGCTAGAGTCATTGTGCAGTTCGGAAGGAAAAAAGTACTGACAGGAATCATTGGCAAGGTGCACTCAAAACCTCCCAAAGCATACGAAGCAAAACCTATTCTAGACATTTTGGATGAACAACCTACTGTCAACCCGCTCCAAATTCGATTTTGGGTCTGGATGGCAGAATATTATTGTTGCCATATCGGAGAAGTTATGCTGGCGGCATTGCCTTCTGGGCTCAGACTGAGTAGCGAAAGTAAAGTGCAGCTCCATCCTAATTTCGTAGCTGAGGAAAGTCCGTATCCTCTGGATGCACGCGAGGAGCTGATTTTGGAAGCTTTGGAAAACAGGGCGGAGCTCAGCTATGAGGATTGTGAGAAGATTCTGGGTATCAAGACCATCCACCCCATCCTCAAAAGTCTGGTCTATAAGGAAGCCATTCTGATTTTTGAACGGGTTCAGGATAAATACACTCCCAAAGTTGAAACCAGAATTCGTTTAAAGCAGGAAATCGCAGAGGACAAACAATCCCTGGAACAGCTCTTCGAACAACTGTCAGGTAAGGCAAAACAGGAATCTATTTTATTAAAATACCTGCGGGATATCCCCGTTTTTAATAACCCAAGCCTGAATGAAAAAGGCTTGGATAAAGCTTCTTTGTTGGAAGAAGGAGATTCGGAAAGCTCCCTCAAAACACTGATTAAAAATGGTGTCTTTGAGTCCTTTAAGCAGGTAGTCAATCGAATTGATGAAACGGAAGTAACCGCAGGAGAAATCATACTTTCAGAAAGACAGGAACTTGCCATCTCAGAAATCAAGTCCCATTTCGATACTAAATCTACGGTGTTGCTACATGGTATTACTGGAAGTGGAAAAACGGAAATCTATATTCAACTGATCAAAGAAGTATTGGACTCGGGTTCTCAAGTCTTAATGTTGCTCCCAGAAATTGCCTTGACTACTCAAATAGTATCGAGGCTAAAGCAAGTTTTTGGAGGTCAAATGGGCGTTTACCACTCCAAGTATTCGGATAATGAACGCGTAGAAGTCTGGAATGGCGTCATCTCAGGAAGATTCCCTTTTGTGGTGGGTGTACGATCCTCTATCTTTTTGCCATTCGACAGCTTAGGAATGATCATCGTGGATGAGGAACATGAGTCCAGCTACAAGCAGTTTGATCCAGCTCCAAGGTTTCAGGCCCGGGACTCTGCCATCATGTTGGCTTATTTTCATCAGGCAAAAACCTTATTAGGATCAGCCACCCCTTCTTTTGAATCTTATTTTAATGCCACTGAAACTCAAAAATACGGTTTGGTAGAGCTCTCCGAGCGCTATGGAAAATCCAACTTACCTAAATTCCATCTAGCAGACCTTGGAGCCGATAAGCGAAAAAACCTGCTAAAGGTAGACTCCACCAGAATGATGCGTGAAAAAATCCAAGAGGCATTGAGCAAGCAGGAGCAAGTCCTAATTTTCCAGAATAGAAGAGGCTACTCTCCTTACATACAATGTGAAGACTGTGGATGGACAGGACAATGCATTCAGTGCGATGTAAGTCTTACCTATCATCAATTCGCCGAAGAACTGAGATGCCATTATTGCGGCTACAAAGAAAAGGTCCCTACCTCCTGCCCTGCTTGTGGGGGAAGTCATTTAACCACGATGGGAATGGGGACGGAACGGATTGAAGAATCCTTAAGTCTGCTCTTCCCAGAAGCTAGAATCGGAAGAATGGACTTGGATACCACCAGAAGCAAATATGGATATCAAAAATTACTGGATGAATTTGGTTCAGGCCATATAGATATTTTGGTGGGTACCCAAATGATCACCAAAGGACTGGATTTTGGAAATGTCACAGTGGTCGGAGTCTGGGATGGAGATCGGATTTTAAATTTCCCAGATTTCAGGTCGGGAGAACGGGCATACCAACAAATTACCCAAGTAGCAGGTAGAGCCGGAAGAAGGGAAGCCAAAGGAAATGTCATCATCCAAACCAGAAAAGCAGATGAGGCCATCTATCAACAAGTTATTAAAGGTGATTATTTGGAATTTTATCAACATGAAATTCATGAACGAAAAAAATTCTACTATCCTCCCTATGTCAAACTGATCAAAATCACTACCAGGCACAGCGATTTCAAAACTGCAGAAAAAGCTGCCATGGATTTGCATCGACAAATGGCAGGAATCGCGGTGAAGAAGATTGTGTTAGGCCCTGAAAAAGCATTGATTGGAAGAATTAAAAACCAATACCAATTCGAAAGTTTGATCAAGTTGGATCGCTCTGGTGCCTCGCAAACTGAATTCAAAACGCAAATTGCTCAAATTCAGGAACAAATTACGGCTAAACCAGAATTTCGATCGGTGCGGTTTATTGTAGACGTGGACCCTAATTAAGGTTTCAAGCTAGTCGCTTTTCTTGACTCACTTGCTTCTTTTCGAATAAAGCCCAACACATCATCATATCCCTGACTCCCCGTCCAAAAAAACTGAGTAATCATGGGAATATGCTTTTTGTGAGGATAAAACTCGTAGGACACCTCCGCCTCTTCCTCTTCGGCTTTTTCCAAAAACCGGTCGATACTTTCTGAAATGGAAGGATAAGTTCGCTCCCCCTCCAATATCAGTAAAGGGATTTTTTGCCCTTCCAAAAAGTAAATGGGGGAATAGCTTTTCCAAACATCTGGATTCTCCGTAAAGGTTTGGAAATACTTCTTTCCCTCTGATGGATAATCACTCAAAAACCAATGCATATCCAAGCCTGCTGGATCAATCAAAATTCCTCCCTTGATTGGGTTGTCCATACCCAATTCCTCAAAATATTCATTGTTAGTAGATAAAACAGCTGCTAAATGGGCTCCTGCAGAATGTCCCGAAACAAAGATCTGATCTGCGCTTCCTCCATACTTTGCTATATTTTCTTTGGTCCATCGAACAGCCTGGGCAGCAGTTTTGACCATTTCCTCCACCTGGTAATCGGGAGAAAGGGGATAATCTGCAATCACGGTCACAACCTCTCTTCTCGCCATCCTACTTCCCAAAAAATCATAGATCTCCTTTTTGCCACTTTCCCAGCTTCCTCCATACAAAAAGATCATCACAGGAAGACTATCTGCTTTTTTGGGAGAAAATACATTGAGACTTTTTCTTGGAATAGAGGCATCCAAGTCTGAATTGGTGTACTCGAGCCCTTTGTATCGATGCACTCCTTTAAATGCACAGGAATTCAACATCAAGAGCACTAAGACCAAAAAATATCTATAGGTAACTAGGTGGTTCATAGGTGGTGGTAGCCGAAATCAATGACTACTAAAATAACGTAATCTTACGGAATATGGAATTAAAAAATTAAGTGGTTCAATAAAACTGGACTTATCCCATAATTGTCCTTATTTTCAGGTAAGCAAAATCCAACTTTCCACTCAAAGGATCCCTATGAGAAAATTCAGCTTTGAGTACATGAGCTTCCCAACAATTTTATTGTCCGGGCTTCTCTTCTTTATTTTTTCCTGTAGCAATGGTTCCGGAGAACGAATCAGCCCAGAAGTAAAGTCCATTACCGAATCAGTCTATGCCTCCGGCAATATCAAAGCCATTGATCAATACGATGCATTTACCAATGCAAGTGGCCCAATCCAAGAGATTTTTGTGGAAGAAGGAGATTCAGTAGCTATTGGAACTCCCCTATTGGCAGTATTCAGTGAGCGCGAAAAACTCAGCAGGGAAAATGCGGAACTCGCCAAATCCTATGCAGACCTACAAGCCAACCAATCACGGCTTCGAGACCTGCAACTCTCCATTGACCTTAATAAAAGCAAGATGCAAAATGACTCCTTGCTGTATGTTCGACAAAAAAGCCTACATGATCAAAACATTGGCACTGAGATAGAATTCGAGCAAAAAAAGCTGAACTGGGAAAATTCAAAGACAGCCTATGAGTCTGCTTTGATCCGATATAATGACCTCAAACGTGAAATTGAATTCAATTCCAGCAGTGCTTCCAAAAATTTAGCCATCAGCAAGGTCCTAGAAAGTGATTATGTGTTAAAAAGTAAGATCAACGGAAAAGTGTATGCGCTCTTGAAAGAAAGAGGTGAAATGGTGACTCCACAGGTGGCATTGGCGGTTCTGGGGAGTGCGGATGAATTCCTCTTAGAACTTCAAGTGGATGAATACGACATTTCGAAAGTAGAGGTAGGACAACGGGTTTCTGTTTCCATGGACAGCTATAAAGGGCAGGTATTCGAAGCGGTGGTGAGTAAAATCTACCCTTTGATGGATATGCAAAGCAAAAGTTTTAAAGTAGAAGCTAAATTCACCAGATCGCCTCCACAGCTATATCCCAATCTCACCTTGGAAGCAAATATCATTACGGAAGTAAAAGATCAGGCCTTGGTGATCCCTAGAGCCTATTTGATTGCAGATTCCCTGGTAGTCAATGAAAATGAAGACACCCTACTTGTCAAAGTCGGAATCAGAAATTATCAATTCGCAGAGATCCTGGAGGGAATTGATGCATCCACTGTTTTATTGAAACCTGCCTTATGAAATGGGGCTTGATCATAGAGATTTCCCAGGCTTTGATGACAGCCAGGCTAAAGCAAACCCTGGTGGCTGCAATTGGAGTCACCTTTAGCATCACCATGTTTGTAACCTTGCTGGGTTTTATGAATGGACTCAACGAGATGCTTGATGGTTTGGTATTAAACCGGACTCCTCATATCAGATTTTACAATGAAATCAAGCCTAACCCCGATCAACCGGTAGATATCAGCGATGAATTTTCCAATTCATTAAACTTCATCCGCTCCATCCGGCCAAGTACCAGCAGACTTTCTATTTATAACAGTGAGTCCATCATGCAGGCTTTGGAAGAAGATCCAAGGGTGACTGGAATCAGTCCCAAAATTTCCGCCCAAGTGTTTTTCAATGTTGGAACCATAGATATCACAGGTGTGGTAAACGGAATTGATGTAGAGAAGGAAGCAGAGTTGTTTGCTTTCCAAGATTATGTGACTACCGGAGATTATGAGGACCTCAAACAAACCAATAGCATTATCCTAGGTAAAGGAGCTGCCGATCGGATGTTGGCAGATATTGGAGATGTAATCCAAGCCACCACCGCCAATGGAAATAAAATCCAATTGAAAGTAGTGGGCTATTACCAATCTGGACTGGGAGATTATGACAACGCCAATAGTTTCGCCAGTATCTCTACAGTGCAAAAGATGCTGGGAGAACCTTCCTCCTACATCACGGACATTCAAATCAAACTTACGAATTTAGACCTGGCCCCTTCCATGGCGAAAGAATACCGGGAAATTTTCGGGATCGATGCGGATGATATCCAAACGGTCAACGCTCAGTTTGAAACGGGGACCTACATCCGAACTCTGATCAGCTATGCAGTGGGGATTACCTTATTAGTGGTTTCTGGCTTTGGGATATACAATATTCTCAACATGATGATTTATGAGAAATTGGACACCATTGCCATCCTGAAAGCCATTGGATTCAATTCCCAAGACGTAAAGAGGATTTTTATCAGCATTGCCTTGGTGATCGGAGTGGTAGGTGGAAGTATTGGCTTGGTCTTGGGATTCCTGGCCTGTTTGGGCATAGAACGAATCCCGTTCGAAACAGAAGCATTGCCAACCATCAAGACTTTCCCGGTAGATTTTAATGTGAAATACTATTTAATCGGGGGGATTTTCAGTGTAGTTACCACCTACTTCGCCGGGTATTTCCCAGCCAGAAAAGCCAGTGGTGTGGATCCCGTAGATATTATCAGAGGAAAATGAGTCTGGAAAAGAAAAGCGTTTTAGAAGCGAAAGACATCGATAAATACTTCTTTAACCCGGTCAAAACCCAGGTCTTAAAGAAAGTGACCTTTCGAATCAACCGGGGAGAGTTTGTCTCGGTGGTGGGTAAATCGGGTTGTGGAAAATCTACGCTCCTGTATATCCTTTCCACCATGGACACGGCATTTGACGGGAAATTATGGATGGATCAGGAATTGATATCCGGAAAACCTGCCAACTACCTAGCCAAGCTTCGAAATGAAAAAATCGGATTTGTTTTTCAGTTTCACTACCTGCTCAATGAATTCTCTGTATTGGAGAACATTATGATTCCGGGATTGAAACTTGGGAAGTATTCCCGACAGGAACTGGAACATCGGGCTATGGAGAAGCTCAAGATTTTTGAAATGGAGGACCATGCCTTGAAAAAAGCCTACCAACTCTCAGGGGGACAAAAGCAACGGGTTGCCATTGCACGTGCCCTAATTAACGACCCCCTGTTGATCATGGGAGATGAACCAACCGGAAATCTGGACAAAAAGAATTCCGACATTGTATATAACAAGTTCAAGGAATTGGCTCAGGAATTCGGACAGACCATGTTGATCGTCACCCACGATACCGAATTCGCTTCCGGAACCGATCGTATCATCGAAATGGAAGATGGAAGGGTGATTAGAGGACACTGAGGGGTTTCTGTTGACTGTCTCAGTTATCAGGAGGCAGTCTGCCTACCAAAGGTAAGTCGCAGGGAACAGGAACGTTATTTCCATCGTCGTTGCGAGGAGGAACGACGAAGCCACCTCATGGATTAAAAATGGAATTGCCCCCTCGTCGTTCCTCCTCCTCACAATGACGGTATGAAACCAAAAGTACTAAACAGCAGGTTCCTGCTGGCTCAGGCAATGAAAACTACCCAAACCCCATATGATATCCAGTGAATCCACTCCCACTACCTTACGATCTTTGAAGCAATCACTCAATATATCCAATGCTTTTTGGTCATTTTTATCCCGGAAAGTCGGCACAACCACTGCTTCATTGGCGATGTAAAAATTCGCATAGGAAGCAGGCAATCGCTGGTCTTCATAGTATTTCGCTTCTGGCATCGGCAACTCCACAATGTTCAACTGCTTGCCATCTTCCAAACGCATTTGCTTTAACTCCTGTAGGTTCTCCTCCAGCAACAAATGGTTTTCATCCAACTTATTCTCCTCCACCACGGTCACCACGGTATCGGTATTTACAAAGCGGGTGATGTCATCTATATGACCATCCGTATCATCTCCCACAATCCCATCTCCTACCCAAAGGATATGACTGACTCCGTAATAATCACACAAGTATTTCTCGATCTGAGCTTGAATCAGGTGTGGATTTCTGTTTTCATTTAAGAGACAAGCTCGGGAAGTCAACAGCGTTCCTTTGCCATTGAACTCTACCGATCCGCCCTCCATGACAATTCCAGGTGTAAAGCAAGGAATCCCCAAGTATTCCGCAATGCGGTATGGAATCTGATTGTCCAGGTCATGGGGAGGATATTTATTCCCCCAGGCATTGTAATTCCATTTCACCAAGGCTTTCTTTTCCTCCGCATTGGGATTGATCAGAAATGCTGGCCCATGATCTCGGCACCAGGCATCGTTGGTTGGAAAGAAATGAAATTTGATTTTGCTTAGGTCAGCTCCTGCTTGTTCCAGCTGGGCTACCGCAAAAGCCTTCATGGCTTCATCAGCTACGTTGATATTCACGACCTCCCCTTTGGCGACGATCTTGATAAACTCGCTGTAGGCTGGATAAATCGTATGAATTTTGCCCGGCCAGGATTCCTCCTTATGTGGCCAACTCAACCATGTAGCAGTATGGGGTGCGAATTCGGCGGGGAAATAATATCCCAGTTCCGCGGGAGTCATTTCTCCGGTATTCGCTAATTCAAAAATGTTTGACATGTGGTCCTATTCTTCGTCCAGGAATCGTTTGGTAATCGGCTGATATGAATCAATTCTTCGATCTCTCAAGAAAGGCCAGTGCGTCCTGTATCGGTCGGAACTTGCAAAATCCAGTTCCTCTACATGGATTTGCTCCTCTTCGTGGCTGGCTTTGAAGATCACTCTTCCAAAAGGATTTGAAACAAAAGATCCTCCCCAGAATTTCATATCCCCTTCGATCCCGCAACGGTTCACGGATACTACAGGAATACCATTTGCCACTGCATGGGATCGCTGAATCGTTTGCCAAGCACCGTATTGTTCGTCATTGGTGAGGCCATCCTGATCTTTGTGCCAACCAATTGCTGTAGGATACACCAAGAAATCCGCTCCTTTCAAAGCCGTGATTCTTGCTGCTTCCGGATACCACTGATCCCAGCAGATCAAGACTCCGATATTCCCGAACCTGGTATTGAATACTTTATAACCCAAGTCGCCAGGTGTAAAGTAAAACTTCTCAAAATAGCCCGGATCATCCGGAATATGCATTTTGCGATACTTACCAAGGTAAGAACCGTCCGCATCTAATACTGCAGTGGTATTGTGGTACAACCCTTCTGCTCTTTTCTCAAAAAGGGAAGCTACGATGACCACTCCAAGTTCTTTTGCCAAGGCGCCAAAGGTATCTGTTGAGGGACCTGGGATGGCTTCGGCCAACTTGAAGTTTTCATAATCTTCTACATCACAAAAATACAGGGAACGGAACAGCTCCTGAAGGACCACCACTTGTGCGCCTTGGGAAGCCGCTTGGCGAACCCCGGCAATGGTTTTTTCAAGATTTGCTTCCACATCAGCAGAACAGCTCAACTGGACCAAGCCCACTTTTACAGTTTTATTTGCCACTATTGATCGTTTTTATGGTTAAGAGAACAAAGATACTGGATGAGGCAGCAATCCCAAAATATTAATCATCATTGCCTTCCAACTCTCAATACTTGGCTGACGGCAATCCTACCATTTTATCGTGATTGCTCCTTTTCGCCGACGGAGGAAGGAGAAGAACCAACCTGCTATGCTGTCCCGTTACCATCCCATTCCTCTAGGTGTAGTTTAAAACTTCATCTTCCCATCCAAAAGGATTTGAAATTCAACCCAATTTGAAATTGAACCCAAAAATAATGGGATCTTCAAGACAGCACAGGACGACCCAAGGAGTAAGTTTTTATAACTACTGTGATCCAAATTATTATTATGAATAAATCAACCTGTTTATTCCTTGTCCTGATTGCTCTTCTTCCATTTGAAGTCCAGCCCTTATTTGCTCAAGGGAATAACGCAGCCGTGGACCCGGATTCTCCTGTTATAAGCTTCGGCCCTACTCCCAAAGAAGCCCTTTTATTAGGTGAGAAGGATGCTGGCCGGCTGGTAATTATCGATCCGGAAACATTGGAAGTGGTCGCTCGCATTCCAGCAGGAGGAAATCTTCATGAATTGGCAACCGATGGGCGATACGTATACCTTGGCTCAAATCTTCCAGGAATCACGGTGGTGGATGCGATGGAGCAAAAACGGGTAGAAAGCATTGACATCAGTCCTTTCGGAAACCGTCATGCGATTACCTTCGCAGGTAAGCATCTCTACATTGGCCATGAGACCAATCGCCTGATTTCGCGTTATGACCCGGGTACCAAAACCATAGACGAAGTCATCGGTCTCCCCGGTGGATCTCACATGCTCATCGTCACTCCCGATGAACAGCGAATCTTCACTGCTAGCAGCAATGGCAGGCTGATCTCCATTATCGACCGGGTAAGCAATGAAAGGGGAAGGAAAAATTTTGTCTTTACCAATTTTCCGGGTGACACCCGAATGGAAGGCATGGCGCTTTCACCAGACGGTACCGAATTTTGGGTCCTTCATATGCATGCGAAAAAACTATCCATCATCAATGTCTCACAAATGAAATTGATCGATACGATTTCTTTTGAAGGTGGATTGAATAACCGTATCAAATTTACGAAAAACGGAAAATACGTATTGATGAATGAGCTGCAGGGAAAGGAGCTGCGTGTCTGGGATGTAGCCACAAGAAAAGAAGTAAAAGGTATTGACGTAGGTGCCGGTGGTGAAGGCATACTCATCGATCCCGTTCGACCACGGGCATACTATGCAGTAAGCGCTGGGAATAAGTTGGTCGTAATTGACACCAATACCATGACCGTGATCAAAGAAATACCAGGCTTTGAGAATCCTGATGGGATGGATTGGTTTAGTGCTCAGTAGGGTTTGATGGCTTCTAATTTGTACGCTCTTCAGGATGACAAATCCTGAATTGGACCGAAAGTAAGGATTGGGCTAGATTAAGAAGTAAAACCTATGCTTTATCGCCTTTTTTACATTTCTTTCAAACAATTGATTACCAATAATTTAATTTTAGCTTCTTTCTAATAGAATGGGTAACTTATGGAAACTGGAGCGAGATTTTTTTCACTACCAGACCAATCCCTGCCTGATTTTCCAGGGGGCGAAATCCGAAAAGCCAAATGAGTAGGAATCACTTTTAACCCAACACCCCATGCCAACAGTAGTAATGCGCCATAAAGTAGGCGATTTTGACACCTGGATGAAAGGTCATCCAGACCGGGTAGAGATCTTCTCCAAATTCGGCACCAGTTTCCAGACGTTTCAGGATACAGAGGATCCTAATTCCATTGTTTTGGTGGCTGAAGTGATTGATTTAAAAAAAATGCAGGAAGTTTTGGGAGACCCCGAAGTCATGCAAAAAGTGGCTATCGAAAAGCACAGCGTTCTCTTACCGGTGGTGGTCTCCATGCCCGTCCCAGTATAAGATTTCAAGCCTTTCCGAAAGTTACCTGGCTTAATTTTAGTATAAAAAGGATCCAGTCTGGATCCTTTTTATTGTTAGTCCTCTTTTTTGATTCCGATGATAGTATATTTCCCCGTTAAGTTTCCGCACTTCAGGATTTGCAACCCTAAAGTAGATCAAACATAAGTTTAGGACAGGAAAAATAATTTCATTCCATCCAAACTAAAAATCTATTCCTTCGGTTGAAACGTTTTAAGATGTAAACCCATGTGCCATGTCCATTACCAATGAATTTGAATTAGCAGGAATGAAAAAGGCCAGTGAAGCGGTCGCCTGTACCTTGAAAGAAATGACTGCCTATGCCCGTCCAGGTATCTCTACTAAAGAATTGGATGAGTTTGGAGCAAAAGTTTTGGCGGATTTTGGAGCAAAGTCTGCTCCCTTTTTAACTTATGGGTTCCCCGGATTTACCTGTATCAGCGTGAACCAGGAGTTTTGTCATGGGATTCCTTCCCTGAGAAGAATTTTACAGGAAGGGGATTTGGTGAATATTGACGTTTCGGCGGAGTTGGATGGGTTTTGGTCAGACAATGGGAACTCCTTTGTCTTGGGGCCTGATATCCATGGACATCAGGATTTGGTAAATGCTTCCAAAGAGATCTTACAGAAAGCTATCTCACATATCAAGGGAGGAATCAGGATTTCGGATGTAGGCCATTTGATGGAAACAGAAGCCAAAAAAAGAGGCTACAGAGTCATCAAAAACCTCACTGGTCATGGCGTGGGCAGAAGCTTGCACGAGGAGCCTTCAGAAATCGCCAATTATAGAGACAAGTTCAACCGTACCCGCTTTAAGAAAAATTCGGTGGTAGCGATCGAAACTTTTATTGCCACAGAATCTACCTATGCGGACACGCTATCGGATGGCTGGACCATGGTAGGAAATAAAGGTGGTTTTATGGCACAGCATGAACATACCATTATGGTTACTGAAAACGCTCCTCTGATATTAACAGAAATGAATGGGCTTTGGGATTGAACCTTAGTGCAAACATCCTTTTGTTAAAATTTTTCTATTTGGTTAAATGTACTCTTGGCACCAAACAGACTACCTGAATCCCAGCAAATAAACAGTATATGGGTAAATAAATACCTTACCCTTTGTAAATAGATACTCTGAATTTGCCTTTCAAATTATATACTTTGGCCGATGGATCTACATCCTTATAAAATTGAGCGTTAACAACCCCTTCCATAATATTGTTCACCTCATCAAATTTGGTGATTTCAATGGAAGTAGTTAGATCTTCAGGTTCGGGGTTTACGTTTGGGCCATTATACCCCGTCACATAGGTTTGACCATTTACTGCCATGGCGTAATTCGTCACCTTCTTGAACACTCCTACCTTGGCCTCTTCATTTAAATGGAACTCAAAATACAGGCAATCCCTTCCTGGACTTGTTCCACAATTATTGGAAAATGTAACTGCCAACGGGCCTGAAAAGAAATTATAAAACATAAAGTTCATTCCTTGACTTGGGTCAGCCAAATACTCAAAACCACCTTGTGGAACCAAATCAGCAATTTTAATTGCTGATCTATAGGAGATTCCATCCAATGTAAACTCAAAAAATAGCTCCTCATCTTCAACCGGTTTTGACTCCTCAGACTCGGAACAACCCATTAAGAAAATAAAAGCGAAAAGCACTTTCGCGAGGTTTAGAATCATTGATTTTTTGGCCATAAATGGGAACGCTTGAGAAGGGTTAATTTGGCCAAATGTAAATGGAATTAAACACCTACAAAATACCCAAATGTGGGTATTTTGTAGGTGTTTTTTGATATAAAACCTAAGATCTAATCAAAGGATAATTCGAGATTAAACATCCGCTTGGTGAAGATTGATTTTACGCCTTCTTATTCGTTGTTCAGGAATTGGAATCCTGAAGTTGGCCATCAGGTTTTTCCTTAACCTTTTCTTTTGAAACGTAAGAGGCCTAGGGGATTGAACTATTGAATAGGGCAGTACTTTAAACCTTAAACCCCTTCATTGCCGCAAGGGTGGTAATCCATACGATCATACAAGAAATAAATATTCCTGCTGCATTGGCAAAAAAAGCCTTTCTCCGGTCTAGTCCAAAAAGAAAACTGGCAATTGTTCCGGCATATACTCCAGTTCCAGGAAAGGGAATAGAAACAAATACCATTAGGCCCCAAAACCCATATTTTTCCACATTTTTACCAGCACCTGCCTTGGTCCGGCGCCCTACAAAAATGGCTGCCTTTTTATAGTGGTACCATTTAAGCAGGTAACGGTTGACTACCTGGAGAAAAAAATTCATCACCGGAAAGACCAGAATGTTTGCCACAAAACAGCAAACAAACGTCAAGTAAATATTCACTCCATTGAGTAACGCATAAGGAATTCCGAATTTTGCTTCTCCAAAAGGCGATACGCTCCAGAGCATGGAAATAAATAGATCTATAAACACTGATAATTGGAAGAAAGTGGCAAATGAGGCCGCATTGATGGTGATTAATTCAAAATGACGTTTACTGAAGATTCAAAAATTGAAGGAGGGGTTTACTTGATTTTACCTTTGCCCTCTTCCTTTTTGTTGTTCCTCAGAAAACAAGTCGTCAGCCTTAACGGATTTGAAATTCGAATGGATACAAATGTCCGATAAAAAATTGCATGCTTTATCATTCATCTTCCTTATGCTTAAAACCAGAGGAACAATCCTTGCTTTTTTTACATTTTTCAATTATGATTTCCTTTTTAATTGTTCGGAGAAAACAGTACGAGTTTTTCCGTGAATCCAAGACTACTTATTTGAAAAGAAGCTTTTGTATCTTTAATCTACTGGAGATCGAATCTTAGGAATCACAGGGCTTCACTAAACTTTTTCACATCATGGCAACCAAACAACAAGAGTTATCCCGGGCTCGAATTAAGCGGTTGAAAGCTCAAGGTTATTTAAACCATACGGATGGCGAAATCTGTGAACTGGCTTTTGGCCATCGATTTGCCCTGATTTCCTGCACGACCTTGGTAGGTATCGGTGTAGCTGCCGCCAATGTACCGATTTTGGTGGGCATGGCTTTCGTAGCACTAGGTGGAATTATTCTCCCCTATCATCCCTTTGATTATATCTATAATTATTTTCTGAGCAGCCCCCTCAAAAGACGAAAGATCCCTCCCCGTTCCAAACAATTGAAGTTCGCCTGCACTATTGCAGCCATAGGGTTATCCCTTACTGCATGGTTGTTTTACCATGGCCAAAACCTTGCAGGATACCTAGTTGGGGGGTCTCTTTTTTTGGTGGCCTTGACCGTTAGTACCACTGATTTCTGCATTCCCTCCAAGATCTACAATTTTCTTTTTAAGGTAAAAGTTGAGTAAATAAGCTGCTTTACTAGTATTTTTTGACCTAACTCGCTTTTCCGGGTATGTAATCCCGAAGGTTATCATGTAGAATCCACACTTAAAAACTTCTTAATTGATGAGTAAATAAGGTTTTCAAGTCAAGTTTTACCCACTTTTTGTCAATACTAAGAATGCACCTTCCAAATCGGTATAAACTGCAAAAAACCTTTATTTCTTTGGTAATAACTGCGATACGATCTGCCTGATTGTTACTTAACTTATTCCTATCAAAATCCCCAATAGATATGAAAAAGGCAGGATTAATACTAGGAATAATTGTCACTGGCATTCTATCAGGATGTAATATCGCAGATGACTTTGAAGATCTCTTTGAGCCCGTATTGATTTATGGGCAATCTGCCCTTGGCGGAGGAAGTTATAACTGGCCAAATGGCATTAATGGACCTTATCAAGATGCTCCATTTAAATTGGATTCAGCCACTTATTTGGGAAATACCGGATTGACTTTATGGACTTCCTTTGATTACAGTAAATGGGAACAAGCTACATCAGGAGAGATTCATGTCAGTTATTGGGATAATGATGCTCTTGATCCCGTTGGGGATTCGAAGGAACATTCAACTGAATATCTACCCGACACAAGCATCAATGATTTCGGAGAGATCTTTCTAGTTTTTCCAATAGAAATAACTGACTTGAAACCTCAAACCAACTATGAGTTTTGCCTCAATCTTCATTTAGTAAGTGATTTTCAAACTTCCTCTTTTGGAAGCCCTTGTGCAACCTTCATAACTTCTCAATAATTGGTTGAAGATTACCAGAGGAGGAAAAGAACACCCAATGAATTAAACTCACTTTTATTCCGAAACTTCCAGGGGCTCCTTAAAAAATAGGAGTCTCGCAGTGACAGAAAAATGAGACGTTGTTTAGGCAGAATGTTTCCAAAATAGATTAACTCTTTGCTAAATTGAATGCTTCTCTCAAACGGTCCTCAAAAATATGCGTACCCGACTTTTCCTCTTTTTAATTCTTTTTCCACTCTTTTCAATAGCCCAAAATAAGATCACCCCTCTACAGATTCCGGAAAGAAATCCAGATGCAGAGACTGGTTCGGAATTTATGCAGCGAATGATCCCTTTGAAATTAGAAGAACGGGAAGAGGAAATTTTCAAAGCTTTAGCCTCTGGAAATATGCCTGATTTCCTGAGAGAACCGATCCGGCTGACCTCTATGTTTACGGACGCTCTTGGCCAAACCCATGACCTGATATACGAGGTACTACCCGATTACTTGGCTATTGGAAGTAATGAAGATTACTGCCGCATCCCAATGAATCCACATACTGCCCAAGGTTTAGCGGATGCTTTCGGAGCTTCTTTGATCACGGCAAAAATCAGTGATCAAATCTATCAACATGCCGAGGTAAAACTGGATCCTTATTTCTACAAACCTGTAGGTCGAGAAAATGAAAGCGTGGAGAAGTTTATCCTACACAATACCCAAATAGAACAGCAAAAGAAGGAAGCGCAAGGACAAAACGGTCAGCTGATTGCCGGAATAAAAAAGGATGTAATCCTTTCCAACCGACTGGCAAACTCCCCCAGTAAGGTCGTGATTTACGGTTGGCATAAACTTGATGGCCTCCCGATCCAACCTATATACAGTGGCCATGTAGATTGGTATGTGGATTACAGTCATGGCATCCGACTGATGAACCAAGAGCTGATCTTAGATGGAGAACTTACCACCGTTTCCAAGATCCTCGGCGATTCTGTTTTATTTCAACTGCTTAGTGATGAGGATGGCCCCTTGGTTCAAATGAGGTATCAAAAGACTCCCGATTAATTCATTTCCTGCCAGAAAATCCAGGTACAGATTTTGAACCGGATGATTCACCCAAATCATTTCTTTACTTGTTCCACTGAAAAATCATGAGGCTTATTTTTATTCTTGTGCTCCTCCATTTCAGCTCAATCACTTTTGCTCAATCAAATTGGAATCAACCTTTTGAGGAATGCGGATTAAAGGGAAGCACCACCATCTATGATTATCAGAAAAAAAAATGGTTGAGTAGTGATATCGAAGACAGCCAAGTACAGACACTTCCTGCCTCTACATTCAAACTTGTCAATACACTGATCGCATTAGATACCAAGGCAGTAGAGAATGAAGATGAGATCATTCCTTGGATCGATGATTATGATACCGTGAAATATGGTCACCGCCCCAATATATACCATAGCATGAGCATGAAAGAGGCTTTTAGACTCTCTGCAGGCTGGGCTTATATTGAATTGGCCAAAAAAATTGGGAAGTCCAAGTACAGGGAATACCTGACCGCAATTGATTATGGCAATGTGGATTTATCCATTGAAGAAGATGATTTTTGGAATTTTGGGGATTTTGGGATTTCTCCAGCCAACCAAATCAAAGTACTCCTCGGTATTTATGAAGAGACGCTCCCCTTTTCTGGGCAGTCATTTCAAACGCTGAAAGAAATGATGATTGAAGAAAGAACTGACGAATATATCATTCGAGCTAAAACTGGGTGGACACGTGATGGGGGTAAAGACACCGGTTGGTGGGTAGGGTACCTCGAGACCTCTGACGATGTCTACTTTTTTGCTACTCGGCTAATCAAAGACCGATCAGAAAACAACCCAAACTTTGGTGCTTGCCGGAAAAGCATTACCAAAGAAATTTTCAAGCAATTTGGTGTTCTTTAATTACTGGAATTTACCCAAATGCCAACTTAAACCAGCTTATGGGAAGAAGGATCTTCAGGATTTAAAGTATTTACTCCTTTTTAAATCAAAACAGGATTGCCTTCCAATTTTTTTTCTAAATTTTTAGGATTCAACCTGTTAACAATGACGCTTCGAAAGTTAATCGCTAATATTCATCTTTATATAGGGCTGCTGACCGGATTATTGTTTTTTATCATTGCGCTATCTGGCGCCATCTATACTTGGCAACCTGAGTTCAGTCGAATAGCTTTTCACCAAACAGTCATTCAAGAAAATAAGCCTTTTATTTCCATTACGGATATAAAAAACACCTTGGAACGGAATTTTCCAGAAGGAGATTTCCGCACCGCACTTTACAGGGATCCCGAAAGTGCTATCGAGGTATTAATCTATGTGCCGGGCACTTATTTTCATGCCTATATCAACCCCTATTCAGGAGAATTGATCCACTTACAGGATATGAACAAAGGATGGATCAGTAAACTAAAAAACCTACATAGAAATTTGTTGTTAGGACCTCCCGGGCGGGAAATTGTTCACTGGGTGACCTTATTGGCAATGGGCATGCTGATAACAGGAATGGTGATTTGGTGGCCAGTTCAAGGAAAACCCGGGAAAGACAAATTCAACATCAAATGGTCGGCTTCTCCCAAAAAACTGAATTACGACCTGCATAACATCCTCGGATTCTATGCTACCTGGATCCTTATTTTCACCATTGGAACCGGGATTTTCTGGGGTTTTGCTGTAGTTAGAGAAAGCCTAAAAGAATTCAGTGGAGAGAACACCTTGAACTGGGAATCCCCACAATCCCTCGTTCCACCGGCAAGTCAAGTTAACTCCAAGGATGAAGTTTTAAACAGGTTGATCCTAGAATATCATACGGGCTATCCAGACTCGGAAGTTCGAATCAACATTCCTCATAAAGAGGAGGAAGCGGTTCAGTTATCCGTCATCCAGCCAACAGCAGGAATCAATGCAGTAGATTTTTATTACCATGACCAATATACCGGAGAACTAATTCGCGGAAACTTTCAAAATGGGCTTGCGGAAAATCGAAGCACCTTTGGCAAAATCAATGGATTGGTCTACGACATCCATTTTGGAAGTGTTTGGGGTCTTCCAGGGAGAATCCTGGCATGTTTCGCCTCCTTGATCGGGGCATCCTTGCCCATTACAGGCTTTTTGGTTTGGTGGAATAAGAGGAAATTGAAGAATAAAAAATCAATAAATTCCATCTAAAAACCCTTTCAAAAGTAGAATTTTGAAATAGTATTATTTCAAGCTTTTTAGTAATTTAGAAAGAATCATTTTTCTAACAAGATGGAAAAGCATCCCTATTTTTTTAGTATTTTTCTTCTTTTGGGCTGGTGTTTTGGCTGTAGTGATGCAGCCAATCAGGTGGACTATCATCCCATGACGGTGGAACTGATCAGCTTAATGAAGACGGAACCTGAGGTACAGAAGCTTTTGGAGCAGTCCATTGAACGAGCAAAAATTGCCAATCCTGATCCAAAGACGAATCCTATCCAATCTTTAGAACAATACCTGAAATTTGTTTCCAACACAGAAAAAGGAATGCCCTGGAGTCTGTATGAGCAAAAAGACAGTATTGAAGTCTATTCTGATATCAGCAAGAGTCTCCGATACTTTTACTTTCTGATCAACCAACCTCTTCCCGAACTGGAAGGCAAAGGGCTTTATAACAATACCATCCAGTTTTCAGAACCTTTTGTGTCTTGGCTGACAAAATTCAACAAGGAATGGGGGAGCTACCTTTCGTCAGAGGAATCCTGGAACGACTCCTATTACCAACTTGCCAAAAGGGATAGCCTCTTTGGGCTAAACTCTTCCTGGTATGAATCCCCATCCAATTGGCACTCTTTTAATGAGTTCTTTGCAAGAAAACTGCGATCTCCGGAAGAGCGCCCCATTACTTCTCCGGAAGACAATCAGATTGTTACCTCCTTTGCAGATTCCAGACCTATTGGAGTTTGGGAAATAGATAGTAATTCTGTGCTTGTTGCTAAAGAGGGTGTTCCTGTCAAATCCGCTACTTTTCGTTCTGTTTCCAAACTTGTCGGAGAAGAAAGCGAATATGCAGATGTATTCAAAAATGGTACTTTTTTACATTCCTTTTTGGCAATCAATGATTACCATCGCTATCATTTCCCTTTAAGTGGAGTAATCAAAGAAGTAAAACTGATTCCCGGCTTAGGGGTGGCAGGTGGTCTTTTGGAATGGGATCCAGCAAACCAGCGCTATGCTTACGATCCTACAGGCATAGATTGGCAAATTCTGGAAACCCGAGGACTAGTCATTCTGGATACAGAAAATTATGGTTTGGTGGCATTGATCCCTGTGGGTATGGCTACCATCGGTTCGGTTAATTTTGAAGATGCCGTAAAAGAAGGAGCCCGAGTCCAAAAAGGAGATCCCTTGGGATATTTCCAATTTGGGGGGTCGGATTTTGTGATGCTATTTCAGGAGTCCGTACAATTCACTTTAGATGCCCCCAAAATGGAGAATGGAGCTGGCTACAAACATCTCCTGATGGGCGAGCGATTGGGTTCCCTCACCTTGAAAGATTAATCTATATTTTTACTAAACCAGAGAGGAGGGGCTTTCTCCATATTATCTCCTCAAATATCTCCATATTTAATTCAAGGCATTTACTTTCTACAACATCACCAGTAAGTGGTAAATCAAATTTTTTGAAAAAATATCCAATGGGGTGTAATAAATTATGATTTGTGCCACTAACTAAGAAAAAGCCTGTGAGCAGCGATTTTTATTCAGCATCAATTTTACCCTATGCCCCAATTATCATCAAGATCTGCAGGGCATATACGGATACGCAGGAAGATTTCGAAGATTACTATCAGGAAGTGTGTTTACAAATCTGGAAAAGCAGACACAATTTTCAAGGGCAATCGGAATGGTCTACTTGGGTGTATCGATTGTCGCTGAATGTGTGTATGACTTTGCTCAAGAAAAAAAAGAATACCCCTCAGCAAACCGGTTCAGAATTTATTCCTGAGGAGCTAACAGAAGATTCGAAGGCATTTTCAGACGAGTCATTGGAACAACTATTCCAAGCCATCAGGAAATTATCCGAAGTCGACAGAGGAATAATTTTACTGTATCTGGAAGAAAAAACCTATCAGGAAATCGCTGACATCATGGGTACCAACCCCAATCATATCGGGGTGAAAATCAACCGTATTAAAGAACGCTTAAAAAAATTATTAGATGGAAAAATCAATTGAAACTACCTGGAAACAAGGATTTCTAAAAAACGATGCGCTGATAGCTCCTAAGGTCAATAAAATTTACAATAGGAAGTCCATACACCTGATTGAGAAATTTGAAAAAATGTTCAAAATCAATATTTGGGGAATTATCATTGGTTCCTCCCTCTTGTTTATCGGGGCAGTATTGGCAGGTGCACTATTGGCTGGTAGCCTTATGCTGATTATGATGCTCTATGTAGCCTATACAGCTTACCAAGAATTAAAATCCTTAGAGAAGCTAGATAAGGGACAAAGCAGTTATGTTTTTTTAAAATCCTTTAAAGAATGGATTGATCGCTCTACCGAGCGCTATGGCAACATGTATCGATTCGTATATCCAGCGTTAATCTTGCTCTTTTATTTTGGGATTTGGTACTCCGACATCTTTTCGCCCATGCGTGAAAAAGTAGCTGAAAGTACCTCTGATTTGATTTTCGGTCTTCATACCTATACCACTTTGGTCATCCTTATTGGAGCGGGTGTCATGAGCGCATTTAGTAAAGTGATCCATCAAGAAGATGTGAAAGCCATCTATGGCAAAATCTTGGATAAGCTCGATCATGCACTTGCCGAAATGGAAGAACTGCAGCGCTGATCTCTTGATTGCAAGATGACTAATGAGGTAAAGTGGAACATATAATTCCACTTTACCGCTATTTATACCTAAAATTCACAATTCTTCATTGGATTATTTTTTCTTTACTTCCCTATCAACTCTCCACCATTCCTCAAAAATTAGATGGCAGACTCCCCACATCTGATTAAATTCAAGTTGATAAAGAAAACCACCCTTATGAAAACCAAATCCCTTTTGCTCTTGCTCTGCTTGAGCCTTTCATTTTCTGTCTTTAGCCAGCAGTTGACTAGTCAGCTATTGGATGGACTGCCCTTAAGAAATATTGGTCCTGCCACCATGAGTGGAAGAATTGTGGACTTGGCAGTTCTGGAATCAGATCCTTACACGTTTTATGCGGCCACTGCTACCGGTGGAATCTGGAAAACCAGCGACAATGGAATCTCATTCGAACCGGTATTTGAAAATGAAAACACCCATTCCATAGGTGCAATTGCTTTGAACCAAGCACATCCCAATATCCTTTGGGTAGGAACTGGGGAAAGAGCCAATAGACAAAGTAATTCCTGGGGAGATGGGGTTTACCTATCTCATGATGGAGGAAAAACCTGGAAAAATGTGGGGTTGAAAGATTCTCACCATATCGGAAGAATCGTTCTCCATCCTACTGACACTGCTGTGGCTTACGTGGCTGCCATGGGTCATTTGTGGGGCCCCAATGAAGAAAGAGGACTTTACAAAACCAGTGACAGTGGAAAAACCTGGGAACGATTGATTTATGTGGATGAGGAAACAGGCGTAGTCGATGTGGCTATGGATCCTTCAGATCCTTCTATTCTTTATGCGGCTACTTACCAGAGAATGAGAAAGCCTTATGGTTTTCATGGAGGAGGATCTGGAAGTGGAATTCATAAATCCATCGATGGAGGTAAAACCTGGAAAGAACTAAGCAATGGTCTTCCAGAGGGAGATTATGGAAGAATTGGGATTTCGATTTATCGCAAAAATCCAGAGGTGGTATTTATATCATTGGAACAAGGTTTTCAATACAATGCCTCCACAGCATACAATGAACGGAGAGCAGGAATCTACCGAAGCAAGGACAAAGGAGAAAGTTGGGAGTTGATGAGCGACTGGAACCCTAGACCCATGTATGCTTCCCAGCCTTTGGTGGACCCAAGTGATGAATCACGCATCTATATGATGAACCAATACAGCTATTCCAGCGATAGCGGAAGAACCTTTACCGCACCACGTCAATCCCTACACGGGGATGATCGGATTTTGTGGGTGAATCCCAAGGATTCTAGACATGTCATCAAAGGAGATGACGGAGGTATAGGAATTTCGTACGATCGCGGTCTCAAATGGCTTTTTATCAACAATCTACCTGTCAGCCAATACTATAGAATCTCTGTGGATAATGCGGTTCCATACAATGTTTATGGTGGATTGCAAGACAATGGAAGCTGGGTAGGACCAAGTGAAACCTACCGCAGAGATGGAATACTCAATGAGGATTGGAAGAGATTAGGTGGAGGCGATGGCTTCCTTAACTTGGTAGATCAAAACGATCCGGATGTAGTGTACACCGAGTCTCAATACTTGGGTCTTTCCCGACTCAATATGAAAAATGGACAACGTCAAGACATTCGCCCCGGTGATCCAAAAGGTAGAATTGGTGCCAGAAGAAACTGGGATGCTTGGGGTCCTGGACTTCCCGAACCAGAATTAGGAAATGCCATGGCTCCCGGCAATTGGGATGGACCTTTCTTTCTATCAAACCATGACCCCAACACCATTTATGCAGGTACCAATGTATTATGGAAAAGCACGGACAATGGAGCAAGTTGGGTTCCTTTAGGTGATTTAACGACCAAGGTGAATCGTCGTGAGCTTTTGATCATGGGACAACGACCAGATGAGCACACCGCTTCTTTGGATGATGGAATTCCTTACTACCCTACCCTTACCGCCGTTGCGGAAGACCTTCATACTCCTGGAATGCTTTATGCCGGTACTGATGATGGTTTATTACAAGTGTCTTGGGATGGTGGAAAAACCTGGAATGATGTAAGTAGCACCTTGGAAGGTTTACCAAAGGAAACCTGGATCAATACATTTGAACCTTCGGCACATCAAGCGGGAAGGGCTTATGTAGCGATCAATAATTATAGAAATGATGATTATAGCAATTACATCTACCGCACGGAAGATTATGGGAAAACATGGGAATCTGTAGCAGGTGATTTACCAGCCAATCGCGTGGCGAGAACCTTAAGAGAGGACCCTAAGAATCCAGATTTATTGTACTTAGGAACAGAATTCGGATTGTTTATCAGCATTGATGCTGGAAAACACTGGGTGGAATTGAAAAGCAATATGCCTACACTTCCTTTCAATGATTTGGTCATTCACCCTAGAGACAATGACTTGGTACTGGGATCCCATGGACGTGGGGTCTGGATTTTGGACCAGGTGAATGCCTTACAGGAATTGACTCCAGAAGTACTTGAGCAATCTGCCGAATTATTCTCGATCGGAGACGCAGCAATGATCAATTATACCAATGACGGGGCTCATACCGGTGATATGTATTACCGTGGCGAAAACCCAGCCTTCGGTGCTGCCATGGATTATTACCTCCAGGATTCTGTAGGAAAAGACGCCATCAGCTTGAAGATTTATGATAGCAATGGTGAGTATGTAAGTGAAGTAAAAGCCAAGAATAAATCTGGTCTTCACCGCATTATGTGGGATTTGAGGTACGAATATGATGCTCCTGGATCTGGTAGGTTTAGAATGAATGGTCCTTTTGTACTTCCCGGATTGTACACTGCCAAGCTAGAAGTGAATGGAGAAGTCTTTGAAGAGAATTTCAGGGTGAACGATGACCCAAGGCTTGATATTCCACTTGGAGTAAGAAAAGAATGGACTGCCTCTCTTAAAGAAATCCTTGCATTGAGTTCGGAAGTAGCGGAAGACAGAGCACCGGTTCAAAAACTAGAGGAACAATTAGAAAAACTGGAGGAAGAAAACATTTCATACGATCAGGATGATGCAGCTCCTTTGAAAGAAATAATCAGAAAATATGGAGAATTAAACAGCCGCATCAGAACGCTTTATTCTCAGATTGATAATTATATTGGTCCATGGACTTCGGATCAAAAAGCACAATTCGAGTATTACAGCTCCATGAAACCAAAATTGAAAGAAGAACGGGATCAAGTCATTAAAACTACTGTTCCTAAAATCAATAAAGGTCTTAAAAAAGAGCATCAATTAAGCGTAGATAAATAAGTCTAAAGGGATCATTCAAGATGATGTGCTTTGAATGATCCTTGTCTCATTTTCACAATAAACCCCAATCTCAACATGCGAATATTCTTTACAGGAGGTTCAGGTAAAGCTGGCAAACATGTCATCCCTTACTTATTGGATCAGGGACATCAGGTCATGAATGTAGACCTGAAACCTTTGGATCACCCTAAAGTGGATAATTTGATCGCCGATATCACCGATTCGGGCCAAATGTTCAATGCCATGTCCTCCTATTCCAATCTGGGTGAATTGGAAATAGGTAATGGTACCCCCAAGTTTGACGCAGTGGTTCACTTTGCTGCTGTCCCAAGAATTTTGATCAATCCTGATAATGAAACTTTCCGAGTAAATACCATTGGTACCTACAATGTGATTGAGTCGGCAGTAAAGTTGGGAATAAAAAAAATCATCATCGCTTCTTCGGAAACCACCTACGGGATTTGTTTTTCTGATGGAAAAACTGACCCCATGTCTCTGCCTTTAGAAGAAGACTATGATGTGGATCCCATGGATAGTTATGGCCTATCCAAAGTAGTCAATGAAAAAACGGCCCGAACCTTCCAGCGTAGATCAGGCTATGACATATATGCCCTTCGTATCGGAAATGTAATCGAGCCTCATGAATATGCCGAATTATTCCCTCACTATTTGGAACATCCTGAGGTAAGAAGAAGGAATGCCTTTTGCTATATCGATGCCAGGGATTTAGGGCAAATTGTGGACTTATGCCTGAAGAAAGACGGGTTAGGATACCAAGTCTTTAATGCAGGAAATGACCACAACGGAGCGGTGATTCCAAGTAAAGAACTGGCTGAACAATTCTTTCCAGGAGTACCCATCACCCGTGAATTGGAAGAGCATGAAGCCTTATTCTCCAATCGAAAAATCAAAGAAGTACTGGGCTTCAAAGAGCAGCATCATTGGAGAAATTATTTGAACTGGGAATAGCCTAATCATTTTGGAGCCAATCCTGTGCTTACCCATTCGACCTAAACCTTTCACTTATTTTCTAGCCCATACCCTAATTCAAATGAGAGCCAGCATTCTTTTATTCCTTCTCGTATTTTCCTCCTATTTCATAGCTTCCGCTCAGACTACCTGTATGACAGAAGAAAACATCAAACTTCTTGATGCAAAATGGGAGGAGGCAAATTTGCACCCAGACCCTGATTTTTTTGAATCCACGTTGGGAGAGGAGTTTGTCTGGGTACATAATCATGTTTCCATGGTGGATTCTAAAGGAACAGTAGTTGAAGGGGCCAAAAAAAAGAAAGCAGCAGGAACTTCAAATACCCGATCAAGGGTCCAACGAGATGTGAAAGTGGCCATTACTGGCAATACTGCAGTAGTCACGGGAATTACTGTGGTAGATCGAGGACCTGAACCCACTACCTATCATTTTATGAGAACTTATGTGGAAATAGGTGGCAAATGCTTGTTGATAGGAAACCACACCATGGCCATTCCAAAGGAGGAACTGTAAATTCGCCTAAACCCAGCTAACTCATGAACTCTCTGATCAAAGCCATTACGATTTTAGGTTTGAGCTTTTGGTTTTCCCAAAGCTTTGCCCAAGAGTCTGCTTTTTCAGAATATGAAGTAAAGGAGTTTGTATTTCAAGGCCATGAAGCAAAGATCGTAATCCCCAAAAAGGCAAATGAAGCTAAAAACTGGATTTGGAGAGCTCGATTCTGGGGGCATGAGCCTCAATTGGACCAAGCCTTATTAGAAAAAGGATTTCATGTAGTTTATGTAGATGTAGCCGGCTTATTCGGTAATCCAGAAGCCGTGCAACGATGGAATGAGTTTTATGAATTCTGTAGAAAAGAATACAAGCTAAATCCGAAGGTGGTTTTGGAAGGCATGAGCCGTGGTGGTCTGATCATTTATAATTGGGCCGCAGAAAATACCGAAAAGGTGTATTCTATCTATGCAGATGCTCCGGTCTGCGACATCAAAAGTTGGCCGGGAGGATTATTCGCTGGTCAGGGTAGCGCCAGTGATTGGGTGAAATGTTTGGAAGTCTATGGATTGGATTCTGCTTCGGTTCGTGATTTTAAAGGAATTCCCATCTACAAGAGTGTGGCAATTGCCAAAGCAAAGATTCCTGTCATCCATGTTTATGGGGAATCAGACAAAGTGGTACCCTTTATGGAAAACACCTATTTACTAGCAGAAGAATTTCGGAAAGCTGGTGGAGAAATCACCTTGATCCCAAAACCTGGGGTTGGCCATCACCCCCATAGCTTAAAAGATCCCAGTCCTTTAGTGGACTTTATACTTAAAAGCATTGAAAAGTAAATTCAATCCATTTTTTTTGAAGCTTCGAAAAGATTTTAACCCAATATGTCCTTTAAAAAATCCCTGTTAAGCTTTTGCTTGGTTATCCTAGGTTTGACCTTTTCCCAAGCCCAAGATGTAGTCCCTATTCCAACCCAGGCCCAGCTAAACTGGCAAAATGCAGAGATGGTAGCCGTCTTTCACTATGATCTCCATGTGTTTGATGGGAAAGTTTACAACCAGGCGTATAACCGAATTACTCCAATTCCAGATTACAACATTTTCAATCCTGAAAAACTGGATACAGACCAGTGGGTAAAAGCGGCAAAAGAAGCAGGAGTAAAAATTGCTATTTTGACTGCTACCCATGAAACTGGCTTTGCTTTATTTCAAAGTGATTACAACCCATATAGCATGAAGGCTTTGAAATGGCAGGATGGCAAGGGCGATCTACTCCGGGATTTTAAAGCTTCTTGTGAAAAGTATGGGCTCCAAGCTGGAGTTTATATTGGAATCAGATGGAATTCCTTCTATGGAATCCACGATTTTAGGATCGAAGGGGCTAGTGAATTTGCTAAAAATCGCCAGCAGCATTATAACAGCATGGTCCAAGGTATGGTCAAAGAGATTTTTACCAATTATGGAGACTGGGCCATGGTTTGGTTTGATGGAGGTGCACATGGACCTGAACAAGGAGGCCCAGATGTTTTATCCCTATTCGAAAAATACCAACCTAATGGGTTGTTTTACCATAACCTACAGCGGGCAGATATGCGTTGGGGAGGCAGTGAATCCGGAACTGTTCCTTATCCGAGTTGGGGAACCTTTGCTTACCCGGCAATAGGATCGGGAGAAAGTGCACGGGAAGAAATCAGTAGAAACAATTTTGAATTACTGAAAACCGGAGACCCCAACGGAACTTATTACATGCCCGCCATGAGCGATGCCCCCTTGAGGGGACATGGAGGACATGATTGGTTTTGGGAACCTGGAAGAGAGCATTTGGTATATCCCTTGGAGGAACTTGTCAATATGTATTATAATTCGGTAGGTCATAACACCAGTCTGATTTTAGGGTTGACTCCCAATGCAGAAGGCCTAATTCCCGACACTGATGCCAAACGATTAAAGGAATTCGGAGATGAAATCAAGAGAAGGTTTAGCAATAAAATTGGGTCTACTTCAGGTTCTGGGAATAAACTTAGCATCAAACTACCAAAACGAACTGCACTCAATCAATTGGTCTTAATGGAGGAAATCTCCAAAGGAGAACGTATTCGAAAATTTATAGTGGAAGGCAAAACCAATAGGGGTTGGCAAACCATTTTTGAAGGTTCAGTCATAGGTCATAAGTTCATCCATCAATTTGATGAAATGGAGGTATCGGAGGTACGCTTGAAAATTTTGGAATCAAAGGGGGAAGTCCAAATCAATGACTTTAGTGTATATTTATTGGATTAGGCTTTGATAATATATACCTCCGAAAAGAATTCATGCTAGGCTATTGTAGGATAAAAAGCGGTAACTAGCTCAAGGGATGCCCAATAAATTGCGCATAGTCAACCTGTCCATGCCTCAAAAAAACTGATGATGAAAAACCGAATTGTCTTATCCGTACTTATGCTCATGTTTTCCTTTGCGCTTCATGCTCAAGTAAAAACTGCAATCATATGTGGCAAACTTATTACCGCTGAAGATGAAGCTGTCCTCACCAATACAGTAATCCTAATTGAGGAGGATAGAATTGTAGAAATCGGAAATAGAGGTATTATAAAGCCTGATTATGAAGTGATAGATCTTTCCGCATATACTGTGCTGCCAGGATTGATAGACGCACATGTGCATCCCTTAATTTATGGAGACGATTACCAAGTAAATCACTTAAAAGGATCCTCTGCTTTCAATGCACTCAGAGGATTAAAAGCAGTCCAAAATTGGCTGAATGAGGGTTGGACTACTTTAAGAATAGCTGGTGATGCGGATACACAATACGCCCATTTTGAAATCAGAGATGCAATAAACAATGGTTTATTTGATGGCCCAAGAATCTACGGAGCAGGACATTACTTATCAGTTACAGGAGGTGGAGGTGATATTAATTTTTTCTCCCCGGATCAATCGATTATTGCTGATGGTTTGGTGGTAGATGGTAAAGAGGAAATTCAAAAGGCTATTCGGGAGGAAATAAAATATGGAAGTGACTGGATTAAAATTTTGGTTACCGGGGCTTTTATGTCCGAAGGAGACAACCCACAAAATGTCCAGTTTAGTGATGAGGAAATAGTTGCAGCGATGGAAGAAGCCAAAAGAAGAGGTGTTCCGGTGATGGCTCATGCGCATGCTACAGAGGGCATCAATAAAGCGATCCAATTTGGGGCAAGATCCATAGAACATGGCACCTTTTTGAATGATGAAAGCATTGATCTGTTTTTGGAGTATGATGCATTTTTGATTCCTACTGTCAGTGTGGGAGAGTATGGATTGGAGACATGGAAGGAAAGTGAGGCCCAAGCCAAAATGTATGAATTAACCTTGAAGCATAGAGAGGAGTCATGGAAGATGTATTCAAAAGCAATTGAACGAGGGGTAAAAGTGGGAATTGGTTCAGACAATGTTGGCTTCCCTCCCTATTTTGCTGCCAAGGAATTCGAGTTGCTGGTGAAATTGGGAATGTCTCCTTTGCAGGCAATACTCGCAGGAACTAAAGTAAATGCGGAGTTACTAATGAAAGAGGATGAAATAGGAAGTATCAAGGTTGGAAAATTTGCAGACATCATTGCCACGAAGAACAACCCCCTAGAGGATATTACTGAATTGTCCCGCGTAGAATTCGTCATGAAAGGAGGAAAAGTGATCAAATCAATCAAGTAGTATCGAAGAAGCTGAAAATGGATTTGATCTCATAATTATGATCAATTCTCCGGCCCCAACTTCCCTTTGGCTGCATTTTTCAATTCTTCTGATGAATAGATCTTCCCCCCTTTGATCACGGTATGGACGAACCGGGTTCTCTTGATATCCTCGATTGGGTTTCCTTTGGTAATCATCAAATCTGCCCATTTCCCAGGACTGATGCTTCCCGCACGATCCTCAATTCCCAAGGCCTCGGCATTTTGTTGTGTTGCAAAATACAATACATCAGCTGCGGGAATTCCAACTTCCACCATGGCTGCCATTTCCCGATGAATGAAAAACCCTCCGATTCCTCCTCCTAGATAATTATCCAATAACAAAGGCCTGTCTGTTCCAACTGTTATCAAGCCTCCAGCATCATAATATCGTTTTAAGACTCCTTGTTTTACCGGATATATCTTTGCACATAAGGCATTAAAGTCAGAAGGCTTGATCCCTTCTATCAGTTTTTTTGTAAAAGGGGTAAAATATTGGCCCTCATAGGCCCAATCAAAAAAGATTGGGGAATCCACCATCCCTATTGCCCTATAGGTTCCTAATGTAGCATCGAAATAAACCCCGTTTTGAATATACAATTGAATGATTTCCTCCATTTCTGGATCCATGGGGTCCAGTTCTTTCAAACTATTATATGCGTTGGTAGTATCAACCAATAAATTCCCTCCTAAAAAATGCTCCACCCGATCAATTCCCATGTGAATTGCATCTTGAGGATTGACAGAATTTTTAAATCCAGAATCCAAATGACCAGTTACCGTCAATTTATTCTTATGAGCCTGGTCGATAAGAATGGCCAAATGCTCAGGAGTAATCCCTTTGGCTTTCAAACCATAGGCTCCTCTTTTTGCCCAATAATCCACTCGATCACGAATATCTCTTTCCGTAAAATTCGGGTTCCAATCAGGAGCTGCTGTTCCATAATAGGGGCCAGAATGAAGAATTCTAGGACCAGGCCTTTTATTGGCCTCAATATCTTTCTGTAGATCCCACATTTTCTCTGGCTCTATTTCCCCTGCCGGAAATGTACTGGTAATGCCATTGGCCAGAAAAATTTTAGGCATCGCTACCGTATCGTCATATGCTTGTTGATTGTAGCTGATTCGATAATGGGCATGTAAGTCGATTAGTCCTGGCAAAATGTAATCTTCATCGCTCAGAGACATCACCTCCCAATTCATCACATTTTCTGATCCAGTTCCAAAAATTCCATTCACCAAATAGATCCCCTTATTCTTTTTAAAGGTTTTGGTAGACGTGTCAAAAACCCAGCCTCCATTGATGATCATATGTTGACAAAACACTTGGCTACTGGAAAAAATCAATAGCACGAAGACCAGAACAAGTCTTTTATTCATAAGGTTGAAATAAATTGGGTGGATAATCAATTTCCAATATACTGATTTTCATGAGTCTCAGGTACGATAGACTTTATTCAATCCCTGTTTCATGAAATCAAAAAAAGGAGAACTATGCCTGACAACAGGTTTGTTCTCCTTGGAAAGAATGTTGACTGGTTGGAATCAGGCTGCTTCTTCTAATTCAGCATTTCTCATCCAACTTAACGTAAAGGTCGCCACATGGCCCAGAATAAATACCAATAAACCAAAAGTGGGAGAAAGTAGGGTGATTTTTAATCCTCCTGCTACAATGGCTGGTTCTGCTCCTCCTGAAGCTTCCAAGGCATCGAAGGCGGAAATCAGTCCAAACAAACTATTCGCGAAGGAAATCACCAATGCGAGCAGCACAATTTGATTGATCAATTTCTTGTATTTCAAGAATTGCCCCGTCTCACTTTTTAGATGAGAGAAGGCCTTCCAAGTAAAAAATACAGCTAGAATTAAACAAACCAAGATCAAGGTCATCCCACTTAAGCCACCCTCTACAAACCGTTCAACAAACACATTTGAAAACGATAGATTTAATCCGAATACAGTTGCAATTAATTTCATTTCTTTTTCGATTTAGATGATGAAACAATTCTAAGCAGACAAATGGAAAGCTCTCAGAATTTTCGATCAATAACAAGAGTAGCAGACCAAACAACCATTTCAAAAAGGTTGATGACTAAAATAGGAGCTCTTAGGTTATTTACCGCATTAAATCCGTCAACCATCGTAAAATCTTTGCAATTACATTAATTTAAAGGATCTTGGTCCTTCCCATGAAGTATAAAGATCTGATTCGAATCCTTTCAAAAAAGCTATTGACGCAATTGCTATTGTGTCTGGGAATCTTCCTTTTTTTTACATTTTACTTTGGGATCACCATTTCCAATCTGGGCCCAGTAATGGCTTTCAGTGCTTTTTTGCTTCCGGTTACCTTAGGGATTGTCCATGTGTTCAGCTTTCACCTGATTCCCCATTACCTGTTCAAGCAACAATATCTCTGGTTTTCTATCTACACCCTATATACAGTGATCATTTCCAGTTTTCTGATCACTACCTCCTCATTTTATGGGTTTCTTTTCATCAATTCCTTAGAGACATTCAACAGTGATTTCCTGCTGACAAAAAACCTATACCTCATCCTGATAGGAGTATACATGGTGGTCTTATTGACTTCCCTCTTTTCCGCTTATAGGGAAAGCTATAAAATGCAAATCCGGAATAAAGAACTCCAATTTGCCTTGGTCAATGGAGAACTCCAACTCAAGCAAGAGGAACTCTCCTATTTGAAGATGCAAATCCATCCTCACTTTTTATTCAACACCCTCAATTCAATATATGGATCTGCCATCGCGAAAGATCATCAAACCCCCGAACTGATTCTCAAGCTTTCAAATTTATTGGATTACATCCTCTATCAAACCAAAAAGTCCTTGGTACCGCTACAAGATGAAATCGATCATCTCCAAGATTATTTGGCTTTGGAAAAGCTTCGCCATAAAGCCAAACTTAAAATCACCACCTCTTTACCGGAAAACCAAGACCATATTCAAATTGCTCCCATGCTATTTTTGCCTCTGTTGGAAAATAGCTTTAAACATGGGAAAACCCTGCATATAGATGCCTTTGTGGATTTGAGAATCACAGTGAAAGATGGAAAAGTGGGTTTTTACTTAAAGAACTCTTTTGAGCCTCAAAACCAAACCCAAGGGAAAAAGTCCACCGGAATCGGATTGAAAAACATCCAAAAGAGACTGGCTCTATTGTACCCAGATACCCATCAATTCTCCATAGAAAAAGGAACAGATTACTTCCTAGTAAAATTAGAAATTCAAACCCCACAAGAATGGATTGCCTGATCGTAGATGATGAACCTATCGCCCAAGATATTCTAAAAGAATACATCTCCAAGGTGGATTACCTGAATTTGGTGGGTTGCTGCTCCAGTGCGCACGAGGCATTTGACCAAATGAAGTCAAACCCAGTTCAATTGGTTTTTTTGGATATCAATATGCCAGGAATCGATGGAATATCATTTGCAAAGATCCTCCCTCCTGAAACCCATATAATTTTCACAACTGCCTATAGAGAATATGCGATTGATGGATTTGATTTGGCTGCAACTGATTATTTGTTGAAGCCTATCCCTTTTGACCGCTTTTTAAAAGCACTTTCCAAAGTTCAGGATCAAAAAAAGGAGGTCATTCAAGAAGGGGAAAAGCAGGACTTTTTATTTGTGCGTCAGGACAGAAAGATGGAAAAAGTAGAATTCTCCGACATTTTGTACCTAGAAAGTTATTCAGACTATTTAAAAATCCATTTGAAAGACCGGGTATTGGTAGTCCGAGAAAGCATTTCCAATTTTGAATCAAAACTCCCAAAAAATCAATTTTTGAGATTTCATCGATCCTACATAGGAAACATTTCAGCCATTCATTCCTATACTCATGAATACTTGGAAATTGCCAATAAAGCATTGACGATCAGCCGTAGTTTCAAGGAAGAAGTCCTTAAAAAGCTCCAGCAATTTGAATAGAAACGGTTTCCTTAATTTTTTTTAAAAAATATTTCCCAAATAATCGAAAATCCAATTATTTAATTTTACTTTGTAATTCAAAGTACTTTTAAAATGACAAGACCTGAGCAAGAATTAGCCGACATTAAATCGATGATGGAGCGAAGTACCCGCTTCTTATCCCTTAGTGGAATCTCTGGAATCTTAGCCGGCACCTATGCATTGATTGCATCGGGCGTTGCTTATACCTGGATTTATTATCCGGGCGTTCCTTATGGTTTGGATTTATCCAAAACACAGCAAGAAGGGATCGTCAATCATCTTTTATGGACTGCCATTACGGTGTTGCTCTTGTCTATAGGTACTGCATGGGTCATGAGCCAGAACAAAAGCAAAAAGAAATCACAAAAATTCTGGACACCAGCAAGCAAACGATTCATTCAAGCATTGTTCGTTCCTGTGATCGCAGGGGGATTATTTTGTTTGGCCTTGATTTCGATGGATAATTTGGAAATGGTCGTACCTGCGACATTGACCTTTTATGGATTAGGCTTGCTCAATGCCTCCAATTTCACCTTGAATGACATCAAATACCTAGGGTATTGTCAATTGATACTTGGGTTAGTTTCGGCTTTTTTTCCAGGATCTGGCTTGATCATTTGGGCTTTGGGCTTTGGAGTGTTGCACATTATTTATGGTGCAATGATGTATTACAAATACGACCGATAAGGTGAAGGGGAATTACGATAAAGCATTTGAAAACGTGGTCCGTTTGCGGGTCATGTCCATCTTGATGGTCAATGAGGATTATGACTTTAATTCCTTCAAAGAACTCCTGGAAGTGACGGATGGGAACCTGGCATCCCACCTTAAAAACTTGGAAAAGCAAGAATATATTACTGTCAATAAATCATTCGTAGGAAGGAAGCCTTTCACTACATATTCCGCCACTTCACAAGGCAAAAAAGCTTTTGAAGCGCATTTAGAATTCCTTGAAAATTTGATTAAAGAAAATAAAAACTAAAAAAATTTATCCATCTACTTTGAAACACAAAGTACTTTCATAAAATCTAAAACAATGAAAACTGAAATCGATTTTCTAAAAGGCATACAAGCCAAATCCATGCTGGCAGCTGGAATCATTGGGGCATCGATCCCCCTTTCCTGGTTAGGATTCATCATTCTATTCAAAGAAGATGTATTTGAAAAATGGATGTTAATTCCCTTGACTTTTATTCCATTGGGAGGAGTTTTTGGCGCACTCTTCTTTTACTTAATGGGCTTTGTCTGGTTTCCAAAAGGAACTCCCAAACTCATTGCGATCCTCTTTAGTACCCTACTTTATTTTATTGCGATATGGCTAAGTGCTGTGTTCGCATTTAGCCTTACTGGGGATTGGAACTAAATACCACCACCTTATAAATCAAAAAGATATGATTGAATTCACTCCCAATAACGCTTTGGAAAAGTACTATCTCCAAATCAAGCAAAACCGGTGGCATTGGCTTTTCCAGCTTTTTTGCCGAATTCTATTGGCATATGCCTTTATCGTAGCAGGAATGGTAAAAATTCTAGGCGAACGATTTGCCAGTGGTTTATCTGAGATTCACCCGATGGGGGCCTATTTGGAAGCTCTTCACCATACTGGCTACTATTATACATTTATTGGCTATGCTCAAGTAACTGCTGGAATTCTTTTACTCATCCCTAGCACAGTTTTAATGGGGGCATTATTATACCTGCCTATCATTTTTAATATTTGGATCTTATCCTATGCAGTGAGATTTATAGGTTCTTATATTACTTCACCACTGATGGTTCTAGCGAACCTTTACATCCTTACATGGCATTATGACAAGCTAAGGTTTATCATACCATTTAATCGCTTCTCAAAAAAGGTAAGCTTTTCAAAACCAGAAAAATACAGCCTTAGGTTTCCATTTCTCTTTTTTGGTGGAGTTCTTTTAACAATGGTTTTCTTCGTCCTATTCACGCGATTCGGTCATGAGGTAATGCCTCAAAACTCCCTGGAATCATGCAAAAAGCAATTTATCGGGTCAAAAAATGAAACCGCTGGATTTGCTTTTTGCGAATGCATCCATACCAATGGAAGTCCACTAGATACTTGCTTAGAAACATATGAAAATTCAAAAAATTAATCCTTTTATGACACCTATCTCCTACCCTATAGCCAAAAACATCACACCATGGAACAAGAGATTTTAACCCACCTAAATGACCCGGTTTCCTTAGAGAAACTCTATCGGTCAAACAAGTCACTATTCAGGGAGTCATTCCTCAAACTATCTCCAAAAATGGAAGAAAGTTCCGCAACTGAATTTTGGAATGCCAGACTAAACTACCAAGGCAATGCTATTTCTTGGGGACAAAAAAATGAAATCCTTTACATAGCCATTGCTTGCCTAGTGGCAGGGCTGGTTGCCAAACTACCTGATATCATTTCAGTCTCACCTGATTTCTTCTACCCGAGAAATCTAGGTTTCATCATCTTCCCTGTATTAACTGCCTATTTTGCATGGAAAAATCAACTTTCCAGACAAACCGTAGGTTTCTTAGCTGGAATATTCAGTTTTTGCATTATTTATATTAACCTTCTTCCCAATCACCCGGAAAGCGACACCTTGATTTTGGCATGTATCCATTTACCACTTCTACTTTGGTTTTTACTTGGGTTCTCTTTTGTCGGAAATAAATTCAAAAGTCTCCAATCACGATTGGAATTCTTTAAGTTCAATGGGGAGGGGATAGTATTATGTGCCGTACTAGGAATTGCTGGAGCCCTCTTGATGGGTATGACTTTTGGACTGTTCGAACTGATCGGTATCAACATAGAACCTATTTTTGAAAAGTACTTAGTCGTTTTTGGGCTCCCTGCCCTTCCTGTCGTGGCCACTTTTCTCACCCAGTCCAACCCTCAATTGGTCAACAAAGTCACTCCTATCGTAGCTAAACTGTTCAGTCCTGCTGTTTTGATCATGCTCGTGATTTACCTTTTGGCCATCGTTTACTCAGGAAAGGATCCTTACAATGACCGGGAGTTTTTGTTAATCTTCAACCTATTACTGATTGGAGTCATGGCCTTGATATTCTTTTCCATTGCGGAAACATCCAACAATGAGAAAACCTCCTTCAACATTTGGGTACTATTTCTACTTTCTTGTGTCACGATTTTAGTCAATGGAATCGCCCTGTCAGCAATTACGTTTAGAATCTCGGAATGGGGTTTCACCCCGAATAGATTGGCTGTCTTGGCTGCCAACTTGCTTATCCTAGTGCACCTGGTACTGGTCACTTACCAACTCAGTAAAGTCCTTCGCCAAAAAGTAATTCTTGAAGATATTGGAATGACTGTGGCTAAATACGTCCCTATTTACTTTATATGGGCTAGCATCGTCGTATTTGTTTTCCCATTGGTTTTTGGATTTATGTAAGCTTTAAAAAGATAACCAACCAAAGCCTCACTCGCTCTTTTGAGGCATTTCTCATTACCTTTTCAAAAAATGCTTGTAATTTCCTGATACCTAAATCAGGATTTTATGAGCATTTTTACCATTATCACCATTCTCATTGTTTTATCGGCAGTATTTGCTTTTATCAACACCAAGTTTTTGAAATTACCCTTCACTATTGGTTTGATGATTATTGCCATCGCCTTTACGATAGGTATTACGGCTTTAGGTAAAATCAATCCCTTTTTTATAGATGAAGCAGAGTTGCTGATCCAGTCCATCGATTTTGAAACTGCATTACTGGACATCATGCTAAGCTTTCTATTATTTGCTGGTGCCTTACATACGAAACTCGATGCTTTGAAAACCTTAAAAGCTCCAATTGCTGCCTTTGCCACCATTGGAGTCGTCCTGTCTACCTTTCTGGTAGGCTCCATGATGTATTTTGTTTTTCAGGTATTTGGACATGAAATTTCCTATATCTATTGCCTATTATTCGGCGCATTAATCTCTCCAACGGACCCCATTGCGGTTTTGGGAATCCTAAAAGATGCCAACGCTCCTAAAAAACTTGAGGTTAAAATCGTGGGAGAATCTTTGTTCAATGACGGGGTGGGGGTAGTCGTGTTTTTAGTGATCTTCAAAATTGCACAGCAAGGGATTGATGCTGTCTCAGCCAGCGAAGTCGGGCTACTCTTTCTGGAAGAAGTAGTGGGTGGAATTACCTTAGGGTTAGTCACAGGCTGGCTCACTTTCCAAGTGATGAGAGTAATAGATCACTATGAAACAGAGGTAATCATCACCCTGGCATTGGTGATGGGGCTGTCTGGTTTGGCACATTTGCTTCATGTATCAGGACCCTTGGCAGTGGTCGTGGCGGGGATCTTTATAGGGAATAAATCTCCAAAAATTGCCTGGTCAGTGACTACGCAAAATTATGTAGACAAATTCTGGGAGCTCATCGATGTACTGCTAAACGCCATTTTATTCGTCTTGATAGGCTTAGAACTGCTAATTATTTCTGCCAAAGAGGAATATTTAATCTATGGGTTGCTCGCCATTCCAATTGCCTTAATTGCCCGGTTTTTATCGTTGGCCGGGCCTGTTGCCATCTTTGAAAAGAAGTTAGATTTCATCCCCAAAACCAATTTACTGATGACATGGGGAGGAATCAGGGGTGGAATATCCATCGCTTTGGCACTTTCCCTGGAAACACAAATGGAGCGTGAACTCTTTCTCACAGTCACCTATGTCATTGTGGTATTTTCCATTATAGGACAGGGCCTAACGATAGGTCCATTGGTCAAAAAAGTCCTAGCAAAGAATGGCACTTCCGGTTCCCCCACAAGCCAAGATTAGTCTAGCTGTAATTGTTGGCTTCTAGCTTCGAACCTTTATCTTTTAGTATCCAATTCTTAATTCCATGAAAAACTCTCTATTTGTCCCCTTGGTACTACTCTTTTTGATTTCAGCTTGCAATGCGCCTACCAAAGAAGCGCAAGTTCCCGATTCTCCGATTGAGCATGCCTTTTCATTGGATTACAAAAAGCCAGATTTTATCAATGACCAACGGGCTGAAAAAATCAAAACACTAGCGGAAAAGCTTCAGGTAATCATGGATGAATATGCCAAGGAGAATCATATCCCTGGAATTGCTTATGGAATTGTGGTAGACGATGAATTGGTTCTTTCCTCAGCAGTAGGATTTTTGGATCTGGAAAAACAACAACCTGCCAGTACAAGCGCTGCATTTCGAATAGCTTCCATGACGAAAAGCTTTACTGCGATGGCCATTCTTAAACTTCGGGATGAAGGAAAACTTAATTTAAATGACCCGGTGGTCATGTATATCCCAGAAATGGATCAAACTACCTATTTGACGCAGGATGCCCCTGAAATTGATATTGAGAATTTATTAACGATGACGGCAGGCTTCCCTGAAGACAATCCCTGGGGAGACCGCCAATTGGATGAACCCAACCAAATGTTATTGGACCTGATCCAAAATGGAATTTCTTTCTCTAATGTGCCTTCTTACCAATATGAATACAGCAATACCGGTTATGCCATGCTTGGATATATTGTCTCTCAAGTTTCAGGAAAACCCTATCAACAATACATTCAGGAGGAAATCCTTGCCCCCTTGGGCATGACGCACACGTATTGGGAAATTGACGATGTTCCATCAGATCAGCTGGCTATAGGCTATCGATGGGAAGATGAAGAGTGGAAATTAGAACCCATGCTGCATGATGGAGCTTTTGGATCCATGGGGGGATTAATTACCTCCATAGAGGATTTTAGCAAGTATGTAAGTTTTCATCTTTCTGCCTGGCCTCCTCGAAATGAAAATGAAAGGGAACCGTTGAAAAGGAGTTCGCTTCGAGAAATGCAAACACCCCAATTTCCAAGGTTGAATTCAAATGCCAAAAACTATAATGGAGAACCATGCGCAATCGTCTCAGGATATGGTTTCGGCTTGGGCATTTATCAAAATTGTGACCATCAAAAATGGGTGTCACACGGAGGAGCCCTTCCGGGATTTGGAAGCAATTATGTTTTTTACCCTGAATACGGAATTGGTATCATGGCATTCTGCAATTTGACCTACACCACTCCTTGGCCTTTGCAAAAGATCCAGCAAATGCTATTTGATGAATTGGAATTAAGTCCTCGAGTATTGCCTGTTTCATCCATCTTAGCAACAAGAAAAACTCAAGTTGCCGAAACGTTCCAGCAAGGCGAAGACGCCCTAAAAGCTGATATTTTTGCAGAGAACTTCTTTTTGGATGAAAACAGGGAACATCGAGTAAGCGAAATCTCCAACGCTCTCGATAAAGCGGGAAAAATCCTTGAGGTCACGGAAATTGAACCTCAAAATCAATTAAGAGGCATTTTTAGACTCAAAGGCGAAAATGGAGATGTCGCCATCCTATTTACCCTTACTCCGGAGAATGACCCCAAAGTGCAGCAATTGTTGTTTGCGTTTATAGAAAAAGAGGAGGATTAAAACCTTTATTTTTCAAAGGTAATGGCATCCGGTTTTGCACCTAGCTGTTCCAGCGTTTCACTGATTGCTTTGACCATAGGATCTGGTCCGCAAACATAAAAGTGCTGAGAAAAATCTTGTACATGATTTTTCAGGAAGTCGGCGCCAATTCGACCATGCTCATGACCTGAAACCGTTTCCTTTTCAAGTATTGAAATAAAATTGCTTCCAAGGGTATCCTTGAAATAGCCCTCCAAAATCACATCTTCTTTGGTTTTATTAGCAAAGAAAAGGCGATTCCCTGCAAGATTTCCGTTCTTCTTTAAGTCTTTAATAATGGCTATAAAAGGAGTAATCCCTGCACCTCCGGCTATAAACACACCTGTTCCATTATATTGGATAGCTCCCCAAGAATCATTTAACACAAGTTCATCTCCTTTGACCAGACGGTCCAATTGGTTGGTGACTCCATCATGATCTGCATAAGATTTAATTACAAACTCCAAATGATCCTCCTCGGGAAGTGAAGTAAAAGTAAAGGGTCGTAGCTCATCCTTCCATTCCTCTTTATTGATTGCCAGTTCAGTAGCCTGCCCAGGAATGAACGTATATCCTTCTGGCTTCTCCAAAGTATATTGTTTCACATCATGAGTCAAAGTTTGGATATCCAGTATTTTTACAATGGTTGACATAGTTAAATTAAAGTTGGTTGTACTTATACAAACGATTAAACTCAGTTTTGTTTGGCAAATCCCACCTTTTCTTAAATTCACCATTTTCCCAAAACTGATTCTTTTGCCTAAAAATTATTTGATTTGGCTATCTTGTCGGGATTAAAAACAACCCTTATGAAAAAACATTTCAATTTAACCTTATCCTTGGTTTTTCTTGTAGCCATAGGATTTACCTCTTGTAGTTCAAAAACCAGCACAGAAGATTCTACAGAAACCATGGAAGCTGTTGTCGCTGAACCTTCTAGCTTTGGTGGTTTAGCACTTTACACGGTCCGTGATTCCATGGCAAGCAACCCAAAGGCCACTTTACAGGCTGTAGCTGACGCAGGATATGCCTACGTGGAAGCTGCAAACTATGCAGATGGTAAATTTTACGGAATGACTCCTTCTGAATTCAAATCCTATTTAGAATCTCTAGGAATGACCGCAAAAAGTGCGCACATGGGCATGGTCAACATGGAGAATGCTGATCAGTTGATCGCTGACGTGAAAGCCGCAGGAATCGAATATTTTGTAATCCCCGTCCCTCCAATGGGCATGTTTACATTTAACCCAGAAACCAGATCCATGGGAATGAAAGGTACACCTGATGAGCTAGTTAATATCATGAATACCTTGGGTGAAAAATGCAATCAGGCTGGTATCAATCTACTATACCATAATCATGATTTTGAGTTCAAAGCCATGGACGATGGAACCATCATCGAGGACTTGCTTTTAGAAAAGTGCAATCCTGAATTTGTGAATTTCCAGATGGACCTTTTCTGGGTGACCAAAGCGGGAGTTGACCCTTTGACCTATTTTGAAAAATACCCTGGAAGATTTAAAGCTTGGCATGTAAAAGACATGAACCAAGAGGGAAACTTCGCTCCAGTAAATACGGGAAGTATAGATTTTGCCAGAATTTTGGCGGAAAAAGATCAGTCAGGGATGGAATTCTATCTTGTGGAACAAGATCAAACTTTCGGATTAGACCCAATGGAAGCCATTCAAATCAGCCATGATGGATTGAAGGAAATCGGGTTTAAATAACCTTTTCCACCTCAAATTAAAGCGGAACTTCTTAAAAAAGAAGTTCCGCTTTTTATTTTCCAAAGACCAATCTAGATCCACTCAGACTGGTCTTGGTTTTAATTCATCATTTAACTCAGCAGGAGTGTTAAATTCCTGTGAATCGTATTTTTCCCTATGTAGGAATATCCGTTCGTGGTCCTTGCCGTAGCTACTAAGATAAAGCTGTAAGCACAGGATTGGGGCGGTCTCCAATTCCCGGATGCGGGAACCAATTTGTTCGTAAATCCAGTCCAATTCCCTTTAGACAAGGAATATCCCTCTGAATAAATGGACGTGGACAAGCCTGCACCGTAGGTTGCATAGAAGCTGACTCCTCTCAAATTACCCTCAGGGTCATTGGCCGTAATCCTGAAATTAAGCCCATCAGGAGCTGCACCAATGGATTCAATGGCACAAGCTGAAACTTCACTGCTGCCATGTTTGATACTTTCAATATTCGTTGCAGGGACATGGTTATCGATATAAAGTCTTAACTCTTGTTGCGCAGCAACCGAGGTATAGCTACTTCCTATATAAAATGTAACCCTGATTTTATACAAACCCGGCAATAAGGCGGTCGTCGGAAACTGAATCAATAAATCATCTATGGAGTAATCAATGGCCGGGTTGGGCAGTTGATAGTAACCATAGGCAGAAGGAGCAAAAGATTGCAAAGCGTAGGTACTTCCCGTCCATCGGTAGTTGGACCAATTACTGATCAATTTCGTGTAGGATCCTCCTGGCGGGTCTATTTCAACCTTATATTTCCGATTTCCCGCAGCGTATAATTGCTGCAGTTTGGTTCTATTTCCTATCAAATTCAGTGTTCCTCCAAACGCTGCATTTTCTACATGTACATAATACCCCGGATCAGTAGTAGCCCTTCCCAAAACATCAATTTTAGTAGTAGGAATAAGTCCAACACTTCCCACTAAAGGCCCCAAATCAGCTGAGGGGATCGTTGGTTTTCTGGATAAGATCAGCTGCCTGAGTTTGGTGAAATCCTTGTAAAATCCTCCTGGAAAATCAGTGATAAAACCTGGATTGCTGGATCGTACCCTAAAACCAAAATATGTATAGGGAGTACTCAATGGCCAAGAAAGAGAAACATTGATTTCTTTCAACTCAATTTTGAATTTCCATATTCTATGGCTCACCTCTGAGTTGGGACTTGGAGCAAACTCCTGCACTACTTCAGACTTAGGTGGAACAGAAATCCCGGTCCATGAACCGGGCCCCAAGTACTTTTGGATCGCTAGTTTATTGGGTTGGTTTTTATACAAAGCGTAATTGACGTCTACGTTGCTGGTGATGGCCCGGTCTCGATTGTAATCAAAAGAAAGCCAGAAGTAATCGTTAGTACCAGGATCATTTCCGGTATCTTCCAATACGTCAATCGCTAAATACAGGAAATTGGCGTCATTTTTTGCCATGATGTATCCTCTTGAAAATTTTAAGGATCCAGCATTTTCCCATCCTCCTGAGTTGATGGGAGCTCCTAAATTGATCGGGCTGTTGGCCCAGGTGCTTTTCAACGGAAACGCAAAAAGCAAGGGGGTAGTGATGGAAAAGTTTCTAAGTTTTGCCATGGTTTTTAAGGGTTATAAAAATGTAATAAAAGTGTTTTTTTATGCGCTCTAGCCTAAAAATGAGCGCATTTTGGCTACAATCCCTTTGCGGGAACCGATTTCATAATGAAATCAAACATTCAGCAAGTAGCTGAATTTCAAGTATTTATAAATTAATAATAATTGATCAAAAAAAAATAATAATATCAAACAAAAAGGCTCCTGATATAACTATCAGAAGCCTTAATATAATTATATAAAGTTTAAATTACTTTGCTGGCAATAATTGGGATTTCACCTCTCCAAAACCTACTCGAATACCGTCCTTTTCTGCATACCCTTTCATGATGACAGTATCCCCATCTTCCAGGAATGTTCTTTCTTCTCCCGTATCCAATTTCAAAGTTTTTTTGCCATTCCAAGACAGTTCCAATAAGGACCCAAAAGAATCCTCCGTAGTTCCCGAAATTGTTCCAGAAGCCATCAAATCCCCTACATTGATATTACAACCATTGACGGTATGGTGAGCCAATTGCTGCGCTACATTCCAGTACATGGATTTGAAATTGGACTGACAAACCTTGGTGGCTTTTTTTCCTTCTGGCTGAATCAAAACCTCCAAATTAATATCAAAACTATGTGCAGAATCACACTTTAAATAAGGCAATACTTCGGGGTCTTGAATGGGGTTTTCCACTCTAAAATATTCCAAAGCCTCTAAGGTTACGACCCAAGGTGACATGGATGAGGCAAAGCTCTTTCCAAGAAATGGTCCTAAAGGCACATATTCCCAAGCCTGGATGTCACGGGCAGACCAATCATTGAATAAGGTAAATCCAAAAATGTAATCTTCTGCATCTGCAGTGCTTACCGAATCCCCCAATCTAGTGGACTTCCCTGTGATAAATGCAAGTTCCAGTTCAAAATCCATTTTTTTAGATGGAGCAAATCCTGGCGAATCCATATCCGGAGATTTGAATTGACCTTTGGGACGGTGAATAGGCACCCCAGATGGAATGATACTCGATGCTCTACCATGATAGCCAACCGGCAAGTGTTTCCAATTGGGCAATAAGGCATTTTCAGGATCCCGGAACATTTTACCAACATTGGTTGCATGCTCCATACTGCTATAAAAATCTGTATAATCACCGATTTTGACAGGTAATAGCATTTCTGCTTCCTTGCGGTTGACCATCACCTTCCCTCTTACCGAATGATCTCTTAGCTTTTCATTGTCCACTAAAAGTAAATCCTGAACTCGCTCTCTAATCTTTTTGGTTTGAACCTTACCTAGAGAAATCAAATCATTCAAAGCCTCATTTATGAAAATACCCTCTGGAAGAAATAGGTCCGAAAAAAACCCTTCTTGGTCCAATACGCTTAGGTCAACAATTTTGTCGCCTATAGCAATTCCAGTCCTGGGGCTCAATCTTTTGTTTTTGAACACCCCAAAAGGAAGGTTATAAATAGTAAAATCGGAATTTTTGGGAACTTCCACCCAGGTACTCAAGGTGTTACTCTTAATGTCGCTCATGATTAAAAATCTTTCAAGGGGCAAATTTAGGGTTTATATAGGAAATGAAAAGGAATTAAATTTTTGGCTTGATATTACTAGGCTACCCCGTGCAAACTTCCAACTGACATTCTTTGTTTTACATAAGTTGAAAAGAATTTTAATTCAAGCCAGCTTTTACGAAAACCTAATCCAGAACGTCTCTAGGAGCTCATTAAATTTTATATCCCAGATCATGAAGGAATTCCAAATAACCTATATGCCCTTTGGAATAATTTTATAAGAAATAAATTTATACTATATTTGAATCGTACACGATTTAATCTTTAGCGACTAATGAAAACAAACTTGTTTCAGAAAATAATGCGCGTCATTCTTGGCGGGTTTATGACCCTGGCGGGAATTGGCCACCTTACCTTCCAACGGGATGAATTTCAAGCCCAGGTCCCAAGATGGTTGCCTGACAGTCCTGAATTCATGGATTTTGTAGTGGTCTCTTCAGGAGTGGTAGAAATCGCCTTTGGCTTGGCTATGGTATTTCTTTGGAAACATCAAATCAAAGTTGGAATCGCCCTGGCGATATTTTACGTATTGATATTCCCGGGCAATATTTCTCAGTACACCAATGAAATCAGCGCATTTGGTTTAGACACCGATCAAAAACGATTGATCCGCCTGTTTTTTCAGCCTGTTTTGATTTTATGGGCATTATGGTCAACCGGAGCATTGAAATATTTAATCAACAGAAATAAAAAATAGCATGAAATTGAAAACTGTATATGATTTTGAGGCGAATACACTTGCCGGAAAAAAAATCAGTCTTAAAGAATATCAAGGCAAAACACTCCTCATCGTCAATACTGCCAGTCAATGCGGTCTGACCCCCCAATATGAAGGACTGGAGGAGCTATATCAAAAATACAAAGATCAAGGCTTGGTCGTTTTAGGTTTTCCCTGTAACCAGTTCGGAAATCAAGAAAAGGGAAACTCAGAGCAGATACAGGAATTTTGCCAGGTAAATTATGGCGTGAGTTTTCCGATGTTTGAAAAGGTCGAAGTGAATGGTAACAACGCCCATCCCCTTTACAAATTTCTGAAATCAAAGCTATCCGGAGGACTTTTGGGAAGTAAAATCAAATGGAATTTCACCAAATTTCTAATTGATCAAAATGGGGTTCCTATCAAGCGATATGCCCCTATTACCGTTCCCAAAAAGATGGAAAAAGACATTGAAAAAGTAGTAAACCATGGCTAATCCAGCACCAGAGCTGTATTTGGAAAATCAGCTCTGCTTTCCTTTATATGCAGCGTCTCGCCTGACCACCAAAATATATACCCCATTCTTAGAGGAGTTGGGTATAACTTATCCCCAATACCTGGTTATGCTCACCTTATGGCAATTTCAGGAACAAAGCGTCAAGTCCATTGGAGAACGTTTATTTCTAGAATCCAATACCCTAACCCCGCTTTTGAAGCGATTGGAACAGAAAGACCTTATCCAACGAATACGCTCCAAAACGGACGAACGTACCGTGATGATTTCATTGACCCAAGCAGGAATGGAATTGAAGGAAAAAGCCCTAGAGGTACCCAAAAAGATTGTGGAATCATTTCATGACAATACCATCTCCGAGGAAGAGATTTTTTCCTTTCAAAAAACCTTGTTCAAACTTTTGAATGTCTTAGACAAAAAGGTATCTGAATAGCATCGTACTAGGAAAAGGATTTATTCGGAATATCTGGAAAATGAAACTTTATCCTGGCACAATACCTTCTTTAGGAAAGAAATTGAGAACACAACATGAGCAGAGGTTTTGTAAAAGAAGAAGATCAGGAGGAAACTCCCTTAGTTCCGCCTAGAGTGGAGCTTCCAAATGGGGTTACCAATTACGTGACTCAAAACGGATTGGCTGAATTACTTTCCGAAAAGGAAGCTTTGTTGGAAGAAAAAACCAAACTTCAGGCTACCACTGAACAGGAAAAACGTGTCCTTTCCAATTTCATCAATGCTAAAATTCATTTGCTTGAAGAACGAATTGCTACCGCAAAACCGGTAAACCTACGTGAACAACCACAGGATGAAATTCGGTTTGGCGCCACCGTAACCCTTAAAGTGAACAATAGCCCTAAAAAGATGACTTATCAACTTGTAGGGGTAGATGAAGCAGATATTTCCAAAAACAAAATATCTTTTATCTCCCCTATTGCCAAGATTTTAACCGGTAAAAAAGTTGGGGATCAAGCAGTATTGAAACTTGCAAAGGAAGATCGAGTTTTTGAAATCTTGGCTATCCACTATTCACCTAATTGAAATAAGAACTATTCCATATTGTTTTTTGGAAGTATAATTCACCACTAAATTAAAGGCTATTTTTTTCTCCGCCTTGTAATTGATCCTCCAATCATGCCGCAAAAATTGGCTTTTTCCCTATTTTTGCCCCTCAATTAATTATCCTTCTATGTCTATTGCCAGCAAATACGATCCAGCCTCAGCAGAAGCCAAGTGGTATGCTTACTGGATGGAGCACAAGCTTTTTTCTTCGAAAGTAGATCCGAATAAAGAGCCTTACACCATCGTAATCCCTCCACCCAACGTCACAGGGGTCTTGCACATGGGGCATATGTTGAATAATACCATTCAGGATGTTTTGATTCGAAGAGCCCGAATGCAAGGAAAAAATGCTTGCTGGGTTCCAGGGACTGACCATGCCTCCATCGCTACTGAAACCAAAGTAGTAAACATGCTCAAAGAACAGGGGATAGATAAAAAATCAATTACCCGTGAGGAATTCTTGAAGCATGCTTGGGAATGGAAAGAAAAATACGGAGGTATCATTCTAGAGCAATTGAAAAAGCTAGGAGCTTCCTGCGATTGGGATCGTACTGCCTTTACCATGGATGAAGGTTTGAGCGATGCAGTATTAACAGTTTTCGTAGACCTCCATAAAAAAGGTAAAATCTACCGTGGGATACGTATGGTTAACTGGGATCCTCAAGGTAAAACTGCTTTGTCTGATGACGAAGTAATCACCAAAGAAATCCAATCCAAACTCTATTACATTAAGTACCAAATTGAAGGTACTGAAAATGAGTTTTTGACGATTGCTACCACACGTCCTGAAACTATTATGGCTGATGTAGCCATCTGTGTGAATCCAAATGACACAAGATTTACTCATTTGAAAGGGAAGAAAGCCATTGTTCCTTTGATCAATCGTGCCATTCCAATTATCGAAGATGAATATGTGGACATGGAATTTGGAACTGGATGCCTAAAAGTAACTCCAGCACATGACATCAATGATTATGAGCTAGGACTCAAGCACAAACTGGAAGTTATCGATATTCTGAATGACGATGGCACTCTCAACGAGAAAGCCCAAATTCTAGTAGGGGAAGATCGATTCATCGCCAGAAAGATGATAGGCAAACTTCTGAAGGAAGTCGATCAGCTGGATAAGATCGAAGACTATAAATCCAATGTAGGTCATTCTGAAAGGACAGATGCGGTCATTGAACCAAAGCTTTCTATGCAATGGTTCTTGAAAATGGATGAAATCACTAAACCGGCGCTGAGCTCTGTAATGGATGATGTCATCAAGCTATACCCTCCAAAATTCAAAAACATGTATCGTTCTTGGATGGAGAATGTTCGTGACTGGTGTATTTCCCGTCAGCTTTGGTGGGGACATAGAATCCCTGCATTTTTCCTTCCTAATGGGGAATACGTAGTTGCCAAAACCGCAGAGGAAGCATTGCTGATTGCCAACGAACAATATGGAGAGAAGTACAGCCTAGAAGATCTTAAGCAGGAAGATGATGTGTTGGATACTTGGTTTAGCTCTTGGTTATGGCCGATCTCTGTTTTTGATACAGAGGTATTTAAAACGGGACAACCGAATGAAGACCTGAAATACTACTATCCAACCAATGACTTGGTTACTGCTCCGGAAATCCTATTTTTCTGGGTAGCAAGAATGATCATTGCAGGATATGAGTACATGGGAGAAAAGCCATTTAAAAACGTTTACCTCACAGGAATTGTACGGGATAAATTGGGGCGAAAAATGTCCAAATCTCTGGGGAACTCACCAGATCCATTGGAATTGATTGCACAAAATGGTGCCGATGGGGTAAGAACAGGGATGCTGTTTTCTTCTCCTGCCGGTAATGACCTTCCATATGATGACAAATTGGTGGAACAAGGGAGAAACTTTGCCAATAAAATTTGGAATGCTTTCCGTTTGGTGAAAGGTTGGGAAATCGACCCTAATTTAGATGGATCGGCCAATCGTTCTAGCATTCAATGGTTTGAAAACCGCTTCAACCAAGCCTTGGGCGAGATCAATGAGCATTTTGAGAAATTCAGAATTTCGGATGCCTTGATGACTACCTATAAGTTGGTATGGGGAGATTTCTGCTCTTGGTATCTTGAAATGATCAAACCGGAATACCAGCATCCAATTGATCAGGAAACCTATGACAAGACCATTTCCTTGTTCGAAGATATCCTGAAGATTCTTCATCCATTTATGCCTTTTATTTCTGAAGAACTTTGGCATCAAATCAAGAATAGAACAGTGGAAGAATCATTGATTCTTGCTTCATGGCCTGAAGAAAAATCATTTGATCTGGAGATTATCCAGGAAGCAAATCAAATTTTTGAGGTCGTTTCACAAGTGAGAAATCTCCGAGCTTCCAAAGGAATGTCTCCAAAAGAAGCCTTGGAATTGACCATCAACACCAAAAACCAAGGTGTTTATCAACGATTTGAATCTGTATTGAATAAGCTAGCCAACTTGGCTTCATTAAGCTTTGCTGAGAAAGTGGACAATGCCATTAGCTTTGTTGTAAAATCAGATGAGTGCTTCGTGCCGATGGGAGACTCCATCAATGTAGAAGAGGAGAAAGCGAACATCCAAAAAGAGCTTGACTACACGAAAGGATTCCTGAATTCTGTCATGAAAAAGCTAAGTAATGAGCGATTTGTATCTGGAGCTCCTGCGAAAGTGATCGAAATGGAACGTAAAAAACAAGCTGATGCCGAAGCTAAAATCAAGGCCTTGGAAGACAGCTTAGCCAAATTAGGATAAACCAAAAATGGCTTCATTATAAAAACAATAATTCAAAACCCGAAGTGAAGACTTTGGGTTTTGACATTTTAATGAAAGATCATAAAATCCACAGCTGATCTTTCACCTGCTCCTTTTAGGAAAAATTCAAATAGTTTTTACTCAGCCATTTTTCCTCTAAACTGATTTTACACCAACCATTTTCCTCCTCAGAGATAAACACTTCTTCTGATTCCATTAAGTTATCTACAATGGAAAAATTGGTCCCTGGTCCACTTCTGACCCGTAATACATTGGCATTTACTGTTGCTCTTTTTACTTCAATCGTATATTGACCATACACCCAATGGGATTGACTATTTGAGATTTTCAACCACCCATTGGACTCATCATAAATCCGAAGAATGGATCCTAACTGAGCAGCACCTCTATCAGATGCCTTTGGAGCTGAACCTGAGGGAGCTTCTCTAACATTCAATAAGTTTGCAGTCACCACCACATATTTCTGGATTGCCGCCGGAGGCGCAGGGGCCGGTCTTCCCTGAAGCTTTTGGGATACTAAAGGCAAGAAATTCCTATTGAAATCATCTATCTTATTTCCTCCAAAAAAATTGCTCCCAGGACATGACTTATTATTTCCTGTCCCATTATTCCTCTTTCCAGTATTCAAATCAAACCAATGGTGATAGATAATGCTGAAACTATTCAATGGCAGTCGAAACTTATCACAGAGCGCGGCAGTCATTCCCACTACCGTTTCTCTTTGTTCGGGAGTCATCTCATCTCCTCCCTTATCAAAATTCCCAAAATGCTCCATGCAAATAGAATCCCGATTTGCTCCATAGATGCAAGCAGGAGTCAATTCCAATGATCTTCCTGTCACAATGGATCCATCCGGAAAACTGGTGAAATGTTGCCCTATGTCCTGCCAGCCATTGTTTCGGACATGATAGTTTTTCATTGCTGATTGACGTTCGAAATGATTCGACCCATTGAAATGAATATAGCTAGGACTCCAGGTATGATGTTGCTGTACTGTTAAAATAGTCCTTGCAATCCGCTGTTCTTGAATCCAAGCAACGAACTCCGGCAAACTCATTTTTAAAAATCCATATTTTGATTCCATGAATCTTCTGGTTAAATGTTAAAAATTTGATTTCCATTTAATTTAACCAGAAAAATCCAATCCCTATCCAAGAATATCTTTAAAGCCCTTTAATTCTCAAATCTCTAAAAAGCACACCTTGCCCTTCACTTTGTAAACCAATAAATCCTTCGGTAAGTAGTTGACCATCTACCTTCATTTTTGGATCAAACCTATTGGCAGTCCCTCCCCCTATTTGAGGCTTCGTGTATTGTAAAACTGTGTCTCCATTTACCAAATGAATCACCAAAGAATCCGCAAAGACAATTAAGTCTGCTCTGACCCATTCATCCCATTTGAAAGTTGGTGAAGTGGAATTGATGCAATGTCTAGGATCTTTCTTTCCTTCAAAATATACATCTGTCCCTGGAGAACACATATTACCAGTGGGTCTTGGCACTCCTTCTTCTTCCTCTGCTAGCATCTGCCATTCTACAGAAATGGGCCAATCCTGCTCTTTTAAGATTGTCGAGGGTGCTTGAGAGTGGAACATTACTCCACTGTTTCTATACGTGTAGCTTGCAGCATCCTCTAACCACTGGTCAGTAAACCGGTATTCCCAAGTCATGTGAAAGGAGGAAAAAGGCTTTTCGTAAAAGAGATGACCATAACGATCATCAAAACCTTCCTTATAATCATCATAATTCACTTCAATCACCCCATCTACCACTCTAAAAGTATTGGCGTAGTTCTCCCCAGTTTCATGATGTTGAATCTTTGGAATCCAGCCTTCAAGGTCTTTTCCATTGAACATCTGAATCCATTCAGGCTTGGCTTTATTCTGTATTTCCTCTCTTTCTTCAGCTTTGTTTTGGGCACATGAAAAAAGGACTGAACTCAACAGTGAAAAACATAAAATATTCTTGATCATAAAGATTTTGGTCATTGAAAGTGGAAGATATGGAAATCTTCTAAAATCTATAGCCCAGAATTTATAATAGGTTTAGGAAAGCTTTTTTTGGCAGGCAGCATATTTTTTTGAGGTGACAAATTGAAAAGCTTCCTTTTCTATCACTGCCTCTACAGACTGAGGTTTCCCCATTAATTCTCCATCAATTTGAAACTCCACATCCTCAGGATTTTCAATCACACAGGATTCACAGCGAAAAACTCTTGAGGAGTCCTGTTCCTCTAAGTCTCCTTTAAACATGGCCATGGTCATACGAATATAGTCTTTGGCTGATTCCGGATTTAAAGCAATTATTTCAAACTTCCCATCATCCATTTTCCCTTTGCAATTGATCAAAGCTCCTGTTCCATATTGATCTCCATTGGCTATGACAAGCATTTTTGCGGAAACTTCCTTTGTGTCTCCGTTGATCTTCAATCGAAATACCTTAGGCTCTGTAGAAAAAATCTCGGATACCGAACTGGTAATATAGGCCAGCATTCCTCTACCGTCAGTGGATTCAAACTTTTTGACCAAGTTGGCATTAAAGCCAAAATCAGCTAAGTGCAGGCATAGCTCTCCATTAATATGAACCGCATCGATGTGGTGAACCTGGAAAGTTCTCACTGCCTCCCATGCATCCTCTATGGTGTTAATGCCCATACACTTGGCAAGCCCGTTGGCAGACCCTAATGGGACAATACACAGAGTAGTGTTCATTTCCCGTAATGCCATGGCAACTAGTTTTACTGTACCATCTCCTCCTCCAACTAATACCAAGTCTGGATGAAGACGATCATATTCCAATTTGATTTTTTCTGCATCTCCCTGACCTGTAGTCTCAAAAATATGGGTATCATATTGGGGAAGTTTAACCTGTACCATTTCTACCAATTCCTCTTCCGTCAAACCATTCTCACCAGAAATGGGGTTAAAAACAAATAGACATACTTTTCTCATTACATATTCTGTTAAATAAATTGATTTTCCTTCGCTAATTCCAAGGCCTCTTTTGAAGTTTTGAAAAAGAAATAGTTTTCTAAAGACACTTGGGATTCAAGTTTCTGTTTTCTTTCAGGGTCCAACTCATCAACTAGTCGTATAAACACAGCAGTGACCCTGCCTGGAAATTTCTTGATGATTTCAGTGTAGATTTCCGGATCTTCCTGACCACTGTCGCCTACCAAAAAGAAGTGCATACCAGGAAAAAATCTGAATAGAAACTCAATCTTATCCTTTTTATGATCGTGATTTCCATGACCGGACTTCCAAATATTCCTAAGATTTAGATGTTTGTCTTTCAATAAGGTGGGCCCCATTGGTATATGTCGATATCGCATAAAATCCCGGATCAGATCATAAATCGACCAATCACTGCTGGACACGTAAAAGATGGGATTCTCTTTGTGACGCGTAAGTTCTTTGTAAAACTCTGACACCCCTGGCAAGGGTCTTCTTGTATAGGCATTTTTAGAGATGGAAAGCCAAAACTTCTTTCCAATATCTGTGGAATGGGAAATCAAAACAGTGTCATCAATATCTGAAATCACCCCCTGCCGTTCACTAAACCTCTTCACTTCCCTAGTAATCCATGTGGAGTTAATTTTTTCTTCAGGTTCCAGAACCTTAAAATTCACATGTTCCAATCTGTCGACAGAATAGGGATTTTTTACCTCAATTTGCTTCTCAAAAACCCCCTCCTCATCTGTTCTGACTTGAAATTTTTGATCATGTAAATGAATCTCCACCAGAGCATTGGGTATAGACTTGACAGAATATCTCCTGATAGAGGCAATGATATTTTTCAGCCATGAATTTCTAGAATTGGGTCTTTTTTGCTTATAGGAGGTGATTACCCTTCCCTTTACAAAGACAGTATCCTCATTTCCAAAGGAAAGAAAAGGCTCCACCTTTACTTTATCCTTTGAGCTGACCTCTTTCTGAACGATTTTTACTGAATTCATACCTACTATAAATGCAAAAAAGAGGCCTTAGAATCTAAATCCGTACGTTTGAAGGATTTTGCCAAAAAAAAAGCCATCCCGATTTCTCGAAATGGCTTGCAATCAAGTTTAGTCTATTAATGCTTCCAATCGTACTGATCCACTTGCTCCAAACAGGCGGTTAACAAGGAAATAGAATCCGCTATGTCTTGCTTATGTGCCATTTCAATCACTTGGTGAAGGTGTCTAGTAGGAATGGAGATGGCGCCTGCAATCGCCCCATGTTTACCCATTCGCTGAACTCCAGCGGTATCTGTTCCTCCTGCAGTTAAGATCTCAGGCTGCCAAGTAATGGATTGTTTGTTAGCGGTTTGCTTCATAAACTCCACCATTCTGTAGTCACAAATTGTAGAAGCATCCATGATTTTTATGGCGGTTCCTTTTCCTAGCTCTGTCACTTTCTCATGAGCTTGAGCTCCCGGTACGTCAAACGCAATGGTCGTATCTAATGCGATCCCGAAATCAGGATTGATTCCATGTGCGGCCACATTGGCACCCCGGATACCCACTTCTTCCTGCACCGTAAAAGTAGCGTAAACATCATAGGCGGGATTTTCCAATTTTTTCAAGGTTTCAATCAAGATAAATACGGCTACTCTATTATCAATGGATTTACAATTCACACAATCACCCATTTCAATTAATTCTCGATCTCTGGTTACAGGATCCCCAATTGAAATCACTTTTTCCACCTCTGATTTAGGCATCCCCAGGTCAATGAAAAAATCTGTCGTTTTTGGAAGCTTGGTTCTCTCCTCCTGGGACATCACATGAATTGGCTTACTTCCCATAACACCTACCAAATCTTCCTTTCCATGAACGATCACCCGCTGTGCCGTCAAGGTTTTTGGATCAAAACCACCCAATGTATGGAATCTTAAAAATCCATTGTCATCGATATGCGTCACGATAAATCCAATCTCATCCATGTGGGCAGCCACCATCACTTTTTTTTGATCTGGATTTCTTTTTCCTTTCTTGATGGCGATCACATTTCCCAGGTTATCTACCTTTACTTCATCGGAAAGGGGCGTTACCAACGCTATTACCAAGTCTCTTACTCGCTTTTCGAAACCCGGTGCGCCGGCGATTTCACAAATTTCTTTTAAAAGGGATACGTTTATGTCCATTTCGGTAAATCTATTTTGTTTTAAAACACTAATTTATTGATCGCTTAGATTATAAAAGAAAAAGGCACAAGGAATATTCCCTGTGCCTATCAATATTTTATCAATTCTTTTAATGAATTAATAAGCTCTTACTGTCTTACCTTCCATATAGTTGGCAAATGATCTATTTACCACTCTTGTACCCCCAGTAGTTGGATAATTTCCAGTGAAATACCAATCTCCGGTATGTTTTGGAATACACTTATGAAGGTTCTCTACCGTTTGGAAAATCACTTTTACCTCAGCTTTGATATTATCTCCAGCCACAATCTGGGCTACTTTATCAGAAATCTCCTCATCTGTAAAAGAGCTATAAACATCCTTTACAAAGTTTTCATAAGAGTTTGGATCATTTAAACAAGATTCATGTACCCTATCCAACACAGATCCCATTCCTCTCTCTTTTAGTAATGCCAATGCTGCTCTGAACGCTATAAATTCCTTCATTCTAGACATATCAATACCGTAACAATCAGGGAATCTGATTTGAGGAGCTGAAGATACGATGATGATTCTTTTTGGATTTAATTTATCCAAGGTGGTCAAAATACTTTTCTCCAAGGTAGTACCTCTTACAATACTATCATCAATCACCACTAAGGAGTCAATGCCTGGTTTTACTACCTCAAAAGTAGTATCGTAAACATTAGCCACCATGGTATCACGATCATCGTCATTGGTAATGAAGGTCCTCAACTTCACGTCCTTACTCACCAATTTCTCCACTCTTGGGCGGAAATTAAGCAATTCATCGAGCTCACCCATATGTGGTTTTCCTTCCAGGAACACCTCACGTCTTTTGGCACTCAGATAATCTTCTAAACCTTCAATCATCCCCAAGAAGGCTGTTTCAGCTGTGTTTGGGATGTAGGAAAATACGGTATTTTTAAGGTCGAAGTCAATGGCTTTCAAGATCTGCGGAATCAAAGCTTTCCCCAGGTCTTTCCGCTCTTGGTAGATGGCCGGATCTGTTCCTCTTGAGAAGTAAATACGTTCAAAACTACATGATTTCTTTTCTCTAGCAGGAAGGATTTCAGATTCAGCATAAGACCCGTCTTTATTGATCACTAACGCATGTCCTGGTTTGATCTCTTGGATTGCATTAAAATCAATATTGAAAGCAGATTTGATCGCTGGCTTTTCAGAAGCTACCACTACCACTTCCTCATCCGCATAATAATAAGCAGGACGAATTCCAGAGGGATCTCGAACCACAAAAGAGGAACCATTTCCAATCATTCCTGCCATGGTATATCCTCCGTCAAAGTCTCTACAAGACCTTCTTAAAATCCTAGCTACGTCCAATTCATTTTCAATCACATGGGTGATCTGCTCATTGGAATATTGGTGCTTATATTTATCGAAGATTCGTTGGTTTTCCTCGTCAAGGAAGTGACCAATTTTCTCCATTACGGTTACTGTATCCGTCTTTTCTTTTGGGTGCTGTCCAAGCTGAACTAGTTTGCTAAACAACTCCTCCACATTCGTCATGTTGAAGTTACCGGCCATCACTAGGTTACGGCTTCTCCAGTTATTTTGCTTTAAAAATGGATGGCAGGTTTCAATGCTGTTCTCGCCATGGGTTCCATAACGAAGATGTCCCAACCAAACTTCACCTGTAAAGGCAATGTTTTCTTTCAACCAATCCGCATCGGTTAAGGCATCATGCCCCCCTAACTTCTTGGCTTTCTTGTACTTCTTATTGATTTTGTCAAAAATATAATTGACTGCTGAAGGCTCAATCGAACGATACCTACTAATGTACCTAGTTCCGGGGTCCGTGCCAATCTTGATATTGGCGACACCTGCGCCATCTTGGCCTCGATTTATTTGCTTTTGCATTAAGACATAAAGCCTGTTTGCTGCGTAGGCTGCTGTTCCGTACTTATCGATGTAGTATTGAACAGGTTTGCGTAGCCTTATCATTGCTATGCCGCATTCGTGTTTGATGGCGTCACTCATGGATTCTGGCGAATGTTATTTTTGATGATTCAAAGTTACTAGTTTTTAAAAGAATTTTTCTTCAAAAAAGTTCTATTTCATGATTTTAAATTTTGTGAATAGCCCTTTTTCTTACAAAAGGCCGATTAAGCAGAAATAGCCGCGATTCAAGGAGAATATTTTGGTTCATTAGGAACAAACTGAGGGACTTTTCCCCAAAATTATTTTTGATCTATCTCAAAAAAGTTGCTTTACGAGAATTTTAGGCGGTTGGCACACCCTTCGCAACTAGCAAATACAGTTCGATAATGGTCATTACGAATGAAGGAGTCCGGACTCCAACTAGTTAACTATTATTTAACTAACCCAAATAACATGATGAAAACTCTGATTTTAGTGTCTGTAATGTTATTTACTGGAGTTGCATTGGCTTCTCCACCAATTGCCCTGGAAAAAATAAACCCAAATACAGTTTCTGTCCGACAAGACAAAATGAAAATCGAACCTGAATCATTGCCAAAGGCAGTGAAAAATTCCATCGCTGAAGATGATTTGGTCAAATCTTTGCCTATTGATAAAGCATTCCAACTCACCCAGCTCGATGGAACCTTCCTCTTTGAGGTCAAATTTGATGATGGAACCGATGAACAGGTAACCAAAAAATATGATCAAGAGGGAAATGAAATAAAAGGCTAGTTGTTCAATCTCCCTATATTAAAAAGGCATCGTGCACTTTGCTCGATGCTTTTTTCGTAATTTCGCATTATTCAATGATAATGATTTCATGAAGCAGATCTTATTAGTCGAAGACGACCTGACTTACTCAAGAATAGTTAAAACCTTTTTGGAGAAAAATGGGTACGCTGTTCAAACCTGCATCAAGGTAAAGGATGCACAACAGATCATGAGTTCCAATAGCTTTGATTTGATCATAGCTGATTTCCGATTACCTGATGGTACAGGTATGGAATTACTCCAATGGACCAAATCAAAATTCCCGCAGACTCAGGTCATTCTCATCACCCACTATTCAGACATTCGTATTGCCATCAAAGCCATGAAGCTTGGTGCATTTGAATATATCACCAAGCCAATCAACCCAGATGAGTTGTTGGCAACCGTGAAAGAGTCTCTTTCTGTAAAGGGGAACGAAGCCCCAAAAACTTCCTCCACTCCTCAAAAAAGTTCGGAACCAAAGGTATCCAAGGGAAGCTATGTTATAGGAAGTTCCTCAGAGGCAGAAAAATTGGAAAAGCACATCCAGTTGGTCGCTCCAACCGATTTAAGCGTATTGGTATTGGGTGAAACTGGAACAGGAAAAGAGTTTGTCTCTCGAAGAATTCATGAGCTTTCCACCAGAAAAGACGGACCTTTCATCGCGATCGATTGTGGAGCCTTACCAAGAGAACTTGCAGGAAGTGAATTGTTTGGCCACGTAAAAGGTGCTTTTACAGGGGCTTTAGAACATAAAACGGGACATTTTGAGTCTGCAAATGGAGGAACCATCTTCCTGGATGAAATAGGAAACTTAAGCTATGAAGTTCAGATTCAGTTATTACGTGCCATTCAAGAAAGAACCATCCGTAAAATCGGAGGCAATAAGGAAATCCAAATAGATGTGCGAATTATTGCTGCAACCAATGACAACCTGATTCTACAATCCGGGGATGGACATTTTAGAGAAGACTTATATCATAGACTGAATGAATTTACACTTCAAGCGATCCCTCTAAGAAGAAGAAAAGAAGATTTGGAGGATTTCTCTCAGCAATTCTTAGAAGAAAGTAATGCCCGACTCAACAAATCTGTCAGTGGGTTCACTCCTGAAGTTTGGGAGATTTTCTTAGCTTATGATTGGCCTGGAAACTTAAGAGAATTAAGAAATATCATCAAAAGAGCTGTGTTGCTTACTGCAGGAGGATTAGTGGAAAAAGATGCGCTACCTGCAGACTTGTATGAACCATCACTTCAATCAACTTCCACTTCCATGATGGGTGGAGCCTCCTCCATGGGAAATGATTTACCCTCACCCAAAGATTATAAATCCAAATGGATCGAGCAGGAAAAGGAATTGATTCAAAAAGTCCTCAACGATACGAAATTCAATAAATCCAAAACCGCCAGAATCCTGAACATGGATCGTAAGACCTTGTATAGTAAAATGGAAAAGTATGGGTTGGATTAAGCTGAAACAAACTTATTTAAGAGTAGCTCTCTGGGGCATACACCAGATCTGAGAGAGCTGCCAATAGGTTTTTCACTTCAATATCCAAGAGATTAAGGACATCTTCCATCCCGTTATGGGTACCCAACTTCAGGCTATTCTCTACCTTCCTGGCTAATTCCCCACTTGGGCTTTTAATTTGTCCAAGCCTGCTTCCTAACTGATGGCATATTTCCAAAACCTGATCCCAACGATCATTTAGCCTTGCCTTCTTCAGTTTGGTCATGTCATTTTGAGTATCCTTGATCAAATCCTTCAAAATATCCATCAAGAGGTCCTCATCTCCCATGCAGAACCTTCTCATATCTTTTAAGTCAAAATGATCATGCTTATCAGCATTCGGTTCCGGATTGATGGGCTGTCCTTTGGTAGCCCGGTCTGGGAATACTCTACTTAAACAAGCCACCAATGCTCTTTCTTGGAATGGTTTGAATAAGAGCTCATTGAACCCCTCTCTCATCATTTTTTCCTTTTCCTCCACAAAAACATTGGCTGTCATGGCTAAAATTGGAAGTGTTTGATAAGCAGCAATGGATCTTAAGGATTTCACAACATCAAATCCAGAAAATTCTGGCATCTGAATATCAATGATCGCCAAATCAATATCAATCTCTTCAAATTCATCTCTAAAAGTGGCTCCTCCAGGATAGGCGATCACATTGGCACCAAAGTAGGAAAAGATGGTCTCCAAATACCGAAGCCCCACTTTATCATCATCAACCAATAATACATTTTTCCCTTCCAAGTCAATGTAATTGAGTTCTTCCTGGTCAACTTCAGGTTCTTGAGCTGGGGTAGTTTCCATTGGCAAAGAGATCTTGATATTGGTTCCAACTCCCTCTTCACTCTGGGTATCAATTTCACCATTCATCAACATCACCAATCGATGTACGATTGCCAACCCAAGTCCAGTACCCCCAAATTTTCTGGAAATCGAGTTATCCGCCTGATCAAACTCTAAGAAGACTTTTTCCAGCACCTCTTTACTCATCCCTATCCCAGTGTCCCTTATCTCCACAACTAGCTGATTTTCTGACCATTCTACAGCCACATGAATCGAACCTTCTTGGGTAAATTTAAAGGCATTTGACAAGAGGTTGTTCAGGATTTGCTTCAATCGAAGTTGATCTCCCTCTAACCATTTATCTTCAGGAAGCTTTAAGGACCAATAAAAGCCCAGCTTTTTCTCTGTTGCTTGAAGCTCATAGAATTTTTGAAGGGCACTAAATAATCGTACTGGGTCAAAAGCCGTGTATTCCAGTTTTAGCTTTCCTGCCTCCAGCTTAGAAAAATCGAGGACATCGTCCACAATTTCCATCAATGTCTGGGAAGCAAAACCGATCATTCTCAAATAAGACTGCTGGGCGGAATCTAATTCTGATTTTTCCAATACAGATTGATATCCTTGGATCACATGCAAAGGATTACGGATCTCATGACTCATATTTGCCAAAAATTCCTGCTTGGATTTAGCCAACTGTTCTGCCTTTTGCTGGGAAATCAATAGGTTTTCTTGGTATGTTCTATTGAGTCGAATCTCTTTCAATATCGAATACACCAATAATGCAGAAGCCAACACTGCCAGAACTACCACCAACACTAAAAAATAAGTCACATCATTGGCAAGCCCATAAGCAGCATTGTTCTGGTCATTGGATTCTTCGATCGTCCTTCTTTGTAAGGTGACCAGCAATTCCTGAATGGTTCCAACAATCTCACTTTGCTTTTGAGAAAGATCTGCCTCCAGCGTGGCCAACTTTTGTCTTTGGTAAGATTCTTCTCTATATATCCTGCTAATAACTCCTTTGATATTGTAAAGGATGCTATCAATGGTAAATGGTTGGGTGGAATTGGTGCGGGTATTCTGCTTTTGAAGATTTCGAAGGTAGTTTACCAGTTTGTCTTCCTCTCGGGAAATTTCCTCCGGCGATACCCTACCCACTTGCAACTCCTGATTTTTGGGAAGCTCTTGTCGGGTCGCGTTTTGCTGTTCCAATTCATCTAGGATGATATCTCTTGGACGAAGTGTGATCAAGGGCTCTGTCTCTGCATCAGCTGCTCTCCTCCGAATACCCAATTCTACCTTACGAAGTGCTTCCTGGGTAAAATTCCGATCGGCAAGATTCTTTTTTACCTCATAGAGGTCTTTGTACCCAGCCACCAAGGCAATTAAATTTTCTCGGATACTTCTAATATTGGATTCCTCCAAGGTATCGGAAGCCCATTCATTTAACTGAATGAGTTTGGCATTCAGGGAATTCATAGTAGAATCCTGCACCCTAAAATCTCCTCCTTGGTCTACCTGTTCGATTTGGGTAATCTGAAAAATCTCCGACTGTAGCTCACTCAGTAAATTTAATTTCTGGTTGGGCTGAGCCAATTCTGCCACCGTATCTACCAGACGATTTAGGGTATAATAAGTCAGTCCTGCCACACCAATCAAAAAGATGGCAGCAAAGAAAAATCCGATCACGACTTTTCTGGCGGTCTTGGAAGGAGGATTGACTTTTTTCATTCTATCCTCCAAAATTACCAATAATTATTCCAAGTATTTAAAATTTGAGCATTGTATATCCCTGAGGGACATAGGTAGTAAGAGTGGTCAAGGCTGAATGGGCTATTTCTATCCCTGGCCAAATATCCTTTTTGGTAAGCCCACGGGCTCTCATGGACTGTCCACATACATAGAATTCTACGCCTGCATCCTTTAATGCTTGGTATACTTTGAGGTTAGGATTTTCTACCTGATACCGAGACTGATAGTTTTCATCCGTAGTTGCAGTAAAGATTGCTCCTCCATGAATCACAACTTTCACATGCATCTGTTCTTGCTTCACACCTGCCAAACCATGTAGATTCATTAAACGAGCAATATTATCCACCCATCTACTGATTTCTTTAGGGTTTTCCGCCCCAGTTGATAAGTCTACAATGATTTTGTAATCCAAACCTGGATCCGGACGTTCCGTCGCATCAGGAACTTCATAAATCCCTCCAAAACCTTTGACTAAAGGAAATTGTGCTTCTGATTGGGCAAATGAAACTTGGGTAATTAGCAAAAGCGCAGCTGAGAAAAGAGCTGCTCTCAATAGTAGATTCATAGGAAATTTTATTAGCCCGAAAAAGTAGGAATTTTATAGGGGAAATGGGTGGCCATTGGTGGAAATTTCTACTTAAGATTTCTAGATGAGAGTTTCTCTATTTGAAATTAATAGCCTCCCGCAAGGGCGCGTAGCCGCAAAGGGTTAATTCAAATATGAATATTCGTCCCCTGACAAACTTTTGATTACGAGATAAGCATAATCCAGAAAACTTGTATTAGTATCAACAATGCAAGCCTATCTGCCGATAGGCAGGGAAGCTCCAAAGCCGACGTGGCAATCCAGACTTACGGAAATGAGATTGCCAAGCTCCGCTCGCAATAACGATCCAAACTGCATACCGCCAGCCTATCTTCGGAAGGCAAGCTGACCACTGACCACTGCTACTGATCACTTCCAATTGCCTTTCCCGACCTCTATCTTCCATCCTACGACCACTGTTTTTTAATTAATGGAGATTTCTCCGTCTGACCGAAATGGCTAAAAAAAACTTTGCGACTTTGCTTCTTTGCGGGAGATTTACTTTTAAAAAATGAGACCGCTTCGGCCTTTGGCCTCGCAGTGACGTTACCATCCTTTTTTCAGCTTAATCTGCAGCTTTGAGGTTAGAAAATGGCTTTAAATATTTGAAGGGCATAAACTTTCGAGGTTTTGAAAACCTTAAAGGTTGAGCAAAAAAAAGCTCCCGAACTAATTCGGAAGCTTTCGTGCGCACGAGAGGATTCGAACCTCCACACAACTTAATGCACCACCCCCTCAAGATGGCGTGTCTACCAGTTTCACCACGTGCGCGGTTAGGGTCAGCAAAAGTAGAAATGTTGCCCATTCGAAGCAACCCCTTCCCTCAAGCTTTTCCAATTATTTTTTCGTTTACCCGTAAACTTTCTTCTCGGCTGCCAATAAGGTATTGTAAAGCAAAGAAGCAATGGTCATCGGGCCGACCCCTCCAGGAACTGGAGTAATTGCGGAAGCGATCTCGGATACCTCATCAAACTTCACATCTCCTACCAACCTGAATCCTGATTTCTTGCTGCTATCTTCAATTCTATGGATTCCCACGTCAATGACTACTGCCCCTGGCTTCACCATATCAGCAGTAACAAAATGAGGTTTTCCCAAGGCAACAATCAAAATATCAGCAGACTTCGCAATCTCTTCCAGATTCTTGGTGCGGCTGTGAGTCAACGTGACAGTTGCATTGCCAGGGTATCCGTTTCTAGCCATCAAAATACTCATAGGGCTACCTACAATATGGCTTCTTCCGATCACCACACAATTCTTACCGGAAGTCTCGATCTCATATCTTTTCAATAACTCAATGATCCCATAAGGAGTAGCCGCTACATAAGCAGGCCAATTCAAAGCCATTCTACCTACGTTGGCTGGTGTAAACCCATCTACATCTTTCTCAGGTTTGATTTTATCAGTCACCTTCTCCACAGAGATATGTTTCGGCAAAGGCAATTGTACTATCAATCCATCAATGGAGGGGTTTTCATTGATATCCTCCACTACTTTCAAAAGTTCTTCTTCAGATACCGTATCTTCCAAACGAACCAGAGTAGAATCGAAACCACACTCTTCACAAGCTTTTACTTTCGCTCCTACATAGGTTTGGCTAGCGCCATCAGTTCCTACCAGGATCGCAGCCAAATGAGGGGTCTTTCCTCCCTCGGCCTTGATTTCACTTACGCGAGCAGCAATTTCGGATTTGATTTGTGAGGAGGTTAGTTTTCCGTCAATAATTGTGGCCATTATACATTTAAGTTTTAGCAGGTCTAACGTCGATTCTAATTAGTCGATGCCGGACATTCAATATTTAATTACTTTTCATTTCTGCTGTTTCAATACTTCTCTTAAAGATCGAAATCAGTTGATAACTTTTTTACTTTATGTACTCTATTTTGAAGATCTAGCTTCATTACTCTGGCTTTGTAACTAGTACTTCAAATATTGTAGATCGTATTCCAACTTCCCATCCCTTACTTCCTAACTCAAACTTCCCAATTCTCCCTCCGAACTTCCTAATCGAGTTTCAATACCGCCATAAACGCTTCCTGAGGCACTTCTACGTTTCCGACTTGCCTCATTCTCTTTTTACCTTTCTTCTGCTTTTCCAACAATTTACGCTTACGGGAAATATCACCACCATAACATTTCGCCAACACGTTTTTACGTAATGCCTTGACCGTTTCACGAGCAATGATCTTGGTTCCAATAGCTGCCTGAATCGCAATCTCAAACATTTGTCTTGGCACCAGTTCTTTCAACTTCTCGCAAAGTCTCTTTCCCCATTCATAAGCTTTATCCCTATGAACCACCGCTGAAAGCGCATCTACTGGTTCTCCATTCAACATCACATCCAACCTCACCATATGAGAAACCTTATAGCCGATCAATTCATAATCCAAAGAGGCATATCCTCTAGAAATGGTTTTTAATTTATCAAAGAAGTCGAAGACAATCTCTGCCAAAGGCATATCGAATGTCAATTCCACTCGATCTGCTGTCAAATAAACTTGGTTTTTGATCTGGCCTCGCTTCTCCATACAAAGAGTAATCACGGACCCCACATATTCGGAGGCTGTAATAATCGAAGCTTTCACATAAGGCTCCTCGATATGTTTCATCCGGGTTGGATCAGGCATATCAGAAGGTGCATTGATCAATTTGTAGGAATCATCGGTCATCAAAGCTTTGAACTGCACAGATGGAACCGTGGTAATCACGGTCATATCAAATTCACGCTCCAATCGCTCCTGAATGATCTCCATATGAAGCATTCCAAGGAATCCACAACGGAATCCAAAGCCCAATGCCGCGGAAGTTTCAGGTTCCCAAACCAAAGAAGCATCATTGAGTTGAAGCTTTTCCATGGAAGCTCTGAGTTCTTCATAATCAGTGGTATCTACAGGATAAATACCTGCAAACACCATGGGTTTCACATTTTCAAACCCTTGGATTGCTTTTTCACAAGGTCTCTTAATGTGGGTTATTGTATCCCCTACTTTAATCTCTTTTGCCACTTTTACCCCTGAGATCAAGTAACCTACATTACCTGCACTCATGGTTTGCTGTGGTATTTGATTCAAACCTAAGATTCCGATTTCATCCGCCTCATATTCTCTGCCTGTATTCACAAATTTGATTTTATCTCCTTTGGAGAAAGTACCATTGAAAATTCGGAAGATTACTTCAACGCCTCGGAAAGGGTTGTATACTGAGTCAAAGATCATCGCCTGTAAAGGCGCTTCTGGGTCTCCTTTAGGTGCAGGGATTCTAGTAACCACTGCTTTGAGGATATCATCTATCCCGATCCCGGTTTTTCCAGACGCCAGAATGATATCTTCTCGGTCACAACCTATCAAATCAATCACCTCATCCGCCACTGCCTCGGGATCTGCTCCTGGAAGGTCAATCTTATTAAGGACAGGAATAATTTCTAGGTCATGTCCCAAAGCCAAATACAAATTGGAAATTGTTTGGGCTTCGATACCTTGTGAAGCATCCACAATCAACAGGGCTCCTTCGCAAGCTGCTATGGAACGGGAAACCTCATAGGAAAAATCCACATGGCCCGGAGTATCTATCAGGTTGAGTGTATACACTTCTCCCTCATGAGTATATCTCATTTGAATCGCATGAGACTTAATGGTGATCCCTCGCTCACGCTCCAAATCCATGTTGTCCAACAACTGATTCTGCATATCCCGATCTGCGACCGTCTGGGTTTCCTGCAGTAACCTATCCGCCAGTGTACTCTTCCCATGATCAATATGGGCGATGATACAGAAATTTCTAATTTTTTGCATATCCATTCTGGGGGCAAAAGTAGTAAAAAATAGGCTTATCGCTTTTATTTTTATCGCTTTCTTAAAAGCTTACTTATTATAGCGCTTCTCTTTAAAAAATGTTAAAACAACATACTCAGGATGAGGAAGTAATTGGACTGATCCTATCCAATTTTTGATTTCACCCCTGCTTTTGCCTAAAATCTGAGGAAATATTCCCCAAAAATCAGCAAAAAATACCCACTTTTTTTGTATTTTATCTATGCTACCCCCTGAAAATCAGCTATTAGGCTCTTGAACCTACCTCATTAGGCCGTGGTATGATTATTTCTAAATCCATAGCAAAACCAACTGTTAACAGGACATAGACCACCTATTAGACATGAACTATTTATCTATCAACACATACAGGCTTAAATCTTTCGCCGTCATCCTTGGCTGTCTTACAGCAAGTTTCGGGTTTTACGGTTGCGAGGAAACTGAGGTAAAAGAGGAAGGAATCCCTTTACCTGTACTTACCTTGAAAGAGGAACCAGCAGCTATTTCCTATAAATATCTAGGTTCCATTGAAGGAGTTGAAAATGTTCAAATAAGACCCCAAGTTGAAGGAATATTGGAAGAAATCTATGTGGATGAAGGCCAATACGTCAATAAAGGAGATGCATTGTTCAAAATCAATAGTCAACCATATATGGAGGACTTAAAAAATGCGCTTGCCAATGTAGAGCTTGAAAAAGCAAGACTACGGAAAGCAAAAACCGAAATTGACAGATTACGTCCACTAATCGAAAATGAAGTGATCTCAGAAGTTCGAATGGAGACTACTATTGCTGATTATGAGGTAGCGCAATCTTCCTTGGCGAAAGCAGAAGCAGAGGCCGCTAACATGCGAATCAATATGGAGTTTACCACGATCAAAGCTCCTGTGGATGGTTTGATGGGGAGAATTCCAAAATCGATAGGTAACGTAGTTAAAAAATCAGATGACACGCCATTGACTGTCCTATCCAATGTGAGTGAGATCTATGTGTATTTTTCAATGAGTGAGTCTGATTACCTCTACTTTGAACGAATGAAAAAGGACTCCACTTCCAAAAAAATGAATCCAGACGTGAAGCTGGTCTTAGCTGATGGTAGTGTGTATGATAAAGTGGGAACAATAGATGCCAATTCAGGTCAAATCAACCGATCAACTGGTTCTATTACTTTACGTGCCCATTTTGAAAATCCTGACACCTTATTGAGAACTGGTAATACTGGCAAAATCCTGATGGAACAGATTTATCCTAACGCGATATTGGTTCCTCAATCTGCAACTACTTCCATTCAAAACAAACGGTTTATCTATGTATTGAATGAAGACAATACTGTTTCTAGAAAAGAAATTACGATTGAAGGCAGATCTGGAAATGATTTTATCGTAAGCGGAGATCTTTTGAAAGCAAATGACCGAATCGTTACGGCAGGACTCGATAAACTCAGTGAAGGCGTTCTTATAAAACCTTTGGAACAAGGACAATTACTTACACAAAATTAATTCAGACAAGCTGTAGCCTATCCTTAGTGAAAGCTTAGACCATCTAACATGACACCTAGACATTTACCCTTTCCTCCTGGAATTGGGGTTGCTGACCCTTGTTAGGAGATGCTCATTTTTTATCTAGGTATATCCTGAAAGTCGCATGATAAAAAACATTATACAAAGGCCAGTATTGGCATTGGTAATCTCCATTCTATTGGTATTGGCCGGTGCAGCGAGCATGACCATGCTTCCCGTTGAGCGATTTCCCGAAATCGCGCCTCCTAGTGTCAGTGTGCAGGTATATTACCCTGGAGCCAATGCAGAGACCGTAGCCAATTCAGTGCTATTACCGCTGGAGGAAGCCATCAACGGAGCAGAAAATATGAGTTATGTCAACTCCACGGCAACTAACTCTGGAAGAGGTCGGTCTACCGTGTACTTTGAACCCGGAACCGATCCCAATGTTGCTGCTGTAGAAATTCAAAACAGGATTTCGAAAGTCATGGAACAAATCCCTGCCGAGGTGAGGGAAGCAGGTATTGTCGTGTTGAAACGCTTGAAAGGATCTTTGATGACCATCAACATCTACAGTGAAAGTGATGATTATGACGAGACTTTCCTAAATGCCTACACCCGGATGAAAATCCGCAGAGAGTTAAAACGTGTGGGCGGTATTGCAGAAGCGTCCATCTTGCGTTCCCGGGATTATGCCATGCGAATTTGGCTCAATCCAGAAAAACTGGCGCTCTATGGATTGACTCCTAGAGAGGTGTTAAATGAAGTAAGAGACCAAAGTTTTGAAGCGGCTCCCGGTAGGTTTGGTGAAAATTCAGAAGAAACTTTTGAGATTGTATTAAAACATAGTGGACGGTTCAGTGAACCTGAAGAATATGAAAACATCGTCATTAAATCTGAGGAAGACGGATCCCAACTTCGATTAAAGGATGTGGCCCGACTGGAGTTCGGAGCATCGAACTATGCCAGTGAAAATAAACTGGATGGTAAATCTGCAGTCACCATTGATATTGTACAGCAACAAGGAGCCAACGCAGTGGAAATTGACAAGGCTGTTCGCGAAATCATGGAAGAGCAGGCCAAGGCATTCCCAGAAGGAATTCATTACAAAATCACCTATAGTGTGCGTGACCAAATTGATGAGTCCATGCACCATGTGCGACAAACTTTAATAGAGGCATTTGTATTGGTTTTTTTGGTCGTATTTATCTTCCTACAAGATTTTAGAGCGACCATCATCACGGCAATTTCTATCCCCGTTTCATTGATTGGTACGTTCTTTTTTCTCCAATTAATCGGAGCCACCATGAATGTGCTCAGTATGTTCTCCATCGTGTTGGCAATCGGTATTGTGGTGGATGATGCCATTGTGGTGATTGAGGCGATTTACGAAAAAATCCACGATCAAGGAATGCAGGTATTGGATGCGGTCAACGCAGCCATGTCAGAAATCACCGGAGCGATTATTTCCATTACCATTGTGATTGCCGCCGTATTTTTACCTGCAGGATTCTTGGATGGACCAGTGGGGGTATTCTATAAGGAATTTGCTTTCACCATCATCTTTGCGGTTTTGATTTCAGCGATCAATGCATTGACCTTGGTCCCTGTTTTGAGCGCCTTGATTTTAGGTAAGAAAAAGGAGAAAAAACCTGCTAAAAACAACCTGATCGGAAAGATCAAAGAGTCTGAGAAGATGGACAAAATCAAGTCTATCAAGACCAAAAGCTTAAAGAAATTTGACTCCGTTTTTGATAAGTTTACCTTTCAATACATCCGATTAATCAAATGGGCCATCCTTCGTAAATGGTGGACCGTAGGGGGATTGGTCATCGTAACTGGACTTACCTATTTCTTGGCTTCCAATACGCCCAAAGGTTTTATCCCTACCGAAGATGACAACTTCCTGATTTTCTCATTATCCATGCCGGAAGGTTCTTCCCTCTACCGAACGAACCAGTTGCTCAGACAGGCAGACTCTTTACTACACTTGGAACCGGCTGTTGCTAGCGTCAACACGGTTTCTGGTTACAATATTGTGGATGATTCAGAAAGTGCTTCAACAGGGCTGGGCTATGTGAAACTGAAAGAAGTTTCTGATCGAGGAGACATTTCTGATATCCAGGAAGTGGTCAAGCATTTGACCAAAAAACTCAGCGTATTGAATGAAGCCAAAATCAATATGTATCCAAGACCGACGGTACAGGGTTTTGGTAATTTCGATGGGGTTCAGATTGTTCTTCAGGATTATTCTGATGGGGATTTGGCTGAGTTTGGAGTGTTGATCCATGAGTTTGTAGCGGAACTTTCCAGACAAAAAGAAATCGAAAAAGCCTTTACTTCCTACAATACCAATTTCCCTCAGTTCAAACTGAACATCGACTATGAAAAAGCAAAAGCTTTAGGGGTCAGTGTAAAAGACATGATGTTTACCATCCAGTCTAATTTCGGTAGAACCCGAGTGGGTGACTTCAACCGATTCACCCGTCAATACATGGTATACATGCAGTCGGACATCCAATACCGGGAAACCCCCGATGCCATTAATTCAATCATGGTCAAAAATGACAAAGGAGAAATGGTGCCGCTTAGCTCCTTTGTAAGTCTTGAACAAACGTATGGACCGGAGACGGTATTTAGGTACAATCTATACAATGCAGCCAGAATTAACATTACACCAGCTCAAGGGTACAGCACGGGTGATGTCATGGATATGTTGGAGAAATTCAGCGAAGATAAACTTCCTGCCAACCTTGGTTTTGAATGGACAGGGATGAGTTTGGAGGAAAAGAAATCTGGCTCCAGTACCACCACGATTTTCATCATCAGTATCATCCTGACTTATTTCATTCTGGCAGCACAGTACGAAAGTTTCTGGCTTCCTATGGCCGTGATTCTTTCCTTGCCAGCAGGTATCCTGGGGATTTTCGCTTCCATAAATTTGGTAGGCATAGATAACAATATTTATGTCCAGGTGGGACTGATTATGCTGATTGGTCTTTTGGCAAAGAATGCCATCCTCATTGTAGAGTTCGTGGCACAAAAAAGAAGAGCTGGACTACCTGTCTTTGAGGCGGTCATAGAAGCCTGTGAATTGCGATTGAGACCTATTATGATGACCTCATTTGCCTTTACAGCGGGGTTGGTTCCTTTGATGTTTTCTGTGGGCTCCTCTGCTGAAGGCACCAAGTCAGTCAGTATTGGTACTGCCGGGGGAATGATTTTTGGGATTTCACTAGGACTTATTTTCATCCCTGTATTGGCCTATCTTTTCCAACAGCTACAGGATAGATTCACTTTGACTACCAGTAAAAAAGTAGAAACCGCAGAACAATGATGTACACTAAGAGATTAATACCCCTTTTCTTATTGCTTATCGTGGCGGTAAGCTGCAAAGTCGGAGAGAATTATACCCGACCTGAAACGGATTTACCCGATGAATTCTATGGTAGCGAAAAACTGCAGGACAGTGTATTTGTCGGGGATGAACAAATCGCTCTGATTTCTTGGGAAGATTTCTTCCAGGACTCCACGTTGAATTCTCTGATCGACACGGCGCTTTCAGGAAATTTTGACATGCAAAAAGCCAGAAAGCAAATTGAAATTGCAAGTGAAAGCTTCCTGCAAACTAAAGCCAATTTCTTACCTAGCCTTGGGTCCAATCCCGCAAGATTTACCCGGGAATATTATTCAGAAAACTACAATAATTACGGCTCGAATAGAGCAAGGAGAAACCATCCAGATGGGGTTCCCAGAACGCTATATACCGAAAATTTAGCTTATGCGGTAGCGTTGCAAGCAAGTTGGGAAATTGACATTTGGGGTAAATTAAGATGGCAAAAAGAAGCTGCCCAAGCCAGATATATGCAAACGGCAGAATTTCAAAAAGCACTTCAAACGGCTTTGGTTTCGGAGATCTCTTCGACCTATTTCAATATGTTGATGCTGAAATCCCAGTTGACCGTGGCAGAAAGAAACTACAGCCTCAGCCAAAACACCTTAAAAATCGTCAAGCTTCAGTACGATGCTGGCGAGAACACATCCTTGGCTGTTCAGCAAACCCAGTCCCAGATGTTACGAGCCAAGGCATTGATCCCTCAATTGGAAAAAGCCTATATCATCCAGGAAAATAAATTAAACAATTTGTTGGGAAATGTACCTTCTGAAATCGAACTGGAGGGAGTACTGGACCAGCTGGCATTAGATCACCGATTCAGTACCGGGGTACCGATCGACTTGATTCAAAACCGACCTGATGTGGCTGCTTCAGAGTATAATCTAGTAGCTGCCAATGCAAAAGTTGGGATCACCCAGGCCATGAAATACCCTTCTTTAACCATTAACGCGGGTGCCGGGCTAAACTCCATGAGTTTTGGGAATGTATTGGATCCATTCAGTTCTGGATTTGCCTTGATCAATGGGGCTTTGTTCCAGCCTATTTTCCAAAACAGAAAATTAAAGACCAACCACCGTATTGCGATCAAGGAACGTGAGATAGCTGAATTGGACTTCCGAGACAAAGTGAATACTGCCATTAGTGAAGTATCCAGTGCATTGGTTAATATTGAAAAGCTTCAAGAGGAATATGATATTGCCCAAGAGCGGTTAAGAACGACTACCAAGAGTATGACTGATGCATTTTTGCTCTTTCAAAGTGGCTTTGCGAATTACTTGGAAATCATCAATGCCCAAGAGGACGCACTCCAAAACCAGCTGGAAGTGGTACAGTTAAAAATGCAATTGGCTTTGGCCAAAGTAGAATTATACAGAAGCCTTGGTGGCGGTTGGCAAGTGGATGGGGAATGAAAAATGTCTGGTTAAACCCAAAATAAAACTAGGGGCAGTCCGAGAGCCGGCCTGTCCGTCAGGAAGAGAGAGTCAAGGACGCTTCGATTTCGAGACTCTCGTCTCTCAAGTGCTTAGAATGACATCATACCTTACAAAGCTGGGGTACTTTTCCTATTAGCGAAAGAAAAACAAAAAACAATCTTTTCTTACCTTTGCACCATGAAATCGGTAGCAGAAAACAAAAAAGCTCAAAACATAGCAGAATACATTATTTACATGTATCAAATGGAAGACCTGATAAGATCCTACCAAGGAAATCCAGCCGAAATCAAGCAATATGTAGTAGAAAAGTATCCCGTTTCTGAAGAGGAAAAAGCTGAAATATCCGATTGGTATTTATCCTTATTGGATCAAATGAATGCTCAACAAATTCTAGAAAAAGGGCATTTGAAGGAACTCAATCAATTGGTGGGGGAATTGGCTAGAATCCATTGGAATTTATTGAAAACGGATGGCACCTATTTCGAGGCTTATTCCAAAGTAAAACCATTTATCATAAATGCGGTCATGCAGGCAGAGGGAAAAGACTTGGGTAATGAGATTCAGATTTGCTTAAATGGGATTTATGGATTGTTACTTTGCCGGCTTTTAGGAAAAAAAGTCTCTGATGAACAGTTAAAATCTGCTGAAGCCTATGGGGATGTCTTGTCTTACCTAAGCCGCTATTACCATACAGTGCACTCCTTGCCCGAGAACTAAGCTCTTCTAAATTTGAGTAATACCACCATTTATATAGTCGTAGGGATTTTAGCTCTTCACTTTGTGGTAGGGATTGGGTATTTGATCTATAAGATCAATGGAGGAAGGAATAAAAACTAGTTGAGATTAGGTGATATACTCCCATACACTCTTATAGCCACCCTTCTTTTCAAAATAGGCCAATAGCTTATCGAAAAAGTTATTTTGAGCCAGGGTGCTGCTATCTCCTATGAGTACCAGTTTTCTTTTTGCACGTGTCAAAGCCACATTCATCCTTCGCTCGTCTGCCAAAAAACCAATCTCTCCTCTTTCATTGGACCGGGTCAATGATATCAACATCAGGTCCCGCTCCTGCCCTTGAAATCCATCTACAGTATCAATGGTAATCATATCCGAAAACGCCTTCAGGTTAGGATAATCATATCCCTCAAAAATCAAGGATCTTAGCAAACGGACTTGCGCTCCATAAGGCGCAATCAGGCCAATGGTCCAACCTTCCTGTTTGAAATTAGCAATCCCGATTCGTTTTATTATCTCATTCAAATAGCGGCAAGTAAAAGCAGCCTCTTCAGGATTAAATGTACTGAGGCTTTCCTCTTCTTTTTGATCCGTGAATCCAGCTCCAGCTGTATCGATCCATTCAATAGGATTGGTTTCTTCTCCTGGAAAAACATGGGATTTTGTATTCTCAGCTGCCTGGAGTTCCCCTTTGTAAAACTGATCATTGGAAAAGCCCATGATATCTTCTGGCATCCGATATTGTACCTGCAACATCTGCGTAGCCTGCGGTTTTCTGGTTATTACTTTTTCAAAAAGTGTTTTAGCCAAGCCCTCTTGAGCGGCCTGATAGGATTTGATGGTTGGAGGAAGCTGGCAGTGATCACCGGCAAAAACCACTTTTTTGGCCTTTAAGATCGGAATCCAAGTTGCTGCTTCCAGTCCTTGTGCAGCTTCATCTATAAATACCACATCAAATTCCATCCCTTTCAAACTATAAGCGGAGGCTCCTACCAAGGTACTCGCAAAGACTTTGGTCTGTTGAAAAATATCGTATTGGATGTATTCTTCCAGAGATTTGGCTGCTTCTCTGATTCTGCTCACTTCTGCATACATTAACTTGCGCTGCGCTCGCTCTTCTGGGCCAAAGTTGCGCTTGTACTGCTTGGCCAATTTTAAGTACTGATCGGTTTCTTTACGTAGCTTTTTAAGATCTCTGTAGCTCGCATGGTTAGCTGTTTTGGCATCCAAGGTCTGATTCAAGATTTTCTCCTCCACACGTGCAGGGTGTCCCAATCGCAAGGTCTCTATTCCTTTATCTATTAATTTTTCAACCAACAGGTCCACTGCGGCATTACTTGGCGCACAGACTAAGATGGATTGTCCCGCAATCACTGCCTGCTCTATGGCTGCAATCAAGGTAGTGGTTTTCCCGGTACCCGGAGGGCCATGCACAATGACTACATCTTTGGCATTGGCTATTTTGAAACAAGCTTCATTCTGGGAATCATTTAAGGACTTATTTAGTAGCTGTGGCTTTTCTGAAAACTGGGGGGCTTTTTCTCCAAGAAAAATTTCAGTCAATTCTTCTACCCGTTGATTTTCTCCAGAAATCACCTTCTTTAAGGCAAACTCCATTTCCCGATAGCTAGCTTCATCAAACAGTAAATCGACTCCCAGTCTATTCCCTTCCATCCATTCCGGGATTTCATCTACCTGAAGCGTGACCGTCATGGTATTTTTCTTAACAAAATTGATCACTCCGTTTACACGATGTTCCGCACTTTGATAACTATCCTGAGTGGTAAAAAATGATACAGATTTTCCGGAATTAAAGGCAGATGGTTGGTTGGAGTCGAATCGTTCCACCTCTACCAACAATCGTTCCCCCATCCTTATCTTACTCTTTTTCAATTGGATTGGATGCCAGGTAATCCCTTCTTTTTTCTTATCTGCCAAAGAAGTATTTAAGAATTTTTTCTTGTATTGAGCGAGGTCTTCCTGCCATTCTAACTTCAGCAGTTTCAGTCCATTTTTTAATTCTTCCTTGATATTTGGCATCTATCCGTATTTTAGGGTTGAAACTAATCAAAACCTTTTAGGTTTTCTATTCAAAAAACAAGGATGAACTACTTAGCCCATGCCTATCTTTCCTTTCATCAAGAAGAAATTCTCGTGGGTAATTTTTTTGGTGATTTCGTAAAGGGAAAAATGATGGACCAATACCCCACTGGAATAAGACAGGGAATCCTTTTACATCGTGAAATCGATAAATTTACAGATACCCATCCACTCGTAAGAGCTGGTCAGACTTACCTCAGACCGAAATTCGGTCACTATTCTACCGTCATCACCGACATTTATTTTGACTATTTCCTAGGAAGAAATTGGGGTAGATATTCGAATCAATCTCTAGAAATCTTTACCAAGGAGGTATATGAACAAATATCAAGGCATGAAAATTATTTCCCTGAGCGCTTTGGCAATCTGTTTTACTGGATGAAAAAAGATAACTGGCTTTTAAACTATTCTTCCATTGAAGGGATCCAACGTTCCTTGACAGGATTATCTAAAAGAACTCGTTTTGATTCTAAAATGGAACAAGCACATCTGGCCCTCTTGGAGAAAGAAGCAGAATTTGAATTGATATTCTTCGCTTTTTTCGAAGATTTAAAGACTTTTGCAAAGCAAAAACTGGACGAAATCCAACAAACCAATGATTCTGATTAAACCAAAACTCTCTACCTATTTTTCGTTAGGACTTGTAGTCCTGATCCTAATTGCTGGCCTTGTATTTATTTTACGTGATTTTGCCTATGTAGGAAGTTTTGGTCTTTGGTTTTATTTGATTGCTTGCCCTTTAATTACCCTGGTCATTTTAATGATCCTAGTCAAATTATTGGCTGGCTATCGATTCATTGCGGCAGGAAAAGACCAAATTGTAGTCAGGATGCCACTTAAAAGCTATCAGAAAGTGTATCCGGTAACCGAGATTTTAGCATGGGATGAAGAAAAGATCATGGCCAACAAAAAAGAGTTCAAGCAATTGACAGTGGCATTCAAAGATCAGCAATCAATCTCTATCTCCAACCATGAACATGAGTCCTATGATCAATTGATCAAGTACCTACTGAAGAAGGCAGGAAAGCAAAAAGTTAAAAGTAAAAAAGCCTGAGGAATTTCCCAGGCTTTCATTTTATCGTGCAGTTCTAAAATTCTTATCGTAAAGTTCAATACTTTCTTGGATGATTCGCATGGCATCCTCTTTTCCCAAGAAGTCTTCTACTTTCACTTCTTTGTTTTCAAGCTTCTTATAATCTTCAAAGAATCTGTGTATTTCCTTCATCAAATGTGGAGGAAGGTTATCGATATCTTCAATATAGTTTACAGATTGATCTCCTGCTGCTACAGCAATGATTTTATCATCTGCTTCGCCACCATCAACCATTCTCATCACTCCGATCACTTTTGCTTCTACCAAGCACATGGAAGGGATATCAATTTGGGAGATAATCAATATATCCAATGGATCATGGTCCTCACAAAAAGTCTGTGGAATAAACCCATAGTTAGCTGGATAATGAACCGCAGAGAATAGAACTCTATCCAGGTATAACATACCTGTCTTTTTATCTAGCTCATATTTGCCTTTACTTCCTTTCGGAATTTCGATCACGCCCATTACAGTTTCAGGGGCATTTTTCCCGATATTGACGTCGTGCCAAGGATTAATCATATTTATTGTATTTGGTAATAAAAAGTGGGATTCTTTACTTTTGGACAGCAAAGATACAGTTTAGAAGTTATTTGACATCTTTTCTGTCTTATTTCATGCTTGGAAGAATCACAGTTATCTGTGTTCCTTCATCCAAAGCTGATTCCAAATTGATTTTTCCACCCATTTGTTCCACCGCTTCTTTCACCATATAAAGCCCTAATCCTACTCCCACATTTTTTTGTGTGGCCCGAGTAAAAAGGTTAAAAACTTCAGGATGATGCTTGGCATCAATCCCTATTCCATTGTCCTCTACAGAGATCATCGCTGAATCTTCCATCACATCAATGGTTAGGCTAATATTCTTAGGCCCAGGCTCTTGTTTTTGGAATTGTACCGAATTGCTAAACAGGTTATTCAAAATCACACGGATTTTGGCATCATCTGAAAAGAAATCATGATCCTGATTGATCTGTACATCGATATGAAAATTCGTCAAATCAAATTTCGCATGATAGGCTTCCATTTGTTGGCGAACAATTTCCTTGAAATCGACTGCGGTAACCTTATGGTCTATTTTAGTGGATCTGTAAAAATCCAGCATCTTGTAGATATAGTCGTCAAGTTTGACCGTCGCCGAATCAATCATTTCAAAATATTCCAAGGTCTGAGGGTCCTGAACTTCCAGTTTTGCCAACTTCGAAATCCCAGAAATACTCATCAATGGACCTCGTAACTCATGCGAAAGACTATACACAAACTGGTTCATTTCCGAATGAAGCTTTTTGAGCTTCACATTCTTTTCCTTTAACTCCATCCGCATGAAATAAATATCAGCGGCATTTTTAATGGAGTTTTTGATTTGTTCAATATTCCATGGCTTATCAATAAATCGATATACCTCCCCTTTATTGATCGCATCTATGACACTGGCAATATCCGAATAGCCTGTTAACAAGATTCTGATAGGATCCGGATTGATTTTCACCATTTTCTCAAAGAATTCGGTACCTGTCATACCAGGCATCCTTTGATCTGCAATGACCACATGAATCTCCTCTTCCTGAGCGATTCTGAGTCCCTCCTCAGCATCAATTGCTGTAAAAATTTTGAAGTCTTTTCTAAGCGTTGCTCTAAATGATTTCAAGTTGTTATCCTCGTCATCAATGTAGAGCACATGGATTTTATTGCTCATATTTCTGAGTACTTTGGTATACTGGAAGGGTGATAATAAAAGTGGTTCCCTCTCCTTGTTTTGATTTTACTTCCAAGGTTCCTTTGTGGTTCTCAATAATAGAATAAACAATTGACAGCCCCAAGCCAGTACCTTTGCCGACTGCTTTTGTAGTAAAGAATGGTTCAAATATACGCTCTTTCACATTATCTGGCATACCTGGTCCATTATCTTCTATTTCTACCGTAACAGTTTCTTCTGCATTGGCCACTGTTCTGATGGTAATATGTGGATCCTTAATTTCATCGATATGGTCAGATAATGCATGAATGGCATTATTGATAATATTCATAAATACCTGATTGATCTTTCCTGCCAGGCATTCTACCATTGGCAGTTCTCCAAATTCCCGAACAATTCTAATTTTTCCAGGGATTTGACTATTTAAAAGAATGATGGTGCTATTGATGCCATCGTGAATATCTACTTTTTTAACATCCTGCTCATCTACTCTAGAGAAAATCCGCAATCCCTTCACGATTTCCACAGTTCTCCTTGCTCCATCCTCCATCCCTTTGAGCAATTGATCTACTTCGTCTAGCACATAATCCAATTCCAACTCTTCTTCCAAGTCCTTGGCTTTCTTTTTGGAACTTTCAGTAAATTCAGAATTTCCTGTATTTCTATAAAACTCAATTACTTCCATGATATCTTTAATATCCCGTTTAAGCGGAGTGATATTTGAACTCACAAAGTTGATTGGGTTATTGATTTCATGTGCAATACCAGCCGTCAACTGACCAAGTGAAGCCATCTTCTCCTGACTCACCAACTGACTTTGGGTATTCTGTAAATTCCGAAGTGCATGTTCCAATTCATCCGTTCTTAATTTCACTTTTTTCTCTAAAAGTGTATTCTGCTCACGCACCAACATTTCATTTTCTTTCAAGACCTCCAAACGCTCTGCCTGCTCTTTTTCTTTTTCTTTCTTAAGAATATTGATCCTGTCAGCCAATGCAAAAGAAAGCAAGATTACTTCCAAGGCCGAACCTAAAGGCATGATATAAGCTGTCAAATTATTGGAAGGAATAATGCCCATTTCACTAAATACAAAAAGAAAAATACCTATCATAAAGATGGTCCAGGCCAACAAGTAATATCGGGCAGGCCTATATCCTTTTCGAAGAATCATGATTGCCACCAATAATACAAAAATGACTACAATGGACTGGGTGACAAGTATTACCTGATAACTTATAGTAGTGGAAAAAAAGAAGGCATTGGCCAGAATAAATCCATAGACAATGAATACAAAAAGAAAACCTTTGTCCAGTTTAGGAACAATGCTTTTGGACATTAGAAAAATTCGCAAAAACCAAATCCCAACGATACTTACCAACGAAGAAAATATAACAATAGATCGCTGATTCATCCAATCCCATTCAGGCCATAATAAGCTTTGTGTATACCCCAATATGGAAGCTTGTGCAAACCAAACCAATAGGGTATGAAGAACATAAACGAAGTAGATCTTATCCTTGACAGAGAAATAAAGGAATAGGTTATAGAAGAATAGACCTAAGAAAACTCCTGTCAAAAGTCCAAAAAGCAAATCTTCAAAGGTGATGATATCCAGTAATGTCTCCCTTGAAGAAAGGAAACCGTAGAATATCTTTTTATCGACATTATCAAGTCTGACAATAAAATAATCTGCATCAATTTCGCTCTGATCAAACTCAAAAGCTATTTTCTGGGATGGAAAATCCCGCTCCTCAATCCCTAAGAGACGACCGTTTTCATGGATTTTTAGAACTTTTCCATTTTTGACAGAAAAAAGCCGGACATGGTCCGCAGAAGATGAATTAAGTGCAAAGACAGGGTTTTCAAAATTGCTTAAATCTGAAAGCTCCAATTTGATCCACAATGTTTTGGAATTGATTCCAAAATTGAAGTTTTGACATTCATTTGAACTAAACTCACCACTATTTATTACCTCGCCTATCTCTACGTCATTTTCTGCGAGCAAATAAGAAAAACATTCAACCTTTTCTGTTTCTTGTGCAGATACCTGAAAGGCCCCTGCAAAAAACATGAGACCTAAAATAAAAATCCTAAATGTCATTTCTCCAATTAATGTTAGTCAATAATAGGTCATAATTAACCTCAAATTTACCCTTGGGCCCTTCTTCAATCTTATTAAACTGAAGCTTTTCCCTCAATTCCATAATTCTTTCTCTCTCTGACGAATCTGCCAAAGGTAAATTTTCAGGATCTTTCATCACTATAGAAGTAGCTACCAAATCCAATTTTGGATAAAAGAAAGTTCCTGAATTGCCTATTCCTGTTTCAATTTCAAATCCCTTTTGCAAAGAAGGCTTCAAGGTGTATTCAGCTACCAAGGCTAATAAAGAACCTAATTTTAGTTGTGTTGCAATTGCAATCCCAGCTCGAATTAATAAGACAGCACCTACTCCAAATCCAGATATGGACTTTGAATTCCATAAGCCAGAAACTTCTCCAGTTCCTTCCACTGAATAATTCTTAACCAAATCAAAAATTTTATGATCTACCTGAGATACAGCCTGCTCCATCGGTAAAGGATAATCTGGATGAGCAATATGTATTCTTAATCCACTCACTACTTCTTGGGTGTCCGCCGTCTCCACTGTCACCACATATACAAAAGGATTTTTAACCCAGTCATTATTTGAGGAGGTTACTTTCGTGACTCCATATTGCTTCAATACGTCAGAATGCCCTTGAACGAATTTCTCACATCGTTCTGGTTCATCAATCGCTCTAAATGCCTTAAAATTGAACATTTCAGATAGTAATTAAGGTTTCTGACAGATCTCTGCGATAGGATTTTACTGAAGGATCACCTGCCTTATTTACCCTAAACATAAAAATTTCTTTCTGATCAACTGGCTTATTAAAAATATAATTAAATGTTTTCTTTAATTCTTTAATCTCTTTGCCTTCAATTTCGGTAAAACCTGATTCCTTTTCATTCAAATACATGTGAAAAATAAACAACATCGCCGAAACTGGTTGTGCACTTAAGCCCAACATATTGGCTTTAATCCAAACTCTTTGGAGTACCGTTCCAACTTTTAATATCGAAACAGGAGTATAATTTGGAGTTTTCAATAAGAATATTGCGGAAGCGGTGGTAATCGTGTCTTTAGAAATCTTTGTTAGACCGTATCCCATCAGATACTTCCTAAAAAATCGAATGGTTCTAGGGTCTCTCAATAGTCCCATAGCGGCTCTTTCTGCCCCTTTCAACTCTAACGTTGCGATATCGATTCCATCTTTTGTTTCTATGGCTTCTTTTTCAGTCCACCGGACTTCATTTATAAAGTCCATCAGGCCTTGATCGTGAAAAAAGCGTAAACGATCCATTCCTCCCACCACCTTTGCCAACTGCACTAAATCTTCTGGCTCAGAAGTCCACTCCATCGAAACATCATCTTCTTTGGCTACCTCAGCTAAAGCTTGTAATTCCTCCTCACGCAAAATATACCTAGATGCATTTTTTCGATTCGTGCACCGGAGATTAATTCCATCTACTAACTCAGCAAATTTGATAGGAAGTGGATTAGGCTGCTTGGAAACAAACCGAACACTGGCAATACAATCCTGTTCAAAATCGCTGATTTGATAAATTATTTCTACCTCAATCCCAAGTTTACCGGCTTGCAGACGAATATTCTCCAATGCTGCTCCAAAAGCAATCAAAGAACCGCTGCCCTTGTAATCCAGCATGGAGTGACTTCTGACCTTATCATGAAAAAGGTGTAGGACTCCCTTTTTATCAAAAACCCAAACCCAAGGTTGAATATTCCCTCCTGAAGGAGCCCAATTAGCTTGATCCACCAATAACTCTAGCTCTTCCTTTGATAGACGATAAGCAGATTGCAAAACATTCGTAGGGACTTCAAATTGAAAATCTGAAAGTTGTTCAAAAACGGGAGCATCAACCTTGATTTCTTCTGCTTCCTTTAACTTAAAAAGTTGATCAAAGTCCACATAGAATCTCCCGGATTTTACATCTTCTCCCAAAAGAAACTTCCTGGCTGCATGTGCAACAGATGCTCCTCCCAGAAAAACTCCGGAGGCCAGCTGAGGCCAACTGCTGATCGTTTGCCCGATTTCCAAAAGGGATACCTTCATTCGGGGCGTAAGGGTTTCTAACCCTGTAATTTTTAAAACTATGGATACTTTCTCTGTATTAGAAAGGCTTTTTAGAGAGTTTACATCCACCCCTTTCAATAATCCATGAAACAATTCTCTATCCGGCTCTATATCGAAGCGTTCAATGTCCAACATCCCCCTATCCGAAGTATCCATCATCACGGCCACCCGGTGTTTCCTTGCCTTTTCACGTAATAACACTTTTATATCCAAGCTATCACACTCATCAATAAGCAAATCCAACTTTCCATCCTCTAATAGGAAATCTTCAATATTCTCCGGTGTGATCCCTTCTCTATACACCTTCACCTTGAGGTAAGGATCTATTTCTGCGATCTCCCTGGCTGCTAGTACGACTTTCTCTAACCCTAAGCTCGTTACACCTGCTTTCAGCCTATTTAAATTACTAAGTTCTAATGTATCAAAATCTGCTAATCTGATCTCCCCATATCCTCTCTCCAAAGTCATAGCCAATGCGATGCTTTGACCTACGGATAACCCTACAATACCCACCTTTTTTTTACTTAATAAATCCTGTTCCGAAGGAGTTATTTTAAAATTATTTCTTAGCGTTCTGATTTTAATAAACTCCCCCTCTGCCAACACATGAACCAAGGTGTTTTTCCAAGGGAAGAACACCCAATTGCCATACTTTTCTTTCTCTATTTCTTTAAAGAAATTTAATACTAAGTCTTTTAATTCTTGACTGGGTATTGTCCTTTCAGGATTTTCTGATTTGATTAAATCTCCTACTTGACTTTCAATTTGATCTGAAACAAAAACAAATTCACTCTTTTGCAATTCTTTGATTTTTAACCAGTCAGACTCAAGGGTTGGATTTAGAATTACAGCAGAATAATTTACATTTTGATCCGCGAAATTTTTAATGGACATTTGTGTAATCTGGGGGTGAATAGCTCAGTAAAGATAATTTATTAAGATTTATGTCAAATATATTCTTAAACATATTCAATTAATTTATTGAGAATAATTTATCACCTCACACCCTAAATAGATTTCAAACCGACCTTAGTTTGTTTTTTAACTAAAAAAAAGATTATTTGTCCTACGGATTACTATCTGTTGACAGTTATAGATGCCTTATGGAAACTGGAAGTGAAGAAAAAATAAAAATTCTTTATGTAGATGATGAAGAAAATAATCTTCAGGCATTTAAAGCAACATTCCGAAGAGATTATAAAATATTTCTTGCTATCTCAGCAAAAGAAGCAAGAGAAATATTAAAAGAACAAGAAGTTGATTTGATTATCACAGATCAACGAATGCCAGAGGAAACTGGTGTTGAATTTTTAGAAAGTATTATCCCTATTTACCCAAAACCAATTCGACTTTTATTAACTGGATATACTGATATACAAGCAGTTATTGATGCGATTAACAAAGGCCAAGTATATCATTATTTAACTAAACCTTGGGAGGAAGATTATTTAAGAACTGTCATCAAAAATGCTTTTGAGATGTATACACTCAGAAGAGAAAATGAAAAGTTAACAGAGGCCTTATTGAAAGCCAATGAACAGCTTGAGTTCCTTCTTAGACAAAACCTGCTTTCTTAAATTAATAACGAGCTGCCAGTAATAATTGAAGTTCTTTGTGGGAAAGTCCAAACTTTCTTCCCAAATAAGCATTTGTTAGACTTCCACGATAGGTATACACCCCTCTCAAAAACCATTTGTAATTAAATATCATTTCTTCTGCTCCACCAAGATCCGCTGTCTGCAAAATAATTGGGGTAAAAATATTACTTAAAGAGTATGATGCTGTACGCGCGACTCTAGAAGCAATGTTAGGAACACAGTAATGAATAATGTCATGTACTCGGTAGATAGGATCATCATGACTGGTCACTTTTGAAGTCTCAATACAACCGCCTTGGTCAATTCCTACATCTATCACAATGCTTCCATGCATCATGTTAGCCACCATTTCCTCGCTAACCACAATTTTATTTCTACCTTTTTCTGCCCTTAATGCACCGATCACCACATCTGCCTCTGCCATTGCTTGACTTAAACTGAAATTATCAATGGTGGAAGTATAGACTTGCTGTCCCAGCAACTGCTTGATCCTTCTCAACTTGTAGATATGATTATCAAATACTTTGATATTCGCTCCTAAGCCCAGGGCAGTTCTAGCAGCATATTCAGCTACTGTACCGGCCCCAATTATCACTACTTGAGTAGGAGGAACTCCGGTTACTCCCCCCATAATCAAACCTTTCCCATCATTGACACTTGAAAGGTACTCAGCAGCAATCTGCATGACTGTGCTTCCTGCAATTTCAGACATTGCTCTGACTACAGGCATCCCTCCCACTTTGTCTTCCAAATATTCAAAGGCGACGGCAGTGATCTTTTTTGAATTCAAGGCTTCTATGAATTCTTTACTCTGTCTTCCAAGTTGCAATGCCGAGATCAAGCAACTCCCCTGGCTCATATCCTCCACCTCTTCCAGCGTAGGTGAATCGATTTTCAAAACAATTTGGGCAGCTAGCGCATCTTTTTTCGAATAAACCACCTTTGCACCAGCATCGGAATAATCCTGATCGGTGAATTTTGCTTGCAAGCCTGCACCTGTTTCTAGAATTACACTTAGCCCATTATTGGAAAGAATACCTACTGCCTCAGGAGTTAGGACCACTCTTTTTTCCTGATCAGAAACCTCTTTTGGAATTCCAATCGTGATGGATTTAGAGTCCTTTCTAACTTTTGAAGGAGATTCCTTAGGTATTAAACCTACTGCAGACAGTTCACTTAATTCAGCTGACATCGTTAACGTGTTGAAGCGTGAGTTTTCTTTCTGAATCAGAAAGAATTTCTAACTTGATTAGAATATATTGATCTGGAAGAAAATCAGCCACTTTTTCGGCCCATTCCAACCAGCAATAATTCTGACTATAAAAATACTCTTCTATTCCGATATCCAATGCCTCGGTAGGATCATCGAGTCTATAAAAGTCAAAATGATAAAATTCTTCTCCCTTATCATTTTGATATTCATTGACGATTCCAAAGGTAGGACTACTGATCTGATCTTGTATATGAAACTGCTCTGCCAAGGCTTTGATAAAGGTCGTCTTACCAGCTCCCATCTCTCCTTTAAACACCCAAACCTTTTCAGAACCTGCTATTTCGATTACTTTCTTTGCAGCTTTGGAAATAGCATCCTTCCCATATGAAAATTGAATCAACTGATCTATTATTTTGGTGACAAATGAACAATCGGAATGATCATTTCTTCCAAAGATACCCCTCCATGTTGAAAAGTATCTTTATAGAAGTTCACATAATAATTGTAATTATTGGGATAGGCAAAGAAATAATCCTCCACTGCAAATACATAACTGGATGAAACATTCAATCTAGGGAGTTTTGCATCTTCTGGTCTTTTTATTTCAAAAACCTTCCCCCCCTCAAAATTAAGGTTTTTCCCTTGTTTGTACCTCAGATTTGTAGTCACATTCTTATCTCCGATGATTCGATAGGGTCTATTCACTCTTTTAGTCCCATGATCGGTGGTCACGATTACCTCTGCACCAGCCAGTTGTATTTTTTTAAACAACTCAAATAGTGAGGAATGCTCAAACCAGCTTTTGGTAATGGATCGATAAGCAGATTCATCCGGGGCGAGTTCCCGTATCATCTTCATATCGGTCCTTGCATGGGACATCATATCCACAAAATTATAGACCAATACATTCAAATCATTTTGAAGAAGTTGGTGGAATTGTTCCACTACAGTTTTCCCTTGATTAGCCTGTAGGATTTTATGATAGGAAGACTTGATGGGCAACCTGTTTTTATCCAAGTTGATTTTCAACCAGTCTTCCTCAAAATTATTCTTCCCTTCGTCTGAATCTTCATCTTCCCAAAGTTTGGGATAGAATCTAGCCATATCCATGGGCATCATTCCACTAAAGAGCGCATTTCTTGCAAAAGCGGTTGTGGTAGGCAATATGCTATAATAAGTATCCTTTTGCTCCACGTTGAAATAAGCGGACAATAGGGGCTCAATGTCCTCCCATTGATCTAATCTCAAATTATCTATTACAATCAAAAATAGGGGCTTCCCAGATTTGACCTGAGGAAACACCTTTTGTTTCAAGACTTGGTGAGACAAAAGAGGTTTGTCTTTGTTTTGCTCCTCCATCCAGTCCAAGTAGTTGTCTTTCACAAACCTGGCAAAAGAGGCATTTGCTTCAGTTTTCTGGGTTTCCAGCACTTCAATCATACTTTTATTTTCAGTAGAATCAATTTGCATCTCCCAATAAATCAGCTTCTTATAGATATCAGCCCAATCATTATGATCTTGTGCATCTCCAAAAGCCATACTGATTTTCATAAACTCCTGCTGATAATTCAGAGTAGTTTTTTCATCAATCAGTTGTTTGTTTTGCAACAGCTTTTTAACAGAAAGCAAGATTTGATTGGGATTCAAGGGTTTAATCAGGTAATCAGCAATTTTACCCCCTATAGCATCATTCATAATATGCTCTTCCTCTGACTTGGTAATCATCACCACAGGAATTTGAGGCTTGATAATTTTGATCTGTTGCAAGGTTTCCAAGCCTGTCATACCAGGCATCATCTCATCCAAAAAAATGACATCAAAATTTTGAGCTTCCACTTCATCGATGGCATCCACCCCAGAATTTACCGTAGTGATCTGATATCCTTTTTGCTCCAGAAAAAGAATATGTGGTTTAAGAAGGTCGATTTCATCGTCCGCCCATAGAATATTAAACTTTTGAGACATTAGAGTTTCCTTTTCTTTTAAAATTATAATTACTTTTGAGTCAATCAAATTAGGCCCAATTGAAAAGCCAAAAGATACTAAACGACCCGGTTTACGGATTTATCACAATCCCAAGCGAGTTAATTTTTACGATTATTGACCATCCCTATTTCCAGAGGTTACGGAGAATAAAACAGCTGGGTTTGACTGACTTTGTTTACCCAGGAGCTCTTCATACTCGTTTCCATCATGCCATCGGCGCCATGCATCTGATGAGCATTACGCTGGATAATTTACGCATAAAAGGAACAGAAATTTCGAATAAAGAGTATGAAGCTGCCTTAATTGCTATTCTATTACATGATATTGGCCATGGCCCATTTTCCCATGCCTTGGAGTATAGTCTCCTTAAAAGGGTGCCACATGAACAATTATCCTTGCTCATCATTGAACTATTGAACAAAGAATTGGAGGGGAAGCTAGATTTAGTTTTAAGAATATTTAAGAATACTTATGAAAGAAAGTTCTTTCATCAGCTAGTTTCTAGCCAATTGGACATTGATCGATTGGACTACTTACAACGGGACTGTTTCTTTACCGGTGTATCAGAAGGCACGATTGGTGCAGATCGTATCATCAAGATGATGGATGTCAAAAATGACCAGGTGGTCATTGAGGAAAAAGGAATTTATTCCATAGAAAACTTCTTAAGTGCAAGAAGGCTGATGTATTGGCAAGTCTATCTTCATAAAACCACGGTCAGTGCTGAAAAGATGTTGATCAAATTGATCGAACGGGCAAAAATGCTTCGAAAATCAGGCATGAATTTTACCATTACTGAGGAGTTTGATTTTTTCTTGCAGCACGAAAACTCAGTGGAAGATTTCCGAAAGAATCCTGATACCTTGAAGAAGTTTCTGGAAATGGATGACTTGGATATCTGGGGAGCAGTAAAGCTTTGGAAGAGGCATCCTGATTATGTTCTTCGAAATATTTCCAATATGTTCTTGACAAGGGACTTATTTAAGATCTCTTTAACAAATGAGCAGTTTGGAGCTGAAGAAATTGAAGAAATGAAACTAAAGACCATTCATAAACTAGGCATACCCGAGGAAGACATCCAATATTTCTTCTCACATGGTGCTGTCAGTAATTATGGATATCTCGCAAAAGATCGGATTAACATATTGACCAAAAAAGGCAAGGTCATTGACGTGGCTCAAGCTGCTGATTTACCCAATATTAAGGTAATGAGCAAAATCGTCGAGAAACACTATGTATGTAAAGCCAAAAGCTTAAATTTAAAATTCTAAATTGTCCAACCTGCATATGGAATTCACTATAGGTCAAGTGGCCGCCATCCTTCAGGGAAAAGTAGAAGGGGATGAAACCCAAAAAGTATATAGACTAGATAAAATCCAAGAAGGAAAAGAAGGTGGAATCAGCTTCCTTTCCAATGAAAAATATCAGTCCTATATCTATGAAACAGAGGCAACTGCTGTAATCGTCTCAGAAAACTTCACTCCTACCAAGGAGATCAAGACTAATTTGATCAGGGTAAAAGATGCCTATACAGGTTTTACCACTTTACTCGAAGCCTATAGTCAATTTTCCAAAATGAGTCTTGTAGGAGTTCAAGAACCTTCCTACATGGAATCAAGCTCTGAAATGGGTGAGAATGGATTCAGGGGTGCATTTTCACATATAGGTAAACATTGCAAAATAGGAACTGAGGTCAAGATTCATTCTCAAGTTTTTATTGGTGACAATGTGGTAATCGGAGACAATACCATTATTCATCCTGGAGCAAAAATCTGCTCTGGAACTGTAATCGGCACTAATTGTGAAATTCATCCAGGTGTAGTGATCGGTTCTGATGGTTTTGGATTTGCTCCTCAACCTGATGGAACGTACAAGCCCATTCCACAAATCGGAAATGTGATTATTGAGGATCATGTGAGTATTGGAGCAAACACTACCATCGATTGCGCCACTATGGGATCAACCATTATAAAAAGAGGAGTTAAAATCGACAATTTGGTGCAGATTGCACACAATGTAGTCATTGGTGAAGATACTGTTATCGCTTCTCAAACTGGAATTTCCGGTTCTACCGAAATAGGTAAAAATTGTATAATTGCAGGTCAGGTTGGAATTAGTGGCCATATTAAAATAGCGAATAAAACGACCATAGGTGCGAAAACGGGGATTTCTAAAACGATCAAGAAAGAGGGAGAAACGATTTTTGGTTACATAGGAATGGAAGTGAAAAACTTCCTAAAATCTTATTCAATCTTCAAAAATCTGGATGTCCTTGAAAACCGTTTAAGAGAACTGGAAAAAAAGCCGTAAATTTGCACCCTTAATCATCCTGAAAGTCTAAAATATCAGATGAAGGTAAAACAACATACCATCAAAAAGCAGGTGGAACTATCCGGAGTAGGACTTCATACTGGAGTAATTTCCAATATGACTTTCCTGCCAGCCCCACCAAATCATGGAATTAAGTTCCAACGAGTTGATCTAGAAGGTCGACCTACTGTGGACGCTGACTGCGACTTAGTAGTAGACGTTTCTAGAGGTACTACTTTGGAGCAAAATGGTGCTCGAGTATATACTGTTGAACACGTACTGGCAGCATTGGTCGGCATGGAAATAGACAACGTGCTGATTCAGCTAGATGGTCCAGAACCTCCGATTATGGATGGATCTTCTATCCAATTCATCGACGTCCTACAAGATGCTGGATTAGAAGAGCAGAATGCTTTGAGAAGATTCTTTGAGGTAGAAGAAAGCATTCAATACAAAGACCCTTCAAGAGAGGTGGAAATGGTGGCATTGCCCACTGATAATTACCGGGTCACAGTGATGGTGGATTACAACTCTCCAGTGTTGGGAAGTCAGCATGCATCTATCACTGATATCAGTCAATTCATCCCTGAAATAGCTTCCTGTAGAACATTCTGTTTTCTACATGAATTAGAAATGCTCTATAACTCCAACTTAATCAAAGGAGGAGATTTAAATAATGCCATTGTGGTGGTGGACCGCGTGGTAGAAGAAAAAGAATTAGTACATCTAGCCAAGATGTTTAATAAGCAGAAGGTAGAAGTGAAAAAAGAAGGCATTTTGAACAATGTGGATCTTCGCTACCGAAATGAACCTGCTAGACACAAGCTACTCGATGTAGTTGGTGACTTGGCATTAGTGGGTAGACCTTTGAAAGCCCAGATTTTAGCTGCTAGACCAGGTCATGCTGCAAACGTTGCTTTTGCGAAGAAATTGAAAAGAGCTATGGAAAAATCCGGCTCCTCCCATATACCACATTATGATCCAAAGCTGCCTCCAGTAATGGACATCAATCAGATCAGCAATATTTTGCCTCATAGATACCCTTTCCAATTATTGGATAAAATCATCTACTTGGATGAAACGGTAGTCGCCGGGGTAAAAAATGTAACGATCAACGAGCCTTTTTTCATGGGACACTTCCCAGGCAACCCAGTGATGCCAGGAGTCATGCAAGTAGAAGCCATGGCTCAAACAGGTGGAATTTTAGTATTAAGTACAGTAGAAGATCCAGAAAACTATTGGACTTATTTTCTTGGTATTGAAAACTGTAAGTTTAGAAAAATGGTGCTACCGGGAGACACCCTTATTTTTAAATGCGAACTTTTGGCTCCTATTAGAAGAGGCATTGCAAAGATGCGAGGAGAGGCTTATGTTGGAAACACATTAGTCTGTGAAGCAGTTATGACAGCCAGCATAACCCGTAAAGAATCATGATAAGCCCAATGGCCCACGTAGACCCAAAAGCAAATTTGGGAAAGAATGTAACGGTGGATCCGTTCACCATGATCCATGAGAATGTGATCATTGGTGATAATTCATGGATCGGCCCGAACGTAACCATTTTCCCTGGTGCTAGAATTGGTAAAAACTGTAAGATTTTCCCTGGTTCAGTAGTGGCAGGAATTCCTCAGGATTTAAAATTTCAGGGGGAAGAATCAACGGTAATAATTGGAGATAATACAACCATCAGAGAATGTGTTACGATCAGCCGAGGAACAGTGGACAAGCAAACTACTGTCATTGGAAGTGACTGCTTATTAATGGCTTATGTACACGTGGCTCATGATTGTGTTCTGGGCAGCCATGTAATCATCGCAAACTCCGTTCAAATCGCTGGTCATGTTTCTATAGATGACTGGGCAATTATTGGAGGTTCCAGTGCCATTCATCAATTTGTGAAAATCGGAATGCACTCTATGGTTTCTGGCGGATCTTTGGTAAGAAAAGACGTACCTCCATTTACAAAAGCTGCGAGAGAACCGCTTTCCTATGCAGGTGTCAATTCACTTGGATTAAGAAGAAGAGGTTTTTCCAGTGAGTCTATAGGTCATATTCAGGAAGTATACAGGTATTTATTCCTGAATAGCATGAACAATAGCAGAGCTTTAGAAGAAATTGAAATCAATTTACCTGCTACCAAGGAGCGGGATGAAATCCTGAACTTCATCCGTTCATCCGAGCGCGGGGTCATGAAAGGTTATATCAATTAATCATGTTTAAAATCCAACTTGAAAAGGCTACAAAGCGATTTCAATATGAATGGATTTTTAAAAACCTGGATTTAACATTAGAATCAGGTGAATCTTTGGCTGTCACTGGAAGCAATGGTTCTGGTAAATCTACCTTGCTCAAATGCATCAGTGGTGCCATTCCCCTCACCTCAGGAAAAGTCAATTACATCTATGAAAACCAATCGATTTCAGAATCTGATTGGTTTTCTTATTTAAGTATTGCAGCGCCATACATGGAGCTGCCAGAGGAATTCACTCTGGAAGAGTTGTTGAAATTTCATTTCAAGTTCAAAAACATGATTTCCAATTTCACGGTAGAAAAGATCATTTCCACCCTGTATTTGGAACAACATGCTGAGAAACCAATCGCTCAGTTTTCTTCGGGAATGAAACAAAGAGTGAAACTCGGGATCGCATTATTTTCGGAAGTGCCGCTGATATTTTTGGACGAACCTACATCCAATCTCGATAAAAAAGGAATTCAATGGTACCAAAATTTGATCGATACCTATAAATCGGATCGAACTATTTTCGTTTGTTCCAATGAACCTAGAGAATATGAGTTTTGTACACAAAAAATAAAACTAGAGGACTACAAATAAGATTAGTTTTAGGGATACTTGTGTATATTTAATTTTTAAGAAGGAACAATTCAATTCATGAAACTCAACTATTTTAGATTCTTATCCTTTCTAATTATTGCGGTTTTCGCTCAAGCTTGTTGGAATGACGAACCAACCCCTCCTCAAAAAACAGCGGAGGAATTAGCAATTGAAGCATTAACAGAAACTGGTAGAATAAATTGGGTGATAGCCGGTGGAGGAACAGTGAAGAGGGATGGCAACTTGGTTACCGACCTGTATCAAAACTTTGAATTGAATTTGAGTGCCAACACTGCCGCTAAAACATATACCAGTAAAAACAATAATGACATTTTTGACAATGCAGGAACTTGGTCTTTTGCTGGCAGTAATTTTGACAAAATAATTTTGACCGGATCTCAACCAGTTTCTGGTAGAGAGATCTCTTTTACCCGAAATGGTGATCGCCTGGTTTTAATCTTTACTATCCCTTTACCAGGAGCTAGAATCAATGGAGTCCAAGCTATTGCAGGAACCTACGAATTTGATCTTTTGAAGGATTAAAAAAAGGAGCTAAAAATTGCTCCTTTGCTATTTTAAGGTTACCAAGGTTACCCCAGCTCCACCACGATCAGGATGCTCGTCCTCCAACCTTGCTACTTGAGGCATAGTTCTCAATAAATTCCTGGTAATATCTCTTAGGATTCCATCACCTTTTCCATGAACGATCCTTAGGTCTTTGACTCCAAACATAAATCCTTCATCAATAAATGTCTGGATGATCGACAGCACTTCTTCCCCCCTTTTTCCTCTCAAATCCAAGTTTGGAGAAAAATCCATGAGTTTCTCGTTGGTGTTATACCCACTTCTTTTGGAAGATGACTTCAATTCCTTTTTCACCTGGGTTTGGGAGATTTTCTCCAATCTAGAAAGCTTAACATTGGATTTCAACTCTCCAATTGAAAGTTCCACTTCCTTATTTTTCACCTGAAGCACTTGAGCAATCGCTCCATTATCTTTTAATCTGACCCAATCTCCATTGGAGATTTTGCCACCTATCACCACGATCTCCGGATCTTTAATGGCCATTTTTTCAGGTTTTACCTCCTCTTTAAATGTTTCGAGTTCCTGTCGGATTTTTTTTGTGGCCTCCTTATCTGCTTTGTCTTCCTTTATCTGACGGATAGTAGATTCGATTTTTTTATTGGTCTGATCCAATAATGCTTTGGCTTCTTGTTTGGCCTCTTGAATGTATCGTTTTTTTGTAAGCTCTAAGGTTTCTTTCAGTTCATTGTATTCTCTGAGCCTGGTCTTGAGTAACCTTTCTTTTGCTTTGGCATCTGCCAATAGGCTGGTGTATTGATTCTTCTCATTTTCAAGCTGGGTCAACAATCTATCGTAGCGAACCCGTTCTTCTCCGATGTGATCCTTTGCATATTGAAGAATATCTTTGGATATCCCGATTTTGGAGGCAATTTCCAAAGCAAAAGAAGACCCGGGTTTACCAATTTCCAATTGATACATTGGCTCCAATTTATCCACATCATAGCGCATGGCTCCATTTACCAGCCCTTGGTTTTTATTGGCTACCTGTTTCAGGTTTCCATAATGGGTAGTCACAATACCAAAGGCTCCTAATTTATTCAAAGCCAGCAAAATTGATTCAGCAATCGCCCCTCCAAACTGTGGTTCCGTCCCTGTTCCAAATTCATCAATAAAGAGGATGGTTTTCCTGTTTGAAAATTGAGTAAAATGCTTCATACTCATTAAGTGTGAGCTATATGTACTCAAGTCATTTTCAAGATTCTGCTCATCTCCAATATCAATGAAGAAATTATCAAAAAGTGAGCTTTTTGAATCAGGCTGGACAGGTATTAACAAACCACATTGCAACATATATTGAAGCAAAGCGACCGTTTTGAGGGTAACAGACTTACCTCCTGCGTTGGGTCCTGAAATCACTAACAGACGCTCATGCCCTCCTAATTTCACATCCAAAGGAATGATCTTCTTTCCTTGGCTTTTCAAAGCCATTTCTAACAGGGGGTGCCTTGCTTTGGTCCAAGTCAGTTGTCTTTCTTTGGTAATCTCAGGTTTTACACTCTCTGTTTTCTGAGCAAATTTTGCTTTTGCCCTGACAAAATCCATCAAGCCCAGGTAATTTGTTGCTTTCCTTAATGCTGGGATTGCAGGTCTCAGTTTATCAGTTAGAGTCGTGAGTATTTTGATGATCTCACGGCGCTCCATGTATTCCAAATCCCTGATTTCATTATTGATATCCAAGGCCTCTTCTGGCTCCATAAAGACCGTTTGTCCCGTTGCAGATTCATCATGGATAAAGCCTCGTAGCTTCCTCTTATTTTCCGCTGCCACTGGAATCACCATTCGGCCTCCACGGATGGTCATCGCCGAATCTTCAGGAGTTAGCCCTTTGGCCCTTGCCTCTTTAAAGATTCTTTCCATTACCTTTCTTAACCTTCCCTCTTCAAAAATGATCTGGTTCCTTATCAATTGAAGGTCTCTACTCGCATTACTCCTGATTTTCCCTTTTTCGTCGATTACTTGTTCTATCGATTTCAGCAAGCTTAAATCCAGATCAACCAATAAGCCTAAGAGTTGACTTAGGGCTGGGTATTCATCCACGAATTTTTTAAAAAATGTAATACATCCTCTCAAGGTATATAGGGCCAACTTCACTTCATGAAAGTCCTCCTGATCTAGAAATGCGCCTTCTAATTTGGCTTTTTCTAAAAAAGGATAAAGATTCGTGAAATTGGAGGAAGGAAAAACTTCCCCTGAAACCAGGATCTGAAAAAATTCATGAGTTTGGTCTAGGAGTTTTTCGACCAATTTGTGATCAGAGGAAAAGGAAACTTTATCTACATAACTCATTCCCAAAGGAGAAGTACATTCCTCCTTCAGCAATTCCTTGACCTTTCCGAAATTTATTTTTTGCTCTAAATTAGAGGGGTATATCATTAGAAAATCTCTCCTTCGTCTTTTTTAATTCCAATTGTTTCTCTTGCCGCCAACGAATCTAAAATTTGTGCATACATATTATCCATGATTCCTGGGTATTGCAGGTAGTATCGGAGGCTTTGAGTAAAAACTGAATCTTCCACTTGATGTTTTTTGAAGACTTCTTTTTCCATTAGCTTGTATAAAACCTCAGAAGAATCATAGGCTACTGGTATTGCACTGGCAATCCCCTCCGTTATCTGTATATCAATCAGGACATTAATCATTTTATCCTGACTCAACAAACCTTCTGGTTTCTCATCTTCGGAGCAAGAGGCTACAAAAAGTAGACTTAAACAAATTAGTAGTAATCGTTTCACGATGTAAAATTATGGTTTTTTAACTGAAATTTCCTTCACCCTTCATATAAGACAAATTTTATAATTCAACCTGTTCCTATAAATTAGCCAGTTCAAATCACCAGGAATGAATCAACTATTCAGTAAGCTTAGAAAATACGAGATAATGATCCGAAAAGTGGCAAACAACCACTTGCAAGGAGAATACCAATCTCTTTTCAAAGGCTCTGGCTTGGAATTTGACGACTTACGCCCCTATCAATACGGAGATGATGTAAGAACGATCGAATGGAAAGTGTCTGCAAAAGGTCATGGCACATTTGTAAAGACCTTTCGGGAAGACAAAGATCAATGTGTTTATTTCTTGTTGGACATCAGCGGAAGCCAAGATATTGGTCAAGTAGGAAACAAGAAAATAGATCAGGGTAAAACCATTGCCGGTGTTCTTAATCTGGCTGCTGTTTTTGATGGAAGTCAGGTTGGACTTATTAGCTTTTCTGATCAAAAAGAGAACCTGATTCTTCCTGGTAAAGGGCCAAAACAAGGTGTAAAGATGGTTAGAGGAATCTTTGAACATGAAAACAAATCTTTGAAAACTGATTTGAATGCCATGTTTACCTTCGCCTTAAACCTTATCAAGAAAAGAAGTGTCATCATTGTGATTTCTGACTTTATTGATGAAGGATACGAAAGACCTTTCAGAGCCCTTGCAGAAAGACATGACTTGGTTGCAATCCAGTTGACTGATCCAAGGGAATCCGCCCTACCTTCACTGGGAATTATTCCTATCTATGATAAAGAGAGAGGAAAAACCACTTGGGTAAATACAGCTTTCGGAAGCTTTTCAAAAAAAATAGCTGAAACCTTTTCTTCGGAACGAGTGAACCTTCAAGAAATATGCAAAAAGAATCAGATCAATTACCTAAGTATTGATACGAGTCAAGATATTGTAGCCCCATTGATTGAATTATTTAAGTACAGAAACAAAAGAATGAAACGTGGGTAAACTAAGTAAGATCATTCTTTTATTTTTCCTCCCGATTCTAAGCTGGGCTCAAGAAGTCAAGATAGATGGATATTTTCTCCAGGATTCTGCAAAACTTGGAGAACGTGTAGGCTATGTTTTAAAAGCTACCTACCCTGAACAGAAACAACTCATCTTTCCTGATTCATTGTATGATTATTCTCCACTGGTATTACTTGAAAAAAAGACATTTATTTCAAGTACTACAGAAGGAGTAACCAGTGATAGCACTATCTATTATGTATCCAACTTTTCCCTGGAGCCTAGTGTATTTATGACACTCCCAGTATATGAGGTGGCTAGATACGATAGCATCACTCATTTTCCATTAGAGGCAGAATTAAAATTAAAACTCACCTTAGACAGCATTCCGGAGCAACCTGTTTTTCAGGAAAACAATGTATATCAACCCCTTGAAAAAGAATTTAATTGGATTGTTATAGGTGTCTTACTGGGTGGAATTGTTTTAGTAATATTGGTATTCTATCTCCTATTCGCGGAACGTATAAAACGCCTATTGAAGGATAGAAGTCAAAAAAGAAGATGGAGGCAATTTGAAAAAGAATGGATCAAACAAACGACTCTTCTTACCCAAAATCCTAGCTTAGATCTAGCTGATGAAGTTCAGGGACTCTGGAAATCTTTTATGGAGAAACTCACTCATCTGCCTTTCCAGGAATGGACCTCCAGTGAAATCGGAGAAAAACTGGATGACCCTGAAGTTTTTAAAGCATTGAGAGCAATTGACTTGATCATTTATGCAGGGGTTTCAGAAAAAAGTGAAGAAGCTACTGATTATCTACTTCAGGTAGCAAAAGAAAAGCATTTAGAAAAACTAAACGAGATGAAGCATGCAAGAGCAACTAGCTGAGTTTTTTAGCTGGTCTTGGTTTTTGCCTGAGACCTTCAAATCATACGAATGGGAAAATCTTTGGATTCTGCATTTGCTCTGGATCATTCCTGCGCTTATGCTTTTGAGAATTTTCGTGAAGTTTTTGAAAAATCCTGTTTTAGAGCTTTCACTTCCTAAAAGAGCCGCAAAAAACAATCCATGGACGTACCTTAGACTTATTCCTACAGGATTCTTCTTCTTGGCCTTGGTCATGATCGTGATCGCCTTAGGAAGACCTCAGCGAAGTAACGAACGGGTAGAGCAATTTACGGAAGGAATAGACATTGTTTTAGTGATGGATATTTCGGAGTCCATGGATCTTCAGGATTTTACTCCGAATCGTTTGGAAGCCGCTAAATCCACTGCCGTTGACTTTATCAATGGACGTTTTGGAGATAGAATTGGGATGGTGGTGTTTGCGGGAGAAGCGTATTCACTTGCACCATTGACGAATGATTATCAGCTATTGACAGATTTGATAGAGGATATTTCATTTAATATGATGGAAGCAAAAGGTACAGCTATCGGATCGGCAATAGCTTCAGCAACCAATCGAATGAAAGAATCTGAGTCTGCTTCCAAAGTGTTGATTTTGTTGAGTGATGGTGAAAGCAATGCCGGGAATGTAGATCCACTGTTTGCGGCGGAGCTTGCCTCTGCATTGGACATTAAAATATATACCATCGCTGTAGGAAAAGATGGAATGGTTCCATACGGGACTGATTTTTTTGGAAGACCTCAAATGGTCGAAAGTTACTTGGACGAAACTACCCTGAGAGAAATTGCTAAAATTGGGAATGGGGAGTTTTTCAGGGCTTCCGATGGCGGTACACTAAATAATATCTTTGAAAGAATTGATACCCTGGAAAAAGCTGAAGTGATAGAAAATAGGTATAAGGAGACTTCAGATTATTATCGAGTTTATTTATTCTGGGGCATGCTATTATTCTTTATCTGGTTACTTCTGAAAAGTAGCTTTCTCAATAATTTCTTACTTGATTAATGACTCCATTAAGCAACTAAAACCTGATAAATATCAGGTTTTGTTCTTATTCTAGTCAGTCAAAAAAAAGTCATTTAAGTACAGTTTTGTACAAAGAAAAAAGAATGACTTTATCACCAGAACTTATAGAAAAGTATAATAAACCTGCCCCTCGTTATACTTCTTATCCAACGGTACCACTTTGGGAAAATAATCTTCTTTCAGCAACTTGGGAAGCGCTTGTTCAAACTGCTTTTGAACAGTTTGGAGCGCAAGAAGGAATTACTTTGTACATCCACCTTCCCTTTTGTGAAAGCCTTTGCTCCTATTGTGGCTGTAATAAGCGAATTACAAAAAACCATTCGGTAGAAATCCCTTATTTGGATGCTGTGCTAGCAGAATGGAAAAAATACCTGAAGCTTTTTAATAGCAAACCCAAACTAGCTGGAATTCATCTAGGCGGTGGAACACCTACCTTTTTCCAACCTGAGTCCTTAGAATATTTTCTGAGCGAAATTATTCAAAACGCTGAAGTCTTGGAATCGGCTGAATTCAGTTTTGAAGGGCATCCCAACAACACTACGTTGGCCCATTTACAAACCTTAAATAGTCTTGGATTTGATCGAGTGAGTTATGGAATTCAAGATTTTGACTCGAATGTACAGCAGGCTATTCACAGACTTCAACCTTTGGAAAAGGTAATTGAAGCTACTGAAAATGCCCGGAAATCAGGGTATACCTCCATTAACTTTGATTTGATTTATGGATTGCCACATCAGACTATAGCTTCTCTAGAGGATACTTTTGAGAAGGTAGCTGATTTAAAACCAGACCGCATTGCTTTTTATTCTTATGCGCATCTACCAAGTGTTTTTCCTGCCCAAAAGAGCTTTGAAAGCTATTTGCCAGCGGATATTGAAAAGCGTGAACTTTATGAATTTGGAAGAAAAAAACTAATTGACCTGGGATACGAGGAGGTAGGAATGGACCATTTCGCCCTACCCAATGACCCCCTGAACTTGGCTAAGCATCAGGGTACTTTGCATAGAAATTTTATGGGCTATACCACCTCTCCTTCCAAGATATTGATTGGCTTGGGAGCAAGCAGTATTAGTGATATCCACCTTGGCTATGCTCAAAACGAAAAGAATATTGAAGCCTACAAAGAAACCTTGAACAAGGATCAATGGGCGATTCAAAAGGGACACGTTTTGACAGAGGATGATATTCAGATCAGGGAGATCATTCTGGACTTGATTTGTAGAAATGAAGCGCATATCCCTTTCAAGGTTTGGGAAAAGTTAAATGAAGATCAGATTTTCAAACTAAAAAATATGGAATCTGAAAATCTCGTTAGAATAGAAGACGAACAATTAATCATCACTGAAATAGGGGTGGCCATTATTCGTCATGTATGTAAGCAGCTAGACCTTAGATTGGCCGAAAACCAAAAACATCATCAGGTATTTAGCAAAGCCATTTAACGACACATCGTAATTTCAATTTGTTTAGCCCCATAGTCATAGACTTGCAAATCAGGGCTAAACCCGTGCAGCCCTAGGCCAAGTCCACGGAAAATAAATAGAATTCCAATCAGAACTCCCAAATATGGGATGGCTGATTGGAATTTTTGTCTTAGGGAAAGGCTAAAAAGACTTCCTGAAATCATTAATGCCAATAAGAGGGGTACAGTACCCAATCCAAAGAAAAACATGTATGCTGCTCCCAACCATGGATTTTGCAAGGCCAAAGCAGCAATAAGGGCCATATAGACCATGCCACAGGGCAATAATCCATTGATCATACCTGTACTAAAGTAAGCAGATGTCTTTCCAGACTTTAGATAGGTTCCTAAGGTCTTTTTAATCCATTTTACAAAGCCTGAAAAAATGGGAATGGATAAGAATTGATCTGATGTTTTAACTGATAGTGCAAGGATTAAAATAAGCACTCCCATCCCAATAGATAGGCCTTGTTGAACTCCTGCCAGTGCCAGAGAAAAACCAAGACTGCCTACCAGAAGCCCCAAAAGAGAGTAGGTAAGACTTCTTCCTACATGGTAGATAATTTTATTTCCTAAAAATTTATTTTTATTGGAGCCACCTACTGCCAATGCAATAGGCCCACACATTCCAACACAATGAAATGATCCCAAAAAGCCTAATATGACAGCAGTCCAAAGCATCAAAAATTTAATTTCTTTTCTTGATAATATTCTACTCCATTTTCCACCCAATTTAACTGAGCTTTCCAATACCCACTTTTCAATTGATTAATTGGAACTTCAATAGACCTTTGGCTATTACCATCTAATTTAATTTTTTGGTCTAAGGCAGCATCGGAAGGTCTGAAAAGATGAAGAGTCCCAGAGGCACCTGAAGGAAGGTCCACCAATATCATTTGCCCCTTCATATCAAAAGTCATTACATCCTTGTTTTGATCTAAGGTTGCCTGTTCTTTATCTATTTGATCCTGATAAACTATTTCCTTTTCATAATAGCTTTCTGTCACCAACTCAATTCCATCCATTCTAACCGAAATAGTCACCATGGTCATGATGACCACAATAAAACCTAAAAACGAAAGGAATATTCCAGTTCCCCAATTCATAGTTAATTTCATCGTTTTATTTGTTTATAGGTGCCATAAAGTTTGTTTCAATATCGCCAAATTCTTGACCACCAGCATTTAATTGCAATTGTACCTTTTCCTGGCTCACCTGTACATCTGATTGATTTCTAACTAAGAAAAATCTTCCCTCAAACTTTGATTGGGGCTCCAAGGTCCAGTGGGTATCCCCCACCACTTCCAGATCTATGCCCTCTACTAAGGGGATCAATTCCACCGTCTGTGGTTCAAATGTTTTGTTGATTAAAGTGATTTCATACAGGTTTGATACCCTTCCATCTTCTCTGGTTTGATAAGTCATGCCTGGAAATCTGGTAACCGTTCCGTTAATAGGTTCTCTTGTAGCAATTAAAGAGACAAAAGCGGCTACCAATACCAACAAAACCACCACATATGCCTTGACTCTACCTGTGATCAATTTTTGGAAGCCTTGTTTAATGCTATTCTGAGAGGCATAGCGAATCAAGCCTTTTGGCCTATCCACCTTGACCATGACCTCATCACAAGCATCAATGCAAGCGGTACAGTTCACGCATTCCATTTGTATTCCATTTCGAATATCTATTCCTGTTGGGCAAACCTGTACGCAAAGGCTGCAATCCACACAATCGCCTTTTGGTTCAAGTTCGGCCTTGTTTTTCCGTATTGGAGCTCTAGGTTCACCCCTCACGTAATCATACATGACGTTGATGGAGTTATTGTCTAATAAAACACCTTGAAGTCTTCCATAAGGACAAACAACCAAACATGCCTGCTCCCTAAACCAGGAAAACACAAACATGAATATCCCCGAAAAAGCGATCAATCCAATAAAACCAGCCATATGAGCAGAAGGTGGTTGGGTTACGACCTCTATCACTTGATCCACCCCTATTAAATAAGCCATCACCAAATGACCAATCATCAATGAAATGAACCCAAAGATCAGGTACTTTGCCCCTTTCTTTCCAATTTTTTTGGAGTCCCAAGGAGCAGTATTCAACGCTCTTTGCTGATTGGCATCTCCTTCAATCCAATACTCGATTTTCCGGAAAACCATCTCCATAAAAAGAGTTTGAGGACAGGCCCAACCACAAAATACCCTTCCAAAAATCACTGTAAAAAGAATGACAAAAACGAAAAAGATCAATAAAAGGAAGATCAACAAGTAGGTATCCTGAGGCCAAAACACAGCTCCAAATATGATAAACTTCCTTTCAAAAATATTGAACAAAAGCCAAGGTCTTCCATCCACTTTTATGAAGGGTCCAGCAAATAAAATAGCCAATAAAAGCCAGGAGAGGTATGTCCTATATCGATAGAATAAACCTTTAACTTTCTTTGGATATACCCAGTTTCTTTTTCCATCTTCCTGGACAGTTGCCAAGGCATCACGGAAATTCTCAGGGTTTAAATGTGGATTTTTTTTTGCCATAATAGAGTATGGAAACACCGGAAGAATTTCTTCTTCCGGTTTATTAGGAACAATCTATTTTCTATTCTACCGCGGTACTATCGGACTCCGCAGGAGTTTCTGCCGCAGGAGCTCCACCAACTAATTCACCTTGAGGTTCCTTCGGGTTGGCTGGACTTGTACCATTCAATGTAAGAATATAGCTCGCTACTTGTTGGATTTCTTCGGGGCTTAATTGGTCTTCCCATGGCACCATCCCTTTACTTACTACCCCATATTTAATCACGGTGAATACATCTGAAATCGAATTCCCATGAATCCAATAATCGTCAGTTAAGTTGGGGCCGACTCCGCCACCACCATCAATAGCATGGCAGGCAGCACAATTACCTTCAAAGATGGTTTTACCTGATGCTAAAGCGGAAGCCGTCTCATCAAAAACGACGGTAGTCTCATCAATTCCGGCAGCAGCATTGGCCTTACGCTCTTCAGAGGCAATGGCTTCGATCCTCAATTCTTCTTCATATTCTTCCACACCTGTTTTTCCGTAGCCCAATACAGAGTAATTGAGAAAATAACCTATCCCGAAGATGGCTGTGATTAGGAAGGTATATTGAAGCCAAGGAGGCATGAAATTATCAAGCTCAGTAATCCCATCGTAGGAGTGATCTGTCATTTCCTTTTTCTCCACTGCTTCTTCTGCTACATCTCCTGTGATGAACTTTTCCTTGAAGGATTCCCACCATGTTGGCTCTTCTGCCATTGCAGGGTTTTCTTTTCTAAACACTGCAGTGATAAAAGACATGAGGTAAATGATCAATATTAAAAGAAGAACAATGACTCCTAAAATGACCCCCATGATGATGAGAAGGGTTAATTGATTCCCATCCATATTCATCAGTTTTTCGTAAGTCGAACTTTCTACTGCTTGAGCAAATACTGCGTTAGTCACAGAAAGCCCAACAAATGCAAATAATAAGGTTAGTATATTTTTCATGGCTCTTTCTTTATAATATCATCATCTTCCATTGGAAGTGACCTCATATGATCTATGTAAGATTTAGGTACCTTAATCACCCATAGCAACATGGCGACAAAGAATAGGACAAAAATCAAAAGCGAAATGATCGGATAGATTTCTATGTTTTCGATAGATCTTAATACTTCTTTATACATGACTTTTTGATTTATTCGTTGGAAGAAGTTGCCTTGATATCAGTACCAAGTCTTTGCAAATAAGATATCAATGCCACGATTTCTGTATTTGGCATTACCTCAACACCTGCATCTTTTAGGTTTGCAGTAATCTGAGCAGCTTGAGATTCCAAGTCTGCCATCGCGCGCTCATCATATCCTTCTGGATATGGAACTCCCAATTTTTGAAGTGTCCTGATTTTTGCTGGTAAATCGGAATAATCCATTTCATTTTCTACCATCCATGGATAAGGTGGCATCAAGGACCCCGGAGACATGGATCTTGGATCCATCATGTGGAAGTAGTGCCAGCTATCTGGATATTTGCCACCTACACGGTGTAAATCAGGCCCAGTACGTTTGGATCCCCATAAGAAAGGTCGATCATAGACAAATTCCCCCGCTTTGGAATATTCCCCATATCGTTCCGTTTCAAACCTAAAAGGACGGATCATTTGTGAATGACAACCCACGCAGCCATTTGAGATATACAAATCCCTACCCTCCAATTCAAGAGGAGTATATGGTTTTACAGAACTAATGGTTGGTACATTGGATTTCACCAAAATAGTAGGAATAATCTCTATGGCACCTCCAATGGCGATTGCAACAGTTGCCAACACAGTGAAGAAAACAGGCTTTCTTTCCCAGGCTCTGTGCCAAAATTCTCCAGCTGGCTTGTAGTTCTTAGCTAAAGCCGGTGCAGAATCTTCTTCAGATTCTTGGAATACTCCCTGTTGAGCAGTTTTCCACATGTTGTATACCATGATCACGGCACCACTCAAGTAAAGTAAACCACCAAAGGCTCTCAACATATACATCGGTACCAATTCTACTACTGTTTGCAAGAAATTACCATAGGATAATCGTCCCATTTCATCAAACTCTCTTAACATCAAGAACTGAGTCAAGGCAGCGACATACATGGGAAGTGCATAGAATATAATTCCTAGGGTTCCCATCCAAAAATGGGTATTCGCCAATTTGGTGGAGTAGATCTTGGTTTTGAATAATCTTGGCCACATCCAATACAACATACCGAAAGTCAAGAAGCCATTCCAGCCTAAACCTCCAATATGTACGTGAGCAACGATCCAGTCTGTATAGTGAGCAATCGCATTTACATTTTTCAAGGATAACATAGGGCCTTCAAAAGTCGCCATACCGTATGCGGTAAGAGCTACCACCATAAACTTCAATACGGGTTCATTGCTGACTTTATCCCAAGCTCCACGAAGGGTCAATAGACCATTGACCATCCCTCCCCAGGAAGGTGCAATCAACATGACAGAAAAAGCAGTACCCAATACCTGAGCCCATTCTGGAAGAGCGGTGTACAACAAATGGTGAGGTCCTGCCCACATGTAAATGAAGATCAACGACCAGAAGTGAACTATAGAAAGTTTATAAGAATAAACAGGTCTATTCGCAGCCTTCGGCAAGAAATAATACATCAGTCCTAAAAATGGAGTAGTAAGGAAAAATGCAACTGCATTATGACCATACCACCATTGTACCAAAGCGTCCTGAACTCCAGCATAAGCAGAGTAGCTTTTTAGGAACGAAACAGGCAAGGCCAAGGAATTGAAAATATGCAGTACGGCCACCGTCACAAAAGAAGCCATGTAAAACCAAATGGCTACGTACATGTGTCGCTCCCTCCGAGTGATCAACGTTCCGATCATATTGGCACCAAATGCCACCCAAACCAAAGCAATTGCTATGTCAATTGGCCATTCCAACTCTGCATATTCTTTAGAGGTAGTAAGACCTAAAGGAAGGGTGATTGCAGCCGCCAAAATAATTAGCTGCCATCCATAGAAATGAAACCAGCTCAATGTTTTATTCCACATTGGAGTTTTCAATAACCTAGGCATGGAATAATACACACCTGCGAAAATCGCATTTCCTACGAAAGCAAAAATTACTGCATTCGTATGCAATGGTCTAATCCTACCAAAAGTGGTATAGGGATTGCCCAAATTGGCTTCTGGTAAGAAAAGTTGGGTGGCAGCGATTACTCCCACCAACATCCCGACGAGCCCCCATATAACGGTGGCTGCTCCAAAATACTTGACAATTTTATTGTCATATTGGAACGTTTCTAAAGTAGAATCATTCATAGGACTTTGTTTTTGTTGGTTGATCTTTTGTTTCTTTTTTCTGTTTACTGTCGAATAATATTCTAATGGATGGCGTATAATCATCATCAAACTGGCCATCCTTCATTGCTTTAAAAAACAGGTAAAGGAATGTCCCTGCTAGAATTAAACTCACACCGATCAATAGAAAAATCACCTCCATATTAGTTGAAGTTTGTCTTAAATAATCCTTTTCTCATCGCCACTAGATTGGTTGCTACTGTCGTAAATACCACCACCGTGATACTACTGATAGGCATTAAAATGGCGCAAATTACGGGACTGAGAACACCTTGAACTGCCAAGGAAATCCCGATAATATTGTACATAAAACTCAGTATAAAGCTGATTTTAATAATGGATCTATTCGCCTTTGCAAAGCTTAAAAATGCAGGAATACTAGAAATCACGGTGGCATCCATAATGGCATCACTGGCAGGAGAGAAATGACTGATCTGCTCTGTGACTGCAATCCCTACTTCACTTTCTTGTAAGGCCCCAGCATCATTTAATCCGTCCCCTACCATCAGCGTATGCTTCCCTTCTTGGTTAAGGTGTTTTAGGTATTGGAGCTTATCCGAAGGACTTTGATTAAATTTAAACTGAATGGAAGTTCCCAGTTTCTCCCGTAAAGCAACTTGTTCATGGCTATGGTCCCCAGAAAGTAAGTGCAATTCATACTCATCCTCCAATTGTTGGATGACAAATGGGGCAGTTTCTCTCAATCCAGACTTAATAGAATAATAGCCAAGATCTTGGCCAGCTACAGTAAAATACACCAGGTTACCTTCCTCAATACTTGGTTCTAAATTTGATCCAGTGAATTCTTTAGACCCCAATTGAAAAAGTTGTTCTTTGTAAAACGCCTGAATTCCTTTCCCTTTGATTTCTTGAAAATCTGTAATTCGTTCCAGTTCACAATCCCCTAAATAATAATTGATTCGATTACTTAATGGATGACTGGATTTTGAAACCATAGATTTTAAAATATTCTTGGTTTGGATAGTCAATTCTTCTCCTACAAATTCTATTTGCGCATTGGCAGGGGAAGTGAGCGTACCTGTCTTATCAAATACGATGGTATCTAATTGAGCTATCTTTTCAATGACAGAGGCATTTTTTAAATAAAACTTTGCCTTCCCAAAAATTCTCAAGGTATTACCCAAGGTAAATGGAGTAGACATGGCCAATGCACATGGACATGCTACAATCAATACAGAAGTAAAGGCTTTGATTGCCAATGGAAAATCCTGGAAGCTCCAATATCCAAAAGCTAGGAAAGCGATAGAGAGCACAGTCCAGGTAAACACGCTACTTACTTTATTGGCCAACGGCTCTAATAGTCCTTCTTGCTTCTTTTCAAAAGTTTCATTGTTCCAAAGATCTGTCAAATACCCTTGGGACGGGGATTTTTGAATGGTTAAGAGAATAGGATCTCCTACTTGTCTTCCACCTGCATAAATAATTTCTTTTTTAGACTTAGGCACAGGAATCTCTTCGCCTGTGACAAAACTATAGTCAATACTTGCTTGATCACTAAGTAAAATAGAATCGGCAGGAATCAATTCCTCATTTCTTATTAAGATGACATCCCCTATTTCAAGCTTAGAAATAGGAACCACTTCCTCTTTGTCTTGTACAAGCTTTGTAACGGCCATTGGGAAATAGGATTTATAATCCCGATCAAATTCCAAAGCCGAAAAAGTTTTCTGCTGATAATATTTACCCAACAAAAGGAAGAACAATAATCCCCCTAGGCTATCCATAAAACCTGCATTCCCAAAAATAAATATCTGCCAAAGGGAATAAAGAAATAATGCAATAATTCCCAGCACGATAGGCACATCCATATTGATCTTCCTGTGTTTTAGAGAATTCCAAGCAGATACGTAATAGCTATTGGCAGAGTAGAAAACGACCGGTAAAGCAAGCAAGACATTCAAATAATTGAATAAGCCTTTAAATCCTTCTCCTAAAAATTGGGTTTCTGAAAAATACTCCGGCAAACTGAATAACATCATATTTCCGAAACAGAACCCTGCTACTGCTAACTGGGAAATCAGTTTTTTATCTATCGTAGTTTTGGGCTTCCCTCCTTGATCAGATAAACTGATTTTCGGTTCATAACCTATGGTAGCCAACAATGAAACCAGCTCCTTTAAACTGATTTTATGTTGATTAAATTTGACTTGAACTTTCTTCTTTAAGAAATCAACCCTACTTGATAGAATCCCAGAATGGATTTGGACTAAGTTTTCGAGCAACCAAATACAGGATGCACAATGGATATGAGGAATAGTAAAAGTAATATGGCTTTCAGAATCACTTTTAAAATCTAACAATTGAGACTGAATGTCAGTATCTTCTAAGTAGTCAAATCTATTTTCCTTGGAACTCTTTGATTTTTGGTTTTCACCAGGGAATTCTTCCAATTCATAGTAGCTACAAAGGTCATTTTCAGAAAGAACTTCGTAGACTAGTTTACAGCCTTGACAGCAAAAGTGTTTCTCTTCAAGAACCAGGTCCAACTCATTGCACACCTCTCCACAATGATAGCATTTAGTAATAGAATTTGAATTTGAGGTGAATTTCATGAGTATTAGTTTACTAAATTTACTTGATTAAGTAATAAAAAAACATGATTAAAGTCAGTTGAAGGCATTAATTATAAGGATAGGTAAAATGATAATTGATCATCCCACAATTCACCTTTGTAAAAATCAAAAAGCACGTTAGAGAGCTCTTGCTGATAGGTTTTTGTCGTGACTAATAAAGTACAGTCATGTTGTACTGCATAGGACCAAAAGTCTCCAATTCGCATAAAATTGAATTTGATAAAACTTGTTTCTTTGGTTGCTGAAGAGATTTTTTGAATAATATCCTGTTCCTCTTTAGACCTGGATTTTGGAATAAAACTGGGTGAAATGATGGTGGCTTTGCTTTCCTTGATTAAATCTTCAAATAGGAGCAAAAACTTATGGATGATTCTCGCTGAATCCGTAGTCCCATCATAGTGAAACAAAAGATGTTTCAATGAGAATTTAGGGACATAAAGTAGGACAGGCGTTTGGCAAGGTTCTTTTTCCAATGATTTAGGGTATTCATGGGTTTGCAACCAATCCAATACTTTATTAAGATCTAATGAAAACAAAGTAGGTTGTGAATCCTCAATGACATGGCTGTTAAGTTCAATAGCTGGATTGAAAATTTCATCCAATATCTCTTGGTGAAAAACGTTGATCAATTGGGTGGGTAGATCAAACTTCGTCATGCTTGAAGGCTTGGCTTCCATATAGAATAACTTTATTCAAAGCTATTCAAGAGTGCCCTTGTACCTCATGACCATTCCTAGTTGGAAAGATGATAAAAGTCAGTTTTTGAATTTTATTTCACTGGCCATTGAATATAGGAATGGAATATGGCCATTATAAATAATCAATAGATTTCAATTGGCAGAAAAAATAGAATTCTGGAAGGAATAAGAAGTGATCAGAAAAAGCGATAAAGTAGAATCTGATTCTCGAATTCTAATAGTGGCTTGATGGGTAATCCACAAAAAAAGCCAGCTATCTAGCTGGCTTGAATAATGGGTGGTTCGGGTTCCTTTTCTTGGGGGCCTGAAAACACAAAAGCCCTTCGGAGTGATC